>CAZBVU010000001.1:0-110732 GCA_964495355.1 uncultured Oscillospiraceae bacterium
AGTAGAACACGGCCTTGCCGGTTGCGAACTCGTCGTTGGCGTCGAAGCCGCCGGCAGCGAGGTCAGCGGGATCGGCAGCAGCGTTGTTTATGTAGAGATCCCACAGGTTCTTGTAGTTGTCCATGTAAGCACCGGTGATGGTGGCAGGGCAGGTCTCCCATGCAGCGGGATCATCAACGGACTCGTAGTAGTACTCGAGGTTGGCAAGGTGGCCGGTGAAGCGCCAGCTGGAGCTGGAATCCATTGCGGAAGAGGTGAATGCGTCAAAGCCAAGCTCGTCTGCGCGGGCGTGGATGTCCTCAGCGATAGCCTTGAGGGAATCGAAGTTGGTGATGTCCTCAACGCTGTAGCCGGCCTCAGCCAGCAGAACCTTGTTGACGATGATGCCGTAGCACTCGTAGCAGTAGCCGATGGAGCAGAGCTTGCCATCCTCATCATAGAGGTTGTAAGCGTCGGTGGTCAGCTCGTTTGCGATTGCAGTGCCGGTGAGGTCAAGGCAATCCTCGCCCCAAGTGGTGATGGCGCCGGTGTTGCCAACGACAAACAGGGTGGGAGCTTCGCTCTTGTCCATCTCAGCGGTCAGAGTCTCCTGATAGGTGCCCTGAGCAGCAGTGAGGATGGTGACAGGAACGCCGGTCTCCTCAGTGTACATGGCAGCAACAGTCTTGAGAACCTCATCGGACTCAGGCTTGAAGTTGAGCCAGTAGACATAGCCGGCTGCGGTGGTCTCTTCTGCGGGTGCAGCTTCCTCAGCGGGAGCGGCGGCTTCCTCTGCAGGGGCTGCGGACTGGCCGCAGGCGCACAGAGCAAAGACCATGCACAGTGCAAGAAGCATTGCAAGAATCTTTTTCATTTGAAACTTACTCCTTAAAATAAATTTTTGTTTCCCTACACAGGGGGGCTTCCCTCCCGTGCGGGCTTGGTATCTTCACATCCAAAAGGATGAGAAAATCAAGTATTATCAGGGGCGCATACGGACGCGCCGCGGCGAAGCTGTGCCTGCACGCACACATGGCGGGATTTCTCTCTCCCGTCCAGCATATCCAGCAGGATATGCACACTCTCCCGTCCCATCGTCTCCGCCGGCTGAACCATTGTGGTCAGCGTCGGTGAGACAAATTCGGACACGTTCAACCCGTCAATCCCAATGACGGACACATCCTCCGGCACGCGTCTGCCGCAATCCTCCAGTGCCTTCATTGCGGCCATCGCCGTGGTGTCGGAGAGGGTCATCAGCCCTGTAAAGTCAGCGCCGCTATTTACCAGCGCCGTCACGCCGTTATACGTCTCCGGCATTTCAAAGCAGCCGCCGGTCTCCACCAGCAGTGCGGGGTCAAAGTCGATTTCGTTATCACGCAGTGCGGCGCGGTAGCCGTTATATCTCAGTTCGCTGATAGAGCGGTCATTGCAGCTTGGCACCACGGCGGCAATGCGCCTGTGCCCCAGCTTTATCAGCACCTCAACCGCGCTGTACGCGGTGGCATAGTCATCTATAGATACTGAGGAATAGTCATCCTCACCAAGTGTTCCAAAACAGTTTGTGAACGAGCAGCACACATACGGCACGCCGATAAGCGCCAGCTCCGACGGGGTATAATCAAACCTGCCGCCGAGGAAGATAAGCCCGCGCAGCTTCTTCTCGCGCTCTAATATTGCGCCGGCCTTTACCTCGTCCGCGTCAGAGTCGATAAAGTGCAGCACCATGGTGTTCCCGCTCTGCTCAAGCTCTTTTGATATGGTTTTCAGCAGGTCCGCAAAAAAGAGGTTGCCCATACCGCGCACGATAACGCCTATCGCGTCCGGCTGGCTTCTGACAAGGTCGCGCGCGCTGTTGTTGGGGATATATCCGCTCTCCTCCACCATGCGCCGCACCTTTTTGCGCACATCCGCGCTGACATCAGGCCGGTCATTGAGCACCCTTGACACCGTGCTGACACTGACGCCGCACGCTTTGGCAATATCTTTTATCGTCATAGCCTACTCCCTGCCGTCAGTCGAAAACTTTTTTCGCCGCAACACCGGCTTTTTATCACCGAAAACATTACCGGTAACGTTACCGGAAACGTTACCGCACCCTTGACGCTTAAATATTATCAAGCCCCGAACGCAAAGTCAACACGTTCGGGGCAATTTAAAAAACTTTGTAGCTTTAACCAAATTCAAGGGTTCGTTTTTGAACAATTTGACAACAGAAAATGTTTCAAAATTGTATAGATACGCGTTAATATCCTAACTCTCTGTCCACTATCGTGCCGTCAATGGCGTTCACCGTGAGATGGATGGTGTAGTACTCACCGCCGTAGACAAGACCGCTGTACGCCTCATTCTCCGGCTGATAGCTTATTGTCCCCCAGAAATCCCACACCGGAACAAGAAGCCCCTGCGTATAGTTATCCTTATCGCGTATGCGCATCGTGTTCAGCGTCACCTTGTCTATGTCGATATTCTGTATGACTGTAAAGCCGTTTTTCTCATTTATAAGCTTCTGGTCGCTGTTTTTCACCATTATCATCTTTGCGAAAACGTCCGCTATGTCCGAAAAGTCCATAAGCTGTGAATTGACCGACTGAATCACCGGCTCGGTATACGGGTTCTGCCACGAGAAGTAGACCACACCGGTTTTGTTGACATAGACTGTAATGCGCTCATACCCCCACACATCGGCAGATGAATCATTTTCCGGCAGTGCCGTTCCCGTCGCCGCAGGAATCATCCATACGTCACCGGCAGGTGTAATTTCATACATCGGGCAATACGTGACCGGGCAACTGTTGACCGTGCGCACATACTCCATCTCATATCCACTGTCGAAAACGTCGCTGTTATTGTCATAATACGCGACCTCTCTTACCTGACCACAGATAAAACTTTCCTTTTCCAGCGCTTTCATGAGTTTATCGCCCATTTCGATTGCCGTTTTTTCCGTGAAACCGGGTTTTGTGTCCTCATCCGCGTCATAAATGCTGCAATTATTCACATTGCCATAGCCGTCCGCGTAGAAGCAGGCCTGATTTCTGCTGTGCGAATCGTTATATATCTTGATATGCACAAGTTTCCCGTCAACCTCGGCGAAGCCTGCGACGCTTTCATCGTTCCATGTGTCCGTCTTTTGGAATGTGGTGGGCGCAGTAAGGCGCTCGCTTTCATCCGGCGCTGTTTTCACCAGATCCTCGTAATACTTGATAAGCTCCGGCACGCGGTCAATTGTGCCGTCACCCTCATACCGGATCTCGCCGCGCTCAATCGCCTGATAGTATTCCAGCCGCTCCTGCGCTTCCTGCTTTGTTACGCCCTGTTCACGATACAGTGTGCTTCCTTTCAGGAATACCTCCAGCAGTTTATCTGCATCCTGCTGTTCAAATTGCTTTCTCTCAACCGTTGCCACCGGCATACCGGACACATCCGGCAGTTCTATCTCAGCGTCCGCGTGGACAACAACACAGCCGTCCACACCTGTCCAGTCGCCGGTGAAGCTTTCCGGCACATCGGCAAAGGCTGATTTGGCTGAACCCTCTCTGCCTTGTGCAGCCTCGACCACCATGCTCTGCCCCACCGTCATCTCCGGTGCAGTGCTCTCCTCTTTCTGACAGCCGGACATTATCAGCGCCGCCGCCATCAACATCAATCCAATTCTTTTTTTCATTTTTTACGCCTCCTTTAGGATAGACAAATTATCTCACCCTCAGCGTGAAAAGTCGTTACCGGGACATTACCGTTTTATTATAGTGTTCAATTCTGAAAGCGTATCCGCGCGGTTGTTCCGCTCCCCTCTCTGCTTTCCACTTCCAGCACCGCATTGTGCGCGCGTACTATCTCCTCCACCAGCGCCAGACCCAGCCCCACACCGCCGGATTTTTTGCTTCTGGATTTGTCCACCATGAAAAACGGCTCTGTTATATGCTCAATCGCCTCCGGCGGTATGCCGTGGCCATCATCCGAAACCTCGATAATATTACCCTGCGCGTTGATGCGCACGGTTTGCCCCGCGTGCGATGCCTTGGCCGCGTTGTCCACAAGGTTGATGAGCGCTGACTGCATAAGGTCTATGTCAGCCGTGATGCTTTGCGCCTTGCACTGTACAGAAAGTGCTATCCCTTTCTCGCGAAGCGGCAGGGCCGCGCTTTCCTGCACGCGGTTGAGAAGCTCTTCTGTCGATATCTTTTTCAGGCTTATTTCGCGGTTGATGGTCAAAAGACGCAGCATTTTCTGTATAAGGCGTTCCAGCCACTTCGCCTGCGTTTCAATGCTGTGCAAGGTCTCCTGCTGCTCGTCCTCGCTCATGTATGTATTTTGCAGGGTGTCGGTGTTCAGCAAGATGCTGGTCAGCGGCGTTTTGAACTCATGCGTGACTGCGCCGATAAACAGCTGCTGGCGCTGTGCCGTAGCGGTCAGTTCTTCAACATGATGCTGCACGGATTCTGCCATGTGGTTGAAATTTCGCGCCAGTGTGCCGATCTCATCCGCAGTTTCCACCTCGGCGCGCTGTGTGTATTCACCCGCGGCAATGGCCGTGGTCGCATTTTGCAGCTTGTACAGCGGCGTCATTGCGCGGCGGACAAGGAAAATTATCAGTCCCAGCCCAATCGCCGTGCAGGCAAGTCCCACAAGCGCAAACATCCACAGCATGGAGTGTATGCTGTCATATATGGGGCTTATATCCTCCGCAAGGTAGATGAGGCAGTCTTTATCGGGCAAAGAATTTATCCTTGTGCGGTTGCCGATGATGTAATAATCTTTGCCGTTTATAACACCTTTGTACTCTGCACGCGCACCATTATCCACCGGCATCAAATAATCCACAGGCGAAAAGGTCAATTGTGAGCAGACAGTCACCCCATCCACGAGCAGCACAGCGCCGCTCTCCCCTGCCCGCGAAAAGCAGTAATCAAGCAGAGCGCGCGTCACAGCTGCGCTGTCACTGTCCACCGCGTGATAGTCCATTTCTTTAAGGAATGTATATTCCAGCTCGCGTTCACGCTTCTCTGTCTGCTCATACGCGGATGTAAGCAACTTATTCTTTGCCATGCCCAACAGCAGCGCGGCGCACGCGGCAACAACAGCAATTAGTATCACGCTGCATATCAGCGATATTTTCTGCCACAGCTTCATTTTCTCCGCTCCTCCAAACGATAGCCTGTTTTGGATATGGTTCGTATCTCATCCGTCAGGCCAAGCTTTTTTCGTATGTTGGCGATACGGACATCCACCGTTCTGACGTCGCCGAAATAGTCCTCGCCCCATATTTCATTCAGTATGCGTTCGCGCGAAACTGTGCGGTTTTTGTTGCGCACAAGTACGCAGAACACATCAAATTCCAGCGGCGTGAGCGTAACCGACTCCCCCGCTTTTGTGAGTGTCCGGTTCTGTGCGTCAACGGTCATATCCTGAAAGCGGTATATTTGATTTAGCCGCCCTGTCCGCGCCAATACCTTTTCTATGCGCACCAGCAGAGTGACCACCTCAAACGGTTTGACGATGTAATCCTCAGCACCGTCACGCAATGAGCGCACCTCTGACGCGCTGTCGGTCTTGGCGGTCATGTATATCACGGGGATATTGTACTTTTCCATGTGGGAAAACAGCTCAAATCCGTCCATCCCGGGCAGCATAATATCCAGCAGAGCAAGGTCAAAGGAGTGATCCTTTTCCAGATACTCCGCCGCCTTTCTGCCGTCATCGAATATAACGTAGTCATATCCCACATATCTCAGATTCAGCCCGACAACATCGGCAATGCCGCTGTCATCCTCAACGATAATCAGCCTGTTCGCCGCCATATCCGTCCCACCTTTCTATATTACTCTCATTGTACCACATAGAGAGCCCAAATACGTTACCGAAATATTACCGGCGGGTTTGGATGGTTCACCGCTTTGTCTCTGTATCTCCAGGCGCGCAAAAAGCTCTCCGGCTGACAAAAATCACAAATCCGTCAGTCAGAGAGCAAAAATCATGCTTAATTTATATAGTTTTATATCCTCAACTCATTGCCGTTGAGTATGGCGCGGGTAAGCGTACTGCCGCTGTAGCAGAGCTTTAGGGAGAAAAACGGCGTGTCCGTATCAAGCAGGCGCAAAAATATCTTGTCCCCCTCCCAAATAGGCAGGGAGAGAAGCGCGTCCTTATCTATCCATTCCAGCACACCCTCGTCACACTCTCGCACAGTGCCGGTATACTCATTGCAGGTGAAAAGGTGCATATATTCCGTGCCCCATTCGTCCGACACGAAGGTAACTATCCCTCTGTAGCGCCACGACAGCGGGGATAGACCGGTCTCCTCGCGCATTTCGCGCACCATGCACTCCTCCGGACTTTCGCCGTATTCAAATTTTCCGCCGATACCTATCCACTTGTCGTGATTCTCGTCATGTTCTTTTTTCACGCGGTGCAGCATGAGATATTCATGCCCGCGCTCAATATAGCATAGAGATGTATTCTTCATTATCATCACCGCTGTGATTATACTATAACCGGCACAAAAAACGCAACAGGCTTTACCCCAATTCCTCAATGCGGTCTTTCAGCAGCTTGCCGACAGCGCTGGCAAACCACGCAACTGCCGGAATACGCGTCAGATTCTTACCGTAGATCTTACGCGCACCATCCAGCTCCATATCGCTGCCGGTGAACACGCACAGCGGCGGCACATTCTGTAGCCGCAGGGCGGCGGCCTCATGCGCGGCATCCTCAATACCGGCCTTGCCGCCGTAGGTTTTCCCACGCGACAGCCCCTTGCTGGGTATCTTCTGGTCATCATTCGGGTTTGCGTCCGAGAGGATGATCAGTATCCGCCGCGCAGCATAATCGTGCCGCATCAGCCAGCCCATTGCACGCATTGCAAGGCCGTCTCTGTTCCAGCCCGTGGCAACATAGTCGAATAGCCGCTCATTATCGGCATCACCAAAGTCACGCAGAATACGCATGACCGTGCACCCGCTTACAGAGCAGTATGAGGTGACGCGCACAGGGATGTTGCAGCGGGTCAAGCTCTCGGCAATAATATACGCCTGCGTTGCCAGCTTCTCCTGCTGCCGGTTTTGCGAGGCAGAGCC
The DNA here is from genome assembly GCA_964495355.1 of uncultured Oscillospiraceae bacterium. GTDB lineage: Bacteria > Bacillota > Clostridia > Oscillospirales > Oscillospiraceae > Limivicinus. The sequence goes on from CAZBVU010000001.1 coordinate 7,053, forward strand.
GTCAAGTAGCAGCTCAACCGTCAGCTCGTCCGGCTGATCCTCCCACTTGCGGGAAAACACCTTCTCATCACTCAGCGCTATGCCGCGCCACGCATCAACAGGGGATAGTTGCCCTGCCCGCGTGAGTGAGCGCGTGACATCCTGCTGCAAGAGCAGCGTGTTTTGCAGGCTTTGCGTCAGGCGGCTGATGATAAGGCGGTTCTGAACAAGGTTTTTATCAAAGTATTCGCGATTTTTAACGCGCTGCCGCTTGAAGGTTTCAACCTCCCACGCGGTTTCCGTGCTGAGCGTTTTTCCAACCGGTATTCCGCACGTGAAGTGCAGGCGGCAATTCTCATGCACGCCGGTGCACAGCTCTTTTTCCGCGGCGTTCAGCTCTGAGGGGGTCAGCATAGACTTGCCGAACACCGCCTCCACATATCGGCGCAGAACAGATTCCGGCGTTTTGCCCTGCATCAGCATCCACACCTTCTGTGCCCGACCGCGCACGCTGGTTTCTTCTGCGGCGTCAGTCTGCGCAAGGCGGCGCAGTGCCTTTCGGCTGGCGATTGACCCCGACGGCGGCTTTTTACCATTGAAGCTGCGATCCACCCAGCCCGCCCACTGGCGGTCGGTCACACTGCGTCTGGCGCGGTGAAAGTATATATACAGCAGCGCCTCAATATGCGCGGCGATCTGCGCCTCGTTAAGTCCAAGGGGAAGCTCCAGCGCGTCCAGCAGGGCTTTTTCCCACTCATCCTCCGACCACGCCGCGCCGGTTGCGCGCGCAAACCACGCAGCCCGCACTCTTTCAAGACTGTGCTTATCGGTGTGGGATATGTCCTTTGCAAGGCAAGAGCACGCGTAGTCGCGCCGCAGAGCATCAAGCGCAGGGCGCTTGCCGTACTCGCGCCTATACACAAGCCCCTCCAGCCCCAGCCAGAAAAGCTCGCTGTACAGTACGCCCTGCGGCTGGCTTTGAAAGGTGTTCAAAAGCGGCTTGAACCTTGCAAAATCATAATAATGCATGGCCAGACCTATGACCGTGTTGAAATACAGCTCAGCGTTGCCGTCCCCATCAAAGGCGTGGTATTCCGCGCGCAGATTATAGTCCTGCGCACCGTTCCACACCTGATTATCAGCGCGGCGGAGCTGGATATCCTCTCTGTCCATATCAGCCCTCGAAAAGCTTCGCCCTGTCTGCCTGACGCGGGATACGCGCCCATACAGCATCCTCCACAAGCTGCCGCTCAAACGGGTCGAACGCCTTGTTGATGATTCCAAGGCGCAGTGCCTGCTGGGTGCTTATGCCGCGCTCGATAAGGCGCAGGGCGGACAGCAGACCGCGCAGGTCAAGCGCCTTGGTGGATATCTCCGCGCTGTCGCACTTGCGGCGCAGATCATCAAACAGCTCTGCAAACTGTGCGCACCATTCCTTTTTCAGTCCCGGGAAGCCGCGGTGCAGCAGCTTTTCCAGGTCATCCTGCGATATAACCGGCATATCCAGCACCACAAAGCGCGACACCAGAGCCTCGTTCAGCTCACGCGTACCGGCGTAGCCGTAGTTCATTGTGCCGATGAAGCGCGTGGCAGGGTCAAGGAAAATGCGCTCATACCCCGGCACGTCGATCACACGGCGAAAGTCCAATGTGGCGTGCAGCACGGCAAGCGCCTCATTCTTGGCCATGTTCACCTCGTCCAGCACGCCGAAGCCGCCCAGCCGTGCGCACTGGCACACCGGCCCCTCGCGAAACTCCACCTGACCCTGACGCAGGGTATCCGCGCCGATAAGGGATGCAGCGTCAACATTTATATACATGGAAACGTCCCAGCAGGGGCGGCCAAATGCCGCCGCAAGGTTCTCGGCCAGCACGTTTTTACCGGTCGCTTTAGGCCCTGCAAGCAGCAGATGCTCACCGCTGAGCAATGCGGCGGCGGCACTTTCCCATATCTCGCGCCCATAGTAGAGATACTGCGGAGTGGGTATGCGCGACTGTGCCTCCACCTGTGCCGGGTGCGCATCACGGAATGCGCGAATCTCTGCCAGAAGAGAGGGGTTTATCCCCTCGTTTTCAAGCTCTCTCCATATATCCATAAAGGAATCCTCCTAGTTTTTATATATCTATCGCCGCTATTATACGCCCTTTATGCGTTAACATTCCGCTAAGAAAGCATGATATATACATAACAATAGACGCATATCAGTTTACTTGATATGCGTCTATACTGTATTATATTTAATTTACTGCTCCTGCACCTTATAGCCCAGCCCGCGCAGACCGGCCAGCACAGCCTCGCCATGCTCCGCTCCGCCGACCTCACAGGCGATATGCACGGTGGTCTCGTTCGGGTTCAGCCCAAGGGACAGCTTGTCATGCTCGACCGTCAGAATATTGGCGCGTGCAGCGGCAATAACGTCCAGCATCTGCGCAAGACTGCCGGGGCGGTCAAGCAGCGTGACCGTGAAGCGTATGCGGCGGTGACGCGCGACAAGACCCTGCTCAATAATGCACTGAATAAAGCTGACATCTATGTTGCCGCCGGACAGGACGCACACAACGTTTTTACCTGCCACATCCAGCTTGCCGCTGAGTACGGCGGCGAGAGGCGTTGCACCGGCGGGTTCAACGATCTGCTTTGAGCGCTCCATAAGCAGCAATATGGCATCCGATATTTCAAGGTCAGACACGGTGACAACGCCATCAACGTACTGCCCGATAAGATCGACCGTGATATCACCCGGCGCTTTGACGGCGATACCGTCAGCAATGGTGGAGGCAGTCTCCGTCGTGACGAGATGCCCCGCGGCGAAGCTCTGCGCAATAGCGTCCGCGCCCTCGGCCTGAACACCGTATACCTTTATATCCGGTTTGAGCTGCTTTGCCGCCGCTGCAACACCGGCCAGCAGACCGCCGCCGCCCGCCGGAACGATGATAACGTCCGCCTGCGGAAGCTGCTGCAATATCTCAAGGGAGAGCGTACCCTGACCTGCGATCACCTCAACATCGTTGTAAGGATGCAAAAACTTTGCGCCCTCGTCACGGCAGATGCGGCAAGCCTCGGCATAGGCATCGTCATAGCAGCTTCCCGCTAGCACAACGCGCGCGCCATAGCCCTCAGTCGCCTTTACCTTGGCGATAGGAGCAGCCACAGGCATAACTATCGTCGCCGGAATACCGGCCATTTTCGCCGCATATGCCACGCCCTGTGCGTGGTTGCCGGCAGAGGAGGCCACGACCGGACAGCGATCACCGCGCGCAAGCATTGAGAAGATCTTGTTGCTTGCACCGCGAAGCTTGAACGCACCGGTTTTCTGGCGGTTTTCGCATTTCAGGTATATCTGCGCACCTGTCATTTCTGAAAAGGTGGTGGAATGTTCCAGGTCTGTGCGATGGATAACAGAGGCTATTCGTTCATAGGCTTGCTTAAATTCATCAAGGGCAATGTTCATGTTCACAGCTCCTTTGCGCGGGAACACCGCAGTATATATTTATATCATATATTATAAAACAGGATATCTCAAATTTAAAGACCCAATCCGTTTTTCAGCGAAACAATGAAGTCCTGCACATTGGCCACAATACCGCGCGCAGCGAGACTGCCGCGGTCTGTCAGCTTGTTTATGGCAAATTCGGACACGTCCACGCAGTAGAAGTATACCGGCCGCACAGTACCGTCAGGCATAACGCGGTAAGACGGGGTCATGTTGCCAACGGCGATGGAGTGCAGCATACTGGCAAGGCAGATAACGGTGGTTGCGCCGCGAATTTCGCTGCGCATTGCGTCCTGTGCGGCGTAAACGTTCGGATAGACCGGAGGGAGCGGGCCATCGTCACGAATGGAACCGGCGAGAACGTATGGCACATTTTTCTTCGTGCAGGAATAAATGATGCCGTTGGATATATTCTTCTCTGCAATAAATTCGCTTATGCCGCCGCAGGTGCGCACGGCGTTTATCAGGTCAAGATGATTATAGTGGCCGTTTGGCTGTGAACGCTGGGTGTAGATATCCTGCCCGAGTGCCGTATTCATCCATGCCGCCTCCAGATCGTGCGTGGCAAGGGCGTTGCCTGCAAGCAGGGCATGGACATATCCCGCCTCTATAATGGCGCTCATGGCGCGGCGCGCCTCGCGGTCAAACGCCAGCGCAGGCCCCGCGACCCACACTATCTTGCCATGGTCACGCTCATGCTGCAAAAGGCGGAACAGCTCGCTGTAGTCTCTGGAAAATGCGGTTTCACGCGAGCGGTTTGCGCGGAATGCGAACAGATCACCGTCCTGCGACTTTTCACCGAATCCGTTGCCGTGGACAAATATACCCTCACTGCCGTCCTCCGTGCGCCCGACAATTACAAGGTCACCTGCACGCACGCGGCGAAACTCGCGTATGTCAATGCGGCCATTTTCGTATACGGCAACACAGTCCATGCGGCTCTCCTCTGCCATCAGCCACTTTCCGCCCACTTTAAAATACTCCGGGTAAATGCTGGTGGAGTGAAAGCCCGCTGGGACAACGCCATCACGCACAGCCTGTATGCACACGGCATCCGGTGCGTTTGCAAGCATGGGTGAAGTGAAATCCGGCGGGGTATATTTGTTCAGCTCGTGCATCTGATTGACCTCCATACAACTTGTATGCGCAAATTATACAGGAATTTGCCGCAAAATGAAAGTGAAACCCGCGCAGATGCGAAATTTTCAGATAATATCACATGATATATGCAAAAACCATCTCAAAAGCTGGTTAACTTTTTTGCGCAGATCGCGTCAGCTGACCATGACAAAGCGCTTGATGCGTGATATAATGCAGTCAAACACAAGCACAAGGAGATGTTGAGATGGAGGGCAAAGAAAAAAAGGGGCTGAATATCAGCGCGAAGAGCTTTATCACGGCGATAGTGGTGATATTCATCCTGATGGCCGCGACCTATGTGCTGACCTTTATTATCCCGGGCGGCGAATATGCGCGCACCGTGGATGCAAACGGCAACACCGTAATTGATACCGATGGCGGCTTTCGCTTTGTAGACGGCGGGATAAGCTTTGGCAAATGGATATTGTCGCCGGTGCTGATATTCGGTGCGGATGGCGGCGGCGCGGTCATCGCGGTGATCGCTTTTCTGCTGGTCATCGGCGGTGTGTTCAACGCGCTGGATAAATGCCTGCTCGTGCGCTATATGCTGGACGCTATCACCGCGCGTTTTGGCGGCAAGAGATACACCCTGCTTGCAATGCTCACGCTGTTTTTCATCCTGATGGGCGGCCTTGTCGGGTCGTTTGAGGAGTGCGTGCCGCTCGTGCCGATAGTTGTGGCGCTGTCACTGAAGCTGGGATGGGACGCGCTCACCGGCATGGGGATGAGTCTTATTGCAGTCGGCTGCGGGTTTGCCTCCGGCGTGCTGAATCCGTTCACCGTGGGCGTGGCGCAAAGCCTTGCAGGTCTGCCCATGTTCTCCGGCATATGGCTGAGACTGGTCAGCCTTGTGCTTATCTATTTTCTGCTGCTGGCCTTTCTCTATCACCACGCAAAGGCGGTTGAGCGCCCGATTGAGCCGCAGTCGCTTCAAAGCGCGTTTGAACGGAATGAGAAGCTTGCGCGCGGCATCAAGTGCTTCGGCAGCATACTGGGCGCTGGTGTGCTGCTGGTGCTGGCCTCCAGCGTGCTGACGTTTTTGCAGGATTACACAATGGTGATAATCGCGTTGGCGTTCCTCGTGGGCGGTGTTATCGCCGCGCGCGTGTCCGGTATGAGCGGCAAGGCGCTGTGCAAAACGTTCTGGGATGGCGCTGTCAGCATCCTGCCGGGCGTGCTGATGATAATGATGGCAAGCTCTATAAAATATACGCTGACTGAGGCCAAAATACTTGACACGATACTCTACGGCGCAGTGCAGCTTGCAGGAACGCTTCCGCGGGCGCTGGTGATACTGTTTATATACCTCATCGTGCTGGTGATGAACTTCTTCATCGCGTCAGGCTCTGCCAAAGCGTTTTTGCTCATCCCGCTTATCGTGCCCATTGCACAGATATTCGGCATACCGGCACAGCTTTGCATCGTGGCGTTTGCCTTTGGTGACGGTTTTTCAAACGTCTTTTATCCGACAAATCCCGTGCTTTTGATAAGCCTCGGCCTTGCAGGGGTCAGTTATGGCGATTACGCCAGGTGGTCGTGGAAGTTCCAGGCGCTTAACCTCCTGCTGACAAGCGGCATTTTGCTCTTCGGCCTTGCCATCGGCTATTGCTGACGTGAATTGCTGAGAATAAGAAGAACTTAATATAAACCAAACAAGAGGGCTTGCATGATAAATGCAGGCTCTCTTGCCGGTATACAGGAATAAAATATCTGCTCTCATCATAGAATTTTTACCGGAATGATAAAAAAGGGGTTGCAAGATGACGAATTATGTTGTAAACTGTGTTATGTTGACTGGAGGGGCGAGATAGACGCTTTGTTTTATACAAAGAGGGGTGCATGAATATGAAAAAGAACGTGAGAAATTTTATAATATGCGCTGTGCTCGTATCGGCTCTCATCATGCCGCTGTCGCCTGCCGCGTGTGCCGACAGTGACGTTGTAGCAATAACCTTTGCCTCCGGTGATTCTGTTATCGGCGTGTGCCAACGCCTTGGGCTGGATTACTATAGCTGCGGCGGAATTATCATGACGCTAAACGGCTTCACCAGTACCGCCCAGCTTGAAAAGGTCGCAGTAGGGGCAACGCTGTACTTCCCCGTGTCTAATGAAAAGGCCGCAGAGCTGACATCGGCTTTCGCCGCCACGCCGCCTGCCGCATCCGGTACTGACAGCACCGTGACCGCACCCACAGATACGCCGAGCACCGATACCTCCGGCGGTGCATCAACCGGTTCAACCTGGCGTGACCAGACCTACCCCAGCTATTGGGGTGCAGCTTCTGCCGATTCCACCGTGTCCGGCGGCGCAGTCGAGGGCGGTGTGAAGCTTGCCAAGGGTGACAGCGTGAAATATTACATCGTCCGCCGCACGATAGAGCGCGGCGATACGCTGACCGGCATATACAGCGCAATGGGGCTTAATTACAACACATTTTCAAACCAGATATTAAAGCTGAACAAGCTGAAAAACGTAAATAATCTCCGCGCGGGGCAGAGTCTGCTTCTGCCCGTTACAACGGCGGACAGTGCGGAATACACGGTGGTTGAACATAAAATTGTGTCCGGCGATACCGTGAGCGGTATATGCTCTGCATACGGACTGAGCTACCAGTCGGAGAAATCCATGCTGGAGTTTATGAACCCAGGCATGAACTTTGACCGCATCCGCGTTGGGTCATATTTTTACCTTGCCCTGAACGGCAAGGCTGCATAATTGCTTATTCGCTAATAACCATATAAAAAGGGTGTACGTCCTTCTGCAGGGGACGTACACCCAATATTATTTTCCGGCATCCTTAGAGGGATGTTCTTTTTTATCACTCCAGCTCGAATGCGCCGGTATAGAGCTGATAGTAAACGCCCTTTTCAGCGATGAGCTTGCTGTGATTGCCGCGCTCGATTATGCGGCCATGGTCAAGCACCATTATAACGTCGGAGTCCATAACGGTGGACAGGCGGTGCGCGATTACAAACACTGTGCGCCCCTCCATCAGCTTGTCCATACCGCGCTGCACGATGGCCTCGGTGCGCGTGTCGATGGAGGAGGTGGCCTCGTCCATAATCATGACCGGCGGATCTGCGACAGCGGCGCGCGCTATAGCAATAAGCTGGCGCTGACCCTGCGACAGGTTTGCACCGTTGCCCGCAAGCTCAGTGTCATACCCCTGCGGCAGACGGCGGATGAAGTCATCCGCGCCGGAGAGCTTCGCCGCGGCGATGCAGTCATCATCTGTTGCGTCAAGGCGGCCATAGCGGATATTCTCCATGACAGAGCCGGTGAACAGGTTTGTATCCTGCAAAACTATGCCCAGAGAGCGGCGCAGGTCGGATTTCTTGATCTTGTTGATGTTTATGCCGTCATAGCGGATTTTACCGTCGGCAATGTCATAAAAGCGGTTGATGAGGTTGGTTATTGTGGTTTTACCGGCACCTGTTGCGCCGACAAAGGCGACCTTCTGCCCCGGCTCTGCATACACGGATACATCGTGCAGCACGTCCTTACCCTCTTCATACGCAAAGTCCACATTCACCATGCGCACATCACCGCGAAGCTCGGTGTAGGTGAGCGTCCCGTCACCATGGGGGTGGCGCCATGCCCAGTGACCTGTGCGCTTGTCAGTCTCGGTTATAGTGCCGTCCGGCGCGATTTCAGCGTTTACCAGCGTGACATAGCCATCGTCAGCCTCTGCGGGCTGGTCAACAAGGGCGAACAGACGCTGTGCGCCGGCCGCCGCCATGACGATTGCGTTTATCTGCTGTGAAAGCTGGTTGACGTTGCCGGTGAACTGCTTTGCCATGTTCAAAAATGGCACAAGCACCGTAACGTCCAGCGCAAGACCGGAAAGGCTGAGATTCTGCACACCTGCAAGCATCAGCACACCGCCGACAAGTGCCAGCACAACATACAGCACGTTGCCGATATTGCTCATGATAGGGCCGAGGGTGTTGGCGTAGGCATTGGCCTTGAAGCTGGCCTCAAACACCTCTTCATTTATCTTGTCAAAATCGGCGAGGGTCTCATCCTCGTGGCAGAACACCTTTATGACCTTCTGGCCGGACATCATCTCCTGCACAAAGCCCTCAGCGTTTGCAACGGCGGTCTGGTTTGCGAGGAAGTAGCGGGCAGAACCGCCGCCAATGCGCTTTGCAACAAAGGTCATTGCGACAATGCCGCACACCAGCACCAGTGTGAGCCACACGGAGAAGTACAGCATCAGTGTGAACACCGTCAGCACTATCGCCCCCGCCTGAATGAGCGCGGGCATTGCCTCGCTGACAAGCTGGCGCAGGGTGTCAATGTCGTTGGTGTAGTGGCTCATGATATCGCCGTGCTTGTGCGTGTCAAAATACTTGATGGGCAGATCCTGCATACCGTCAAAGGTTTCGCGGCGCAGCTTATCGAGGAAGCCCTGCGTCATGATCGCCATAAGCTGCTTGTACGCAACAAGGGCGATAATGGATATGACATAGAGCACGGCGAGCAGAATGATATAGGGGATTATCTCAGCCTTGGCGGAGATCCAGTCGCCTGTATCGACCCACTTCTCCACAACTGTCAGTACATTCTGGATGAAAATCGAGGGAATGGAGCTGACAATGGATGAAAACAGAATACACACAACGGTGAGCGGCGCGAGGACAGGGTAATAGCCGAAGAACTTTTTGATCGTGCGCCCAAGGGAGCTGAAATCAGTCTTAGGAAGCTTCTTATTCATCGTCCTCACCTCCGTTTGTCTGCTGCTCATATACCTCACGATAGATAGGACTGCGTTCAAGCAGCTCATCATGCTTGCCCATATCGGCGATGCTGCCGTTATCCATGATGATTATGAGGTCGGAATCCTGCACGGATGCCACGCGTTGGGCAATTATTATCTTAGTGGTGGTCGGGATAAACGCCTTGAAGCCCTCACGGATCAGCGCGTCCGTGTGCGTGTCAACGGCACTGGTGGAGTCATCAAGTATCAGCACCTTTGGCTTTTTCAGCAGTGCGCGCGCAATGCACAGTCTCTGCTTCTGACCGCCGGACACGTTCGTGCCGCCCTGCTCAATATAGGTGTCGTACCCATCGGGGAAGGCGCGGACAAAATCATCCGCCTGTGCAAGCTTGCAGGCTGCAACCATCTCCTCATCGGTCGCGTTCGCGTCACCCCAGCGGAGATTTTCCTTGATAGTGCCGGAGAAAAGCGTGTTCTTTTGCAGTACCACCGCCACAGCGGAGCGCAGTGCGTCAAGGTCATATTCACGCACATCGTGACCGCCGACCTTCACACTGCCGACTGTGACATCGTAAAGACGGGAAATAAGCTGGATAAGTGTGGACTTGGACGAGCCTGTTCCGCCAAGTATACCCACAGTCATGCCGGAGTCAATATGCAGGTTGATGTTGCTGAGGGCATATTTCTCGGCCTTGAGGGAATATTTAAAGGACACATTGTCAAAGTCGATAGAACCGTCGGGGATATCATATATCGGTTCATCGGGGTTTGTGAGGGTGCTGGTCTCAGAGAGAACCTCACTGATACGCGCAGCAGACTCAGCCGACATGGTGAGCATGACGTATATCATGGATATCATCATCAGGCTCATGAGTATCTGGAAGCCGTAGGTGAGCATTGCGGATATCTGCCCCACGTCAATGGTGCTGCCGCCGCTGGTGATGATAATGCGCGAGCCGACAGTGAGGATGAATATCATGTTGAAGTATACACAAAGCTGCATCAAGGGGCCGTTGAGCGCCACAATGCGCTCAGCATAGGTGAAGTCCTTTGCAATGTTGCCGGATGCCGCGGCGAACTTCTGCTTTTCATAATCCTCGCGGGAAAAGCCCTTGACAACGCGCATTGCACGCACGTTTTCCTCAATGGACTCGTTCAGCTTGTCGTACTTTTTGAACACGGCGCGGAAAGCGGGCATGGCCTTTTTCGCGATGATGTACATTCCCAGTCCCAGCACAGGAACCACAACCACAAAGGTCGCCGCCAGTGAGCCGCCCATGATGAACGCCATCACGATAGAGAAGATGAACATCAGCGGTGAGCGGATCGCCGTGCGGATAACCATCATGTACGCAAACTGCACATTCTGGATATCCGTTGTAAGGCGCGTGACAAGGGAGGCTGTGGAAAAGTGATCCACATTCTCAAAGGAGAAGTCCTGCACACGCGCGAACACGTCATGCCTCAGGTTTTTGGCAAAACCGGAGGAGGCTTTGGAACAGGTGTAGCCGCCTGCCGAACCGCAGGCGAGGGAGATGAGGCTCATCCCGACCAGCACCAGACCAATGCGCACAACTGTGCCCATCTCCGTGCCAGCCTTTATCATGTTGACAAGCTCAGCCGTGATAAAGGGGATGAGCACCTCAATGAAAACCTCAGCTATCATCAGCAAAAACGTGATGATAGTGGGCTTTTTATATTCACGCAGACTTTGATAAAGCTGTTTAATTATAGCCATAATAAGTAAGATTCACATCCTTTTTCGGGAACTGGGCATACGCGGGATGAGCGCGTATGCAAAAGCTGGTATAGCTGACGAGAGAGGAGAGAATGTTTCCGTTCTCTCCTCCCGGGGTTAAACGCGGGGTATGATTTATTTTGCCTTCTCAAGATAGTCAACTATCTTCTGAACAGTGGTGAGCTGGGCTGCATCCTCGTCACTGATGCTGATGCCGAAAGAATCCTCAAGGGACATGATCAGCTCAACAACATCCAGAGAGTCAGCACCGAGATCGTCGATAAGGCTGGTTTCCATGGTGATGGAATCGGGGTCAGCCTCGAACTGCTGGGCAAGGGCATCTCTTACATTTTCAAAAATCATTGTTAATTCCTCCGATGTGCATGGCACATAAAGTTAATTAAGATAAATCAAGTAAGTCTGCCTCAGGCCCATTCACGGCTCTGGGGCTTGTTGGAACGGCTTTCGGTGCTTGCAGAAGCGGGAGCGGCGCTGCTCGTCTCGGCGGTGTGGGGCGCGCGGGGTGCGGAATTATTGTCGCGGCGGCGCTCAGGACGGGAGGAGCGGTTGGAATCACCGCGCACATAGGACACAACAACGCGGCGGTTCGGCTCAACACCGGTGGAGCTGGTGGTTACGCCTTCATAGTTCTGCAAAGTGCTGTGGATGACATGGCGCTCGTAAGAGTTCATCGGCTCCAGCGCCATGCTGCGCTTGTACTTTATAGCCTTTTCAGCCATTTTCTCGGCCAGCCTCGTCAGCGACTCCTCGCGCTTTGCGCGATAGTTCTCCGCGTCAACACTGATGTGCAGATGCGTCTCGCTGCCGCGGTTGACAACATAGTTGGTGAGGTGCTGGATAGCGTCCAGCGTCTCACCGCGGCGGCCGATTATTGCGCCCATGTTGTTGCCGGAGAGATTGACGTTTATGCCGCCGTTATCGCGGGGCTTTATATCAATGTCGGCCTTGACGCCCATGCGCTCAAGCAGACCGCTGACAAATGCGCGTACAGCGGCATACTCCGCAGGCTCGTCAATGGGGGCGGGTGCGGCGGCCTTCTCCTCCTCAACAACGGGAGGCGCGGCGACCGGCACTTCATCGGGCACTTCGTAGCTAACGCGCACGATGGCCGGAGATGCGCCTATGCCGAGAAAACCGGATTTGGCGCGCGCAACGATCTCAACAGATACATCGTCACGGTCAAGTCCAAGCTCCTTTAGAGCCGCGAGGATCGCATCGTCCTCGGTGCGGCCGGACTTTTCCAAAGTTTTTATCATAATTGTCGTTACTCCTGTTTATTCTTCGCTGGTCTCTTCAGCGGCCTGGACTGTCTCATCAGCCTCTGACACAGCAACAGCGGCCTCGGCTTCAACCTCTGCCTGAACCTCGACGGTCTCAACGCTCTCGCTGAGGATGACATCATCGGGGATGCTCTCGTCTATGGCGGGGGCAAATTCAGACTCGGCAGCGGCGGCAAGGGTTGCCTCCTCAGCGGCCTCGGGGTTGACAAAGCGATCAGGCACGTATGCACGGCCGCGCGCATAGCGGCGGTTGCCGACCTGGGATGCGGGAATTTCGTTTTCCTTTATGCCAAGGCGCTCGCGGCGGGCGGCGCGCTCAGCGCGGTCAAGTGCGGCCTTGCGCTCATCACTCTTCTGCTTTTCAACGGCCTGCATCTTTTTCTTGCTGGTGTTGACGTTCTTCTCGGTCTTGCCCTCTGCGCGCAGGCGCTCGGTCTCAAGACGCTTTGCCTCCAGCTCTTTCTCACGGGCGGATCTGGCGGCGATACGCTCTGCATCCTCTTTGTCCAGCTTCTTGGTGTATACCTTGGTGAGGATGAAGTCACGGATCATGCCGAAAACGCTGTTGGCGATCCAGTAAATACCCATTGCGGCGGGCATGACAAAGCAGATCCACACGCTCATCAAGGGCATCATGATGTTCATGCTCTTCATGGAGGCGGCAGCCTGCTCGTTGGCCTGCGGCTGAGAGGCGTTGGATATCTTCATGGATACCCAGGAGAGGAACGCGGAGATGAACGGAATGAGGAACAGGCCCAGCGCGGGGAGCCATACACTCACATCGCTCCAATCAGTCTTGAACATGAAGTTCCACTCCGGCTGACTGCCGAGGTTGAGACCGATGAAGCTGAAATCAATGTTGAGAAGTCCGTCAATCTTTCCGGCGAGAGCGGTTTGGAGACTATCCCAATGCTCATGTGCAAGATTTGCAAGCTTTATCTCAAAGTAAGCATCCTGCTTTGCGGGGACGGTGTACAGGCCGGAATCCACAAAGAAGGTCTGGATGGCATCGACGACCTCCTGCGCAACAAACATCATTCTGGTAAGGGGCTGGCGAATGACGCTGTAGAGCGCAATGAGGATCGGGAACGGGATCAGAGACCACAGACAGCCGGACATGGGGCTTGCGCCGTTTTCCTGATAAAGCTTCTGCATTTCCTGATTGAGCTTCTGGGGGTTGCCCTCGTGCCGGCGCTGAAGCTCCTGCATCTGGGGCTGGAGACGGGAGGTGCGCATCATACCCTTCTTGCTCTTTGCCATGAACGGCGTGAGGATAAGGTTGACGACCAGAGCGAAAAGTATAATGGATACACCGTAGTTGCCTGTGAACTCATAGAGCTTGACCATGAGCCAGGCAAAAGGCTTAGTAATTGCTGCCCACATAGTTTCTCCTCAAAATGTGTTTAATTTTTCTTTGCCCATGTTCTACGGAACAGGGTCATAGATGTCATAGTCCTTCCCATGGAAAGGGTGACATCTGAGTATACGTCTGAGCGCGAGTACGCCGCCTTTTATTGCACCGTATTTTTCAATCGCTTCAAGCGCATACTGCGAGCAGGTGGGGATGAAGCGGCAGCAGGGAGGCCGCGAAGGGGATATATAGCGCCGGTAAAACCGGATAGACGCAAGCATAAGCTTTTTCATGCCTGCTCACCCTTTTTAAGCGAGAGACGCGAACACGCATCAGTGAATGCATTGTCCAGCTTTTTATAATCCGCGCCGACACACCGCGCCCTTGCCACAATGACAATGTCCCATCCGCATTTAAGCTTTGGGGAGTTAAGGCGGTATATCTCGCGCAGTCTCCTTCGCACGCGGTTGCGCACAACGGCATGGCCAAGCTTTGTGGACACAGTATAGCCCACGCGATTTATACCCTGGCCGTTTCTGCGGCAGTACACCACGATATACGGGTTCACCACGCTTTTACCCTTTGAGTACAGCCGCCTGAAATCACTGTTCTTTTTAAGTGTACATCTGACGTCCAAGCGAACTGTTCCTCCTGCTGCAATTTAAAAATTACGGAAACACCTAAAGGGCGGATCGCTCCGCCCTGAAAATATTCCCTTATTCCCTTAAAAACCTGCTCATGTGCCGGGAAATCAGTAGCTGAGCTTTGCTCTGCCCTTTGCTCTGCGGCGAGCGAGGACCTTGCGGCCATTGGCGGTCTTCATTCTCTTGCGGAAACCGTGCTCCATTTTGCGCTGGCGTTTCTTGGGCTGGTAGGTTCTAAACATTGACTGGCACTCCTTTCAGGTTAATACTCAACATCGCCTTGCGGCGAAGTAGTTGATAAATTTATCAGACAGCGCGGTGCGCTGTCGATTGTTGATTATACATTAAAATCAGCGTACTTGTCAACAACAAAATTGCGGGAAAGCGCGTAAAAAAGCGGCAAAGTTCAATATAGGGCAGTTGATATGAATACTTGCCAAGCGTAACCGTATGTGATACCATTATTATAGTATATCAGTGCATCATTGACAGCCGACAGGCTGTGCAAAATTACAGGAGGTATATTTATAATGGAAAAAGTATGCGAATTTCTGAAATCTGCTGAGACCTATTTCCTCGCCACGGTGGATGGTGATCAGCCGCACGTCCGCCCTTTCGGTACGGTTCACATTTTTGAGGGCAAGCTGTATATCCAGACGGGCAAGGCAAAGTCCGTCTCCAAGCAGCTTGCTGCAAACCCCAAGTGCGAGATCTGCGCATTTAAGGACGGTGCATGGCTGCGCCTGGAGGGTGAGCTGGTTGAGGATGACCGCGTAGAGGCGAAAAAGTCCATGCTGGACGATTACACCAATCTGCGCGCAATGTATGATGAGAATGATGACAACACGCAGGTGCTGTATTTCAAAAATGCCGTTGCCACATTCAGCTCCTTTACCGGCGCACCGGAAGTTCACAAATTCTGATAGAAGCACAGATAATAGACCGGACGCTTTCACGTCCGGTCTATTATTATTTAAGCTTTAATTTTAATTAAATCATGAACGACTTCAGCTTGTCGGAAGCGGTCGCAGGATCCGCGGAGACGGAGATAACAAACTCTATCTTTTCCTTCTCTGCAAAACCGTCCAGCCAAGTCACGAAAGTTTCAAACGCCTCGGGGGAATCATCCTCGACAAGCTTCATAAAGTTGTCTATATAGAAATGGGTGATATCATAGTTGCCTGCGTGAATACCGCAGATAATACCCTTGAGAAATTCATATGTGCCGATGTCGTACTCGTCAGCGTCAATAAGACGCGCCTGATAAGGGATATCGTATGTGAGTTTACGCTTTTTCTCAATAACAACAACGTCACCATTGCCGTCATTCACAGCGCCGCGCACGAGCTCTACAAGCTTCTTTGTCTTTCCGGTGCCTTTCAGCCCCATAATTAGCTTAACCATTTCGTCCACTCTCCTTTGATAGTATTTGGTTTGTTGAACTGGCTTGTCTATAGCATATCATTTTTCCGGCAAAAGGGCAAGAGGGAGTTGTTAATCGTGAGTAAATTTTATTTTTCATTTTTGGTGCAGCTTTGATTGGGAAAGAAATCAAAGACGAACGGGAAAAAATATAGATATTTTCTTGACGATGAAGTTGCGATGTGATAACATTTATACAGTATACTTTGAATAGGTATGTCCAAATCATCCGCTTGAAAAACAATATATAAAAGAGGTGTACCGCTTGAAAGATCTAAAGCATCTTATCTACTTTGAGAATCTGCTTCAGGAGGCGCAGAATGAACTGGTGACGCGCGCTGTCGAGGAAGGCAAGCACGCACTGGGTTACAACTGCTACTACATACCCGAGGCGCTTCTCAACCTGCCCGGCTGCTTCTCCACGCGTCTGCGCGCCCCGCGCTGCACATCCACTGACGTGGCCAACTACTACATGACCACGCGCACCTGCCCATATGTCCGCTCCATTCTTGAGCGCGCGATTGAGGGCGGCTACAACTATCTTGAGGGTCTGTTCGGTTCTGAATGCTGCGCTGCAATGGAGCGTATGGAAGAGCATTTTGACCTCATCCACCCTGTCAAGAATGAGGAGTTCTTCAGCACCATCATTGACCCGCCCATGAAGGGTGACAAGACCAATCTGGAGTATTATAAGACCGAGCTGAAGGTAAAGATCGTTGATAAGCTGGCTGAGCGCGGTGTGGACGTATCTGAGGATGCAATGCGTCAGGCCGTGGCCGATCATAACGAGATCAGCCGCATCATCACCGAGATCGGCGACTACCGCAAGCTGCCCAATCCCCCGATAACCGGCTATGAGTTCCATGTTATCCAGCTTGTCAGCCAGGTTTGCCCGCACTATCTCATAAAGCCGTATCTGGAAGAGACGCTGGAAGAGGTCAAAACCCGCGAGTGTGAGCCCAGCTTCCCGTTCCGCGCACGTGTCGCACTGGTCGGCTCTGAGATTGATGATCCGGAGTTCACAAAGCTTATTGAGACCTGCGGCGCAATGGTCGTGGCTGACCGTTACTGCTTCGGCTCATTCCCCAGCCGTGAGCAGATAGAGATCCTCGATGGTGAAACTGCGTTTGACGCGATCTGCCGCCATTACCTGCACTGGAACCAGTGCGTGCGCTTTATGGATGGAGAGAAGATAGACCAGCGCCACAGCGAGGTCAAGCGCCTTGTGGATGAGTTCAAGGCTGACGGCGTTATCTATGAAAACATGAAATTCTGCGAGTTCTGGAGCTATGAAAAGGTTCTCGCCTCCCACATCTACACAAACGAGCTGCATATCCCCTGCTGCACGATAGAGAAGGAGTACGCACTGGGCGCTGTCGGCCAGCTGCGCACGCGCTTCCAGGCCTTTATTGAGGCGCTGGAGATAAAGAACATTCAGGGAGGTAAGTAAGATGAAAATCACTGACAAGCTTATCGCTTCCATAGATAAAAAACTTGAGCGCTTTGACCCGCTGTGGCAGGCCGAGCACGGCGTTGGCGGACAGAGAACCCGTTATTACGACAAGACCGGCGTTGCCAAGTGGCGCGAATGGCGCGGCGTTAAAGACACGTTTTATGATTACACCCAATGGCTCAACAACCTCGTCAGCATGGTGCAGATGGTAGCATCCGCGCCGCTGCCGTGTCTGAAAGGCTTCTGGGAATACCGCTGGATGGGCTCTTACCTCGGCACGTTCATGTTCATTGACCGCCTGTTTGAGGGTTATCGCGGCACAGAGCTTCGCATTGCGCATATGAATATGCACGCCATCGTGCAGAACCTCACAAAGCGCATCGCGTTCATCCTCAAAAACGACAAGCGTCTCGGCGGCGGCAAGGACAGTGACAATATCGTTCCTATGGACGAGGTCATACCGGAGCTTATCATGATGGGCTTCAAGGGGCTGACCCCTGTTCCTCTCCAGACTCTGCCTGAGTTTATAATCTGTGACGTTGACCAGCATATTGAGCCGTATTATATCGACGTGGCTGAGTCATTCGGTCTGCCGGCGGATGTTTGCTCCCGCTGCGCGGCTGAGACCGGCGTTGCGCTGGACGATGCCTTCCCCATCCTCGGCAAGGCATTCCTCACCACCAATATGCCCTGCAATGCCTCTGAGGCCACCTCCATGTTCCAGCGTCGCCGCGTGGCACTGCCGGACTATGCCGTGACCCTCGCCATGCAGCATACTGAGCCTGAGGCACTGCCGTACTCCCGCGCTGTGCTTGAAGAGATGATCGCCTTTGTTGAAAAGGAATACAACATCAAGTACGACTGGAACGAGCTTTTCAAGTATGCAGAGCTGTTCAATGAGCAGAACACCATCGAGCTGGAGAAGTGGGACTTCTTCAAGACCCCGTACTCCCCGCTCTCCGGTATTGCTGAGTCCCTCTACAAGCTCTATGAGTGGCAGTCCGTTAACGGTCAGGATCCGTACTTCAACGAGGTTGACCGCAAGGTTATCAAGCTCATGCGCAAGGCGTATGAGGATAAGTACCTGCCCTTCGGCGGCAAGACCCGCCACCGCGCATTCCTGTGGGGACCGTCCGCTGTTTACTACACCGACTTCCCGACCTGGGTGCAGAACTGCTGGGGCATCACCATCGTGCTGAACATGGACTCCACCATGGGCTACAACATGATCGACACCAACGACCCCGACAAGGCAATGGACGATCTGACCGCAATGACACAGCGCGCCTGTATGCGTCACCACGCTGTCGGCGGCTGGGAGAATGTCAACGCCGTTTGGGAGTGGGCAAAGAACTTCAACTGCGACATGGTGCTCATGAACGACAACATCGCCTGCAAGGGTATGCTTGGCGTACACGCACTCATGGAGGAGCAGGCGCGTGATCTCGGCTTCCACTTCATCTTCATTGAGCATGACCTTGAGGACAGCCGCACCGTTTCCCGCCAGGAGATGAGAAACTGCGTCAACAACTATATGTCCGTTGTGCTCAACGAGAAACCGCTTGACCCGACCATCGTGGAGTTTGACGACTCTATGGCATACTGAGAAAGGAAAGGACAGTAATTATGAAGAAATTCCTGAGCTTTCTTATGAAGCTTATCGGCAAGATAATTCTTATCGGCGTTATCGGCTTTGTCGCCACGTTCGCGCTGTATATGTTCAACGGCGAGAACAAGCTTATCTACTACGTTGTAAGACCGCTGCTCAACAAGCATTATGACGCGCAGGTAAGAGACAGAAGAATAGTTTAATAAATAAACCCTTACGCCCCGTGGGTCACTCCACGGGGCGTAAATTTCACGGAGATGGAATATGCCAATGCAGCGCACGCTTACCCTGCCGGACGGCATGAAAATAGAATACACGCTGGAAAGAAAGCGCGTGAAGAACATCAACCTGCGCATAAGGGCGGGCGGCGAGGTGTATGTGTCAGCACCGGCGCGTGTGCCCGTGGGGATGATTGACGGCATGGTGCGGCGCAATGCAGAATATATAAGCCGCTATCTCAACCGTGCACAGGAGCGGGAGGCGCGAGCACATGAATATGATGATAACTCTGTCGTGCAGCTTTTGGGCAGCAAGGTGCAGGTCGTGTATACGGAAAAAGCACCTGCGCACGATCACAGCGCAGATTACAAGCTGGAAAACGGTGTGCTTACCATTGCACTGAAAACACCGGATGACCCCGAGGCGCAGGCGAGGGCAAAAGAGGCGGCTATGCGCAGCTTTGGCAGGCGGGTGATAGTTGAGGTGTGTGAACAGATGTGGCCTTTGCTAATATCCTACGGTGTGAAAATGCCGGAGATACGCATGAGGAAGATGAAAAGCCGCTGGGGAAGCTGTCAGCCGCAGCGCGGGATCATCACATTCAACACGGCCCTTGTCCGTGCAGATTCTGACTGCATCAGATATGTTGTTTTGCATGAGCTCTGCCACTTTGTGCACCCTGATCACTCGCCGGCATTTCACGCCCTGATGACAAAGCTCATGCCGGACTGGAAAGAGCATAAAAAGCGTCTGAACGAGACTGTGATACTATAATTACTCTTGTCTATAGCGTGAAAATAGGGTATAATCCGAGAAAAAGGAAGAAGAGGACAAAATAATGGCGATAACCGTAATTGGCAATGTGTTTCTTGATATCAAGGGCTTTCCGGAGGATATTTACATACCCGGCGGGCGCAATGCGGGCAATGTGGAGTTTGTGCATGGCGGCGTTGGGCGCAACGTGGCGGAGGATATCGCCAATTTGGAGCTGAGACCGCGCTTTGTCAGCATGGTGGACGATACGCCCGAGGGCGCGGAGGTTCTGCGCAAGCTGAATAACCACAAGGTGGACACGCGCTTTGTCCCCGCTGTGCCGAACGGTATGGGTATGTGGCTGGCCGTGTTTGATGAGACAGGTGACGTTGTGGGCGCAATATCCAAGCGCCCCGATATGACTACGCTGATAAACCTTGTCGAGGAAAAGGGCGATGAGATATTTGCCGACTGCGACAGCATCATTGTGGAGATAGACCTTGATAAGGAAATTATAAAAAGCGTTTTCAAGTACGCAGAAAAGTATAATAAGCGCGTGTATGCCGTCGTCGCCAACATGAGCATTGCCTCACAGCGCAGGGACTTTTTGCAGTCTATAGATTGCTTTGTCTGCAACGTTGAGGAGGCGGGCATACTCTTTGTGTGTGAAATGGAAAAGCTCAGCATGGAGGAGCTTTGTGATGAGCTTTCCCGCCGCGTTGTCAATGCGAAGATACCGTCCATGGTGGTCACGGTCGGGTCAAAGGGCGCGGTGTACGCTGATATGCACGGTGAAAAGGGCATTTACCCCGCACGCCGCGTCAATGTGCGTGATACCACAGGCGCGGGGGACGCGTTCTGCGCCGGTGTTGCGGTCGGACTTACCTATGGTAAATCCATGCGCGAATCGGTCGAGCTGGGCACACGCCTTGCAGCGTCCGTCATAACCGTGTCCGAAAACGTCTGCCCACGCTTCCTCCCACGCGAGCTGGGCATAGATATCGATGTCGAGGATTGAAAAGGGAATAACGGTAAACACTTAACCCCGGCTTGGGAGCATAATCCCAAGTCGGGGTTCTTTGCGTTGTTATTTTATCCCTGCAGGTTGAGGAATTTGGGCATGAGTTCGATATGGATATGCTCATACCAGTCGGAGCGCTCACCGTCCAGCGCCCAGAACAGGTCGGGCGGGTTATCAATGTCGATGGTGCTGGCCTGGAAGAAGGTTATAAGCGGGTTTGAATAGTCCTGATTCAACACGGCGGTTATGATGGAGTTTAGCTCACTGAGCGTCTCCGGCATTTTGACAAGCAGCACCTCAAAAAGGCCGTCCGCCGTGTCAACCATATTCGCCGGAAGCTCGATCGTACCGGCGACGGAGGTGCTGTTGCACACCGCACCGAAGATATAATCATCCTCATAGGTCTGGCCATTGGCCGTTACTCGAACGTGCTCCGGCTTTATCTTGTAGACATCCTTTATACCGTCAAGGATGTATGCCGTGTGGCCAAGGGCGTTTTTCATGCGCTGGTCGGTCGTATACGACAGCCACGAGAACGCGCCGAACGCCGCAACGTAGGAGAAAAAGTTATCACCAAAGCGGCCAATGTCATACCGGCGGCACTTGCCGGAGGCAATATTCGCCGCGGCTGTCGGTATATCAGTGGACAGCTCATGCGACTGGGCAAAGTCATTGGTGCTGCCGCAGGGAATGTACCCAAGGGGCACATCTATCTCCTCGCGGGCAAGGCCGGTCAAGGTCTCATTGAGGGAGCCGTCACCGCCGGTGCAGCATATCAGGTCATAGTCACGCCCATAGCGCTGCACAAACTCCGTTGCCTCGCCGCGGCAGGAGGTCACGAACGTGGTGACAAGATAGCCTGCATTCATCAGACTGCGGATGATGCCGGTGATATGCTTCAGCACAAGCTTCTTGCCGGAAACCGGATTTATGATCAGCATTGCCTTTTGATTTAGGGGCGCGGTGTTATTATCCATTATTATTCCTTTCATTTAAGCGGTGGTTATCAGCCAAGTGTTACGAAGCCAAAGACGAATAGACAGATATATGCGCTGGGGATGGAGAACATCAGACTGTCGGCACGGTCAAACATACCGCCGTGACCCGGGATAAGGTTTGAAAAATCCTTCACGCCGATCATGCGCTTTATAAGCGACTCGGCAAGGTCACCAATCTGACCCATGGTGGATGCAAATGCACACGTCACCACGCACAGCCAGAGCGGGATACCCTCACACAGCACGGGTACATAATAAATGATTATGCCCGTGATAATTGACGAAAGAAAGCCGCAGA
The DNA here is from genome assembly GCA_964495355.1 of uncultured Oscillospiraceae bacterium. Lineage (GTDB taxonomy): Bacteria > Bacillota > Clostridia > Oscillospirales > Oscillospiraceae > Limivicinus. The sequence goes on from CAZBVU010000001.1 coordinate 29,192, forward strand.
CACAGCCCTCAACAGTTTTATTGGGGCTGACATCCGGCGCAACGCGGTGCTTGCCAAAGCGCTTGCCGCCGAAAAGGGCGAAACTGTCACACACCCATGTGGAAAAGCACGCCAGCACCAACACATCTGTCCAATTAGGACTGACGCATATCATCATCAGCAGGCCGAAAATGAAGCTTGGGTATGCAAGCCCCATAACGGTGTACACTGCACCGTCACCCGAGACGCGGTGGCGGATAATCCCATCAAACAGCGCAAGATAAATGCTGCCCGCCATACACGCGATATACGCAATAGCCCCTGCATTGCACAGCGTCAGCACGGCCTGTGCAGCAATGTACACATACATAACCCACGCGCCGCAGTTGACACCCAGCTTTTCATAGTTGCGGCTCAGCTCATACGCGCACAGTATGCCGGCGGCGGCAAAAAAAAGCACGCGCGTCACCGGTGAGAGAAACACGCAGGTAAACGAAATGGCAATCAGCACTATCGCGGAAATCACTCTTGTTTTCACTATATCACTCTTTCTTAAGAAACATTTAAGATGGCATTATCTTATCACATTTTCCGCCCGCGCTCAATATAAAGCTTTTGCATTTTGTCCTATCAGAGCTAATAACGCGACAAATTTTACACTTTGTTAATTAAGATATTGTGTGCAGTAAAAATATGTGATATTATACTATCAATTATTATTGATAATAAAGATATCAGGGGGAAATATCCATGTATACAGACAAAAAAATATATTTGGCCTGCTCTGACAAAAAGCTTTATCTCCTGCCCAACATGGCAAACCGCCACGGCCTTATCGCCGGTGCAACCGGCACCGGTAAGACCATCACCATGAAGGTGATGGCAGAGTCGTTTTCCGATATGGGCGTGCCGGTGTTCATGGCTGACATCAAGGGCGATCTCTCCGGTATGTGCAAGCCAGGCAAGGACACTGAGGATATGCGCGAGCGTATAGCGCGCTTTGACCTGGGCGGGTTTGACTTCCGCTCATACCCCACCCGCTTCTGGGATATCTTCGGCGAGAACGGTATACCTGTGCGCGTGTCCGTTTCTGAGATGGGGCCTGTACTGCTGAGCCGCCTGTTGGGTCTGACCGAGGTGCAGCAGGGTGTGCTGAACATCGTGTTCCGCGTGGCGGACGATAATGAGCTGCTGCTCATCGACCTTAAGGATCTGCGCTCCATGGTGCAGTTTGTGGGTGAGCACCGCGCGGAGTATACCACGCTGTACGGCAACGTCTCCTCCGCCAGCATAGGCGCAATACAGCGTGCGCTGCTTGCCTTTGAGGATGAGGGCGGCGAGCAGTTCTTCGGCGAACCCAGCCTGAATATAAAGGACTGGATGCGCACCGATTCTGACGGGCGCGGCTACATAAATATTCTCTCCTCTGACCGCCTTATCCAAAGCCCCACAGTTTACGGCACTTTCCTGCTGTGGATGCTGACAGAGCTGTTCGAGAAGCTGCCCGAGGTGGGCGACCTTGAAAAGCCGCGCATGATATTCTTCTTTGACGAGGCACACCTGCTGTTCTCCGACTGCCCGAAGGCACTGGTGCAGAAGATAGTGCAGGTCGTAAAGCTTATCCGCTCAAAGGGTGTCGGCGTATACTTCATCAGCCAGAGTCCGTCCGACATTCCCAATGACGTTCTTGCGCAGCTCTCCAACCGCGTGCAGCACGCACTGCGCGCCTACACACCGGCAGAGCAGAAGGCTGTCCGCGCGGCGGCAAAGGCATTCCGCACGAACAAGAGCTTTGACACTGAGGAAGCGCTGATGGCGCTGGGTGTCGGCGAGGCACTGGTCAGCTTTTTGGATGAGGACGGTATCCCCTCCATCGTTGAGCGCGCAAATATTCTTCCGCCGCAAAGCCTTATGGGGCCTGCTGAGGAGGGCACGATTGAAAGATGTGTCGCCGCGGATGAATTTGACCTGAAATACCGTGATAGCGTTGATCGCGAGAGCGCATATGAGATAATAACCGCCGCAAATGAGGAGCTGGAGCGCCAGCGCATTGAGGAGGAAGAAGCAGCCGAGGCAGAAAAACAGAGGCTTAAAGAGGAAGCCGCCGCAGAAAAGCAGAGGCTTAAAGAAGAAGCGGCTGCTGAGAAGCAGCGCCAGAAAGAGGCGGCTGCCGCTGAAAAGCAGAGACTTAAAGAAGAAGCCGCGGCAGAGAAAGCGCGCGAAAAAGAAGCCGCCGCGAAGAAGAAGGTCGCCCAGCGCGCTGTGACCAATGCAGCGTCCTCCGTTGCATCCTCTATCAGCACCAACCTTGTCAACTCCGTCCTTGGCGGCAGACAGAAGAGTGCGAAAAACATTGCCGGTCAAGCGGCCAAGCGCGCACTGAGTTCCGTTGCACGTGACGGTTCCAACGCCATCATACGCGGCCTGTTCGGCACGAAAAAGTAAGATAAATATAATTTTCACCAAAAAAGCACCCAACCACACGGCTGGGTGCTTTTTTATAATTTTGTGCGGATTATCCTCTGCGCTATCGAGTTTCAGTGTCGGATGCGGGCGCTTCCTCTAGGGAGACTATTTCATCATAGGTGAGTGTGCCTGTGCAGGCCGGATATGAGCCAACGTCCCAGCGGTAGCTCTCCCAGAAGCTTTGATCCGGCTGGAGGAAATTCATTTTCGTGTCTGCCGTACTAAGTCCGGCATCCACATGGTAATATTCACCGTCAACGCGCACAATATTCCAGCAGTGGTTTTTCCACGCGCGCTGACCGTAGACAATACGGCAGTCCAGCCCAAGCTGACGGCACAGCTCCACATAAGCAAGCGCCGCTCCCTCGCTGTCAGAGCTTTGCTCGATCAGCGCAGAGTAGATAGAGCTCCCCTGCCCCTCACCGCTTATCGCACAGTGGGAGACGAGATATTCATACGCAGTCAGGGCGCGTTCGCCCTCGCTCATTGAGTCCACATCCGTATACTTAAACGGCGCAAACTCCGCAAGCTGTCTCTTCTTCGCGCTGAATTCATCATGCACCATGCCGTAGCGCAGATTTATCTCATACAGGCGCTGCATATTGGCACCCGAATACATATTCACGCTGACGCTGGGCGTCTTGGGAGCTGTGGCAGGATGCTCCCTGTAGACGTGTGTTACAAGCCCCTCCATATCCTCTGCGCTGAAAGCGCTCTGGTTTATCAGCACGACCAGCTTGTTCTGTCCCGCATCCAGTGCATCCTTTATAATGTCCTCAACGCCTGTGGAATACGGCAGCTTGGCAATGTTGGCTGCACTCTCCACAAAGTCCGCGTAGCTGATGTTTACAGTTGCCTCGTAGTAGGTGACTATTTTGGTCAGTTCGTAGGATATATTGTCCACACAATACGCGCAAAGCGCGTCCTGCGTGCGCACCTGCCAGCAGGCGCTGGCCATATCCTCCGTCACATCGCCGTCATAGTCGGCATCAAACACGATGCTGCCCCCGCCTGTGCCGTTGGACACAAGCGTGCGTATTGACAGCTTCAGCGCGTTGAAGTTGTGCACCGTGACGCGTTCATCCGTTTGGCTGGTGTCCTGCACGGTGGGCACATAGTCCTCTATCACGACATATTCCTTGTCAAAAACACTGCCGCAGCCGCACAGCATTGCAGCCATCAGCGCAAGCAGCAGACACGCCGCCAGATGTTTTTTCATCATGTGCGCCTCCGCTCAGTTATTGTCGTTTATACTGTCAAAGCCGTTGCCGAACACATTCTTTGCATCAGTCACGACGAGGAACGCCTTGTCATCTATCGTGCGCACAAGGCGGCGTATCTCCGCGATCTGCGGGCGCTTGATAACGCACATTATAACCTGCCGCTCCTCATGGGTGTATGCGCCCTCTGCGTGCAGCAGCGTCACGCCGCGGTGGAGATTGCCGGAGGTTATCTCCTGCACAATTACATCGGTTTGGTGGCTGACGATGTACACAACGCTGGAATTATCAAGGCCGTACAGTACAAGGTCAATTGCCTTGCTGACAACAAACATACAGATAAGCGAATACATCGCGCTTTCAACAATGTGGAAGATCAGCGCATACGCCGAGATAACAACTGCATCCAAAATCAAAATGAACGTGCCGAAGTTGATGTATGGATACTTGCGTCGCAGAATACGCGCCACAATATCCACGCCGCCGGTCGTAGCGCCGACATAATATATCGCACCCAGACCAACGCCCTTTATAACGCCGCCTATGATACTGCCCAGCATGGGGTCATTCGTGGCAACGATATTGAGCATTGACGAAAGGTCAATAAACACCGAAAACAGCTCCGTGCCGATAAAGGAGTCTATGATGAACTGATTGCCGAATTGCCGCCACGCGATAATAAACAACGGCACATTCATCACAATGCTCAGCACACCGACAGGCAGACCGGTGAGGCGGTTAATTATCTGCGCAATACCTGTCAGTCCACCGGACACGATGGAGTTTGGGAACATGAAAAACTGAAAGCCTATCGCGCCGATTGCCGCGCCAAGCACGATGATAATATACTTCACCAGCTTTGACGCGAATGGCCTTGCATTTAAGCGTGTTTTAAAACCGTTCATAGCTTTCCTCCGTGATAATGGCTTAAACCAATCACAGTAACGATAATTGCTGTTCTTCCTTATCCTCCGCGTGCAGCAATGCGCCTGCGGCGGGGAGTGAACGCACGCGATAGCGCGCAACGTTCTTTACTGAGGTGCTGTCCAACCGCTCCATCGCAACCAATGTGCGCCGCGCCTTCAGCGTCATCACGCCGACGCCCTGTGTGCTGCGGCTGGTTTTGGGCTGCAGGAGTGAGGTGTTGAAGATAAGCGTGCGCTCATCACTCGACCGGCACACCATATCCGTCTCCTCCGCAAGCACCTGTATTGCGACAAGCGGGCTTTTATCCGAATACGCGCTGACCAGCTTTTTGCGGTTGGTCTTGGTCTCATACGCGCTCATTTCCACGCGGGCGACCTTGCCGTTTTCAAACGCGAACAGGATATGCGCGCGGTAATCGCCGGGATCTATCATCGCCAGCACATTCTCACCCTCGTCCATGTTCAGCTTTGTCGGGAGATACACGCCCAGCACGGACGCCTTGCAATCGTCAAAATCGCTGACGCGCGCCTTGTATATCTGCTGTTTATCCGTGACGATAAGCAGCTCACGCCGGTTGGACGATTCGAAGCTGAGGTTGAGGCTGTCCCCCTCTTTATACTTCTGCTCGCTGCTGAGGCGGAGGGACTGCGCCGTAATCTTCTTGAAGTATCCCTCGCGCGACAAAAACAGCGTGACAGGGTAATCCTCCACCTGCTGTACCTCTGTATACTCCTCCACCTCGGAGGCGTACACCAGTGTGGTCTTTCTTGGGATGGGGTATTTCTTGTTTATATCGTTAAGCTCGCTTACGATGATGCTGCGTATCCGGCGGCGGTTATTCAGTGTCGCCTCCAGATCCTCTATCTCATCTTCCAGCTTCTCCGTCTCTGCGGTACGTTTGAGGATATACTCGCGGTTGATATTTCTCAGCTTGATCTCCGCGACATACTCGGCCTGGGTTTTGTCTATGCCAAAGCCCATCATGAGGTTCGGCACAACGTCCGCCTCCAGCTCGGTATTGCGGATTATCTCTATCGCCTTGTCGATATCCAGCAGTATTTTTTCAAGACCCTTGAGCAGGTGCAGCTTCTCCTGCTTCTTTTGCAGCTCAAAATACACGCGGCGGCGGATGCAGTCAGTGCGCCACGCCGTCCACTCGTCCAATATCTCGCGCACACCCATTACGCGCGGATTGCCCGCAATGAGGATGTTGAAGTTGCAGGGGAAGCTGTCCTGCAGAGTTGTCAGCTTGAAAAGCTTCTGCATCAGCTTTTCAGGGTCAACACCGCGCTTCAAGTCGATTGCAAGGCGCAGACCGCTCAGGTCGGTCTCATCGCGCATATCGTTTATCTCGCGCACCTTGCCCGTTTTTATAAGCTCCGCCACCTTGTCGATTATAGCCTCGGACGTGGTGGTATACGGTATCTCATATATCTCGATTATGTTTTCCTTGGGGATGTGCCGCCACTTCGCCCTCACGCGGAAGCTGCCACGCCCTGTGCGGTATATCTCCTCCATCTCGCGCCGGTCATAGATTATCTCACCGCCGGTGGGAAAGTCGGGTGCGGGCATGGTGGAGAGTATATCATGCTCCGGGTCTTTGATATAGGCTATGGCCGTCTGGCAGACCTCATTGAGGTTAAAGCCGCAAATCTGGCTCGCCATGCCGACAGCAATGCCGGAGTTTGCCGAAACCAGCACGTTGGGGAACGCGGTGGGCAGCAGTGTCGGCTCTTTCATACTGCCGTCATAGTTATCGACAAAATCCACGTTGTCCTTGTCAATGTCTTTAAAAACCTCTGTGCATATGGCGGAGAGCTTCGCCTCTGTATAACGTGAGGCCGCATAGGACATATCGCGCGAATACACCTTGCCGAAGTTGCCCTTGGAATCGACAAAGGGCGTCAGCAATGCCTCATACCCTGCGGACAGGCGAACCATCGTTTCATAGATAGCCGCGTCACCGTGCGGGTTAAGGCGCATGGTCTGGCCGACAATGTTTGCGCTTTTTGTTCTGCCGCCGGTCAAAAGCCCCATTTTAAACATGGTGTACAGCAGCTTTCTGTGCGACGGCTTGAAGCCGTCGATCTCCGGTATCGCGCGCGAGACAATCACGCTCATCGCATAGGGCATATAGTTTGTCTCCAGCGTCTCGGTTATCGGTTGCTCCAACACCTCCGCGCGCAGACCAACGACGTTAGGGTTATTATATTGTTTCTTTTCTTCCTGCTTTTTCTTTGCCATTATAATCTACTTTCAGCGTGCGTTCTTTTTTGCCTTTTTGCCCGTGGTGAGGTTTCTGCGGCAGCTTGGGCAGGTCGTGGCAACGAGCACACCTGTCATAATACGCTTTCCGCAGTGGGGGCAGCGGCAGTATTTTGCGATAACGTAAACCGTGAACACGGATATGATAAGCGTCAGCACGAGCAGAATTGGCGCAAAGGCACTGCCTGCCTGCTCACAGACTATCCCCATCACCGCGCACACCACCGCCGCTATCATCAGGCGCTTTGCAAACTCACGTCCCTGCACGAAGCTGTTTCCAAATACGTTTCTCATACTATTGTTCTCCTCAAATCATGAAATGTCTGCTAAGTCAATGTATTTATAACCATACTCTGCAATATGGTTTTTTCTGCCCTCAAGGTTATCGCCCAGCAGCAGGTCAAATACCTGCGACATACGCTCCGCATCCTCCGGCATGACCTTTATCAGGCGGCGCGTCTCGGGGTTCATGGTGGTCATCCACATCATGTCCGGATCATTCTCGCCAAGACCCTTGCTGCGGTTTATGGATGCCTTTGCGCCGTTAAGGGATTCCACTATTTCGGCCTTCTCCCTGTCGGAGTAGGCAAAGTAGGTTTTGCCCTTGCACTCTATTTCATATAGCGGCGACTCAGCTATATACACATACCCCTCGCGGATAAGTGTGGGTACGAGACGATAGAGCATCGTGAGGATAAGCGTTCTTATCTGGAAGCCGTCAACATCCGCATCGGTGCAGATTATCACCTTGTTCCAGCGCAGATTGGCAAGGTCAAAGCCGGCAAGCTCCTTGGTGTGCTTGTCCTTCACTTCAACGCCGCAGCCGAGCACCTTTAGGAGGTCGGTTATAACGTCACTTTTGAAAATGCGCACATAATCGGCTTTCAGGCAGTTGAGTATCTTGCCGCGCACAGGCATTATCCCCTGAAACTCACCATCGCGCGACAGCTTGCACGCACCAAGTGCGGAATCACCCTCCACTATATATATCTCGCGCCGGCTCGCATCGCGGCTTCGGCAGTCAACAAACTTCTGCACACGGTTTGAAATGTCAATACTGCCGGACAGCTTCTTTTTCATACCCTGCCGCGCGCGCTCCGCCGTTTCGCGGCTGCGCTTATTTATCAGCACCTGCTCTGCAATTCTGTCCGCCTCCGGCTTATTCTCGATGAAGTACACTTCAAGCTGTGCCTTGAAAAACTCCGTCATGGCGGTCTGTATGAACTTGTTGTTTATCGCCTTTTTGGTCTGGTTTTCGTACGAGGTCTGCGTGGAAAAGCAGTTTGTCACCAGCACGAGGCAGTCCTGTACATCCTGAAATTTTATCTGGGACTCACTCTTCTGGTATTTGCCTATCTGCTTTATATACGCGTCTATCGCCGAGGTAAAGGCGCTTTTTGCAGCCTTATCGGGTGCTCCGCCATTTTCAAGCCAGGAGGAGTTGTGGTAATACTCTATCGCCTGTGCCTTGTTGGAAAAGCAGAACGCCGCAGACAGCTTCACCTTGTAGTCGGGCATATCATCCCTGTCGCGGCCACGCCGCTCAGCGGAGATAAATACAGGCGCTGTCAGCGCCCCCTCGCCCGCAAGCTCGGAAACATAGTCTGTTATGCCGTTTTGATAGCAGTATTCCCGCTGCTCCATCTTGCCGTTTTTTTCGATGCGCAGGCGAAATGTCACGCCCGCGTTCACAACAGCCTGACGGTGCAGAATATCGTCAAAATACTCCTCCGGTATGTCAATATCCGTGAACACCTCGATGTCAGGCCGCCAGCGGATGGTCGTGCCGGTCTTTTTGCGGTCTGCCGGTTCTATAGTAAGCTCCTGCCCCTTTTTGCCGACAGGCTTGCCCTTTTTGAAGTGCAGGGAAAACTTGCTCCCATCACGCCAGACGGTGACATCCATGTATTCCGACGCGTACTGCGTTGCGCATGAGCCAAGGCCGTTCAAGCCGAGGGAGTATTCATAGTCGCCGCCGTTGGCGTTTTGGTATTTGCCGCCGGCATAAAGCTCACAGAATACAAGCTCCCAGTTGAAGCGCTTTTCATTAGGGTTCCAGTCCATAGGGCAGCCGCGGCCAAAGTCTGCCACCTCAATGGACTTATCCTCATAATATGTCAGCGTTATAAGCTCACCATATCCCTCGCGCGCCTCGTCTATTGCGTTTGATAATATCTCAAATACGGCGTGCTCACAACCGTCCAGCCCGTCAGAGCCGAAGATAACGCCCGGGCGCTTTCGCACCCTGTCCGCCCCTTTGAGCTGGGATATACTGTCGTTGCCGTAATTTGCGCTAGTTTGTGCCATAAATGCCGTTCCTTTTTCTCATATTATATCGATTATATATTATACCACAATTTGTGAACATTTCAAGCTCCACCGGCAATATATAGCGGTACACAGGACGGCAAAACGGCCTGCCCATAGTCAGGCAGGCCGTTCGCCGCATTTTTGCGGGTTATTTCATTCTTTTCAGCACCTCTGTCAACAGTGCCCAGGTGCGCTGGGTGGAGGCAATATGCAGCTTCTCGCGGAAGGTGTGTATCTCCTCAATATCAGGGCCGAAGGACACACAGTCAAGCCCGGGTTTCTTCTCTATCAGCAGCCCACATTCAAGCCCTGCGTGTATCGCCGCGACAACAGGTGCCTCTCCGTACTGCTCGGTATAGACCTCTATCATCAGCTCACGCAGCTTGGAATTGGGGTCATACTCCCAGCCGGGGTAATCGCCGCTGACATCAACCTTGCCGCCAAGCTGTGCCATCAGACATTCAAGCCGCTCAATAAGCATACGCTTCTGACTGTCCACACTGCTGCGCACGCTGAACGAGGCGCGAACGCACTCGCCCTCCGTTATGAGTATGCCGAGGTTGAGTGAGGTCTGCACAAGTCCGGCGATATCCGCGCTCATGGCCTGTATTCCGTTCGGCAGGCAGCAGAGCATACAAATGACCTTATCGGTGGATGCCTTGTCCATAGCATTGCACTTATCACCCGCCTCAACACTTACGGTCACGCCGCCGTCTGTCACGCGGTACTCATTTTTAAACTTTGCCTCAAAGTCAGCGCACACGGCCTTCACCGCATCCGCATCGGCAGCGACCACGCTTGCAAATGACGCGGTGGTGATGGCATTATCCTTCAAGCCGCCGTTGACCGCCACAAGGCGAAGCTCCGTTCTCTTGGATATGGCGTACAGCAGGCGGCCCATCAGCATATTGGCATTGGCGCGTCCCTTATCTATCTCCGCACCGGAGTGGCCGCCCAACAGCCCTGTAACCGCGATATTCAGTGCCGCACCGTCAAATTCGCCGCGCGCAACATCAAGCGTGCAGCAGGCACACGCGCCGCCGGCACAGCCGACAGTGAATATACCCTCCTCCTCAGAGTCGATATTCAGCAGCATACGTCCTTTCAGCGGGGAGAGGTCGATACCGGCCGCGCCCTCCATGCCGATCTCCTCATCCACGGTGATAACAGCCTCCACACGCGGATGCTGCAGCGTGTCGGAATCCAGCACGGCCAAGGCCATTGCAACGGCAATACCGTCATCCCCGCCAAGGGTGGTGCCGCGGGCATAGATAACATCACCGTCAACCGCGAGGTCAAGCCCCTCGCGCTCCATGTCTTTGGTGCAGTCGGGCGCTTTCTCACACACCATGTCCATATGCCCCTGAATGATAACAGGCTGGGCATCCTCATAGCCCGCAGTCGCCGGTGCAATGATGATGACATTGTTCAGCTCATCCTGATAATGCTCCAGCCCGCGCTGCTTTGCAAAGTTGACAAGATAATCGCTTATGGCGCGGGTGTTGCGGCTGCCGTGCGGTATTGCGGATATCTCCTCAAAAAAGCGAAATACGCTTTTAGGTTCAAGGTTTTCAAGTACGCTCATTTTATTTATCCTCCACGAAGTGTATTTTTCGCATCTTTTATATTAGCACAGATTCTCTGTTGCTGCAATCCTTATCCGGCTTGCGCCTGCTGTTCAAGCTCACAGCCTACTATGCGCCGCGCGTCATACTCACGCTGGCTGTACGCATCGTCAAGTGAGGTCAGCACAACGCCGTAGGCCGAACCCATGGCATGGACGTAAAACCCCTTGCCGACGTATATGCCGATATGCCCCACATATTCGCCCGAGGTGTGGAAGCCTATCAAGTCGCCCGGCATGAGGGCATCATGCGCGACCTCTACCCCCTGCTTTGCCTGATCTGCCGCAACGCGCTCAAGCTTATAGCCGAACTGCTCATACACATAGTACACAAGCCCTGAGCAGTCGAACCCTGTTTCAGGTGATTTGCCGCCGTATTTATATTTATACCCCAGAAAGCCCAGCGCATACTCCGCAATCTCCTGCCCGAGAAGCTCCTCCGCACTTGGCTGTGGTTCGGTTTCTTCCTCCACCACGGCAGAAAACAGCTCCATTGTAAAGCTGCCAACCGCACCGGAAAGTCGCGGCGCACTCCCCTTTGCGCGCTCCAGCTTGAGTGCATACTCTGCCCCCACACAGCACTCGGAGAAAAAGCGCAGTGTGACCGCGCCGCCATCCTCGCTCCACGAAAACGGCGCGAAATCAAGTGTGCCGGAGAAATCCGGTGCGAACACCAGCGTTGCAGCATCCTCCCCCTGTGCGCACCACGGCGATATCGCCAGCAATTGCTCTGCCGGTGTGGGTATGTAGGGTGTTTCAGGCGGTGAGTTTTCAAAATGCCCGCTGCAGCTTGACAGCAGATTCAGCAGGCTTGCGCATATAATCAGCGCGGCAAGCGGCTTTTTCATCGGCAGTACCTTTGACGTAAAAAAGATAACTCATATTATACCACGCTTTGGCAAAATGTACACAAAAGAATCAGGGAATTGTTGACGCTTTCGCCGTAAGCGGATATAATTCTACATATATAACTACAACTACGATTTTGGAGGGCAGATATGCTCACTCTGATACTGGGAAAAGCGGGTGCAGGCAAAACATCCGCCATTATAGAGGAGATACGCGCCGCGGTCGAGCTGCGCGAGGGCGGCCGCATGATGATAGTGCCTGAGCAATATAGCCACGAGGCCGAGCGTGAGCTGTGCCGCGTCTGTGGGGACACTATGTCGCAGTACGCCGAGGTGTTCAGCTTCACAGGGCTTGGGCGCAGGCTGAAAAGTCTGCTGGGCGGAAACGCGGCCAAGTATCTGGACAAGGGCGGGCGGCTGCTATGCATGGCGCTGGCCGCCGGCAGTGTAGGCAGCAGACTGCGCGTATATTCGGCCGCCGCGCATAAAAGTGAGCTGCAATCGCTGCTGCTGTCTGCCGTGGATGAGCTGAAAGCCGCCTGCATAGCGCCGGACGCGCTCATGGAGCTGGCGCGGGAATATGATGACAGTCTGGGTGACAAGCTATATGATCTGGCGCTGATAGCAGAGGCGTATGACGCGATAGTGGCCAACGGCCACGCAGACCCGTCAGACGCGCTGACCCTGCTTGCCCGTCAGATACCCGACAGTGACATTGGCCCTGCGCACAGCATTTATATTGACGGCTTTATCGACTTCACCATGCAGGAGGTACAGGTCGTGCGCGCGCTGATGAACACTGGTGCAAGCGTGACCGTGTGCCTGACGCTGGACAGTCTATATGATGGAAGCGAGGTTTTCGCCCTGTCGCGCCGCGCCGCGCACGCGCTTATCGCAATGGCAGAGGAGTTGGGCGTAGAGCACAATGTACGCTTTCTCAACAGCACCGGCAGAAAGAGCGAATCCCTGCAATTTTTCGCAGACAATATGTTCTCCTACTCTGATGCAAGCTTTGAGGGCAGTTGTGACCTCACACTGATGACGGCAGATTCCGTAAATGCCGAGTGTGAGCTGGCTGCTGCACGCGCGATTGCACTGGTGCGTGACGGCGGCGCGCGCTGGCGCGATATCGCCGTGGCTGTGCGCGGGTTTGACGATTACAGCGGCAGTCTGGAAAGTATTTTCCGGCACTACGGCGTCCCCCTGTTCACAGCAAAGAAAAGTGAGCTTTTATATAAGCCGCTCCCCCACGCCATCGCCCTTATCTATGAGATAATCGGCGGCTGGGATATAGACGACATGATAAGCTATATGCACACCGGCCTTACGGGACTATCCCTTGATGAGTGTGACGAGCTGGAAGAATACATTTTCAAATGGCAACTGCGCGGCAGTGCGTGGGCGCGCAAGGAGGATTGGCAGCAGCACCCCGACGGCTACGGCGCGGAATATGACGAGGCCGCGCGAGAGCGCCTTGCGCGGATAAACGAGCTGCGCCGCCGCCTAGCAGAGCCGCTGCTGCAATTTGCGCACAACGAAAAGAAGGCGGTGACTGCCGCAGAGCACGCCGCGGCGCTGGCTGCGCTGTTTGGTGCGCTGAAGCTGCCCGATACGCTGGAGGCGCGCGCCGAGGCATTGTCCGGCGAGGGGCGGGAAGCTCTCGCGCAGGAGTATATCCAGCTATGGGGCATTGTTGTCTCCGCGCTGGAGCAGAGCGCCGCTATACTTGGCGATATGCCCATGGACAGTGATGAATTCGGCAAGCTGTTTAACCTGACCCTGTCCAAATACGATGTCGGCACTATCCCCGTGTCGCTGGACGCGGTGTCCGCCGGTGATTTTGACCGTATGCGCCGCAGAAGCATAAAGCACCTTATCGTGCTGGGTGCAAGTGATGAGCGTCTGCCGCGCGCAGCCAGTGACGCCGGTGTACTGTCCGCGGCAGAGCGCGTGCGCCTATCTGAGCGCGGCATCGACCTTGGCGGCAGTGAAAGTGAGCTTTGGCGCGAATTTTCGCTTATATATAACTGTCTGACGCTCCCTGCTGAAAGTCTCACGTTGCTGTGCCCGCTCAGCAGCAAGGATGGTGAGAGCATACACCCTGCATTTATTTTTAACCGCGCCGCCGCGCTGTTTGGCATTGAGCCGAAGCATGGGCGGCTGGATGAGGCGCGGCTTAATTCCCCCGCTCCTGCGCTTAGTCTCGCGGCAGGGGCGATACATGGCGGCACCGGCACGGAGCGCGCCGCGGCTGAATATTTCACCGCGAATGACAATACGCGCTGGGACGCGCTCAGCCGCGCCGCCGACATGAGCCGCGGCAAGCTAAGTGAGGACGCGGTGCGCCGATTGTACGGTGAACGCATACGGCTGAGCGCGTCCAAAATAGATAAATTCGCCTCCTGCAAATACGCATACTTCTGTCAGTACGGTCTGCGTGCAAAGCCGTATAAGCCTGTCGGCCTGACGCCGCCGGAGATTGGCACGTTCATGCATTTTGTGTTGGAAAAAACGGCGCGTGAGGTGAAAAAGCAGGGCGGCTGGAAGGCCGTAGACGATGACGCGCTTGCCGCTATAACCGACAGCTTTGTGGCGGAATATGTGCACACAGAGCTTAACGATTTTCAGGAAAAGAGCGCACGGTTCACTTATCTATTCCGCCGCCTGACGCGTGATGTGCGGCAGATTGTGGCAGATATGGCGGCGGAGCTTCGCACCTCCGACTTTGAGCCGCTGGATTTTGAACTGAACTTCGGCGCGGCGGGAAATCTGCCGCCGGTGGAGCTTGATGATGGCGACAGCAGTGTGCAGCTGACCGGCGTTGCCGACCGCGTGGACGGCTGGCTGCACAACGGCAAGCTGTATCTGCGCATAGTGGACTACAAAACCGGCAAGCAGGAGTTCAAGCTGTCCGACATATGGTACGGCAGAGGGCTGCAAATGCTGCTGTATCTATTCGCGCTTGAAAAGGACGGTGAGCAGCTATACGGCCATGAGACCGTGCCGGCCGGTGTGATGTATGTACCCGCGCGAAACGCGATGGCCTCATTAAACCGTGACGATGATGAGGAGCTGGAAAAGCAGCTTACAAAGGACATACGCCGCAGTGGGCTTGTGCTGGATGATGAAGAGCTTATCAACGCGTGGGAGCACAGCGCAAAGAAAAAATATATCCCGCTCAGTTTCAACAAGAGCGGCGTACCCTCGCAGGATTACCTCGCCTCGACCGCGCGTCTGGGTCATCTTGCAAAGCATATAAAAAAATGCCTGCGCGACATGGCGCAGGAGCTGCGTCAGGGCAATGTAGCCGCTGACCCATATTATCGCGGGCAAAGCGAATTTGCCTGCACCAACTGCGACTATTTGGACGCCTGCCATTTTGCCAACGGCGAAAACGGTGAAAGCTGCCGCTACCTGACGCGGCTGACGCCAAGCAAGGTATGGGCAATGCTGGAGGAGGAAGCAGACAATGAGTGAATTTAAGCCAACCGCTGCCCAAAGCGCAGCGATGACCACGCGCGGCAGTGCAGTGCTGGTGTCTGCCGGCGCAGGAAGCGGCAAAACCAAGGTGCTTACCGAGCGCTTAATGGGCTTTATCACAGACCCTGAACACCCTGTGGATATAGACAGCTTTCTCGTAATAACCTACACACGCGCCGCTGCGGGTGAGCTTCGCGGCAGGATAATGGATGAGCTGGCCGCAAAGCTGGCAAAGGATCCGTCCAACCGCCGTCTCCGCCGCCAGAGTGCACTGTGCCAGAGGGCGCAGATAGGCACTATACACGGCTTCTGCGCCGCGCTTATCCGCGAAAACTGCAACCTTGCCGGTATAAGCCCCGACTTCAAGGTGATAGACGATGAGCGCGCGCAGACCATGAAAACCGCCGCGCTGGAACGTGTGCTGGAGCAGCGATATGAGCACAGCGCGGACTATCCCGGCTTTATCGCGCTGGTCGATTCCGTTGGCCGCGGGCGGGACGATCACCGCCTTGCAGAGCTGGTGCTGACGCTGCACGGCAAGATGCAAAGCCACGCCCGTCCCGAGGAGTGGGCGCGCGGTCAGGTGGAGCTTCTCAACAGTCACGCGGACGATGTGGGTGACACACCGTGGGGCAGAGAGGTGCTGGACGCGGCAAAGCGCGTGGCGGATTATTGGGTGAGAGAGATGGACAGGCTGATGCTTGCCATGGACGGATGCGAGAAGATACGCGAGAAATATCTGCCCAGCATCAGCGAGACCGCCGCACAGATACGTGAGCTGTCGCGCCGCCTCGACATTGGGTGGGACAAGGCGCGCGAGTGCCTGCCGATAGAGTTTCCCACACTTGGCCGCCTTGTCAACTCCCCCGATCCGGAGCTTTCCATAAGGATAAAAAATCGCCGCGATGAGTGCAAAAACAAGGCCATGCGCTCTATTGAAAAAACGCTGTCCGCGCCGTCGGCAAAGCTGCTGGATGAAATGGCTGCGACAGCCGATGCAATGAGCGCGCTGCTTGCGCTGACGCTGGATTTTGACGCACAGTATTCGCAGGCAAAGCGCCGCGCGGGCTTCTGCGACTACGCAGACCTTGAGCATATCGCCGCACAGCTTTTGACGAACACTGACGGCACCCCGACCGAGCTTGCCGCGCGCCTGTCTGCGCGCTATACAGAGGTGATGGTGGACGAGTATCAGGACGTGAGCCAGGTGCAGGACACTATATTCAAGGCCGCGTCTGACGAGGGAAACAAGCTTTTCCTCGTGGGTGACGTGAAACAGTCAATTTACCGCTTTCGCCTTGCAGACCCAGAGATATTCACCGAGAAATACACGCACTACCCCGATGCAGAGCTGGCCGCCGAGGGTGAGCCGCGCCGAATATTGTTGCAGGAGAATTTCCGCTCACGCAGGGAGATACTGGACTGCGCCAATGCAGTGTTTTCGCTGTGTATGTCCAGGGAGCTGGGTGAGCTGGAATATGACGAGGCCGCGCGGTTAAAATGCGGCGCGTCCTACCCGGGCAGTGTCCCCGTGCCGGAGCTGCTGCTGCTGGATATCGGTGCCGCCGCCGATGAGGACGATGATCGCCCCGACAAAAAGGCGCTGGAAGCGCGGCTTATCGGCACGGAGATACAAAAGCTCATGTCCGCCGGTACTGAGGTCGGCGGCAGGCCGCTGGAATACGGCGATATTGCAATACTTATGCGCGCGGCAAACGCCAACCGCGCTATCTACGCGCGTGAGCTTGCGGCCATGGGCATCCCTGTCGCAGCAGGGCAGAGCAGCAGCTTTTTCGACTCTGTCGAAGTGTCCAGCGTGATATCTCTGCTTGCTGTCATAGATAACCCGCATCAGGACATCCCGCTCATCGCCGCATTGCGCTCACCTGCGTTCGGCTTTTCAGCGGATAAGCTGGCCTTTATCCGCACGTTTGACACCAAGGGTGATTTTTACGCCGCCCTGACCGCCGCAGCAGAGCAGGACGCCGACTGCGCCCGCTTCATATCCGTGCTGACGCGCTTTCGCGCACTCGCACCGGAGCTTCCCGCTGCGGAGCTGCTGTGGCAGTTGGTAGACGAGCTGGATCTTATCGCGCTATGCTCCGCCATGACAAACGGCGCACAGAGACGAGCCAACCTCTTGGAGCTTATTGAGCTGTCCGGTCAGTTTGACGCGACGCAGTACCGCGGCGTGCACCGCTTTGTGCTGTGGCTTAGGCAGTTATCCGAAAGCGGTAATGAGCCGAACACAGGTGCAGTGTCCACCTCGGCTGTGCAGATAATGACGATACACAAATCCAAGGGCTTGGAGTTCCCTGTCGTGTTTCTCAGCGATATGTCACATCAGTTCAACAAGATGGACATGAGAAGCAGCGTGCTGATCCACCCCAAACTCGGCCTCGGCGCAAAGGTGACGGATATGCAAAGGCGCGTGGAATACCCCAGCCTTGCCCGCAACGCGATACAGCTTCGGCTGGAACGCGAGCTTTTGTCGGAGGAAATGCGCGTTATGTATGTGGCGCTGACGCGGCCGAAAGAGCGGCTGTTTATAACTGCCGCCATGAAAGACCCCGAAAAGGCGATAGCCACAGCAAGCGCAGTGGTGACAACGCCGATGGAGAGTGAGGTGCTGGCAAACGCGGCGTCCTATGTGTGGTGGTTTATCTATGCCGCCCTCGCGGATGAGCAGCAGCATCTAAAAATCCGGCTGTGCCGCGAGGTGGACGGTGCAGATGATACCGCGGAGGAATGTGTCACACAGCCGGTGAATGAAGAGGCGCTGGCGAAGCTGGAGAGCGCAATGCGCTTTAGCTATCCGCACAAGGCCGCGCAAGCCCTCCCCTCCAAGATAACCGCGACTGAGCTGAAAAGCAGGGTCGATGCCGACCCCGAGGCCGCGCCGCTTGTCAAAGAGCGCATACGCAAGCTGCAAATGCCCGACTTTACGCGCAAGGACAAGCCCGTTACCGGCGCTGAGCGCGGCATCGCCACGCATCTTGCCCTGCAATGCATGGACATTGGCAAAACCGCCAGCCTTGACGAGGTGCGCGGCGAGATAGCGCGGCTGGAACGGGAAAAATTCCTCTCCGCGCGCGAGGTGGCCGCAGTGGATGCCAACGCGATATATAAGCTTTTCGCCTCCCCTCTCGGCCAGCGCATACGCACGGCGGAAAAAATACACAGGGAGTTCAAGTTCTCCCTGCTGTGTGACGCGGGTGATGTGTACCCCGACGTGTCCGGCGAGGAGCTTCTCCTGCAGGGCGTGGTGGACTGCTGCATTGAGGAAAACGGCAAGCTGTGCATCATTGACTATAAGACTGACCGCGTGAGAGACAGCGCCGCATTGAGCACGCGCGTCACATTCTACACGCCGCAGTTGAGGGCGTATGCATCCGCATTGCGGCGCATATTCGGCATGGAGGTCGCGTCCTGCGTGCTGTACTTCCTCGACTCAGGAAAAATTGCAGAAATTGCGCAAAAAGACTTGCATTAAACGCGCGGGTGTGCTACAATCTCCATTGCGTCTTGTAACTATGCCCTTTTTGCGGCACAATCAAGACAGCACATGATGATAGGAGTTATGACCATGAAGGAAGGAATCCATCCTAAATACCAGCAGACCACCATTAAGTGCGCTTGCGGCGCCGTCATCGAGACCGGCTCCACCAAGCCCAACATCACCGTTGAAATTTGCTCCAAGTGCCACCCCTTCTACACCGGCAAGCAGAAGCTGGTTGACACCAGTGGCCGCGTTGATAAGTTCAACAAGAAATACGGCATCAAGTAATTTACCATTTGAATTATTGCCTATGGCAGCAAAATCCCCTTTGGATATGATATCCGGAGGGGATTTTGACGTTTAAATATCTTATCGCCCAAAGCAGCGCATTTGACTAAATCCTGCATTGACAAGGGGAACGCATGGTGATAACATATAATCTTGAAGAAGTATGTTTTTAAATGCAAATTGCGGTTTAGTATGCCTATATTTGCGGGAAAGGGTTGCACCATGTCAGTTTTTGATGAATATCGCGCCAAGCTGAAAACAGCGGATGAGGCTGTCCGGCTGGTCAAAAGTGGGGATTGGGTAGACTACGCGTCCAATAACGGCTTTCCGAAAACCTTGGACATGGCGCTCGCCAAGCGCAGGGATGAGCTGCACAATGTCAAGATACGCGGCAACCTCCTGCCGGGGCCGATAATGGTGGCCGAATGTGACCCCGATTTTGAGCATTTTGTATACAACAGTTGGTTCTGCTCGGCCTATGAGCGCAAGCTTATCGACCGCGGCAACGCGTTTTTCATTCCCATGGACTTTCGCAACATGGGTGCCTACTATGAAAATTATCTCACAGTGAACGTGGCTATGCTGGCCGTCACGCCGATGAATGACAAGGGCTATTTCAGCCGCTCATGCTGTCAGGGTCTGCCCAAGGTCGCAATCGACAAGGCCGACATTGTGATACTTGAGGTGAATGAGGCTTTGCCGTGGGTTCACGGCGGTGAGGAGAGCTACGTCCACATATCTGAGGTGGACGCGGTGGTTGAAGCGGGCAGCTATCCCATCTGGGAGATGAAGGCACCCCAGCCCTCAGACACTGAAATGCGCATTGCGCACAACCTCATGCCCTTTATCACAAACGGCGCAACAGTGCAGCTTGGCATAGGCGGTCTGCCTAACGCCTTGGGTGAGCTGATTGCGGACAGTGATTTAAAAGATCTCGGTATGCACACGGAGCTTGCGTCTGACGGGTATTACGCCATGTACAAGGCCGGAAAGCTGACAAACCGCAGCAAGACTCTGCACCCGAACAAGAATGTGGCCGCCATCCTCGCAGGCAGCAACGAATTTTATGAGTGGATCGACCATAATGAAAGCTTCTACGGTATGCCGCTGAGCTATGTCAACAATCCCCATATCATTGCGCAGAACAACGCCATGGTATCCATAAACGGCTGTCTGAATGTTGACCTTTACGGTCAGGTGAATGCGGAGAGCGTCGGCTTCCGCCAGATAAGCGGCACCGGCGGTCAGCTCGACTTTGTGTCAGGCGCTGTCCACTCCAAGGGCGGCAAGGCGTTTTTGTGCCTGCCCTCCACCTTTACCGACAAAACCGGTAAGCTGACCTCGCGCATTGTGCCGCATTTTAATATGGACATTATCACAACGCCGCGCAGTATGTCGCATTACATTGTCACGGAATACGGCGCTGTTAATTTGGCAGGTCTGTCCACCTGGGAGCGGGCAGAGGCTGTTATATCCATTGCGCACCCCGATTTCAGAGAAGAACTTATCGCCGCCGCTGAAAAGCAGCACATCTGGCTGCCAAGCAGCAAGCGATAAGCGGAGGAATTATAATAATGTATATAGACCCTAAACTGTACACCGGCAGACCGGACAACACACTCATCGAAAAGGAAGATCGCTGCTATGCGCTTCTCGATGCACTGGGCATTGAGTATTGGCGCGTTGATCACGATTATGCCGACCATATAGAGGACTGCCATGAGGTTGAAAAGCTGCTGGGCTGTGAGATATGCAAGAATCTGCTGCTGACAAACCGCCAGCAGACCCAGCTTTATCTGCTGCTCCTCCCTGGGGACAAGCCGTTTAAAACAAAGCTTCTCTCCCAGCAGATAGGCTCTGCGCGGCTTTCCTTCGGCACGCCTGAGCAGATGCTGTCCGCGCTGGATATCACCCCCGGCTCTGTAAGCGTGCTGGGCTTGATGAACGATACCGACAGGCGCGTAAAGCTGCTTATTGACCGCGACCTTTTGGGTGCGGAGTATTTTGGCTGTCACCCCTGCATAAACAGCTCCTCCCTGAAGCTGAAAACCGCAGACGTGATAGAAAAGCTGATCCCCGCCATGCACCACGATATAACCTACGTTGACCTGCCCTGGGAGGCGGAATAATTATTTCCATCCTGCTATTTTGCAGAGCACCGGCATAGTATTTATACCGGAGGTGTTATGCTATGCCATATGAACAGGAAACCCGACCCACCATGCCCCACGCACTCAGCCTTGACAATCGGTCAAGTATGTCCCTTTCCGGCGTAGAGGATGTGTCCGGCTTTGATGAGAACACCATCGTGCTCACCACAAGTCTAGGCGATCTCACCGTGAGAGGTGAGGATCTGCACATAGGCCGCATAGATCTGGAGCTTGGCCAGCTTGAAGTCGCGGGCTACATCCGCGAGCTGAGCTATGATGAGCCGCGCGGTCGGCAGTCGCTGTTGTCGCGGCTGTTTGGCTGATATGGCGCTGTCGCTTGAGCGGCAGGCAGTGTGCCTTGTGTCGGCCTTTGTGCTGGGCGCGGCGCTCGGCCTTGCGTATGACCTTATCCGTCCGCTCAGGCGCAGATGCGGCAGGGTCGGCGCGGCTATTTGGGACATTGCCTTTGCGCTTATTTACGGGCTGTTAACTTTCAGCTTCGCCATGGGTGCTGGCAGTGGCCGCCTGGGTGTGTGGGAGCTATTCTCGATGCTGCTGGGCTTTTGCGGATATATGCACACGCTTTCAGACAGTGTTTATCCCGTTTTGGACGGCGGTTTTGCCGCGTTCGTGCGCTGTTCCGCGGGCTTGAAAAATTTGATTAAAAAAATCGCAAAATTGGTAAAAATTCTCTTCCGAAAAGTGAGAAAATGGATTATTATAAATGAATAAGCACAGTGCGCTGCATAATATGCTTTGTTCGGCGCACTGTGCCGGAAAGAGGCACTGATGAACACTCACTTTTCGCTCGTGCATATAGTTGCGCTTGCTCTGCTTTTGTATTCTCTGGCGCTGTTTTCCTCCTCTGTGCGGGATGTTGCCCACGCGGAAGCGGAGGTCTCGGCGCTCAGGGCGGAGTATGAGCGCGCACAGCTTGATAACCTTGCCCTGACAGAGCGCAGAGACGCGATAGAAAACGGCGAGGGTATGGAAGCGCTTGCGCGAGAGCGGTTGGGTCTTGTTATGCCCAATGAGAGAATATTTTATTTCATACAAGAGAATTAGTCTACGGCGTAGAACGTCGGGAAAGAGGGCGCGGCATGAGTCTGGAAGTTGGAGCAATAGTTGAGGGAAAGGTTACCGGAATAACCAAATTTGGGGCGTTTGTCGCCCTGCCGGAGGGGAAAAGCGGTCTTGTGCATATATCCGAGATCGCAAACACCTTTGTCAGCGATGTTAACGATCATCTGTCCGTTGGGCAAACGGTACAGGTTCGCGTATTGGCCATCAATGACAATGGGAAGATCAATCTCTCCATAAAGCAGGCCGCTGCACCGGCGCCCGCACCGGCGCGCAGGGTGGAGGAGCGCCCGCGCCCGAACACGCGCACACCCGCGCCGCAGGCCGACCCGCCCAGTGCGGACAAGGCATTTGAGGACAGGCTGAAAAAATTCATGCAGGAGTCGGACAGCCGCATTTCCGGCAACCGTATGTACGCCGACCATCGTGAGCGCCGCCGCCGCAAATAATCTGTCGGCGTCGGCTTCCTGCGCATTTTTATGGTTTTTATATAGTTTTATATAAAGAAAGGAAACGGAAAAATGACTGACTACAGCAAGCTATATCAGGAGAAGCTGACCACCGCCACCGAGGTTGCCGCGAGGGTGCAGAGCGGGTGGATGCTCGGCATGGACGCTGCCGCCGCACACCCCACTGCGCTTATCACCGCGCTTGCAGAGCGGGCAAAGGCCGGTGAGCTTAACGGCGTTAAGGTTGACTCCCTGCTTGATGTTATGCCGCTTGAATACTATGTTGACAATGAGCTTGCAGGCAAGCTCTCCGGTATGTCATGGTTTGCCGGCGGCGCGGCGCGCAAGGCGATAAACGGCGGCTGGGCGGACTTCATCCCCTCCTACTACCGTGACATCCCCGGCCACATCCGCACCCACTACGATTATGACGCTGTTATAACCGAGGTCTCCCCCATGGACAAGCACGGTTATTTCAGCTTTGGCACGGTCTCCTCTATGAGTGAGGCTCATCTCGACAAGGCAAAGCGCGTATATGTTGTCGTAAACGACAAGCAGCCGCGCGCCGTGTGCGGGCTGCAGATACACGTCAGCCAGGTGGACGCTATCATTGAGGATAACCACGACCTGCCTGTTCTGCCGCCTGTCGTGCTGGACGATGTAAGCATAACCATCGGCAATCTCATTGCCGAGCAGATACCGGACGGTGCCTGCCTGCAGCTTGGCATCGGCGCAATCCCCGATGCAACCGGCATGGCGCTTAAATCCAAGCACGACCTTGGCATCCACACTGAGATGTTCACCGATTCCATGGTTGAGCTTATTGAGTGCGGCGCTGTCAACAACAGCAAAAAGCAGATCCACCGCGGACAGACGGTCACCACCTTCGCTTTCGGTTCAAAGCGCATTTATGATTATATTGATGATAACCCTGCAATGGTCATTCTTCCGGTGGATTACGTCAATGACCCTGCTGTTATCGCCAAGAACGACAATATGATCTCCATCAACGCCGCAGTTGAGGTTGACCTCCTCGGTCAGGTCTGCGCCGAAACTATCGGCACAAAGCACCTATCCGGAACCGGCGGTCAGGTCGATTTCGTGCGCGGTGCATGCCAGTCCAAAGGCGGCAAGAGCTTTATTGCCTTTGCCTCCACTGCAAAGGGCGGCACCATCAGCAAGATTCAGCCCATACTCACCCCGGGCGCGGCCTGCACCACCAGCAAGAACGATGTGGACTACATCGTAACGGAATACGGCATTGCCAAGCTGCGCGGTCTGCCCCTGTCGCAGAGGGTGAAGAATCTTATCGCCATCGCCCACCCCGATTTCAGGGATGAGCTGACCTTCGCGGCAAAGAATCGCGGAATGATGATTTAATTTAGAGGAACACATTTTGGCAAGAAAATCAGAATTTTACAAGGGGCGGCGCAAAAAGAGAAATTATGCGCTTGTCCCATCGGCGATAATCCTTGGCATAATAATGCTTATCGTGGTTTTGTTCTACGGTATGCAGAAGTACGCCGTTATCACCAAGGACGGTGTAGATGTTGAGCTGCCCATCCTTTCAGACGGCAAAACCACCATCGACAGCGCCGGCAACGAAGTGCGCGTATTCGACGCGGTGGATGTAGAGCTCGTATATGACCAGCCGGATTATTCCTACGTCAAGGCTACCGCCGGTACAGACGTGCCGGAGTTTCGCGCGATATTCGTGCCCTACACCGATGTCACCGCGGAAAAGCTGCCGGAGTATGCCGCGCGATTGAACGCGGGCAACGGCCTTGTGCTGGAGATGAAGCCGCGTTCCGGTCAGCTTCTGTGGGATTCACAGGCAGACATGGCGCTCAGCTATGGTCTCAGCGTCCCTACGGAGCAGACCGCCGCCATGCCGCAGCTTATTGAGAAGCTGAAGGATGAGAACAAGGGCATATATCTGGCCGCGCAGATTAGCTGCTGCATTGATGAGCTGTTTGCATCGCGCAGCACCACCGTCACCCTGCGCCGTGCGGACAACAATGCAAACTACATCGACGCTAACGGCACATGGCTTGACCCGTACAATCTCAGCGTGAGGAATTACGCCGCTCAGCTTGCACAGGAGCTTTTTGACATGGGCTTTGATGAAGTCGTGCTGGCAGACGTTGCCCACCCCGTGTTCTCCGAACCGACAGAGCTTATATACACCCGCTCGCTCTCGGTCGCACCCAGCACGTCCACGGCCGTATGCGGCTTTGCGATCTATGTGGCCAACCAGCTACAGGATAGGGAGGGGCTTTTGTCCATCTACTGCGACTCGAAGCCCGCTCTCGTCAAGGCCGACGACAACGGACAGAATGCCCAGCTTTTCATGAAGATGTACGACAGGGTATATCTGCGCACGGATAAGTTCGCCTATCCCTATAACGTGGATGATATCAAAAACAACATCGGCAATGGCAAGGTCTATGACCGCCTCATCCCTGTGGTGGAAAATTACCTGCCGGAGAACAGCTCCTGGGTGCTGGTTGACGTTGCAGAGGAAGATGATTGACCACAACCGGTAAGCACAAATCTATAATAAAGAACACAGGGGTATGCCATGCGTAACGGCATACCCCTGTGATTTTTTGTTATGAAAATAAAAACGGACGCTCCTTCAACTCTGGGAGGAGAGGCACCATTCGCCCCTCTTCCATAAGTAAAGACGTCAGTACAGATACTATATATACCAATTCAAGGAATGTGTCAATGGGAGGATTTAAACTCATCCTCCGCTCCCGCACATTGGCATAAAGCACAAAGGCATTTTTCTCAAAGTAATAGAAAATACGGCAAATTCGGGTTCGCATGCCAAAAATTCGTTCAAAAAAGTATTATTTTTCTTTCACAAACGCGATTTAAACTATTGAAGTTTTCATTTCGCGGTGTTATAATACGAAGCATCATTCGCTGAGGAGGCGCGGCATTTTCCATTCCGGAGGACGATGCCACAAGGCTCTTTCAAGCGCAATGTAGAGAGACGGCAGAGGGTCTGCCGAAATTTAGGAGGAAAGCTCAATGAAAACCCTTATGAAAAAGGAGAACCTGTTTCTCCGCGTTATGATCGGATTTATCCTTGGTATTATACTAGGTTTTGTGCTGCCCGAACTGAGCATTGCCACGAAAATTATTGGTGACATCTATCTCAACCTCATCAAGCTGATGATCATCCCCATCGTGTTCTGCGCTGTGTTCGGCGGCATTGCGAATATTAAAGACGGCGCACTGCTGCGCAAGGTCGGTTTCCGCACTGTGGTGCTGTATGTTGTGATGTTCGTTGTTTCTGCAATAGTGTCACTGGCCATAGCGTGGATGATCCGCCCGGGTCTCGGCACTGTGTTTGATAATCCCCCCGTATATGATGGCGCAATCACCTCCCCCACTATCAGCAGCTTCCTGGCGACTATCGTCCCCACAAACATCGTGAAAGCCGCGGCTGATGGCAGCACCCTGCCCGTCATTCTCTTCACCGTGGTGTTCGCAATCGCGATTTTGAACATCGGCGAAAAGGGCAAGCCTGTTGTGGACTTCATGAACAGCCTTTCCGACGCATTCTTTAAGATGCTCAGCTACTTCATGGAGGTTTCCCCCATCGGTGTTATGTCTCTGATGGCTTTCTCCGTGGCGCAGTACGGTGCCGGTATCTTCGGCGCTCTGGCCAAGTACATAGGCACCTGCTGGCTGTGCTGCATTGTGGTGTTCTTCCTCGTGATGGTGCTGCCCACCTGCCTTTACACCAAGGTGTCTCCCACAAAGTTCATCCGCGCCTGCGGCAAGATCGCACTGGTAACACTGTCCACCACCTCTTCTGCCGCAACCCTGCCCACCACCATCAGCGTCAGCATGGAGGATCTCGGCGCACCTGAGGGTATTTCCAAGTTCACTCTGCCCCTCGGCTGCACCATCAATATGTGCGGCGGCGCCTGCTCTTTCTGCTGCCTTGCTGTTTTCGTTTCTGATTTCTACGGCATCAACCTGCCTCTGGGCACTATCATTTTCCTTATCTTCACCGCAACGCTTATCAACATGGCAGCCCCCGGCATCCCCGGCGGCGGTGTTGTGCTTGGCGCGTCCTTCCTCTCCATCCTCGGCTTGCCTATGGATCTTATGGGACCCATCAGCGGCTTCTACCGTCTGCTGGATATGGCATTCACCACGATAAATGTTGAGGGTGACGTGGCCGCTAACCTGATTATCGCCAAGAGCGTTGGCGAGTATGATGCTTCTCTGGCAAAATGATGAAAAGACTGATCAAGATAGGCTATCAGGGCGACGCCGGCAGTAACTCTGAGGCAGCAAGCGCGGGTTTTGCCGTCACGCAGGGCATGACGAACGTGGAGTATGTCCCTCTGGTCAACTCCAAAAATGTTGTGGACGCGGTAATGGCGGGCGAGATAGACTACGGCGTGATGGCTTCCCGCAATCATATTGCCGGATACGTCCTCGAGACGGAAGAAGCGCTCACCGGAGTATCTTACCACCTTGCAGCGGCGCTGTGCCTGCCTATTCACCATTGCCTGTTTGTAAAAGACCCCACCATCACGCATCCCACGGTCATTGCGTCCCACCCTCAGGCGCTGGCGCAGTGCAAGGACACTCTCGCGCAGGAATATGCTGACGCGAAGCAGATGGAAATTGAGGACACTGCCATCGGCGCACGCTATCTTGCCGACGGCACTCTGCCCTCCAATGTGGGTGTGCTGTGCCGCCGCAACGCCGGTGAAGCCTTTGGTCTGCATCTATTGCAGGAAAACCTTGAGGACGACCCCACCAACGCCACCGACTTCATCATCATTGAAAAGGAAGAACGCAAGAAAGAGGCCAAAAAGCTTGTAGTTGTCGCTGGGCTGGGCTTGATCGGCGGCTCGATGGCGAAAGCGCTGAAGGAGTACACCGATTACACCGTTTACGGCTGGAACAGGACGACCTCCATTGCGGAAGCCGCGCTGCGCGAGGGCGCAATTGACGGAATAGCGGACGATGAAATCCTCGCCCGCTGTGATCTGCTGATCCCCGCACTTTTCCCGCAGGCCACCATTGATTTTCTCACGCGGGTCATTCCCACAATGAAAGCCGGTGCACAGGTGGTGGATCTGGTGGGCGTGAAGGGCAGTATCATTGACGCTGTAGAGCCTGTCGCACTCAAGCACGGCATCCGCTTCACCGGCGGGCATCCCATGGCCGGTCTTGCAAAGGCGGGTTATGAGCGCGCGTTTGCGGATCTATATCAGGGTGCTAGTATGATACTGGTTCCGACAAAGGCGACCGCCGATGGTGATATTGCCGCGCTGACACAGCTGTTTGAGCAGATCGGTTTCGGCATGGTAAGGGTGTGCGACAGCGCCCAGCACGACAAAATGATTGCCCACACCTCACAGCTAGCGCACGTTGTGTCTGTAAACTATGTAAAAAGTCCCGTTTCCGCAAACTATGTGGGCTACACCGGCGGCAGCTATAAGGACATGACGCGTATTGCCTGCCTGAACGAGATGGTGTGGAAAGAGCTGTTCATACTAAACCGCAAGTCCCTCCTGCCTGAGATTGATGGTCTGCTCACGCACATCACGCAGGTGCGTGACGCAATTGCGGCAGAGGACATGGATACCCTTGAGCAGCTTCTGCGCGAAGGCCGCGAGGCTAAAGAAGAAATTGACCGCTGCAACCCCAAGCAACCGTCTGAGTAATAAAGGGTTAGATAATGGGCAAGAAGTTCCGT
Source organism: uncultured Oscillospiraceae bacterium (assembly GCA_964495355.1). GTDB lineage: Bacteria > Bacillota > Clostridia > Oscillospirales > Oscillospiraceae > Limivicinus. Next base: position 57,514 of record CAZBVU010000001.1, read on the forward strand.
TTATAAAGGCGAACTTCTTGCCCTGTTTTTATTTACAAGTTACCCCCCGTCTGTTGTCTATTGCCTTATGGGATAACTATGTTATAATAAACTGATTTGTAAAATAAATTTACTGTACTCATCCTTCCCTTTTTCACGGATTTTATGTCGAATATCTTTGACTATTGGGCGAAGGGTGATTATAATAAGCAGGCAAGCATAAGGTGTGATATAAACCTGAATGAAACGGAGATCGCACCATGAGGAAAATATCGTCTGTCATCCTGCTATGCCTTGCCGTCATGCTGACCGGCTGCGGCGGCTCTGCCGCAAGGGAGAGCTTTGAGGATTTTTCAAAGTCGCTCAACGAAGAAGCCGCGCTGTGCTTCACAGCGCGTGTACGCGCCGAGTATGACGACCGCACTGCCGAATTTGCGCTCGACTACACACAGGATGAGAGCGGGTGCGTTGTCAGCGTGGTATCGCCGGAGATGATACGCGGCGTGAGCGCGCACATCATCGCGGGTGAAACCGCGCTGGAATATGACGGTATCATGCTGGACACCGGCACGCTGGATTCGTTCGGCTTGTCCCCAATGTCGGCGCTGCCGCTGCTGGTGGAAACGATGAAAAGCGGCTATCTCGACACGGCGTGGGAGGAAAATGACGCGTTGTGCGCCGTGCTTGTCCCATCTGACAACCTGAGCATTGAGCTTCGGCTTGACAAATACACCAAAACACCGCTGTACGCGGAGATATCCTCAAATGGGCGTGTGCGCGTGTTTGCGGAAATAAGCGCATGGTCACCGACCGGCACGCTGATTGACGACACTATATACAGATACAGCATACAGCAACTAGATACAGATACAGCAACTAGACAGAGGAAAGAAAAATGAACGACCTGCAAAAGAGAACCTGGGCGGAGATCAGCCTGAAAAACCTCCGCCACAACTATGACAGCATACGCGCCACATTGCCGCTGGGCTGCCGCTTTCTGGGCGTGGTGAAGGCCGACGCTTACGGCCACGGCGCACTCAGCGTGGCGCGGCTGTTGGAAAGCGCCGGTGCGGACTATCTGGCCGTGTCATGCCTTGATGAGGCGCTGGAGCTTCGCGACGGCGGGATAACCATGCCGATACTCATCCTCGGTCACACCCCGCATGAATACACCAAAACCCTTGTTGACAACAACATCACCCAGACCGTCACCTGCCTTGCCAAGGCGCTGGAATATTCGCAGGCCGCCAAGACGCTGGACGGTCAACTGAAAATACACATCAAGCTTGACACCGGAATGTCCCGCCTTGGCTTCCTCGTGGGCGGTGAGCATTTTGATGAGGGCGTTGATAACATCATCCGCTCATGCACACTGCCCGGGCTTTTAGCAGAGGGGATATACACGCACTTTGCCGTGTCTGATGAGCAGGACACGGAGTGCGAGGAATACACACGCGCGCAGTTTGCGCTGTTTTGCCGCGTTGTGGATGCGCTGAAAGCGCGCGGGGTGGAGTTTGCACTGCGCCACTGTGCCAACAGCGGTGCTGTGGTGAATTACCCAGAGATGGCGCTTGACATGGTGCGTCCCGGACTGCTGCTGTACGGCTACGGCGATGACAGCGGCAAGCTCGGTCTTTTGCCGTGTATGCGCCTTGTCACGACTGTCAGCACGATAAAATTTTACGAGGCTGGGATATCGGTCAGCTACGGCCGCCGCTATGTGACTGAGCGGCGCACACGCATGGGCGTGCTGGGCATAGGGTATGCCGACGGTCTGCCGCGCCTTATATCCAACAAATGCGCGTTCTATGCGCAGGGCGGCTACGCGCCGCAGAGGGGCAGTATATGCATGGATATGTGCATGGTTGACCTCACCGAACTGCCGCAGGTCGATGTAGGCAGTGAGGTGGAGATATTCGGGCGCTGCAATGACATCCACGTGCTTTCCGATGCGGCGCAGACCATACCGTATGAGCTTTTATGCTCAGTATCCAGACGTGTGCCGCGGGTATACAAGGATTTCTGATACAAATTACAGGAGAAACGAGAGATAATGAACGCGGTGCGTAATTTTATAGAAGAGGTGCGCATTTACACTGTCGCACTTATCAAGTGGCTCGCGGTGGCCGCCGTGTCGGGCGTGCTGTGCGGGCTTGTCGGGTCAGCCTTTGCGATAAGCGTTAGCCACGCCACAGCGCTGAGAGAGGCACACGAATGGCTGCTGTATCTGCTGCCCGTTGCCGGTGTTTCGATTGCATTCGTATACCGCGCACTGCGCACCGAGGGGCAGGGCACGGACGATATAATAGATGCGGTGCATCTCGGAAAGCCTCTGACCGCGAAGCTTGTACCCAGCATTTTTATCGGCACGGTGCTGACGCATCTCTGCGGCGGCTCTGCCGGACGTGAGGGTGCAGCGCTGCAAATGGGTGGCACTATTGGCTATTGGTCAAGCAGACTGCTCCATCTTGATGACCGCGACCGCCGCACGGCGACGCTTTGCGGTATGGCGGCGTTCTTTTCCGCTCTTTTCGGCACACCGCTTGCGGCAACGATGTTCGCGATAATGGCGATAAGCGTGGGTGAGCTTTATCACGCGGCGTTCATCCCCTGCTTCACCGCCTCGCTGGTTGCCTACGGAATATCCGTGTGGGTAGGCGTGGCGCCTGTGCGTTTTGCCGTGGCAATGCCGGCGCTGGCCTCATCCGTGCTCGTGCGCACGGCCCTGCTTGCGGCGCTGTGCGCGTGGGTATCGTCCCTGTTCTGCGCGGTGCTGCACACCGCTGAGCGCAATGCGAAAAGGCTGATACCGAATGTGTATCTGCGCGCTATCGCCGAAGGCGTGCTGATAATTGTGCTGACGCTTATCATCGGTACACGCGATTATAACGGTGCAGGCATGAACGTTATCACCGTCGCGATAGAGCAGGGTCAGGTAAAGCCGGAGGCGTTCATCCTGAAAATGCTGTTCACGGCTATCACGCTGTCCGCCGGTTTCAGAGGCGGTGAAGTCGTCCCCTGCTTCTTCATCGGGGCGACATTTGGCTGTGCGGTTGCGCCGCTGTTGGGTCTGTCAGCCTCATTCGGTGCGGCGCTAGGCCTTGTCTGCGTGTTCTGCGGGGCGACAAACTGTCCGGTCGCGTCCATCTTCCTATCTATTGAGCTTTTCGGCGGAAACGGGCTATTGTATTTCGCCCTTGCGTGCGGCGTCAGCTATATGCTGTCGGGCTACAGCGGGCTGTATTCAAGCCAGACTATACTATATTCCAAGCTCAAGGCGCAGTATATAAATGTGCACACCAACGCCCACCACGCGCTGGACGCAAATGAAAAGCGCGCCGAGGTAAACGGCAGTGTAACTGACTGATCAGGTAAATAAATCTAACGAAAAAAGAGACGCGAGCTGAGGGTAAATTCCCCAGCCTCGTGTTTCTTTATCTCACGCTGTGGTTCAGCCAATGTATTTGTTGTACATTTTTATCCAAGGCCGAATTTCGGCGCACTTTCATTCTTTAGCTCTTTACTTTTGTGAAAGAATGATGTATCATATGTGTGATTTAAATAGTAGAAGCGGCTGTTTGACAGCGCATATCATATAATTTCAACGATAAGGAGAACGTAATGAATAAGCTTCCTAAAAAACCGCGCAACGAAAGTATGTATAAGGCCATATTGTCTCTGCGCACAGTGGATGAGTGCATGAAATTCTTTGATGACCTGTGCACTGTGTCTGAGCTGATGGCAATGGAGCAGCGGTATCAGGTTGCCTCATGTCTGGATGACGGCATGATCTACAACGAGATACTTGCCGAGACCGGCGCTTCCAGTGCCACGATCAGCCGCGTCAACCGCTCGCTGCAATACGGCCGCGGCGGATACGAGATAGTGTTTGAACGCCTGAAAAGTGGTGAGAATTGATGAGCTGTTACGGCCCTCTTGCCGCATGGTATGACCAGCTGACAGGCGATGTGCCCTACGGTGAGTTTGCGGATTATTACGAGGCGGAGTTCAGGCGCTGCGGCGGTGAATTTCACCTGCTGCTCGACCTCTGCTGCGGCACCGGCACCCTCACATGTGAGCTTACGCGCCGCGGATATGAGCTTATTGCGGTGGACGCGTCAGTTGATATGCTTATGCAGGCACAGCAAAAGGCGGCGCAGCTTGACCCGTTCCCGCTGTTTCTCTGCCAACAGGCAGGTCAGCTCGACCTGTACGGCACAGTGGACGCGGCATACTGCTCACTTGACGGGATGAATTACATCCAGCGCGCCGACCTGCCGGAGCTTTTCCATCGTCTGCGGCTGTTCATCCGTCCGGGCGGGCTGCTGATATTCGACATACGCTCACCGGAGTGGTTCAGCGCCATGGATGGGCAGATATATGTTGACGAGCAGGAGGACGTGCTGTGCCTGTGGCGGGCAGAGCTGGATGACAGCAGCAGCGAAATGACCTTCGGGATGGACATATTCTCCCGCGTGGGTGAGCTGTGGCAGCGCGACAACGAGGAGCATACGGAGTATGTTTACAGCTTTGACGCGCTAAAAGCACTGCTGGAAAAAGAAGCATTTACAGACATCACATTGCGCACCGATGGGCCGCAGGGTGATGTTGGCAGACAGTTTATCGTCGCGAAAAGAGGTTTATAGCATTGGATAGAATAATAAGGGCAACCGCCGGAGACGGCATGATAAAGATGGCCGTGGTAACGGCGCGTGGCATGGTACAGCGTGCCAGGGAGATACATTCCTGCACGCCGACTGCATCCGCCGCGCTTGGGCGGACGCTGTGTGCAGCGTCGATGCTGGGTGAGATGATGAAGGAGGAAAACGCCACCCTCACCATCCGCATAAACGGCGGCGGTGGCATAGGCAGTGTTGTGGCCGTGTCGGATTCTGCCGGTTATGTGCGCGGCTATGTTGAAAATCCGGCAATCGACCTGCCGCTGAGACCGGATGGCAAGCTGGATGTGGGCGGCGCTGTCGGGCGTGACGGTATGCTGACCGTCAGCCGCGATATCGGTCTGCGTGAGCCGTATATAGGCTCTACCGAATTGATAAGCGGCGAAATTGCCGAGGATCTCACCTCCTACCTGCTGGAAAGCGAGCAGGTGCCGTCAGCGTGTGCATTGGGCGTGCTGGTGGATACTGATTGCAGCATAAAGGCAGCCGGCGGCTTCATCGTGCAGCTTATGCCCGGCGCACCGGAGGAGCTTATCGGCAAGCTTGAGAACAATATTTTCATGATGGATCAGCTGACCACCATCCTCGACGAAGACGGCGCGGAGGCCATATTTGACCAGGTACTGAAAGGGCTGGAGCATCACATTGTCGGCGATGCGCCGGTCGGCTATCGCTGCTATTGCAGCCGTGAGCGTGTTGAAGATGCGCTGCGCTGCATTGAGAAAAATGAGCTGATTGAGATGGCAAATGAGGGCAAGGACTGCGCCGTTAGCTGCCAATTCTGCGACGCGCAGTACGTCTTTACCCCCGATGACCTGCGCAAAATCGCAGAGGACGATAAGGAAGAATAAAACTTGGGGAATAAATGAAGAATAGCGCAAAAGCGCTCTTGTTGATGTCATTCAACAAGAGCGCTTTTATATTGGCTATGCTTTTTAGTAAAGGTCGTATGTTCTTGCTAGGAAAGAGGCTATATCCGCCTCGCTCATGGTTGGGCAGGGAGTATTGGCATTATAAATGGAACTCTTGTTTGTTTCATAGATATGGTGCGCAAGGGCAATGAAGCTATCACGCTCTATTCCATTTTCACGCACGGAGGTAATACCGATGAGATGCAGAAAATCCCTGGCCTTATCAGCCGTTATCTTCCCAATTTCATCAGGCGTCTCCCCGCCTGTGAACTCAGCACCCAGAAGCCGTCCGATATCCCTGACCTTCTCAGGCATCTGTCCGGCGCAGAGTGCAAGAAACTCCGGAAATACGAACGCGCAGGTAAGCCCATGCCCCAGATGGAACTCAGCACCTATGCCATGTGCAATGCCGTGTCCCATGGACAGACTGACGTTATTAAAGTTGACGCCGCCAAAGCACGCCGCACACAGCATTGCACCGCGCGCTTCATGGTTTTTCGGCTCGTTTATCGCGACTGGCAGCCATTTCACAACTTCCTTAATGAAGTAGTACGCCAGCGCGTCCGACTTGTCATTGGCCTTGGTGCTGAGATAAGTCTCAACAAGATGGCTCATCGCATCCATGCCGGTTTCTGCGGTAAGGCGCTGAGGCATCCCGTCTGTCATAACAGGGTCAAGGATGGCAAGCCTTGCGCTGAAGCGGAAGAACGACTTGAAAACATACTCCGTGTCAGTTATAACGGCGGATTCCGACACCTCTGAACCGGTACCGGCGGTCGTTGGGATCGCAATAAGCGGAATCGGGTTTTTCATGTTCGGGTCAACGCCGCGATGATAAAGATAATCGCGGATACTGCCCTTATTGGTTATCAACCCTGTAACAGCCTTGGTGAGGTCTATTACGCTTCCGCCTCCCAACGCAACAACGCCGTCAACGTCCACACTGCGCGCATACTCAGCCCACTTATCAACATCAACGTCCGATGGTTCTGTAACAGCGCAAAGATCCATATCGGAAAGTGTAAGCCCCGCTTCTAAAAGCGAACGTCTGACACTGTCAACAATGCCGTTGCAGTTGGTGCGGCTGTCAAAGCCGAATAGCACGCGCGTGCAGCCCAGCTCGCGCATTTTTGCACCAGCCTGCAAAGCCGCGCCCACGCCATAAATGACGGGAACCTTTTGTGTCATATTATTTATCATGCTGTTTCCTCCGGGACTCAGGCCAGCCCCATATGCACGAATATCACGATAAGTATCTGCGTGAGGATAAATCCATACAGGCAGAACACCGCGCAATATCCTATAATCTTTTTCACTGGCAGTTTCGCGTACGCAAGGAACGGAAGCGCCCACATTGGCTGCACAAGGTTGGTGAGGGCATCACCCATCGCCGCAACGTTAAGCACAGTGGGGATGCTTGCGCCAAGCTTCTGCGCCGCGGGGATATACATCGGTGCCTCAACTGCAAACTGTGAACCTGCACCGGGAATAAAGAGGTTGACGAGAGAAGCGCTGAGATGCAGCACATTGGGCAGTGTGGCCGCCGTGCATATGCTGGCAAAGAAGTCCGTCACAAGACCCGCAAGGCCGGATTCTGCCGCCATGCCGGAAATCACAGCATAGAACGGATATTGCACCAAGATGGCCCAAGCCGACTTTATTGCATCTGGGATATGGGCAATAAACTCATGCATATTGCGAACAAAGATCAGCGCAAATGCGAGAAGAACAAGGTTGAGTGCATCCAGCGTCAGACCATTGAGACCAGTTCTGGCAAAATACATTATGTCATATACGAGGATGCCCACACCAACAGCAAGTGAAAGAAAGCGGCTGTATTCCAGCTTATCAACACCGCTGACGCTTTTGTCCTTAGGCAGGGAAAAATCCTCCTCAACTGTCTCAACCTCAAAGTTTGCGATGATCGCTTCCTCCTTGGGCGGCATCAACGCTCTTGCAAGCAGAGGAAGTGTGCATATAGCGATAATGCAGAACGTCACATTCAGCGGTGAAAACATCGTCTCTGAAACAGGGATGGAATAGCCCACGATCTCTGCAATAAAGCTGCCCTCAGTGGAGGCGACAAGAGGAATTGTGCCTGAAAAGCCTGGATGCCAGATCATATCGGTGGCATAGCACGACGCCACAAGCAGCGGGTAATCCACGCCCTTTACCTTTTTGGCAACGGTAACGCAGTACAGACCACCCAGCACATAGGCGACAGCCCAGTTGACCCACATGGCCACTGCACTTAAAAAGCAGCCAAACACAATCGCCTGCACAGGCGTTTTGGGGATGCTGCAAAGCCCATTCAAAAACTTCTGCATAACCCGTGTCTGCGAAAGCACGGTTGCAAAGGCCATAGAGAGTGAAGCCGAACACGCAAAGGTTGCAAGACTCCACATATTGTCCACGCCGTAGTTTATCATGTCAAGCGGGCCTGAATCCGTAAACAGGATGCCGCAAACAAACACAATCAACAGCAGCACAAACGCGATAACCATGGCATCCGGCATCATTTTTTCGCCGCCGATGGCCATTTTTTGCCCGAATTTATATAGAAAACCAGCTCTATAATCCTGCTTATTATTGCTCACGATAGTGTACATCTCCTGTTATGTACACGAGCATAGCTACTTTAGCAAAATGTTTATCTCATAGCATATTTCACGCCAGTCAAGAAACGGAACAGACGCTGAAGATACTGTCACCATTTCCGGCTCATAACCGTTATTGCTCATGTACTCTTTAATATAAGAAATATCGAACTCTGAATGAAAGGCCTTAGCATAGGCAGTAAGATAAGTGCCTTCCGGGATTGTAAAGAGATTCTTTGTATCCACATACTGATACTCATAACTGTCTATCTCAAGATACTTTGAAACGACCCGCGAATTGCCGCGTTTGAACAGCTCGTCCATATCCAGACTGTAGCCGTAGCAGCGTTTTATGGTCTGGCGGTGTTCCAAAAGCTTGCGCGAGAGCATTTGCAGCTCATAGTTGCGTTCACCGTCTGAGTTGGATGTTGCCATCAAGACTGTGCGCGCAGGCTTTGGGCAAATGCAGATAGCATTTTTCTGGTTCTTTTCGCGGCAGCTTGCGCGCTCTTTAAGCCACGCCAAATCCTTCAGCGCGATCAGGCAGCGCATCATTTCTTTGTGTATAGTATCAGACGCATCGTCGATTGAACGCAGCATAAGATCTGTATCCTGATTGACAAGGACATCTCTTATCGCATCCACAGGAATATTTACATCCCGACACATCTTGATGAATTCCACGTTCCAGAACTGGTATTCATCATAGTATCTATAATTTGTCTCCTTGTTTGTCTTTGTCGGCACAAGGAGACCCTTGTTGCTGTAATAACGAAGCGTGCTCACAGGGACACCTGTGGCTTTGCTCAATGTGCCAATGGAAAAAAGTTTAGACATACCCTGCTCTCCCACATTTAGCATAGTCTGCGATGATATATTGTGAATTATATATCATCGCAGACCCTTTTGCAACAAAGCCCCCCGATAAGAAACCGCTTAGATGGCACTGGCCACGCGGATGGCATTTCTTATCGCTGCAAAGCCGTCGGATGCCTTATTGGCATCTCCGATAACGTACGTCTCCGGGACGATCGCACGCACATCGGCTTCAAGAGGATTGTAGGAGCGGGATCCCATCGCCTTGATGACAAGATCAAAGCCGCGAGCTTCCACAAGCTCTCCGTCCTTTTCATAGCTCACACCGTCATCAAAGAACTCTTTTATAGGAGCATCGTTTATCATCTCCACGCCAAGTTCCTTCATTCTGTCAAGCATGAACAGGCGGACGCCGCGCTGTATTCCCTCTGCCATGGTAGATTTCATCTCGACCATAGTAACCTTGGAGAAGCGCTCTGCAATGTACTCTGCAACCTCGCAGGCAACCATACCGCCGCCGGCAACAAGAACCTTTTTGCCGGAAACACCGACCTTGCCGGTAACAACGTCTATATGATTATAAAGCTTGTCGCTGTCCATGCCCTTGATTGGGAGCTGGAGAGGAACAGCGCCGGTTGCGAGAATGACGGCATCAGGTGCAAGTGCGCGGATAAGCTCTGCATCGGCAGTGGTGTTGAGCTTAATGTCAACCCCATGCTTTCTGCACATTACGGAATAATACGCAACTATGCGGGAAATATCCTGTTTGCCGGGACCGGTGCAGGCGTAATTGAACTGTCCGCCGAGCTTACCGGATTTTTCAATCAAGGTGACGCTGTGGCCATTTGCAGCAGCAGTCCATGCGGCCATAAGTCCGCCGGGGCCTGCGCCGACAACCACCACTTTCTTCTTCACCTCAGCTTCACGAGGGGCAAATTCCTTCTCATGACCGGTGCGTGGGTTGGCAAGGCAGGTTACATAGCCAACGCCCGGCATTGTGGGGCCAAGGCCGCAGCCCTGGTTGCACGCGACGCACGGGCACAGCTCGTCAATGCGCCCCTCACGAACCTTGTTGGGGAACTCCGGCTCTGCAAGCTGACCGCGGCCAAGAGAGATGATGTCAGCCTTGCCGCTGCGCAGAATACTTTCAGCCACAAACGGGTCGCTGATTCTTCCGTTGCACACAACGGGGATCTTCACAACGCGCTTTACAGCCTCGCTTATGTAGGAGTTGTAGCCCTGCTTGAATGCGCCGGGGAGGTACATCCACTCAACTGTAGGATAGCAGGAAACCGTCAAGTTTATCATGCAGACGCCCGCATTCTCCGCGATCATTGCGAAGGTTGCGCACTCGTCAGCGGTGATACCATCCTGAATATGCTCGTCACCATCAAGGCGCACGCCTATCGGGAAATCGCCGCATTTTGCCTTGCAGTCAGCAATGATCTCGGTGAGAATCCTTGCGCGGTTGTATATGCCGCCGCCATATTCATCGGTACGCTTATTGGAGTTTGCAGAGAGGAACTGGTTGATGAGATAGCCGTTACCGGCGTGGATCTCAGCGTGATCATATCCGGCCTTCTTTGCGCGCACAGCGGCATCGCCAAAGGCGGAGACAATTTCGTGTATCTCATCAACGGTGAGCTCTCTGGGGATAACACCGTTCAGGCGGCACTGCGTCGGAGACGCGGATACCGGCTCACCGGGTTCGGGGAAGCCGCCCTTTATCTCGCGTCCTGCGTGGTGAAGCTGGCAGAATATCTTTGCACCTGCCGCGTGCACCGCGTCTACAAGCTGCTTGTGCCCGGGGATCATATCATCACACCAGATACCAAGCTGGTTGCCCTGTGCACGGCCACTCTTCATAACAGCGGTGAAGCCCACACCGATAAGACCAAACCCGCCCTCAGCGCGTCTCACATAGTGGTCAATGCAGCGCTGGGTCATGTAGCTGTTTTCATCAGGGAAACGTGTGGCGAGGGGGGATACCATGAGGCGGTTTTTTATCTCATAGTTGCCTATTTTTAAAGGAGTGAAAAGTGCGTCAAACATAGTTTACCCTTTCTTATAGCTTACATCGTGTAATTGTCGTACATCTGACCGAGAATGTATCTGAGATAGTCCTCATTCATACGCACGCCGGGGGTATTGTTCATCCAGAAGGGTACCTGCGTCTGAACATCGAAGGTGTGATGTGCCACATCCTGAATCTGCTCCTTGGTATAACCGAGAGTGCGGAAATCTCTGACGCCAGACAGCTTCATAAGCTCACGCATCTTGCAGGCAATCTTGTTTGCAACGGAAAGCGGCGCTTCATTCTCTTCAAAGCTCATGCCCATGTATTCGCCGATCTCGCGCACGCGCTCAGGAACTGCAGAGGCATAGTGAATGATCATTTCAGGGACAGTCAGTGCGCAGCCAACGCCATGCGGGATGTGATAAACCACACCGAGATTATGCGCAATGCCGTGACCCATATTGAGACCTGCATCGTTAAAGCCCATTGCGGCAAATGCTGCTGCGGCCTGGAGCTTGCCTCTGGCCTCGAGGTCATCCGGATTTTCAGTGACGATGGGCAGATACTTGGTGATGGTCTTTATTGCCCAGCCATTGAGTGCAAAGTTCTTCGGGCTTGCTGCCGCGTGAACATAGGACTCGGTCGCGTGTGCCATTGCGTCCATAGCAGTCTCTGCGGTGAGGTGCTTGGGCATAGACACGGTCATTTCAGGGTCAAGTATTGCGAGGTCAGCAGGATACTTAAAGCTGGATTTGAACTGCATTGCCGTGTCAGTAACAACTGCGGCCTCAGATGCCTCAGAGCCGGTGCCGGACGTTGTGGGGATGCAGATGAGACGGTAGCCGTTGTTGTTCAGCCACTGTGCAGAAGTACGGTGGAACATATGGTCTCTAATGCTTGTACCCTCTCTGGTTGCAAGGCCAAGCAGAGCCTTTGCAGTGTCCATAGCACTGCCGCCGCCCACTGCAACAGCACCGTCAACGCCGCTGTCACGCACGAACTGCACGTTCTCGTCAATATACTTATCGGACGGGTCAGACACGACCTTGTTGAAGTCTACAACTTCCAGTCCCTCAGCGAGGAGATAGCCTGCTATCTTCTCTGCCAGACCCAGCCCCTCGATTTCCTTGCCGTGGACAAGAAGAATCTTTGTGCAGCCAAATTCCTTCATTCTCTTTCCTACTTCTGCCGATGCGCCAACACCGGATATCATAGGAACCATCTGTGTCATTTTAACCATTTTTACCCTCCTAGTTGAATCTTTCTATACTTTTAATCCTCGTTTGTGAAAACAAAGATATTCTTTTTTCTTGTGATAAGCACCGCGAGAACAGCCATGAATACAAAGATGAATGCATAAATGGTGTGGATGAGAGAGTAGGAGCCGAGTGCGTCATAAAGGCCGTTGAGAAGGATGGGGCCGAGCACAGCACCGGCAGCCTGTGCAAAGATATTGTAGCTCTGGAACTGTTTGAGGTTTTTCAGGCCGAAAAGCTCAGTTGCCATGATGGGCTGAACAGAGGTCATTGTAACCATACCGGAGCCAAGCAAGATAGCTGTAACGTATGCGATCCAAGGTGCAGAGGCGTTAATCATGAACAAGCCAACAACGCCGAGAACATCCAGCGCCATTATGAATATGAACACCCATCTGGAGCCGTATTTATCAGCAACAATACCGGCCGGAACCTGGAACATACCGGTACCGACGAGAACAAGGCTGGTCGCCAGACCCTGCTGAGCAAGTGTCATTCCGCGGTCTGCCATGTGCGGGGCAAGGGTGAAGGTGATGATAGGCGCAGTGGTGAGACCAACGAGGAAAATCAGGAACAGCATACCGAAGAATTTGCCGCTCTTTTTGCCGGTGGCGAAGTCCTCACCCTGCAATGTGCGAGTATCCACACTTGCGTTCTCATCGAAGAACAGCGGCTTGAGACCCATATCAGAGGGCTTGGAGCGCAGGAAAAGGATGTACAGAATGATGGGGATCGCATAGCCGATGGCTGTGAAGCGCATGGAGTTACGCCAGCCTGCATTCTCTATCCATGTGGCAAACACCGTGCTCATTATGATACTGCCGACATTACCAAACATATGTGCAATGCCAAGGAAAGTACCGGTTTTCTTTGCGAACCAATTGTTGATAAGCAGTGCCATGCAGGTGTAGCAGGCGAACGCATAGCCGGCCGCAATGAAGCTGCGCGCAATGTATACCCAGATCATGTTAGTGGCAAAGCTGAACAGCAGCATACCCAAGCTGTAGCAGCATCCGCCGAGAATAACTGTTCTGCGCTGGTCAAGCTTATTGTTAATACGCGCAAACTGCGTTGCCAGAATCATGCTTACAATGTTTTGCCAGCTTCCACCGTAGGAATACACGCCGCGGGTAACGCCCAAATCCTCAGATACAGGCAGTGTGTAAAGACCGATGGGAACACCAGCCCAGAACGCAACGAAGGGCATTATGCATACAAGCACAAGAATTACCCATCCATAGTGAAATTTAGTTTGCTTTGCTAAATTGTCCATGTTTTCATGTCCTTTCTTATCCCAACTTGTTTTTACTGTGGGTTTATGCGTTGATTATATATTTTGCAACAATTGTCGAGTCAAGATATTTTTTTAACAGCCTCGCTGACAATCTCCCTCTCGAAAACTTGTCGTTATTCACAAAAAAATGCGCTTCAATTTGTGGATAATGTATCAATCACGGCTCAAAAAACTTTGCAAACCATTGTTGAGTTTCGTATTTTTCCCTGTGAAATGAGAATGTAGGACATAAAAAATCCTGCATAGAAGCCTTAGCTTCCATGCAGGACTCTATAATTATTTATTTGTTTTACACTTATTTCTTACCCCAGTCGTGAATACACCTTTACGGTGATATCGCTCAGGGGGTAGGCGGAGCAGGGATGGAAGTAGCCGTGATCCTCGTCAGAGGCGCGCACGCCGTTTGACTGCGGACGCTGCCACACATCGCCCTCCAGCAGCAGACTGCGGCAGAAGCCGCAAGCGCCGCTGCGGCAATGCGTATCTGCGGCAAGGCCTGCCTTTTCCAGTGACACTGCGACAGTATCTGTGGCCTTGGCGGGCACAACCTGCTCGTCATTACCGAAGATGACGCGCATATTGAACGTCTCACCCTCATGTCCCTTGGGGTAGAGCGGGGAGGATGTTATATCGTCTGTCTCGCCATACTCCTCCATGCGGATATACTTGCTCTTTACGCCCATATCGGCAAGCTCCTTGCCGACAAAATCATACATTCCCTGCGGTCCACTGATATAATAGCTGACCTCGGCCCAGTCGGGGACAAGCTTTTTGATGATATCCGCGCTGATGAAGCCGGTTTCACCTGTCCAGCCCGCTTTCGGCTCAGAGAGGATATTATACACCTCAATTGCGCCGCCGGACTCCTCCGCTATCTTGGATAGCTCATCTGCGAAAATTATATCCTCCTGATTGCGTGAGCCGTAGAGAATCGTGAACTTTGACGGGCGGTGCGTATCCACCATATCCAGCGCGATTGAGCGGAACGCCGTTATACCGGAGCCGCCCGCAATGCCGACAACGTGCTTTGCATCACGGATGGCGCTGTAATAGCCCTCACCGAAGCCGCCGTCAAAATACACTTCCGTGCCGACGTGCCAATTATCCCACACCCATGTGCTCACATACCCGCCGGGCTTGCGGCGCAGGGTGATTTGAATACGGTTGTTCTTATCAGCCTCCATCGGGGCAGACGAGATGGAGAATGGGCGCGTTGTCCACTTTCCATTGATGCAGAATTTCACGCTCATATGCTGGCCGGCGTAGAAAAACGGCAGCTTATACCCCTCACAGGCGCTCATGGTGAAGGTCTTGGAGGAGGGTGTTTCATCCTTTACATCAACGATTTTTGCCTTGACCAGCCCCGGGTGCAGCTCACGCGAAAGCTCGGCGGCATAGTCCGTCATATCTATTTCGGGGCTGGCAGCGTCTATCCACGCCTGACGCGCTTTCATCAAGCCAAACCAACCCATAAGATCCTTAAAATAACCGTTTACGGAGAATTTCGCTTTTTTAGCCATTGTTGTCACCTCCAAGTTTTGCGAGCACCACACCGGCGACCTGATAGCCGTTGGTAATCACGCTGGAATAACCGTGGGCGCGGAAGCCGGCACTGCCGACAAAGTCCAGCCCCGGGATAACGCGGTCACGCTCCTGCGCGAGGGTACGCGTAACGGCGCTGTCCAGCGCTGTGCAGGCGTAGCCATAGATGTCGCCGCGGAATGCCTCCGCATAGCGGGTAAACGTTGCGGGCGTGGCAATCGCGATCTCCTCAATATGGTCTCTGATACGAGCGCCGCTTATCTCCTCAAAGGTGTCTATCATGCAGTTTGCAAAGCGCTCATTCTCCGGCAGATAGTCATACTTGGACAGGCGCGCATCGTTCAGCGCCTCGGGTGAATACATACTGGTGAGGTTTATCTGGCAGCGGTCAGGCCCTGAGAAGCCGGGTATCGCCACATCGGGGCAGGTCGCAGAGACCCTGTGATGCGTCTGCCAGACACTGGTGTTATTATATATGCGCTCCGTGTCCATATTCTCGCCGACAAAATACTCATAGCTTTCAATGCCCATATCCTGCGGCAGAGCATCCAGACCGAGATAGACAACGAACGGGGACGCAAGCAGCTTTCTTGCACCGGCAAGCTTCAAAGCCGCCTCCGGCACCTGCTCCTTATCCATCATTTCAACAAGCGACTTTGTGGGGTTGCCATTGGAGATGACGAAGTCTGCGCGGATCTCCGTGCCGTCCTCCGTCTTTACGCCGACACAGCGGCCATCCTCCAGCAGATACTCGACAACTTTTACATTCGTCTCCACCTGTCCGCCGAAGCCGCGGAACGCCTTTTCCAGCGCGTTTGCGATCTCGTGCGAGGTCTTGACCGGAATATGCGCACCGTCACGCAGATACATATATATCATCTGCGCCCACACTGTGAAGCTGGCCTCGCTCAAATGGCGGCTGATATAACCGTAATAGGCATTGAGCACCTCATTGGTTTTCGGCCCGAATTTGAACGACTTGTTGACCTCATCCGTCTCATACGCCGCTGTGCGCAGGAATGAGGAATACTTCATAGCCATGACCTTGGGTTCGGGGCCTGCCTTGCCGCATGAGCCGATATACTCCAGCGCCTCATTTATCTCCTCAAAGAGCTTGAAATAATTGCGAACCTTCTTGCCGTTGCCCTTTTCCAGCTTTTCTATCGCCTCTACGCAGTTTTCGATGCCGAAGGGCATGGTAAAGTCAATATCCTGATCCGTGAGGATGACCCTGTACGCATCCGGAACCTTTACCCACTCCATATCAATGCCAAGCTCGTCAAACATCACCCTGCATGGACCGTAGCCTGCGCCGTCCTTACCGTCGCCAAACTCGCACGCCTCGTGCAGACTGACCTCAAACTCGTACCGCCCGCGGACAAAGCTGGTGGCATAGCCGCCGGTCATATTGTGCTTTTCCAGCAGCAGCACACTCTTTCCTGCCTTGGCAAGCCTCGCCGCCGCTGTCAGTCCCGCCATGCCGGCGCCGACAACCACCACGTCATAGCGCGGACTGAATCTTTTTGTTTCAGCCATTTTTCTCCTCCTTACAAGTATACGTTTGAGCACTTGACTGTGTGTGGCACAGCCACGCTCTATTGTTTGTATAATAACACACTCTTTTCGCATTTTCAACAAATCCTCCTGCTTTTTTCGCCGTCTACAGGCTCTTATGCCACATATTTTTCGGCTGCGGAATAAAAAACTTCAAAAACTTTAAAATCCCTATTGACAAGATAGGTTAGATGTGTTAAACTCTAGCCAAGTTAGAGATATTTAACTCAGCCGCCCACGATGCGGGAGAGGTTTTACTCCTTTTCTGTTGTTCCATTCCACCGCTCCCGCTTCGTTATTAAATTTGTCAATTTCATAATTTCTTCACCGGTCGGATTTTTCTGCTTCTTTACGCAAGCAACCTTTCCACTATCCTTATTGCATTGTACTGATAGCCATTGTTGTCTCCATCTCCATATACCTTATGCGCGTGTTGAGGGAGAAAAAGTCCACCTGCGGCAGATGTATTCGCGTAGTATCATAGCCGTATGCAAGAAAAGGGAGCCGCAGTTCACACCTCTCTGCGGCTCCCATATTATCTCCCATATTATTTATAATGCAAACGCAGTAATAACGCTCTCCAAGAGGGGAGCTAAAAAGCTGGAGCTGTAGCAAAATGAAAAAATTGCTACAGCTCCAGCTTTTATATTATCATAAATCAATTCTTAATTGCCTTTTTCACAGGCAACGCCACGAGGACGCCCAGCACACCGCCGATAAGCGCGGTGACAAGCTGCGGCCATGAGAACATCGCGCTCATAACCGCGACCTGCTTTTCAGGCAGACCCAGCATGGGCAACAGCAGCACAACAACAACGAGGTAGAGCACCGCAAATTTCAGCACTGCGGCAACAACGACCGACACGCACTCACGCAGCCACGCCTTGCCCAGCTTGCCGAACACAAGCGCGTACACCGCGACAAGCACGATGTTGCCCAGTGCGATCGCCGGAACGATCTGGATAAGCGCAGGGCCTACGCCCACGAGAAACGCCGCGAACGGAGAGATAAGCGCCACCGTAAAGCCGCACCAGAACCCGCCGCACAGCACAGACACAACAAGAACCATGTTAACGCACGAGCCTGTGACGAACTGACCGAGGGGCTTTGTGACAAATTGCAGCGCGACAAGCACAGCTATCATGACCGCAGTGCGGCACAGCCAAAGTGTTTTCTTGCTCATATCACTTATCCTCCTTTTCAGTCAGCTTCTGGTCAAACTCCATAACGGCAGTATCCAGTGAATCCTTGATGCTCTTCAACTGCGCCTGCTTGCTGAACTTATCAACCTTGATGCGGTTGGAATCACCATGCACCATGTTGCCCGCGCCGTTGACACAGCCGCCCATACAGGCCATACCCTCAATGAAGTTTGCATCCAGTTTGCCCTTGGACGCTTTCAGCAGTGCGACCTTGCACGCCTCTATACCGTCACAGCTCATGGGTTTCAGCTCAAAATCACTGCCCTGCTCTTTCAGAGCCTCAGCCGCCGCAGTCGCAAGGCCGCCGCAGTGGGCAAAGATACGGCCAAATTCAGACGCATCGTTGATCTCCGTCTCCTCCATGGCAGTCACGTCAAGATCACGGCTGTCGAACATCGCCTGCAGCTCCTCAAAGGTGATTACACAATCAACGTATTTATGCACCTCGGGCTGCTGGAACTCACCCTTCTTCGCAGTGCAGGGGCCGATAAAGACAGTCTTTGCCTCGGGGTCAAGCTCTTTAATACGCTTGGCAATGGTAGCCATAGGTGACATATTGTGCGACACGTTCTCTGCCAGCTCCGGAAACTGCTTTTTGACCAGAGACACGAACGCCGGACAGCAGGAGCTGGTCAAAAATCCGCGCTCTGCAAGCTCTGCCGCCTCAGCATAGGCGACCATATCCGCGCCCAACGCCGCCTCAACGACCTTGTGGAAGCCGAGCGCCTTTATCGCGGTGATGACCTGGCTGGGCTTTGCATAGGTGAACTGGCTGACGATCGCCGGAGCGATGATGGCGTAAACACGGTCACTCAGGCGAAGCAGCTTTATCGCGTCAAGTATGAACGACTTGTCCGACAGTGCGCCAAACGGGCACTGGTAAACGCACGCACCGCAGGAGACGCACTTGGAATTATCTATCTTGACCGTGCCATCCTCATTCATGGAGATGGCGCCGATCTTGCAGGCGTTCTGGCAGGGGCGCTTGCGGTTGTGTATTGCACCATAGGGGCAAACTGAGGCGCATTTGCCGCAGTTGATGCACTTGCTTTTATCAATATGCGCATGGTGGAACTCATCATGCGTTATCGCGCCGCGCGGACAAACATCCTCACAGCGGTGCGCAATGCAGCCGCGGCACCCGTCGGTCACGATGTAGCCGCCGGTCGGGCAATCATCACAGGCGATGTCGATGGCCTCAATAACGTTGGGGTTATTCCTGTCCCCACCTGCGGCCAGCTTGACACGCTCTGTCAATATGGCGCGCTCTTTATACACACAGCAGCGCATTGTAGGCACCTTGCCGGGGATTATTTCCTTGGGAATGTCCATAAACGAGGTGTAGAAATCCCCATCCCATGCGTGCTTTGCCACTGTGCGAAGCACCTTATATTTCAAATGCTGTACCTTGGTATCAAATTTATACATATCAGTATCCTCTTTTTATAATTATATGGAGCACAATATAAATAATAATATAGTAAGTCCATCTTTGTGAAATACATATTTTGCACCAAGGTATATAAAATAAACATGGTTAAGACGCGGTTAAAAATCCGGCTTAAAATATACTTGGCAGGCGCATTATGTCATGCTCAACATTCAAAAGGCAGTTTATAAACTCCTGTTCAAAGGCGGTCGTAGTACGGAAGCGGCGTGTGATAAGCACATCTTCAAACAGCCCCATTTCATCATCGCATAGCGGCACCTGGACAAGACCGTTTGCCTCCAAAATGTCCTGCGGCAGAGGCGAGACCAGCATAAACGTGTCCGGTATGTTGCGGAGGAAATCGTACTGGCTGCCGCGCTCATACAGAGTGATGGTCTTGGCGTAGATTCCGCTTTTATATAGCTGATCCGTCCACTTGTCGGAGAAATTGACGGAATAATTGTCCCCATGGACAAGCGCCGTATGCTCCGCCAGATCTGAAAAGCGCACACTGTCACGCGCGGCAAGGCTGTGGTTGCGGTTCATCACCGCGACAAAGCGGAAGGTCAATATCTCCTGCGATTTCAGCTGCTTTTCCGCAAGCTGCTTTTTATATGACGCGGAAAACTCCACGGGCATACGGATAACGCCCATATCGTACCCCAATGCGGCAACGCTGTTTATTATATCCTGATTGTTGCTCTCTTTATAAGTGATGTCCAGCGCACTGCCGTTGTAGCGCGCAACGGCGGCTGAAAATGCGCTGGCCAGATAGCTCGCACGCGGCACGGCAATGCGGAAAATAAGCTGCTCTTTATGGCCGGATTTGAACGCCTGCTCAAACTCGTCCGTCCGCGCGACAACGCGCTCAGCCTCGGCGAGGAATATTTCGCCCTCATGCGTCACCTCAACGCCGGAGGGGGCGCGTGAAAAGAGCGTGATGTTAAATTCCTCCTCCAGCCCTCTTACAAGGCGGCTCAAATTCGGCTGATTCATGTAAAGCCGCTCTGCCGCCTTGCTTATCGAGCCGCAGCGCCAAACCTCTATAGCACAGCGGAGCTGCTGTATATTCATGCGTTTTCCTCCTTATATTCCCTTATATGCTTCTTTATTGTATACATTATATTACCCTGCAAAAAAAGTGTCAACGCCACTTTTTTTGTCAGCTTGACAGCAGGTGCGGAAGTGTATATTATTAACATGGATAAATATTGCGGAGGTGTATTTATATGAAAAGAAGCGAAATAAACGCCGCCCTGCGCGAGTTGGAAGCCATGGCAGCAAAACACGGTTTCACCCTGCCCCCATTCTGCGCTTTCACACCGGAGGAATGGCAGACCAAGGGACATGAATATGACGAGATACGCGACAATATGCTCGGCTGGGACATCACCGATTACGGCCTTGGTGATTTTGAAAAGGTCGGTTTCTCACTGATCACGCTGAGAAACGGCAATCTGAAGCTTCGCGACAAGTACACCAAAAGCTATGCGGAAAAGCTGCTGTACCTGAAAGAGGGGCAGTACTCCCCCATGCACTTCCACTGGTCAAAGATGGAGGACATAATAAACCGCGGCGGCGGCAACGTGCTTATCAGGGTGTATAACTCACTGCCGGATGAAGAGATCGACCGCGAAAGCGATGTAGAGGTGCATATTGACGGCCGCGTGATGACCGTGCCCGCCGGAACGCAGGTTCGCCTCACCCCGGGCGAGAGCATCAGCATCTACCCCTATATGTATCACGATTTTGAGGTTGAGGTCGGCAGCGGCAATGTGCTGCTGGGCGAGGTCAGCCAGTGCAACGATGACAACACCGACAACCGCTTCAACCCGCCTGTCGGCCGCTTCCCGACAATTGAGGAGGACGAAGCGCCCTACCGCCTGCTGTGCAGCGAATATCCGCCGGCACAGTGACAAACGCACCGTATAAGGAGGTGTGACACATGGTAGTTGACTATTCCGCATTGACCGATAATGAGCTTGTAATACTGTTCCGCCAAGGTGACGGCAGCGCCGGAAGTGAGCTGGCTGTGCGCTACCGTCCGCTGATAAAGTGCTGCACGCGCCCGTATTTCCTTGTCGGCGGAGACGGTGAGGATCTTATTCAGGAGGGCATGATAGGGCTGGTAAGCTCCATGCAGAGCTATGATGTGGACAGCGGCGTGCAGTTCAAAACCTATGCCGAGCGCTGCATACGCAGCAGAATATACTCCGCTATAAAGGCTGCGTCCCGCTTCAAGCATATGCCGCTTAACTACCGTCTCTCGCTGGAGGAGCTGTACGGTGAGGACGGTGAAAAGGTTGAAAATGCGCTGGCAGACGGCGTATATGACCGCTCACCCGAGGCACTTATTCTGGAGCAGGAGAAGAAAAGCAACCGCTATGCCTTTGCGCGTGAGGTGCTGTCCCCGTTTGAGAGAAAGGTGCTGTCATTCTATCTTGAGGGTCTGAGCTATGACGAGATAGCAGAGCGCTGCTCAAAATCGGTAAAAAGTGTGGACTCTGCCTTGCAGCGCATCCGGCGCAAGCTGAGCGGCTATTTTGATGAGTGAGGTGCAGGAAATGCACTATGTTCAGGCAAAGGGCATATTATCCGCGCACAACGGGATGAACCTTTACCGAGGCTGCTCTCACGGCTGCATTTACTGCGATTCCAGAAGCGCGTGCTACCACATGGAGCATAGATTTGAGGATATCGAGGTGAAAAAGAACTCGATTGAGCTGCTGGAGGGTACGTTAAAGCGCAAGCGCACAAAATGTATGCTGGGTACAGGCTCAATGACTGACCCATACATCCCGTTTGAAAAGGAGCTGTGCTATGTCCGGCGCGCGCTGGAGCTGGCCGATAAATACGGCTTTGGCTTTTCGCTGATAACAAAATCGGATCTTGTACTGCGCGACATAGACTTGCTGAAATCGATAAACGACAAGACAAAGTGCGTGGTACAAATGACGCTGACCACATATGACGAGGCACTGTGCCGCAAGCTTGAACCCAATGTATGCTCGACCCGCGCCCGCTTTGAGGCGTTGAAAGCGCTGAACGCCGCAGGTATACCGACAGTGGTGTGGCTGTGCCCTATTCTGCCGTTCATCAACGACACTGAGGAGAACATCCGCGGCATACTGAACTACTGCATAGAATCCGGCGTGCGCGGTATTATCTGCTTTGGCATGGGGCTTACACTGCGCGAGGGCAACAGAGAATACTTTTTCGCCCAGCTTGACAGGCTATTTCCGGGCATGAAGGAGAAATATCTCAAAACCTACGGTATGCCGTATCAGGTAAACAGCCCCAATAATGACGCGCTGATGAAGCTGTTTCACCAGACCTGCGAGGCGCACGGAATAATGCACGACAATGCGCAGATATTTGAGTATATAGGCCGCTTTGAAAGCAAGGACGCCGACGCGCAGATGAGTCTATTTTAGCTTCGCTTTATATGTCAGCTTCCCCCGTGCGGCCAATATATATGTTAAAAATTCGTCAATCGGCTGTAATGGACGCGGTTTATCCGCCCGTTACAGCCGACATTTTATATGTTTCTTACAAAAGTTCGTTAGTTTATTGACAAACAATCCTTTATGACGTATACTGTTATCGTAATGTGTTAAACATTTCACGAAGATGCGTGTACACCGCCTATTTGACAGACCAAAACCACACCGTTTGCCAAAGCGGTTTTCGCGCATAATAAGTACACTCCACAAACAAAACGATTAAGGAGGACATTGTAATGACGAATTACCCCATTGTTGACAACCTTGACACCCTGCACGAGGCCATTGAGCGCGTGAGAGCCGCTCAGGAGAGCTTTGCCACCTACACACAGGAACAGGTTGATAAAATATTCTTTGCCGCCGCCACTGCCGCGAATATGCAGAAGATTCCCCTCGCCCGCCTTGCCGTTGAAGAGACCGGCATGGGGCTGATGGAGGACAAGGTGATTAAAAATAACTTTGCCAGTGAGTATATATACAACGCTTACCGCGACACCCGAACCTGCGGCATCATTGAGCGCGACAAGCAGTACGGCTTCACCAAAATTGCGGAGCCTGTCGGCCTGATATGCGCCATCATCCCCACGACAAACCCCACCTCCACCGCGATATTCAAATGCCTTCTCGCACTGAAAACCCGAAACGGCATTATAATCTCCCCGCATCACAGGGCGAAAAACGCCACCATTGCGGCTGCAAAGATCGTATTGGAGGCCGCGGTGCAGGCCGGTGCGCCGGAGGGCATAATAGGCTGGATAGACGTCCCCGCACGCGATATGACGCGCGAGCTGATGGAGCAGGCCGACCTTATACTGGCTACCGGCGGGCCGAACATGGTAAAGGCCGCGTATTCCTCCGGCACGCCCGCTGTCGGCGTAGGTGCAGGCAACACCCCCGCACTCATTGACGAAACGGCGGACATCGTGCTGGCGGTGAACTCCATCGTCCACTCCAAGGTATTCGACAACGGCCTGATATGCGCATCTGAGCAGGCGGTCATCGTGCCGGAGAGCATATATGCGCGCGTAAAGGATGAGTTTATAAAGCGCGGGTGCTACTTCCTCAACGCAGAGGAGCGCGAGAAGGTCGGCAGCACGGTCATCATAGACGGCAGTGTGAACGCTGAGATCGTCGGCAAGGCCGCGCCTGTGATTGCAGAGCTTGCGGGCATCAATGTTCCCGCTCACACCAAGATACTCATAGGTGAAGTAGATGATATTTCCGATGAGCAGCCGTTCGCACATGAAAAGCTGTCCCCCGTGCTGGGTATGTACAGCGCATCCAGCTTTGATGATGCCGTGGCCAAGGCAGAGGCGCTTATCGCACTCGGCGGCAAGGGGCACACCTCCAGCATCTATCTCAACGCCGCTACCGGTGAAAAGAAGCTTGAAAAATTCTCCCGCCATATGAAGACCTGCCGCATCCTCGTCAACACTCCGGCGGCGCAGGGCGGTTTGGGCGATATATATAACTTCATGCTCTCCCCCTCGCTGACTCTGGGCTGCGGCTCATGGGGCGGCAACGCCGTCAGCGAGAATGTGACGATAAAGCAGCTTATAAACATCAAGACCGTGGCAGAGAGGAGAGAGAATATGCTGTGGTTCAGAGCGCCGGAAAAGGTGTATATTAAAAACGGCTGTCTCCCCGTTGCGCTCAACGAGCTAAAGGATGTGTATGACAAGAGGCGCGTATTCATTGTAACAGGCCGCCACTCCTTCACCAGCGGCGCGACAAAGCCCATCACCGACAAGCTGGATGAGCTGGGCATTACGCACACCACCTTCTTCGATGTGACTCCCGACCCCACACTTGCCTGCGCAAGAGAGGGGGCAGAGCAGATGCGCTCCTTCCAGCCGGACTGCATAATCGCAATGGGCGGCGGCAGTGCGATGGACGCGGCCAAGATAATGTGGGTGCTGTATGAGCATCCCGAGGTCGATTTTGCAGACATGGCAATGCGCTTTAGCGACATCAGAAAGCGTATATACAGCTTCCCGCGCATGGGTGAAAAGGCGTATTTCATCGCCATACCCACGACCGCCGGCACCGGCTCTGAGGTGACACCCTTTGCCGTGATCACCGATGAACAGACCGGCATCAAGTACCCGCTCGCAGATTATGAGCTTATGCCCAAGATGGCGATAGTTGACCCCGCACTGCACATGACCGCCCCCAAGGGGCTGACCGCCTCCTCCGGCATTGACGCTGTCACACACGCATTGGAGGCATACGCCTCCATGATGGCCACCGACTACACCGACAGTCTCGCCATCGGCGCACTGCGCATTATATTTGAGTATCTCCCCCGCGCGTACAACAATGGGCAGGCCGATCTAGAGGCGCGCGAGAAGATGGCAAACGCCGCAACCATGGCGGGCATGGCATTTGCCAACGCATTTCTCGGCGTGTGCCATTCGATGGCGCATAAGCTGGGCGGCTTCCACCATATGCAGCATGGTGTGGCCAACGCGCTGCTGATTGATGAGGTGCTGCGCTTCAACGCCGCGGACGCGCCGGTGAGAATGGGCACTTTCCCGCAGTATGACCACCCCCACACGCTTGAGCGCTACGCGCAGATCGCGGACGCACTGCATCTCGGCGGCAGCACACCGGAGGAGAAGCTGGAAAAGCTTATCGCCGCGATTGACGAGCTGAAAGCCGCTGTAGGCATCAAGCCCACAATAAAGGATTACATCCCCGATGAGCAGGACTTCCTCGCCACGCTGGATGAAATGTCCATCAACGCCTTTGACGACCAGTGCACCACCGCAAATCCCCGCTACCCCATGGTCAGCGAGATACGCCAGATGTATCTGAACGCCTATTACGGCACACACTGAGCATAAAGCAAACCGCATCCACGCCCCGCGCAATCAGATTGCGCGGGGCGTTTTCAACTGACACTGGATTTTTTCATAAAGCACTGGTATAATAGCGTGAAGAATGTTGAATTGGATGTGTATACCGTATGCAAACACCGCAACCGGCCGCCGCTGTCCGCGCAGGGCGCACAAAGAATTATTCGCTCAGTCTTATGCGCTTTCTCGCTATGCTGTCGCTGACGACCTGCCATATGTTCCAGCAGGCAGGGCATGAAATCACGGCAAACCTCCTGTCCACGGCAGTCCAGATATTTCTGCTGCTCAGCGGCTATCTATATGCCCACAAGGAATTTAATGACCCCGCCTCGCGCGTCAGCTTCGTGCTGAAAAATTTTGTGAAGATCCTGCTGGACTACTATCTGTGCGTATTTCTGCTGATAATACCGGTGTATTACTTTGTCGCGCCGGAAAATCTCGGCGGGACGAACCTGCTTTTCATCATGCTTGGCCGCAGTGGGTGGTACGGTGTTCATCACCTGTGGTACATCTGTCACTGCCTGCTGTGCTACATCCTCACGCCGGTGCTTTATGACCTGAAGCGCTATTTCAAGGCCAAGGGCTGCACGCTTTTGGGCGTTATCGCGCTTATCGCGGCGATGGAGGTGCTGCTGAAAGTATATGAATCGTACTTCAAGGCGTACTGGCTGAGCTGCTATGTGATAGGCTATTTCATAGCGGACATTACCGAGGACAAGAAAAAGCTGAATGTGCTGTGGATAATCTCCGTTATACTCGGCGTTGGGCTGACTGCGCTGACCTACTGGTATAAGTTTTATTATTATGACAGTGTTTTCGGTCAGGTTTCGATGGTGATGTATTATGGTTTCGCCTTTCTGTTTGAGTATGGCGTTGTTATGCTGGGACTTGGCGTATTTGTCACGCTCTTTATCGCGACGCGCGCGATA
The DNA here is from genome assembly GCA_964495355.1 of uncultured Oscillospiraceae bacterium. Classification (GTDB taxonomy): domain Bacteria; phylum Bacillota; class Clostridia; order Oscillospirales; family Oscillospiraceae; genus Limivicinus. The sequence continues at coordinate 84,080 of CAZBVU010000001.1, forward strand.
CGCTGGCCGGATTGGGCAAAGAAGCTTTTCGACACGACGGACACACTGTCCTACGATGTGTATCTTGTCCACATGATATTTGTTGAGGGCTGCCTGACAGTGATAGGCAAGCTGGGCAATGTCTGGCTGGAGGCTGTGATCACGATAACCGAGGTGTTTATTACCGCCGCCATCCTGCATTTCATAAGCGGCAAGCTTAAACCGCTGGTGAACAGACTGACAGACAAGCTGTAAGCAACTTATAAAAAGGTATCTCACCACATTCAATGAGATACCTTTTTTTGTGTATATTCACAAGAACAAAACGGATAATAATCACGTCTAATGTTAAGCTGTCAGGCTTATGGAGGCGAGAGAGATGAGAAAGCTTCTTAACAGGCTGCGCGGGAGCACGACTGCGGCCTCGGCGGTGATCGCCGTGGGCGTATTTGTATTTGTTCTGTCGGCGGGTCTGCTGTTCATAATGGATAACCGCCATGTGCGCTTTTATGTAAGCGGTGGGGATGAACTGAATATAGAATACGGGCAAAGCTTCACAGACCCCGGCGCAAGCGCGGCGGCGGTCGGCACGTTCAGCCTGTCCCGACCGCTGAGTGTTGACTGTCAGGGCAAGGTGGACACCGGCCATCTCGGAAGCTACAGGCTGGTATACAAAGCGCACTACAAGGCGCGCGACTACACCACCGAGCGCATTGTAAACGTGGTGGATACGACCCCGCCGGAGATAACGCTGGACTCCTCCCCCGATTATCACCCCAACTGGTTTGAGGGGTATGTTGAGGAGGGGTATCACGCCACGGACGCGCATGACGGAGATCTGACGGACGCAGTGCGGGTGACAACGCAGGGTGACAGCATAATATACTCTGTCGAGGACGCCGCAGGAAACCGCGCCGTGGTGGAGCGCCACCCGAACTACACCGTTGCAAGCCCGCGCATAACGTTGCTGGGCGAACAGAGCGTGACGATAAGCGCACGCCCATATTATCAGGATCCCGGCTTTGTGGCACAGGATTCCCTCGGAAATGATCTGAGCGCCTATGTCACCACCGGCGGCGATCTGCGCGCCGACACGCCCGGCACATACACCGTGGTTTACAGCATCTGCAATGCCGCGGGCGCAAGCGTCAGTGCAGAGCGGCAGGTGACAGTGGCAGGGCAAGCCCTACCCGTGGAGGACACGCGCGAGGAGAAAGTAATCTACCTCACCTTTGACGATGGGCCGAGCGCGTACACAAATGAGCTTTTGGACGTTCTCGCCCGATACGATGCCAAGGCAACCTTCTTCGTAACCGGCAACCGCGAAAAATACCGTGACGCGATAACACGCGCATATAATGAGGGGCACGCGATAGGCGTGCACAGCTACAGCCACGATTACGGCAGTATTTATTCGTCTGAGGACGCGTTTTTTGACGATTTCAACCGCACGCAGGACATGATATATGCCCTCACCGGCAGCTACACCCAGCTATGCCGTTTCCCGGGCGGAAGCTCAAACACAGTCAGCCGCTTTAACCACGGGATAATGACGCGCCTTGCCGGAAAGCTGAGCGATATGAGCTATAAATACTTTGACTGGAACGTTTATTCCGGTGATGCAGGTGAAACGAAAAGCACCCAGCGTGTAGCTGAGAACATCATTTCAGGCTGTGCCGGCAAAAGCTGTGCTGTGGTGTTGCAGCACGATATAAAGGGCTTCAGCGTGGCCGCCGTGGAGGCTGTGCTGCAATGGGGCGCGGAAAACGGCTACAGCTTCAAGGCGCTGGAGCTATCCAGCCCGCCGATGCACCATGGCATTGCAAATTGATATAACAAGATTTGGGGCTGTAGCAAAAAACGGAAATCGCTACAGCCATCTTTAAATACGTGATTTTAGTGCAAAACTACAGTTTTTTTGCACTAACGTGTGTGGCTTTTGCCTCCCTCTGATGAGGGAGGTGCCAAAAATCAGCGATTTTTGGCAGAGGGAGAGACTTTTTCGTTGAAAAGTTCTTGTGTTTGGGCAAAGGCGTATACAATCTCTCCCTCAGTCAGCCTAACGGCTGACAGCTCCCTCGTCAGAGGGAGCTAAAGAAAAATGCTTGTTTCACGTCAGCGGGTTCTCTAAAAGAGTTTAATCACTGCTTTTCTGTCTCCGACACGGTGCGGGGCTGTAGCTAAACTTTCATTTCGCTACAGCCCCATTTTCTCTATTCCGCTTGCAGTATATAGTGCTCCCCTTCTTCGCCGGTAAGGGTGCAGTGCACTGCGGAGACGGATATTTCGCGCACCGCGTCTACATTGACCAAGCGGTTGAATGTATATTTAAGTGTGCCTACATTCTCCGTGTCGGCGGTGCTGACCATAATGTTGGATACGCCATCCCCTTTCACGGTGTACCGGCTTCCATCGGCAAAGCTCAGTTCGATATTGTCGGTGACATATTCCTCCCATTCGCCGTTATTACGCGCATTTTCAAAGCGCAGTGTCATACCCACAGGCGAAATTGACACGTTCAGTCCCTCTGCCGTGAAATGCACAGTCGGCACGCGCTCTGCCGCCGGTATAACTATATCCGCCTCCTGACTACCCTCTCCTGTGCGCACATAAAATCTCAGCACCACGCTTTCATCCGGCGCAAGCGATTTGGGCGGCGCAAACGCATAAGCATACGCAATGTGCGTGTCGGTATAACCGTCCTGTACCGGATAATCGCGGCCGGCAATCATTTCGCCGCTGCTGCTCTGTATGGAATAGCCAAAATAGCTTTCAGGCACGGTGTTATTTATAAAGCTGCCGTCACGATTCAGGCCGTGGCCGTTTGGTGCATCCACATCAACGGTCAGTGCGCCTATCCCATCCGCGTCAACTATGGCCTCGCGCACGGTGAAGGTGAACTGTCCAACAGAAACGCTCTGCCCCACAGCGGACACATATGCGCCTGCCACGTCCTCCGCGCGTTCCTCATCCATGTCTGTCCGCTCTATCGCGGGATATTTTTCTGTTTTAAGGTGGTTTCCGTCCGGATCTGTCAATTCTGTTGCGTACGCCGCCTGCCCTGAAACGCCCGTGCCGAATACAGCGCGGAAAAATCCGGCGTGTACGCCCACGGCGTAGGCTGCCGCGCCCAGCCCCAGCACCAGTGCCGCCGCCAGTGCAAGCGTTATTATCCGCTTTGCGCCTGTTCGGGCGTGTGCATCCGGCGTGATATAGCCCATTCTCTCGCCTGCGGCGATTATGTATTCATCCTCGCTGTCATTCATCGCCAGCATCACCAGTTCACTTGTCAGCATAGTTCCGCCTCCCTCAACTGCGTCAAAAGCTTTTTCCTCGTGCGGTGCAGCATGGTTTTTACCTTGCTCGGCGTGTAGCCGAATCGCAATGCAATGTCCGCAATCGGCGCGGCATACCAATATCTCGCCAGGAACACATCCCGCTCATCCGCGCCCAGCGCTGCAATCAGCTTTCTCAGCTCTGCGCTTAGCTCTTTCAGCTCCAATTGTGCTTGCGTGTCCGCGCCGGAATCCAGCGTCTGGGCAAGCTCATCCAGCACAAGCGGCAGTTCACCCCTGCCGCGACTCAGCGTACTGTTATCGCGCAGGCGGCTGAGTGACAGCCAGCGCGTCAGCTTGCCGAGATACGGTGCAAGGTGCGTGGGGCGGTGCGTCGGCATGGAGCGCCACGCGTTCATGTAGGTGTCGTTCACACATTCCTCTGCATCGGCGGTGTTGGCAAGGATATTGACCGCTATCGCCGTGCAGTACTTGCCGTATTTTATTGCAGTTTCCGCAATGGCCTGCTCAGAGCGCGCCCAGTACAGCTCAACTATCTTTCCGTCTTCCACTTTTGCTCCCTCCTTTATGTGCCCTCACTATAATAGAAGCGCTTTAACCGAAAAGGTTGCAGGGAAAGGGTAAATAATCAGAAAAAATTCCGGCGCAGGGCAAACCTGCGCCGGATAGCTGATTTCCTGACAGCCGCCTATTACAGCAGACCGCCGAACTTTATAAAGATGGGGGCAAACACAAGGGAAACCACTGTCATAAGCTTGATAAGGATGTTGATGGAGGGGCCGGAGGTATCTTTGAACGGGTCGCCGACTGTGTCACCGACAACGGCGGCCTTGTGCGCGGCAGAGCCTTTGCCGCCGTGATGACCACCCTCTATGTACTTCTTGGCGTTATCCCATGCGCCGCCGGAGTTGGACATATATATTGCCAGCAGAACGCCGGTGACAAGAGAGCCTGCCAGCAGGCCGCCCAGTGCGCCCGCGCCGAAGAGTATACCCACCAGCAGCGGGGCAGCCACGGCCATCACGCCGGGTACTATCATCTCATGCAGTGCCGCCTTTGTGGAGATGGACACGCAGGAGCTGTAGTCGGGGCGCGCCTTGCCCTCCAGTATGCCGGGTATCTCGTAGAACTGACGGCGAACCTCCTCTATCATCTTGTACGCCGCCTTGGAAACGGAGTCCATGGTCATTGCGGAGAACGCAAACGGAAGCATACCGCCGATAAGAAGGCCGATAACAACATAGGGGTCGAGCAGGTCAAGCGTAGTGAGCTTTACTTCGGTTGCGTAGGACACGAACAGCGCCAGCGCTGTCAGCGCAGCAGAGCCGATCGCAAAGCCCTTGCCCATTGCGGCGGTCGTGTTGCCGACAGCGTCCAGCTTGTCGGTTATCTCGCGCACCTTGGGGTCAAGGCCGCTCATCTCCGCAATACCGCCGGAGTTATCGGCAATGGGGCCGTAGGCGTCAACCGCGACAGTTATGCCGGTGGTGCAGAGCATACCGACAGCGGCCAGGGCAATGCCGTAAAGGTCATTGGTGACGGAGTAAGATACATATATGCCAAGGCAGATGAGCAGTATCGGCACCCAGGTGCTCTTCATGCCTACCGCAACACCGGAGATGATGGTGGTGGCAGAGCCGGTTTCGGACTGGTCGGCAATGCGCTTGACAGAGTTATAATCCTCAGAGGTGTAAACCTCGGTGACAATGCCGATGACAAGGCCGACAATTATGCCGGAAATAACAGCCGCAGCGCAGTAAAGGCGGCCAAAGAACATCTTGCTGAGGAACAGCGATGCCACCATAACTATACCGGCTGAGACGTAAGAGCCCATTTTAAGCGCCTTGTGCGGATTTGACCCGTCCTTGCCGCGCACAAAGAACGTGGCAATAATGGACGCGATAATACCTACTGCCGCAATAGCCAGCGGATAGAGCGCACCTGCACCCTCGAACACAGCGCCCTTCGCCGCGACGCCCAGCGTCAGCGCGGAGACAAGCGCACCTACATAGCTTTCAAAAAGGTCTGCGCCCATACCGGCCACATCACCCACGTTGTCGCCCACATTGTCGGCAATAACGGCGGGGTTGCGGGGGTCATCCTCAGGTATACCGGCCTCAACCTTGCCGACGAGGTCAGCGCCAACGTCAGCAGCCTTAGTGTAGATACCGCCGCCCACACGCGCAAACAGCGCGATGGACGAAGCGCCCAGAGAGAAGCCGAAGAGAATGTTGTAGTCACCGGTAAGTATATAGATAAGGCTGCACCCCAAAAGGCCGAGGCCGACAACGCACATACCCATAACAGAGCCGCCGGAGAACGCAATGGACAGGGCACGGTTCATACCATGCTCCATCGCGGCGTTTGCCGTGCGCACATTGGCCTTGGTCGCAACGCGCATACCAAAAAAGCCTGCAAGAATAGAAAACAGCGCACCGACAACAAAGCATATCGCCGTGCCAATATCTATGAAGAGCGCGATCAGCACAAAAAGCACAGTTATAAACACAGCGAGTATTTTATACTCCGATTTCAAAAATGCGTCCGCGCCCTCGGCGATTGCGCCCGCTATCTCCCGCATCCGCTCATTGCCCGGTGCAGCTTTTTGCACATAATTTGCTTTGTACGCCGCGAAAAGCAGCGCCAGAACCGCCGCAACAACGGTCAGCCAACCTATGATTCCCATACTAATATCTCCTTGAGCAAAAATAAAGGCCTCGCCTTTATGTGCATATTAACCTATTATCCGTGATTTGACAAGAATATTTTGAGGCCTTTTTGGTCAATTCAGCCAAATTCATGCAATCTGCCGAAATATCAGCAGTGCCAAGACAGTATATAGTCGAATTGCACAAGCGCTTTTGAGTTTTTTAGCTATTATGCCATTCAAAATCATTCTGTTTTTTATATTTCATTATATAAATGCTTGATTCGCGTCGTTTTTGTAGTTTCCGCGAACGTTATCAAGGGTTTAAAATGCACAAATTCACAATTATATACACCAGAAATACGTTTCACCCATGTGTGCAGAGCAAGCCATACAATTTAATTAGAGACAGGCTTGCATTTTTTCTTCGTCGGTGATATTATGTAAACAAGGTTGAATTTGTTACATATTTTTTTGCCGCAGGATGAAACTTTTTCGGTTTTAAAACGTTATATAGGTACAGGACAAGTATCAGCCTCATAATAGGTTCTGCGCTGCGCACATCGTGACCACCATATATTGATTGCCGCATATAACTATGGGCAAAATATAGGATAGTTACAAAACGGTAAAAAATAATAAAAATTTTTTCAAAAAAGTCTTGCAATTTTAGTTACGATGTGTTACATTATGTGTGACCTCTGATAGGTCGCGGCATATACTGCCGTCTGAGATCTTATAAAATAAATCTCATAAGGGGGATTTTAAGAAAATGAAAACCATGAAGAAAGTTATTTCCGCTCTGCTTCTGGTCTGTGTGCTGGCAAGCTTCATGACCGTTGGGGCATACGCGGACAACCCGCACGTCACCGACGTTACTCTCACAGCAGAAAGCTCCGATGGTGCCACTGCCGGCCCCGGCTCCAACATCAGCATTGATGCAGTTGTTGGCGAGACCGTCACTGTAACAGCAGAGGTTCATTATGAAGATGACTGCAGTGACAAGGTCAATTGGACCGATCCGGCCACTGCCAATCTGGTCAGTGAAACCGACTATGCGCACAGCTACACCTTCCCCTCTGCCGGAACCTATGTTGTTTCGGTTGAGACCAAGGCAAATGACAACAACGGGAATAAGCTGACCGCAAAGTGCACCATCAATGTTTCCGCAGCAGCCAGTGCTCCGGTCGCTCCTGAGACGATCTCCATCGCCTCTGTCAGCGGCAACACCTCTATTCTCGTCAACAACACGCTCAAGCTCAAGGCAACCGTAAGCAATGCTTCCATCGGTTACTGGGAGATCCACAGCGGCGATGGCTATGGCACCTTTGATGTTGTCAGCGGCAATGAGACTGTCACCTTCACCGGCACCAAGGCAGGCACCGTGAACATCGTTGCCCACACCAAGACCGGCACCATCTCCAACGTTCTCACCGTTTACGTCAACGCTCCGCGCACTCTGGTCATCGGCGGTGCTGAGTCCATGCAGGCCGGTCAGGAAGTATGGTTCTACGTCTCCGGCGCTGACTCCTCTGAGATCTTCACTTGGAGCTACAGCACCTCTCCCAGCGGTGTTTCCATCATCACCAAGTCCACCAACAGCTCTGCCAACACCTTCGGCCTCACCGCAGGCAAGGGCAGCGGCTATGTCACCATAACTGCCACCTCCGCACACGGCGAGAGCGGCTCCATCCAGGTTCCTGTCAACTCCGTTGGCTACGGCGATGCAGTTCTCTCTCCCACCACTGTCTCCTGGACAAAGGGTCAGGGCAACCTCACCTTCACTGTTGAGCCTACGCTCTTCAGCGCATACATAGACGGCGTGTGCATCACCGGCAGCGGCAACAACAGCAAGTACAACTATGTCTGGAGCAGCAAGAACCTCATCATCAACTCCAGCTACCTCTCCACCCTGTCCGCAGGCAACCACGTTCTCACCGTTAACACCGTTTACGCTGACGGTACCAACGCCGGCACGCAGTACGCCACCATCACCATCAACGGCACTGCCAGCGCAGTATACGGCGACAACGCCCACGTCCGCGGCACAGCCAACAATCTCTACTTCAACTCCAACAGTGCAATAAAGAGCGTCACCATCTCCGGCACGACCATCGATCCGGCAAACTACACGCTCTCCAACGACGGCAAGAGCATCACTCTCAAGGCTAACTTCCTCAACCTGCTCAACTACGGCACGTACACCATGAAGCTTAGCAACGCCAACGGCGGCACTGAGACTGCTACCTTCCGCATTGTCACTGCCAACTACGCACCCGCAACCGGTGACGAGAGCAACCTCGCCATCTGGGTCGCAGTTATGATAATCTCCGGTGTCGGTGCAATCGCACTCATCCCCAAGAGGAAGAAAGAGATGTAAGCTTTATAAGCTGAACACAAACCAAAACCTATTTATTCAGCGCCCCGTGTGATCGGGGCGCTGAGTTTATACAGGAGCATATATGGACGTTTTATATCATGATGAGCACATTGCCGTGTGCATAAAGCCGCCGAAGGTGCTGTCCACCGATGAGGAGGGTGGGATGCCCCAGCTCGTGCGGGAGGCACTCGGCGGCGAGGCGCGCACAGTGCACCGCCTTGACAGGGCAGTTGGCGGGCTTATGGTGCTGGCGCGCACAGCCGCCGCCGCAAGTGAGCTTAGCCGGCAGATACGCGATGATGAATTTGACAAGGAGTATCTTGCCGTGGTGCACGGCGCACTCCCCTCTCACGGTACAATGGAGGATCTACTTTGGCGTGACAAAGCGCGCCGCATGACCTTTGTAACCGACACTCCGGGTAAGGGCGTGCTGCCGGCAGAGCTTCGCTATGAGGCGCTGTCAGAGCGGCAGGGCATGACGCTTGTGCGCATTGAGCTTATAACCGGCCGCACACATCAGATACGTTGTCAATTCGCCGCCCGCTCTCACCCGCTCGTGGGCGACAGAAAGTACGGCACACTCACGGATGGTGAATGTAACATTGCACTGTGGTCACATTCGCTCAGCTTTACCCATCCGCAAAGCGGAGAGCGCGTGCATTTTCAGGCCGCATCGCCCTCAGCATGGCCGTGGACGGATTTTGGCGGCATATAAACCCACACTGTCGCGACAGTTCAGGCGAATAGTTGTTAAATTAGCATAAACTTGGATATAATCCTGTTGCAAAGCAAATGTTTATAGGCTATAATGTCATTAAATTTTTTGAAGGATTTGCAGCTATTTGACATGATTGTTCTTAAATATCTATTTTCCACTGTCTTCGCATATCTCCTCGGTTCACTGAGCGTGTCCATATTCATCTCACGCACCGTGATGAAAAATGACGTGCGCGCACAGGGCAGCGGCAACGCCGGTGCGACAAATATGGCGCGTGTTTTCGGGCTTCATCTGGGGCTTATCACGCTTGCAGGCGATATGCTGAAAGCGGCGGCGGCCATGCTTCTGGGCTGGCTGCTGTTAGGCGAGAACGGAATGTGCGTGTGCGGTGCGGCGTGTCTTCTGGGTCATTGCTATCCCGCGCTCCATGAGTTCCGCGGCGGCAAGGGCGTGTCTGTCGGTGCAATGGTGTTCCTGCTGATAGATTGGCGGGTGCTTGCTGTGGCCGCTGTATTCTTCGCGCTGTTTGCCGTGCTCAGCCGCAAGGTCTCACTCGGGTCTCTGATGGCGGCTGTCAGCGGCTTTGCCGCGGCCGCGTATTTGGGGCTGTCCCTCCCCCGCCTGCTGCTGGCCGCAGGTGCAATGCTGCTGGTCGTGGCGCGGCACAGGGAGAATATTATCCGCCTTGTAAGGGGAACGGAGCCGAATTTCACTCTCGGTTCTTCCAAGCGCAAAAATAGTGCGGAGCACGAGCCGAAAGCCTGACGGTATTTCACCACCCGCAGATAACACACAATGGTCTTTATGAAAATGCGCGTAACGCTGTTTTCGCAAAGACCATTTTACATTTTTTTAACCATTGTTTTCTCGCATAACGTATAATATTGTATTATTGAAGCAGATTTTTAAAGAGGGGGCAAAACATATGAATAAACGCGCACTTGTTGTGGAAGATGATGAAAACATTGCAGAGCTTTTGCGTCTGTATCTGGGTAAGGACGGTTTTGAAGTAATGATCGCGTCCGACGGCGGCAAGGCAAAGTCCACCTTTGACCTGTTCCAGCCGGATGTTGTTCTGCTGGACATTATGCTTCCGGTGAAGGACGGCTGGCAGGTCTGCCGCGAGATACGCGAGCGCTCCTCCACGCCGATAATCATGCTGACCGCCAAGGGCGAGACGAATGACAAGGTAAACGGCCTTGAAATGGGCGCGGATGACTACGTCACAAAGCCGTTTGATGTCAAGGAGCTGATTGCCCGCGTGCACGCAGTTATGCGCCGCACAGATGCCGACTCTCCTGTGGACAAAAAGCTGAGCTTTGACAAGCTCGTGATAAATCTTGACTCCTACGAGTTGATAGTGGACGGCAAGAAGGTAGACACACCGCCGAAAGAGATGGAGCTTCTCTATCACCTCGCCTCTTCTCCCAACCGCGTGTTCACGCGCAACCAGCTGCTTGACGAGGTATGGGGCTTTGACTATTTCGGTGACTCCCGCACGGTGGATGTCCACATAAAGCGTTTGAGAGAGAAGCTGGAGGGCGTGTCCGAGAAGTGGAGTCTCAAAACCGTTTGGGGCGTGGGCTATAAGTTTGAGGTAATAGATTAAATTCAGGCATGAAAAGCATATATCTTCGCAACTTTGTCGCGACCGCGACAATGGTTGCTGTCTGCTTTCTCATTGTGGCGTGTTCGTTTGTCGCCATCGGGCGCAACTACCTCATCACCGAATACCGCGAGGATATGGTAAACTCCGCGCACGAGGTGTCGCGCACGGCCGCCGCGATCGCACCAAGCAGCTCTCTTAAAAGCTGGGTTTTGAGTATGACACTCTCCTCCGTGTCAAACTCCACGGGGAACCATGTGTTCATTGCCGACTCTGACGGCGTTGTCGTCACCTGCTCTGACAGGAAGCCCGTGTGCGAGCATATGGGCTATGCCATGCCGACAGACATAATCGCCCTTTTAGATTCAACCGGTTCAATGAACCAGATATCCGACCTCGGCGGAATGTATTCCAGCAGCCGCTATGTCGTGGCACAGCCGATAATCGTGGCCGATGACAGCGAGGTGCTGGGCTACGTTTTTGTTTCAAACGCGATAGACAATATACTGGGCGCATGGTCAACCTTTTTGGAGGTTGCGGCGTTCGTCACAATCTCTGTGTTCGTCGCGGCGCTGGCCATATCGCTTGTCTACTCCAAGCGCATGGCGCGTCCGCTGGATGAGATTGCCGCCGCGTCACGCAAGTTTGCCCGCGGTGACTTCTCCGTGCGCGTAAAGCAGGTGGAGGATTCCACCGATGAAATGGGCGCGCTTATTGATTCGTTCAACAAGATGGCCGACTCACTTGAGGTTGCTGAGGCGCGCAGAAGTGAATTTATCGCCAACATCTCGCACGAGCTGAGAACACCCATGACCACGATCTCCGGTTTTGCAGATGGTATACTTGACGGCACTATCCCGCCGGAGGATGAGGCGAAATACCTGCGCTCTATCCGCGATGAAACGCGCCGCCTGTCCCGCCTTGTGCGCGATATGCTGGACGTGTCGCAGATGAAGGCGCGCGCCTCTGACGAGACAAAGCGCACTGTGTTCGACCTGACAGAGCTTGTAGTGCAGACGCTTTTAAGCTTTGAAAGCCGCGCCACGCAGAAGAATCTTGACGTTGACCCGCAGTTGCCGGATAACCACATCATGGTGCGCGCGGATAAGGACGCGATAACGCAGGTGATATATAATCTTCTCGACAACGCCGTTAAGTTCGCGCATCCCAACACCTGCATAACCTTACGCCTTTATAAGGACAACGGCAAGGCCTATGTGTCGGTAAAGGATATCGGCGAGACCATCCCGCCGGACGATCTGCCGTTCATCTTTGACCGCTTTCACAAGTCTGACCGTTCGCGCAGTCTCGACACAAGCGGTGTCGGGCTTGGGCTGTATCTTGTCAAGTCTATTATCAACAGTCATGACGAGGATATTGCCGTGCGCAGTGAGGACGGCGCAACGGAGTTTGTGTTCACACTGCCGTTGGTATAACGTGTTTGTATAATTAGAGGGTTAGATATGAGTAATAATGAATATGAGTGGTACGACTGCACACCGTGGTACAACACGGCGGCCGCGTCCTCTCTTGAACTTAGCAAGCTTCAGGCCGAGTCGAAAAAGCGGCGCAGGAGCTACAAGGTGCTGGTCTTTTTCAGCATATTTCTGCTGATTGCGCTTCTGGTTGTGTCCTCAATATATTTTGCAAAGCGCAGTGAGCAGGCAAATGAATTCAACTGGTATTACAGCACGGTTGATCCGGAGGATATGCCGGACACTAAAGAGGAGTTTTTCGACAGTTACTACACCTCCACCGACACTGACGTTGCGCAGATAGACATTCCGCGTGCTGAGCTTACCACCGATTATGAAATGACGCTTGACTCAACCGGCGATCAGGTACTCACACTGTCAGAGCTTTATGAGCAGTGCGCCCCCTCCATTGTGGCGATATACGGCTATGTTGACGACAAGGTTGGCTATTATTGGGGCACCGGTATCATCCTCAGCGAGGATGGGCTGATCCTCACAAACACCCATGTTATTGACGGCTGCGACAGCGCAAGCGTCAAGCTGCACGACAACACCGAGTATGAGGCCGCACTCATCGGGGCAGACGCTATAAGCGACATTGCCATCCTGAAAATTGAAGCGACCGGCCTCTCCCCTGCCAGCTTTGGCTCTGCACACAATCTTGCCGTGGGTGACGAGGTTGCTGCGATAGGCAATCCGCTCAGCGAAAACTACCGCGCCACGCTGACAAACGGTATAATCTCCGGTATTGAGCGCGGCATGACCTACAAAGGGCGCAGCATGACCCTGCTGCAGACCAACACTGCCCTGAACGAGGGCAACTCCGGCGGGGCACTGTTCAATATGTTCGGACAGGTTATCGGCGTGACGAACATGAAGATGGTGTCAAACTACACCAGTATTGAGGGTATCGGCTTTGCCATACCGAGCGACACTGCAAAAGAGATCGTTGACGCGCTGTTAGAGTTTGGTGAGGTGCGCGGCCGCACCAGCATCGGCATCACAGTCGGTGCGATACCCAAAACTGCCGTGGAGGAATACGGTCTGCCCGAACAGGGACTGTACGTCACAGAGGTTTCAAAAGGCTCTGACGCAGAGCGTCAGGGAATGAAGGCCGGTGACATCATCACACAGGTCAACTTCAAGCCGGTAGAGAGCAGCGACGATATAACCTCAGTAAAGAACACGCTTGAGGTAGGTGACGTGATGATATTCACCGTCTGGCGTGACGGTGAGGAGCTGGAATTTGCCGTGGCACTTATGGACACAAACGATTTGTATTGAGCGCAGATAACTAAATAATTATTCACCGGCGGTGGATGTTTAACGCATCCGCCGCCGGTTTTTTATTCATTATCAACTATACGTTAAGTTCTTTGCGTTCTGCCATTTTGCACTTTGACAAAAAATATCAAAATACTTGCATTTTATAACACACTATGCTATATTAAACTCACAACAAAATAATTCCGGTGAAGCCCGCAGGATCGCGAGAGACTGTTGGCGGAGGAAACTCTGGAGAATCCCTTATTGGGTGCCGAAGGTGCAAGAGCGTAAAAGCTCGAATCTCTCAGGCCAAAGGACAGAGCGGGTATATGGCATATCGTGTTTTGATTGCCTGATGCTCTTTATCCAGAGTTGCTGTTTTGTCGGCAACTTTATTTTTTTATCAGGAGGAAGCACAAATGTCATTACTCAACATCGTTCAGAAAATCAACATGTACCTGTCGGACTATATTCTGATCTTTCTGCTGGTCGGTACAGGTCTGTTCTTCACCATCAAGACCCGCTTTGTGCAGGTGCGCTGCTTCAAAGAGGGTTGGAACCGCACGTTCGGCAGTTTCTCGCTACACGGCGGCAAGCACGGGGGCGGTCTCAGCTCATTTCAGGCGCTGGCCACGGCCATTGCCGCGCAGGTCGGCACGGGCAACATCATCGGCGCGTCCGGCGCGATACTTATCGGCGGCCCCGGCGCTATCTTCTGGATGTGGATAATCGCGTTTTTCGGCATGGCCACGATTTACTCTGAAGCCGTACTCGCGCAGGAGACGCGCACAGTTGACGCTGACGGTGCAATTCACGGCGGCCCTGTCTACTATATCCAGCGTGCATTTCCCAACGGCTTTGGCAAGTTCCTTGCAGGCTTCTTCGCTGTGGCGCTCATCCTCGCGCTCGGCTTCATGGGATGCATGGTGCAGTCCAATTCCATCGGTGAAACCTGCTCTAACGCGCTGGGCGTGCCGACATGGACGGTCGGCATTGTGGTGACCATCATCTCCGGCATTATCTTCCTCGGCGGCATACAGCGCATCGCCTCTGTCACGGAGAAAATGGTGCCTGTTATGGCATCGCTGTACATTGTCGGCGGCATTATCATCCTTATTGCCCGCATACAGTACATTCCCGAAACCATTGCAATGATATTCAAGTACGCCTTCGTCCCCAACGCCATCATCGGCGGTGGTCTCGGCTACGCGCTGAAAACCGCCATCAGTCAGGGTGCAAAGCGCGGACTGTTCTCCAACGAGGCCGGTATGGGTTCTACCCCGCACGCGCACGCAATGGCAAACGTTGAAAAGCCGCACGATCAGGGCGTTGTGGCAATGATCGGCCTTTTCTTTGATACCTTCGTTGTCCTGACGATAACCGCGCTTGTAGTTGTGTCCACGCTGTACGCCGGCAACGGACCTCTCGCCGCTGGTGCCGCTGAGGGTATCACAAAAACCAACATGGCACAGCTCGCATTCTCCAGCGTTTTTGGCAGTGAGCTGGGTGCTCTCTTTGTGGCGGTGTGTCTGTTCTTCTTCGCGTTTTCAACCGTGATCGGCTGGAATTTCTTTGGCAAGGTGAACGTTGAGTACCTCTTCGGCAAAAAGGCCGTGCCCGTCTACTCTGTTCTGGCGCTGTGCTTCATCTTCCTCGGCTCATGCCTTTCCAATGACCTCGTGTGGGAGCTGACTGATATGTTCAACAACATAATGGTCATACCCAACGTTATCGCGCTTGTGGCACTGTCCTCACTGGTTGTCAAGGCTTGCAAGGGCGCGAGCAAAGAGACCCTCGAAAAGTAAAAATATCACATAGAAAAGCTGTGGTACATGATAACTGTACCACAGCTTTTTTGCTTTTTTATAATCATTTCTTTGCCTCTACGCCGCACAGCTTACGCGAAACGTGGCGATCAAAGAAGCTGATAAAGGGTCCCAGTCCGAGGGCGCACACCAGCGTGCCAAGGCCGACTATACCGCCGAACAGATACGCGATAAGCGCGCTGAGCCCATCTGTAAAAATACGGCACCAGAAGTACGGTATTTTCGCCAACTTATCATCAAGCACGACCGCCAGCGCGTCATACGGCGCAATGCCTACATCTGCCGTCTGATACATTGAGCAGGCCAGACTGAGCACGATGATACCGGCCAGCATGATAAGCAGGCGTGGGAAAAACGCTGTTGGCAGTGTGAACGCGGCGCTTATAAGGCTTGTGAAGGTGGAGGATATTATACCCACGCCAAACCAATTTGCAAATGTGCCTATGCCTATATACTTGCGCCCGAATATGATCTCCGACACAAACCAGATACAGTTTGCAATAAACAGCGCCGGTGCAAAGCCGAGGCCGACAGTGTCCCCAATGGCCATGACCATTGCGCTGCTGGGGTCATTACCCATGAGGGACAGCTTGAAAAGCGATATGCCCAGTGCAAGCAGCACGATGCCTACGGCCATCACAATAAACCGCCGCCACGTCACCTTTGCGAAGTATTTTTTCATTCAGTTGCCCTTTCCCGCCGTGCGCGGCGCTGGAAGAATCCATGTTCACGCGCCGCAACCTGTTAAAGACTGCGGCGCGTTTTCGTTCTTTTGATTGTAGATGCTGATACCGTCAGGCGGCAGCAGCATTGTGGCGCTTCTTGGAGCGCTGGATGCTCTCCTTAACAACCGGTCCTATCGTCTGGATGAGGATGACGATGATAAGGACAAGACCCTGGAAGGTATCCTGAATGTCAACACTCAGTGACGGGATGGAGACGATGATGAAGTTTATCGTGGTGTAGGACAGTGCGCCGAAGATAACGCCCAGCATATTGCCCTTACCGCCGGCCATGTTGATGCCCGCGAGGACAACAGCCGCGATAGCGTACATTTCATAGCTCTGACCGGAGGAGGCCGGAGTCACGTTGCCGATCTTGCAGGCCTGAATAACACTGGCCACGCCGACCATAAGACCGGTGATGATGAACACGGACACCTTGACCCAAGTGGTGTTGATACCGGCCAGACGCGCGCTCTTTTCATTGGAGCCGACAGCGTAAACACTCTTGCCGTACTTGGTGTTGTTGGCGATGATGACGAAAAGGACGACCATCAGCACAAACACGAAAGTGATATACGGGATAGAGAACGAGCCGATAGCGAGCTTGCCTGTACCAAACTTCATGCGCAGGAACTCATAGTTGCTGTTGCTGCTCATCATTGCGAACTGGCTGGAGGATGAACCGGAAATCGCCGGATCAATGGAACGCACCACAGACAGCGTGAGTGAGCGGTAGATAAGCATTGTGCCGAGGGTGACAACGAAGGGAGGCATCTTTGCACAGCCGACCAGCACACCGTTTATCGCGCCGCACAGCGCACCGGAGGCAAGCGCCGCGAGGATCATAAGCGGGATGGAGTTTGTGACGTTGAAGGTCATTATCGTAACGCCGGTGCAGAGCACGAGGGAAGAACCGATGGAGAGGTCGATCTGCCCGGTGATGATGACGAACGCCATGCCAAGCGCCATTGTGCCGACGATACAGGTGTTCTGGCTGCTCAATATTGCGGCAACATGACTCCACTTAAACGTGTTGCCGTTGGCGTTGATGGTGAATGCATAGGCAACCATGATGATGAGCATGACGAAGATGAAGCTGTACTGCGACCATACCTTGCCTATGGTGCTGAGGAAACCATTTTTCTTTTTCATTGTGCTACCTCCACATGAGTCTCTATCGCGTTGGTGGAATAGAGCATAACATCATGCTCATTGACTTCTGCGTGTGTAAATTCCTTTGCAATGCGTCCCTCATAGAACACGATGCAGCGGTCTGCGACCTTTTGTATCTCGGGTATTTCAAGCGTGTTGAATATAACCGCCTTGCCGGCGTTGGCAAACTCAAGCATAAGCTTGTATATCTCGGCCTTTGCGCCAACGTCAACGCCCTGCGTGGGGTTATCGAACAGCAGCACATCCGCGCCGATATTCAGCCAGCGGGCAATGAATATTTTCTGCTGGTTGCCGCCGGAAAGTGAGCTGATATTAAGGTTGCTGTCATCAGCCTTGACGTGCAGCATCTCTTTATACTCACTGTAGCGGCTCTGTTCATTTTTTTTGGAGATGAACGGTTTATTGCGGGACACTTCATGCTCGGCAAGGTAGAAGTTCTCCAGAATACTCATGTCCGGCACGACTGAGTTTTCCTTTCTGTTTGCAGGAAGCATACCTACACCGCGCTTCATGAATTTAACGGATGCGCCGTGTATCGGCTCACCGCGGACAAGAATCTGCCCGCTCTCTGTGGGAAGTGCGCCGAACATCGTCTGCATCAGCTCACTCGCGCCGCAGCCTGCCAGACCCGTGAGGGCGACGATCTCACCCTTGCGCACGGTCATGTCAATGCCGGTAAAGCCCTGTCCGCTCAAACCTTTCAGTTCAAGCACCGGCTCCCCCAGTTCGCGCGGCTGATATACCTCCTCGTCAACATACTTTTTGCCGACCATATCGGAGGTGATGGTGTGCGGGTCGGTATCCTTTATATAGCCTGAGGAAATAAACTCACCATTGCGCAAAACGGTGTATCTATCCGCAATTGCAAATATCTCCGGCATCTTGTGGGAGATAAAGATGAACGATTTCCCCTGAGTTTTCAATTTACGAAGTATTCCAAACAGGTGGTCGATCTCGTTATTGGAGAGAGCCGTGGTCGGCTCATCAAGGATGAGAAGCTTTGCATCTGCATAGAGTGCGCGGCATATCTCAAGAAGCTGTTTTTCACTGGTTTTAAGCTCACTGACCATAACGGTGGGGTCAATGTCCACGCCGAGATCCTCAAAAAGCTGCTTTGTGCGGGCAATCTGCTCCTTGCGCTTTAAGAGACCCAGCTTGCCTGTCAGTTCGCGGCAGAGAAATATATTGTCGGCAACGGTGAGGTCGTTGATGACATTAAGCTCCTGATGGACAAAGGCAATGCCCGCCTCCTCCATCTGGCGTATGGTCGGGCTGGGATAGGATTTGCCAAGGAAGGTTATCTCGCCGGAGTCAGCCGGAATAACACCAGTGAGTATATTCATCAGCGTTGACTTTCCTGCGCCGTTTTCGCCGAGCAGCGCATGGATCTCGCCCTCCTCCACGGTGAAGTGGATATCGGAAAGCACAGTGTTGCCGCCGAATGCCTTGGTAACATGGTTCATATCAAGGATAGTCATGTATGCGGTCTCCTTGCTCAAAATTGGGGTCGTTTATGAGCTGACTATTATAAGCGCTCATTGGAATTGCGGATGCAGGGGAAACCCCTGCATCCGCGAGGATACTAAGTGCTGAATCAGAATCAGGCGTGGCCCTTGAAGCCCTCGTACTCGCTGACGTTGTCGCGGCCAACGATCCAAACGGGCTGGTACTCACCAGAACCGACCTCGTAGCTCCAATCGCCGGCGAGGAAGTTGAGCATCTGGTCGATGACATCCTGCATCATCTTCGGGGAGAAGTACATGCTCATCATGTCGTCGAAGTACTTGTTGGCCAGCTCAGACTGAGAGGAAGTGCCGGACATAACATCATAGAGCTCCTGCATACCGCCGATAGCGGAGATGTAAACTTCCATGCCCTCAAGGTCTGCAAGCAGAGCCTCGGAAGCACCGGCCTCAAGGTAATTGAGGACGCCGAAGGTCATCTCATCGTCCATGGAGTAGATGTAGAGCTTATTGTTGTTTGCCTTTGCAGCAGCAACGATCTCTTCCATCTTCTGCTCGATGTAGCCGTATGCACCGTCAGCAGACCAGTTGCAGACGACGGAGTAGGTGTTGAATACTGCGTCGAGAGCAGCATCGTCCCAAACCTCAGTGGTGGTGAAGTTCTCGCCAAGTGCAGCATCGCTGTACTCAACCTCGCCCTTCAGGAACTGGCGGAAGCCTTCCTCACGGCGAGAGCAGACAGTGCCGTTGTCACCGTAGAGGGTAACAACAGTGTCGCCCGGCTGCATGCCGTTCTTCTGCAGCCAGTATGCAATACCGGCGCCGCACTGCCAGTTATCACCGGAGGCGTTGAGAATGGCGTACTTCTCGGTTGCTTCGATTATACGGTCGAAGGAGATGAAGGGGATGCCTTCTGCATAGAGGGTCTCCTGGCCGGCCTGAGCGGAATCGTCCAGAGCCATCATAACAACGCCGACTGCGTCGCCGTTTGCAACGATGGTGTTGACCTGGTCAACCTGCTCCTCACCGGAGGATGCGGGCATGTAAACTGCCTTGTAGGTGCCCTCAGCAGTGATGGCCTCGCACTTTGCCTGTGCATATGCACCGGCCTGTGCAGTCCAGCCGTGGTCAGGGGTGGGGCCCATAACATAGATGGTGTTGCCGGATGCCTCTGCGGGTGCTGCTTCCTCAGCGGGAGCGGCCTCGGCAGGTGCCTCAGCGGTAGTCTCAGCAGGGGCTGCGGTCTGGCCGCAAGCGCACAGTGCAAAGACCATTACCAGTGCCATGAGCAATGCGATAATCTTTTTCATGTGATTTCCTCCATAAAAAATTTTTATAACATCCGCTTATCGCGGGTATTATCATTAGTTTTCAGCCACCTCACGGTGCGACAGCGCGCCCCTCTTCAGCAGAACGCAGGCAGGCGAACACTGCCTTCATCGACTTGAAGATGTCCTCTGCATCCAGCACGCTTACGCGGTTTTCCTCAATGGCGGAGACAAACTCATCAATAACGCCGGAGGATGCCTGCTGCGCATCTTCATTGGTCTGCATACGGTCAAGCGCGTACAGCACCTTTGTCCCGTCTGCATTGACGACCTGAAGTGAATACTGCGGGTCAGCGTAAAGCTTCATAATGCCCTTTTCGCAGTAGAGCGTGGTGGCATTGCACTCCTCACCGTAATGCGTCCAGCTTGTTGTGACAGTGCCGAGTGCGCCGTTTGCAAAGCTGAGCACCTCAACGGAGTTATCATCCACCTCAATGGGTGTGCCGTCGGGGAACTTCTTGTCCAGCACCTTCATCGTGGAATAAACAGTCTCTATATCGCTGCCGATGAGGTAGCGGACAAGGTCGATCTTATGTATGCCGAGGTCGGCCATAGAGCCGAAGGATGCACTGGCCTTTTTGAAAAACCAGGTGTGTGCGCCCTTATCCATACTCCACATCTCAGGTCCCTTGTGGCCGAACGTGGACTGGAACGAGATAACACGCCCCAGCTCGCCGGAGGCGAGAAGCTCTTTTGCCTTTTTATGTGCTGGCGCAAGGCGCTGGTTGTGACCTATCATAAGGCGCTTTCCGCTTTCCTTTGCCGCGACCAGCATCGCCTCACACTCTTCCAGTGTGACGGCCATCGGCTTTTCGCACAGCACGTTCTTGCCCGCGCGCAGAGCCTTGATAGTAGTCTCCGCATGAGCGGCATTTGCAAGGCACACGGACACCGCGTCAATTTCGGGGTCGGCCAGCATATCATCTATGGTTGCGTACACCTTGCCGCCGTAGAGCGCCACAAGTGCCTCAACGCGCTCGCTCTTTCTGTCGAAAAAGCCCTTGATCTCCACATTTTCATTGTGGAAGTATTCGTAGCCATGGCGCTGCTTTGCAATTGAACCACAGCCGATAACACCTACTCTAAGCATCTCAATAATCTCCTTCTCATTTTATCATTATTCATGCGATACGGCAGACTCCCTCACAACAAGCTCATGCTTTAAGAATGTGCGTGGGTTTTCCACCTTTTCGCCGGCAATCATATTAAGAAGTATCCGCGCGCTCTCCCGCCCCATTTCGTAGCAGGGCTGTGCAACGGTGGTGAGGTAGGGATGGAACATCGTTGTATAATCAACATCGTCAAAGCCGGTAACAGCCACATCCTCCGGCACGTTCAGGCCGAAGTCATGCGCACAGGATATCGCGCTGAGCGCCAGAATGTCCGACACACAGAACACTGCCGTGGGGCGCTTCTCCGCGTTGAAAAGCTTCTCGCTGGCTTTAAGCCCCGAGGCGTAGGAATAATCCGCGTCCGCCGCGGCGATAAGCTCCTCCCCAAATTCAAGACCGGCATCCCGCAAAGCGTCCTCATACCCTTTGCGGCGCAGCGTGGTGGAGATAAAGTCATTATCCGCGCTGAGCATCGCAACGCGCTTATGCCCAAGGGAGATTAGATAGCTGACCGTCTCATACGCGGCCTTATAATTATCTATAGATACAGTAGCGCCGAAATCCGGCACATACTCACAGCATTGCACAAGCGGATAATTATCCGCATAGCGGCGTATCCACTCGCTGCTCTTGCGGCAGCCGAGGAATATCGCACCATCTGAGCGGCGTGTGTCAAGCATCTTCAAAAACCGCTTTTCATTGGCGGCACAGCTGGACGTGTTGCAGATAAGCACACTGTACCCCCGCTCCTGCGCAAGATCACCAATACCGGTGAGGATGCGGGAATAGTACGGGTTTGAGAAGTTCGGCGCAAGGGTCAAAATGACGCGGCTTTCGCTGCGCCTGAGATTGCGCGCCGACTGGTTGGGGATATAGTCCAGCTTCTTTATTGCGGCATTCACCTTTTCCGCCGTTGTGGGGCGGACGGTGCTGCTGTTATTGAGAACTCTTGAAACCGTCGCAACGGAAACACCCGCGTATTCCGCGACCTCTTCTATCGTGACCACACGGATACCTCCGCAAATATTTGCGAAATGTAATGGATTACATTTTCTTTACGCATTTATGATACCAGTCTTAGCTATACAAAGTCAAGCAATATGTCAAACTCCACCTCATTTTCATCTTTTTTAACAATTACGCATACCAAACTTTAGCGATTTTGCACAATTGTATTTTGCGCTGTACTTTTTCTTCTTGACAACGGCTTATTTTGTGATAGGTTGTATATATAAGAAACCCAGAATCAAAACTCAGGAGGAAAGATAGCATGAAGCTTGGTCTTGTTACAGCAATACTTGATCAGTATGATTATGAGAAGATGATAGACACTGTGTCCGAAATGGGCTTTGAGTGTGTTGAGGTCGCGTGCTGGCCCGCAGGTAAGGCCGAGCGCCGCTATGCCGGTGTCAGCCACATTGATGTGGCGCGTGTGCTGGAGGATGACGCATACGCACAGTATGTGCTTGACTATGCTGCGGCGCATAAGGTGGAGATCTCCGCCCTTGCCTTTTATCCCAACACCATGGATGCTGACCTTGAAAAGCGTGCGGCAAATGTTGCCCATCTTATGACCGTCATCCGTGCCAGTGCAAAGCTTGGCGTCAACCTCGTCACCACCTTTATCGGCCGTGACCAGACCCTGTGCGTGGAAGATAACCTCGCGCTGGTGCAGGAGGTGTGGCCGCCCATTATCGCACTTGCAGAGGAGCTGGGCGTGAAGATCGCAATTGAGAACTGCCCCATGCTGTTTGGCCGCGACCAGTGGCCGGGCGGGCAGAATCTCATGACCACGCCGGATATATGGAGAAAGGTTTTTGCCCTGCTGCCCAGCGACAATCTCGGCATAAACTATGACCCCAGCCATTTTGTGTGGCAGATGATAGATTATATCAAGCCTATCTATGAGTTTAAGGACAAGATATTCCACGTCCATTATAAAGACATTAAGCTCTACGCAGATAAGCTCAATGAGGTCGGCATTATGGCATACCCGCTTGACTTCATGTCCCCGAAGCTCCCCGGTCTGGGCGATGTGAACTGGGGTAAGTTCGTCTCCGCGCTGACTGACATCCGCTATGACGGCTTCACCTGCATTGAGGTGGAGGACAAGGCGTTCGAGGGCAGTGAGGCCGCCGTGCTCAACTCCCTGCGCCTCAGCAAGCGCTATATCGAGCAGTTTGTTATCTGAAAAGTTTTCTTTCTCTTATGATAGAGGCTTCTGCAAAACACGAGTTTTGCAGAAGCCTCTTTTATTTACCCTTCGCTTATTGTGAAGATGAAACGTATTTTAATATTTTATCTGAAATCATTATGGTCAGACAATCTCGCTCACAATCAAGGTCAACGCCTATCAGCTCCTCGATACATTTGCGCCTATAATATATCGAGTTGATATGCACTTTCATTGCCTGTGCTGTGCACTTAACATTCCTGTCCAATGAAAGATAGCTTATGAGCGTGTCATACAGCTCTGTTCTGTTATGCCGATCATATTCCCGCAAGGCTTTTATACGCGGGTCAACCATGTTTAAAAGTGTTTCCCTGTCGGGAATCTTGGAGAAGAGATGGTAATAGAAGCTATCGTCATAATAATACAGCTCCCTTGGCTGGATATTGGGTGTGCATTGCAGCGTCTCCAATGCCTGCCGGTATCTGCCGCCCAGTTCAAATGGCTCATCAACCACCCGGCTTATGCCGCAGCGATACTCACCATCCGCTAAGGCATGGCGCAATACGCCCTCATTATATTCCCATGCACGCGCCGATGCATTGCATACCGCAACAAGACGGCCGGAGTATATTATCACAAGGCTCTCTTCAAGCTCTGCTGCAAAATGTTCCCGCAGGAAAAAGAGCGACTGATTCTCTTCGCGGACACATTCAAAAACCACCACGCGCATCTGCTTTGGAAACTGGCATTTTGAATTTGCAACGCGCATGGCAAATTCCTCATTGCTCATCTTCTGCCCTGAAAGCAATGACACAAGAAGCGAAAAATAACTTATCTTCCCACCGGAGGATAGACCGCGATACAGCATTTCATAGGCCATAACCTTGCAGAATACTATTATCAACTGCTCATCCTCAGCGGTGAAGCCCCTGTTTATCCCGTATACGCTCACATGTCCCATCACATTTACACCACTGCGGATTCGCGCGGATAGAAAGGGACTTGTACTGAAAGGGAAATATTTTATCTGCGTTGAGTCCGTGGAATACAGCTCGTCAAAGCCGCCGTTGCGGGCGCAGTCTTTCATAATGCTTTCATCCGCATAGCCAAGGGTACACACCAAGCGCCAGAACGGATCTGAGGCATCACCCTTGCTGTGGTAGAGCACATTCATGCTGATATCACCGATAAACAGAGGGTTGCCGAACACATTTTCCGCCACATCCATGATGTGTTGTATCCCCTCATGCGCAATAAGCGCATCCAGCAGCATATTCTTTTTCATTTCAAAGCTTCTATTCATTCAGACCACCTTTTACAAACAAGCCTTTGAAATATACTACCACGCGCACTTATATTTGTAAACAGTTACAAACGCTTTCTTCGCACTTTGTAGGCTGAAACATATACAATCACAGGTTGGGGTTTTATAATTTATTTGTCAATATAAAAACAAGTAAAGGAGAGCAACAATGACCCATTACGACAGCCCCTTATATCAGCCCATAAAAATAGGCAGCGTCACCCTCAAGCACCGCATAGCCTGCGGCCCTTATGCCTCATGCCTCAACGAGCTGGACGGAAGCCCCGGTTTGAAGATGTACAAGCATATTGAAAATCTGGCACGCGGCGGCGCTGCATCCATCACCCTTGGCAGTACCAACATCAATAAAACGCCGCTGCCCGCCGCCGTCCCCGACCTGAACAATGTGTTCAACGTTGGCCGCTACATAAACCTGGTGGAGGTATGCCATCAGTACGGCTGCGCGGCAAGTGTTGAGCTTGTGGGCGCGCAGGAGATGTTCATGCCGCCGGAGGTGTTTGTCAATCAGCCTGTTGAGGGGTTGAAAACCTTTATCAACGACTACGCAGATGCCGCGGAAGAAGCGTTGAAGCGCGGTTTTGACATGATCATGGTTCACGGCGGCCACGGAATGCCGATTGCCGCAATGCTGAGAGAGAGCATCAACCACCGCACGGATGAGTACGGCGGCAGCTTTGAAAACAGGGCGCGTCTCGGCCGTGAGATCTTGCAGGCAATACGCGACCGCGTTGGCGATAAGCTGGCAATTGAATACAGAATCAGCGATGAATCCTCGCTCAACGGCGGTGTGCCGCTGGATGATATGATACGGTACGCGGCTTATGTGGATGATCTTGTGGATCTGTTTCTCGTGTCGCGCGGTGTTTTGGAGGGCGTTGACCTTATTGCGCAAGTTTTCCCGCCTGCATACGCGCCGCACGATGTCAACATTGAGCTTGCCGCAAAATTCAAAAATGCAGTATCAAAGCCCGTCACAGTCACCGGTGCGGTCAGCTTTGAGGCCGCGGAAAAGGCCGTGCGCGAGGGCAAAGTGGACATGGTAACCATGGTGCGCCGCCTTATCGCAGACCCTGACGCCGTAAACAAATATTTCCGCGGTCAGGAGGAAAACATCCGACCCTGCGTCCGCTGCAACACCTGCATCGGCCAGTGCCATGCAAAGCTGTGGGATATCCGCTGTGCGGTCAATCCGCTGATCGGGCGTGAAGCGTATTTCCCGCCGGTTGAACGGAAGCTGGACACCAAGAAGCTGGTTGTTGTCGGCGGCGGTCCTGCCGGTCTGGAAGCTGCCAGAACCGCGGCAAAGCGAGGGCACGAGGTCGTTCTGTTTGAAAAAACAGATAAGCTCGGCGGTAAGCTGCTGTACGCAACCGCCGATGATTTGAAGGCTGATCTGCGCGCCTATCTGGAATGGTCTATAAAAGATGTTGAGGGTATGCCCAATGTTGACATTCGTCTGAATACAAAGGCCGATGCCGCGGCAATATCGGCAGAAAATCCGGATGCTGTGATCATCGCTGTCGGCGGCGAGGCGATAATGCCCACATTTACTGCCACCGGAACGGAAAAAGTGGTATGGGTCGGGGATTATGAGCTTGACCACGCACTTGTCGGCAACACTGCCGTTGTTTGCGGCGGCGGCTTTACCGGTCTGGAGGCCGCGTTGGAGCTTGCGCGCGAGGGTAAGACCGTCACAGTTGTGGATATGCTGCCGCAGGATAAGCTGGGCGCCGGTGGAACGCTTGTGAACACGGTTGCGCTAATGCAGCTTCTGATGGCAGAGGGTGTGAAGTTTGAATGCCTCAGCCGCATAAAGGATATAACTGCTGACGGCGTTATTATCTGCGATGCAGACGGCAACGAAAAAACGCTTGCCTGTGATACTGCGGTGCTGTCGTTCGGCTTTAAGACTGATAAGGAGTTTGTCTCCGAGCTCTCCACACTTGTCCCGGAAACGTATGTGATAGGTGATTGCTCATCTGTTGGCGGCACGGTTTGGGCAGCTGTGCGTTCCGGCTTTGATATGGCAATGAATCTGTAACTTTTAATAACAATTCACGCTCCGCATAAAAGTACACCGGCCAATCCGTTTTGGATTGGCCGGTGTATCAGTCTGTCAAAGAACTATACAAGCGCCCCCGTTTCTGGTAAAATAGGAACGG
>CAZBVU010000002.1:0-72681 GCA_964495355.1 uncultured Oscillospiraceae bacterium
CAGAGACCATAGCGCGGGTGTATTTCAGCTTCATTCTGGGCACAGTGCCGGCAGCACCGCCGCACCAACCGGTGTTCACGAGGAACACGTTTGCGCCGGTCTCTTTCAGCTTCTCACCCAGCATCTCTGCGTAAACAGATGCGTTGAGCGGGAAGAACGGAGCGCCGAACAGGGTGGAGAAGGTGGTAACCGGCTCGGTAATGCCGCGCTCAGTACCGGCGAGCTTGGAGGTGTAGCCGGATACGAAGTGGTACATTGCGCTGTTGTTATCCAGCTTGGAGATCGGGGGGATAACGCCGAACGCGTCAGCCGTGAGGAAAACAACAGTCTTGGGCTGGGTGCCGACACCGGGGATAGCGGCGTTGGGGATATAGTCAATGGGGTAGCCTACGCGGGTGTTCTCGGTGAGGGAACCGTCAAAGAAATCGGGCTTGCCGGTCTCGTCAACAATGACGTTCTCCATCAGAGAGCCGAACTTGATAGCGCCGTAAATCTCCGGCTCATGCTCTTTTTCAAGGTTGATGCACTTGGCATAGCAGCCGCCCTCGATGTTGAACACACCGTCATTGGACCAGCCGTGCTCGTCATCGCCGATAAGCTTGCGGTTGGGGTCGGCGGAGAGGGTGGTTTTGCCCGTGCCGGAAAGACCGAAGAACACGGCAGAATCGCCCGCGTCACCGATGTTTGCAGAGCAGTGCATCGGCAGGATGCCTTCCTTGGGGAGAACGTAGTTCATAACGGAGAACACGCTCTTCTTTATCTCACCTGCGTAGCCGGAGCCGCAAATGACGACCTCGTGTGCCTCATAGTCGATGATGATGGCGGCCTCACTGTGCACACCGTCAATCTCCGGCACGCACTTGAAGCCGGGGGCTGCGTAGATGGTATAGTCGGGGGTGTAACCGTCCAGCTCGTCCTCAGTGGGGCGGATAAGGAGCTGGTGGATGAAGAGGTTCTGGCTTGCCAGCTCGTTGATGATGCGGAAGCGCTTGGTGTACTTAGGGTCAGCACCGGCAAAGCCATCGAACACGTAGATCTCCTTGTTCTGGAGATAGGCAAGAATCTTGGCCTTGATAGCGTCAAACTTTGCCTTCTCGATGGGGACGTTGATCTTGCCCCATGCGATCTCATCATGAACGGCGGGAGTGTCAACGATGAACTTGTCGTCAGGGCTGCGGCCGGTGTACTTGCCGGTCTTTACGACCAGAGCGCCGGTATCGGAAAGAGTGCCCTCGCCGCGGCGCAGAGCAGCCTCAACAAGCTGGGCGGGTGCAAGATTGCGGTAGGCAACGCCGTTTCCGGCAATGCCGAGTTCAATAGGTGCAATTGTTCTCATATAAATAATCCTCCTTATAATCTTATATCTTGACAAAATTATATCATTCATGACTTTCAGCGTCAAGACGGCTATGTTAACAAAAGCGTTTACGCATGGGAAAAAGTGCGGGGAAAATTTTGTGCGTTTTGTCCAGAGGCGGTGAGAAAAACAAGTTTTTTATATAAAATGTGATAAAGCGGGAAGCTTATTATCTGCGCTTTCCGGCAAAATACGAGATGATAAATGCGCAGAGATCCGCCGCAACGATGCTGGCGCCCGTGGGCGTTTCCAAAAAGTACGAGGCGACCATGCCGATAAGAAAGCACACCACGGATATCACGGCGGCCAGTATCACAACGCCCTTAAAGCTCTTGCTAAGCCGCATTGCCGACAGCGCCGGAAAGATGATGAGGCTGGATATCAAAAGCGCCCCCATCATGCGCATACCCAGCACCACCGTCACTGCGGTCAGCACGGCGAGGAGGGTGTTGTACGCCTCAGTATTTGTGCCTGTGGCGCGGGTGAAATCCTCATCAAAGGTGACGGCGAACAGCCGCGGATAGAAAAGCACGAACAGTGCCAGCACCGCAAGCGATAATATCACGCTGAGTATCGCATCACTCCGGCTGAGGGAGAGGACACTGCCGAACATATAGCTGGAAACCTCCGTGTTCATGCCGGTGGTGAGCGAGACCGTGATAACGCCGATGGCAAGTGCGCTGCTGGAAATGAGCGCGATGGCGGCATCACCCTTTACGCGGCTGCTTCGGCGCAAGCGCAATAGCAGCACGGCCGCCGCCATAACAACAGGCACGGCCACCGCCAGCGGCGCAAGCCCAAGCGCAGACGCAATGGCAAGCGCGCCGAACCCGACATGGGACAGCCCATCACCTATCATGGAATAGCGCTTGAGCACCAGCGACACGCCGAGAAGCGCGGCGCACAGGCTGACCAGCACGCCCACGATAAGCGCCCGCTGCATAAAGTGGTAGGAGAACATATTTATAAGCTCGCTCATATCCTGTTCCCTCCCAGAAAGCGGCGCGCAAGACTGCTGCTGCGGTATTCCGCGCTTGTGCCGAAAAAGAGCTGTGTGTGGCCGATGTGGAGAATCTTTGTGGCGTAGCGCACCGCCTCATGTATGTCGTGCGACACCATTATGACAGAGATATTGTCACAGAGGTTTACAAGCTTGATGAGGTTATACATCTCCTGCGCGGCTATAGGGTCAAGGCCGGTAACCGGTTCGTCCAGGAGAAGAAGCTTCTTTGTGGCGCACAGAGCACGCGCCAACAGCACACGCTGCTGCTGACCGCCGGAAAGCTCCTGATAGCTGGCATTTTTAATGTCCTCAATGCCCATGCGCTCAAGGTTGAGGTCGGCGCGCTCACGTTCGGCGCGGCCATAGTGCATCCGGTGCCCAAGTGAGTTTAGACAGCCGGACAAAACCACCTCGTAGACGCTGGCGGGGAAGTCGCGCTGCATCTCGCTTTGCTGGGGGAGATAGCCGATCTCTGTCGGGCGCAGACCGTCACCGGTCAGTATAGTGCCGCCGCTGGGCTTTTTAAGGCCGAGGAGACCGCGCATAAGTGTGGATTTGCCGGAGCCGTTTTCACCGACTATGCACAGATAGTCGCCCGCGTCAACCGAGAAGTTGACGCCTTCCAGCACCGTGCGCCCGTCATATGCAAACGACAGGTCGTGACATTCGATTAACGCCATCAGCCTAGCGCCTCCTTTACGTTTAATAGGTTCTGCTGCATCAGCGCGAGATACTCCGCGCCGTTTTCCAGCTCCTCCGCCGTAATATTGTGGCACGAGTGGAAAAGCAGCGTCTTGCAGCCGGTATCCTCTGCTATAATGTCCGCCATCTTCCGGTTGGAAAACTCAATGTAGAACACAGCGGGGACGCGCTCCTCGCGCACCTTGTCAATCAAAAATGCAACAGTGCGCGCTGACGGCTCAGCGTCATCGGCACAGCCCGGGAACGCGGCGTAGTATTCAAGGCCGTATTCCTCCACAAAATACCGCACAGGGAAGCGGTCAGCGAAGATGAGCGTGTGGTAGGACGCATCATCTGCTACTGCGCGGAACTGTTCATCCAGCGCGGCGAGCTTATCGGTGTATACACGGCAGTTTTCGGTGTAATATTCGCTGTAGTCGGGGTCAATGGTGCAGAGCGTGTCGCATATCGCCTTGCATATCGCAATGGCGTTTGCAGGTGAGGTCCAGACGTGCTCATCATATTCCGCTTCTTCGCTGTGGTCATGCTCATGGTCGTGGTTGTGGTCATGCTCCTCTGCGCGCGCGTGGCCGTGGCCGCGGGAGAGTATACCGCCGCTCTGCATCCCGTCAACCGTCTCCTCCTCAAGGGCGTTGACGCAGTTGAGCATATATATCGTCTCCGGCGCGCTGTCGAGACTGTCCGTCACAGCGTCAAGCCAGGTCTCACTCTCGCCGCCGTTGGCGATAAGGAGCGCACAGCGGTTAAGGAGGATAATGTCCTGCGGTGTCGGCTCATAGCTGTGCGCCTCCGACCCGGGCGGCACCAGCAGCGTGACCTGTGCGCGCTCACCTGCGATCTGGCGGGCAAAATCATACGCGGGGAAAAGCGTGGCGGCGATTTGCAGCTTGCCGCCGTCCGCGCTCACCGCAGTGGAGGAACAACCACACATTGACAGGCAAAGTGCGCATATTATCAAAAAAGCAATAAATTTTCTCATATCCATACCCTTTATAATACAACACACCGGCGGCATGGTCAAGCGTAAGAAAACGATTTATCACCGTGCGGTGCTTTGCATAATCTTTCCTTGCGCGGGAAAACTGGTGGTATACACTGTCCGTATACGGCGCTCTGTGCGCCGATGCGGAAAAATACACAAAAAGAGGATAGATATGTCAATGGACACGATGGATTCCGCGATGTATATTGAGCTTCCCGCGCTGGGCGACTATGCCGCGGCCGCGGCGCGTCTGATGACGCCGCAGGGAATGTGCACAGGCCGCGCCGAGGCGCGCCGCGTGCAGAGAAGCTATCGCGAGATACACAAAAGCCACGCGGAGATCGCGCGGCGCTATTCATCGCTTGCGTCCCCGCCGCCTGCGTGCGAATGGCTGATGGACAACTTCTATATGATAGAGCGGGAATACCGCGCGGTAATGCCACAGCTTGAACACGCGCGTATGCAGCGCCGCGCGTCTGACGGGGCAATAGCGGCGGCGCTGTGCCGCAATCTGCTGCTGTCGGGCTGTGGAGAGATAACAGAGGCGCGCTTCACCGCGTACTTTGCGGGGGCGCAGTCCGTCATTGTGCTGCGCCGTGCGGAGCTGTGCCTTGTGCCGGCGTATCTGAGCGCCGCCGTGATAGAGGGGGTCGCGGCTGTCTGCCGCGAGATGCGCTATGCCGCCGACACGGAGAAATACGCAAAGCGGCTGGAGGCGCTGTTCACAACACTGCGTCTGCTTGCAGTTGTGGATATGGAGAAGCTGATAAACGCCGCGGACATAACCGACAGCATACTCTGCCTTGACCCCACCGGCGAGTATGCCCGAATGGATGATGGGACAAAGCAGGCCTATCTTGCCCGTGTGGAGAAGCTGGCCGCGCGTGAGGGTGTGGAGGAGCATATGTTCGCCCACCGCCTTATAAAGCGCGCCGAGAGTGAGCATCGGCACATTGGTTTTTACCTTTTCACTGAGGATAGGGCGCGGTATGCCGGCGCGTATATCGGCGCAAACGTCCTGCTGACGCTGACATTCACGCTGGCGCTGGCATTTAGCGTTGAAAACGCGGCGGCGGCACTGCTGCTGCTATTGCCGGTGTCGGAGCTTGTGAAAAGCGCGGTGGATTTTATTTTGCTGCACCTTGTGCATCCGCGCCGCGTGTTCAGGATGGATACGCGCGCCGGTGTGCCTGACGAGGGGCGCACGGTATGCGTGATATCCACGCTGCTCGGCGGTGAGGCGGACGCAAAGCGCTTGGAGGAGCTGTACTTTGCCTGCAGGGGCGAGGGCGCGGCGCTGTGCTTTGGGCTGCTTGCGGATCTGCCGGTGGCGGAGAGTGCGGTGACGGATGAGGATGAAAAGCGCCTGTCTGCCGCGCGTGAGGCCGTGGGTGCGCTCAACCGAAAGTATGGCGGGCGGTTTTATCTCTTTACCCGCCCGCGCCGCTATGATGGCGAGAAATACGCCCCCTATGAGCGCAAGCGCGGCGCGATATTGGAGCTGGCAAAGCTTTTATGCGATAAACCGAGTGAGCTTGAGGTGGAGGGCGAAAAGGACGCGCTGAGCGGAATACGGTATATCCTGACGCTTGACAGCGACACACGCATATACCCGGGCGCGGCGGGTGAGCTTATAGGCGCGATGCTGCACCCGCTGTGCCGACCGGTGATAGACAAAAAGCGCGGCATAGTCACGGCGGGGCACGCGCTTGTCCATCCGCGCATTGACACGGAGCTGGAAAGCGCGTGTGAGACGGATTTTGCACGCATATTCGCCGGTGCCGGCGGCTGTGACCCGTACGGCAGTCTCTGCGGTGAGCTGTACATGGACGCGTTCGACAGCGGCGGCTTTGCCGGAAAGGGCGTGATAGATGCCCGCTCGCTTCTGACGTGCACCGGCAACTTCCCTGTCGGGCGCGTGCTCAGCCATGACGCGCCGGAGGGGGCATATCTGCGGGGCGCGTACATTGGCGATGTGGAGTTTTCAGACCGCTTTCCGTCAAGACCGCTGGGGTATTATAAGCGCCTGCACCGCTGGATACGCGGCGACTGGCAGAACCTGCCCTTTATATTCGCGCCCCATCTGCGCGATATTGACCGCTGGCGCCTTATAGACTCACTGCGGCGCAGTCTAATTGCGCCTGCGACCCTCGCGGCGATCTGCGCGGGGTTTTTCATGGCGGGCGCGGGACTGCGCGTGGCGGCATGGGCGGCGCTTATGGCGCTGCTGACGGGGCTGTTCATGTCCCTCGCGGAGAGCGGACTGGCGCGGCGCGGTGCACATAGGCACACACGCCGCTATACGCGCATATTTTCCGGCGTGGGTGGGGCGATGGTGCAGTGCTTTATCCGGCTGTGGCTGCTGCCGTATGAGGCGTGGGTGTCACTGTCGGCCATAATAACGGCGCTGTGGCGGCTGTGCATCTCGCACAAGCGGCTGCTGCAATGGCAGACTTCTGCCGAGGTGGGCGGCGGCAGGAGTGTGGGCGCACACATGAGGGCCATGTACGCGCCGATGATATTGGGGGCTGTGCTGGTGGCGCTGTGTCCGGCGGTTATCGGCAAGTCAGCAGGACTGATGTGGCTTGTCTCACCGCTGGCGGCGTTTGCGCTCTCGCTGGGGACTGAGCGGGATAATGAGCTTGCACCGAATGAAAAGGCCTATCTCATAAACGCGGCCAAGCGCAGCTTTGCATACTTTGAAAGCTTCTTTTCACCTGAGGACAGCTTTCTCCCACCGGATAACTATCAGGAGCAGCCGCCTGTCGGCACGGCGCGGCGCACATCACCCACCAATATCGGCCTTGCGCTGTGTGCGCACACGGCGGCGGTGGACATGGGTATAATCACCCGCGCAGAGTGCGCCGAATACACCCGATGCGTACTCGACACGCTGGAGCGTATGCCGCGCCACATGGGGCATTTTTATAACTGGTACGACACGGCAACGCTGCTGCCGCTTCTTCCGGCGTATATATCGACTGTGGACAGCGGCAATATGTATGCAGGGCTGCTGACAACGCGGCAGGCGATGGAGGAATACGGCGAGAGCGAGCTTGCCGCACGCATCACGGCGCTCATCGCGCCGATGAGCTTTGCCCCGCTGTATGACGAGGTACGCGGGCTGTTCCACATCTGCTACGATACGGAAAATGAACGCGGCGCGGGCGGCTGGTATGATCTTATGGCGAGTGAGGCGATGCTGACTAGCTATGTGGCTGTGGCAAAGGGCGATGTACCTGTACGCCACTGGCGCAGACTGAGCCGCGCACTGCTGCAAAAGGACGGATATCGGGGGCTTGCAAGCTGGACAGGCACGATGTTTGAATACCTCATGCCGGAGCTGTTTTTGCCGGTATATCGCGGCAGTCTGTTGTATGAAAGCGTGCACTTCTGCCTGTATGCGCAGAAACGGCGCGTCTGGGCAGGCAAGCCCTGGGGTATATCGGAAAGTGCGTTCTACTCGCTCGACAGCGCCCTGAACTACCGCTACAAGGCGCACGGCTGTCCGGCGCTGGCGCTAAAACGCGGGCAGGATGAGGATATGGTGATCTCGCCCTATTCAAGCTTCCTCGCGCTGGCGGTAGATCCCGAGGGCGGTGTGCGCAATCTGCGCCATCTTGAGGCGCTGGGCGCGGTTGGCCGCTGGGGATTTATAGAGGCGCTGGACTTCACACCGCGCCGCTGCCGGTCAGACAGCGGTGAACAGGTGCGCTGCTACATGGCGCATCACATCGGCATGAGCGTGATCGCCGCGGCAAACGCGGTGTGCGATAACAGTGTGCAGCGCAGATTTATGTCCTCGCCCGAAATGTCGGCGTTTTCGCTTCTCTTGCAGGAGCGGGCCGACAGCGGCGGCATTATGATCCGCCGCGACACTGCGCAAGCACCGGAGAGGGCAGAGCGCGCGGCGCTTATGCGCTGGCAGCTTCGCGGTGGGGAGGAGGACAACGCACGGCGGGTGTGCGCATTGTCAAACGGCGCGTATAACATTCTCGCCTCGAACGCGATGGAGACGCGCGCGCAGTGCGGCCAATACACGATATACGATGCCTCTGCGGGACTGGGCTGTGACGGAGGTATGGAGATATGGGTGCAGACGGATGAGTGGGAACAGCGCCTTGCACCGTGTGAGCACCCGCTTTTATGGGAGCTGGAGGAGGACGTGGCGCGTATATCCGGCGAGATGCCGAACGCGGAATACACCGTCTCCGTCTCCACCGCCTACGGTGACTGCGGCGAGGGGCGAAGCGTGACCGTGTGCAGTGATGTGGATATGTCCCTTATGCTGAACCTGCACTTTAAGCCGCTGCTTGCGCCGATGATGGATTACGTGGGGCATCCCGCGTTCTGGGCGCTTGGCATATACGTTGAGGTGCAAAGCGGGATGCTGCTGTGCCGCCGTGTGCGGCGCAGTGATGTGGGTGAGCTGTGGCTGTGTCTTGCATCCAATGCCCCGCTTAGCTTTTCTGTTGGCGGCGGCGCGACGTCCGGCTGGCTGAACGGTGGGGAAATATGCGCCCGCGCGGCGCTCACGCTGAGTGCGGACACGGCGCAGACAGTGCGCTTTGCCCTCTGCGTCAGTCATAGCCGCGATGAGTGTATGCAGGGCGCACAGCGCATACTTGTCTCCGGCATAAATGACAGGGGAAATATGGTGAGCGCAGGTGCGGCGCATCTGCGCATGAGCGGCGAGGAGGTCGGCGCGGCGATGGGGATGCTTGATAAGCTGTGGCCTGAGCGGGTTTCCAACGCCTGCGCCAAGCGTGCACTGTGGCCGCACGGCATATCCGGTGAGCGGCCGGTCATCTGCTGTGACGGACGCGCTGTGGAGTGTGAGGCGCTGTTAAAGCGCTTCTGCCTGTTGAAAAGCTGCGGGGTGAACATGGATCTTGTGTATCTGACGGATGAGCAGGGCGAATACCAGCAGCCGATATACCGCAAGGTGGCGCAGACGCTGTCGGCCTTTGCGCTGGAATCGCTAATCGGTGCGGCGGGCGGCGTCCATTTCGCGCCGATGAGCGCGGCAGGGGATGTTATAAGCCGCGCGGCGGTCACAATTGGAAAGAAGCCGACAGTGCCGCCCGCACCGCCGTGGATTGACGGAGGAGAGGCGCGTGTACACGGCACAGTGCCCGCGCACGAATGGCACGGCGCGGCGTTTTCGTTCACGGTGAGGGATACGCTTCCGGCGCGTGTGTGGCAACACGTCATGTCAAACGGCAGCACCGGCTATATCGCGGCCGACTGTGGCACGGGGTATATGTGGTATAAAAACGCGCGGGAAATGCGCATTACCGCGCCCAATGCGGATATAAACAGCACCCTCGGCGCGGAGACGCTGTGGGTAGAGGCGGACGGCGAGCGCGTCAGCCTGTTTGCCGCAAATGACGGCAGGGAGTGCACCGTCACCTACGCGCCCGGGGAAGCGCACTGGGTAAAGCGCATAGGCACGCGTGAGGTGCGCCTGACGGCTTTTATAGATGTGGACGCGGACGCGCGCATATTTATCATAGAGGGCGCGGCGGGGATGAAGCTGCACTGGGGGATAAAGCCCACCATGAGCGGCGGTGACAGCAAGGCCGCGCGGGTGAATACTGTCGCTGACGCGCTTGTATGCGAAAATCCGGAGGCGTATATAGAAAATGCACAGTTTGCAATGCTGTGCTCACCTCCATGTGAGCTGCAAAGCGGCTTTTACCCTGAGACGATGCTTGCCGCGCTTATATGTGACAGCGTGACCGTGCTGGCGTGCGGCTGTGCACCTGTTGATGAGCTTCGCGCCCTGTGCACACCGGAGACGGCGCACGCCGCGCTAAACGCTGTGCGCTTGCACTGGCAGGAGCTGCTTGGCTGCTTTCACCTCACATCAGACTGCGCCGCGCTGGATAATTACCTGAACACCTGGGCGGTGTATCAGTGCGTTGCGTGCCGCCTTGACGGGCGCGCAAGCCTCTATCAGAGCGGCGGCGCGATAGGATTTCGCGACCAGCTGCAGGACGCGGTGAATCTGCTGCTGATAAGCCCCCAATACGCGCGTGAGCGCATATTGGACTGCTGTGAACATCAGTACACGCAGGGGGACGTGATGCACTGGTGGCACTGCCACAGCGATGGCGACAGGGGCGTGCGCACACGCTGTTCGGACGATCTTCTCTGGCTTGTGTGGGCACTGTGCGAATATGTGGAGAAAACGGGCGACACTGCGATATGTCATGAGCAGGTGTGGTATATCACCTCGGATGTTCTGACAGACGCGGAGCGTGACCGGTACGAAACGCCGTCACGCGCCGATGAGGAGGGGAATGTACTCAGCCACGCGCAGAGAGCGCTGGACGAATGTATATCCCGCGGCTTTGGTGCGCGAGGTCTGCCGTATATCGGCAGTGGGGATTGGAATGACGCGCTGGACAAGGTGCGCGGGGAGAGCGTGTGGCTGGCGTGGTTTCTCAGCGCGTGCGCGGCGCGGTTTGCCGCACTGCTGGATGAACTGGGGCGCGGCGATAGTGCGCATTATAGGTGCATTGCAGATCAAGTTGCCGCCGCTGCGAACAGCGCATGGACAGGGCGCTGGTATGCCCGCGCATATTATGCCGACGGTGCGCCGTTGGGCGGTGAGGACAGGGTGGATTCCATTGCACAGAGCTGGGCCGTGCTCAGCGGAACAGCGCCCGACGCTGACCGTACCGCCGCTGCGGTAGATGCCGCACTGCGCACGCTTGTCGATGATGAAAATAAGCTTGTGAAGCTGTTTGCGCCGCCATACACGGCGGATGACGCGGCGTACCCGGGATATATCGTCAGCTATGGCGAGGGCTTTCGCGAAAACGGCGGGCAGTACACCCACGGCGCGATATGGCTGGCTATGGCTGCAATGAAGCTTTCACGCTGTGATGAGGCGTGGGATATATTCTCCATGCTGCTTCCGGCAGAGCACGACCTCACCCGCTACGGTGCAGAGCCGTTTGTGCTTGCAGCGGACGTGTATTCCGCCGCCGGACTGGAGGGTGAGGCAGGTTGGAGCTGGTACACCGGCGCGGCGGGCTGGTATTTCCGCGCGGTGACTGAAGAGGTGTTGGGTATGCGCCTTAAAGGAGGGAAGCTGACACTTTCGCCGCGCCTGCCGCAGATGCTGGGCAGGGTGCGTATTGACTGGACGGACTATGGCGGCGCTGTGCACCATATAGATATTGCGCACGATGGGATAACGGTGGACGGTACAGCGTATCATGGGCAGGAAATAGGGTGAAATTTTCATAGTTTAGCTACCATTTTCAACGCGCCGGTGTTATAATAAACAAAAGGAAGAAAAACGAAAAAGGCGGAGGTACTCATGGACATTACAAGAAAAGAGATAATGCCGGGCGTGGCGCTGACCTGCCTGCGCTCAGGTAAATTTAAAACCGCGTGCCTCAGCGTGTCTTTGCTGACCCAACTGACGCGGGAAACTGCGTCTATGAACGCGCTGATCCCGTCCGTCCTCCGCCGCGGAACGACCCAGTATCCGGATATGGAGGCCATTTCTGCCCGCCTGGATGAGCTGTACGGCGCGGCGATTGAACCGGTGGTGCGCCGTGTGGGAGAGATACAGTGTGTCGGCTTCTATGCGAGCATACCGGAGGGGGACTTCCTGCCAAAGGGTGAGAATGTCCTCAATGAGACGGCGGCGCTCGTGGGGCAGATATTGCTGTCCCCCAATACGCGCGGCGGGCTTCTCCTGCCCGACTATGTGGACAGTGAGCGCGAAAAGCTGTGTGAGCTGATACGCAGCCGCATAAACGACAAACGCGGCTATGCAATGACGCGCTGCATTGAGGAAATGTGCTGCTATGAGGATTACGCCGTGGGGCGCTACGGCGCGGAGAGTGACTGCGAGAGCATAAACTATAAAAAGCTGACCCGCCGTTACAGGACGCTGTTACAGACCAGCCCGATCGAGGTTTTCTACTGCGGCAGAAGTGACGCGGGCGCAGTAGAGCGCGCGGTCAAGGCGGCGTTTGCCACGCTTCCGCGGGGCGAGATAGACTATGATATAGGCACGGATGTGCGTATGAACTCCGTTGAGGAGAAGCTGCGCTGCGTTGAGGAAGCGATGAACGTGACGCAGGGCAAGCTGGCGATTGGCTTCCGCCTTGGCGAGGCGATGGACGATATGAATATGGCGGCGCTGTATGTGTTCAACAGCGTTTTCGGCAGCGGCACCACGTCAAAGCTTTTTGTGAACGTGCGTGAGCGGCTACAGCTTTGCTACTACGCAAGCTCGGCCATAGACCTGCACAAGGGGATAATGCTGGTGTCCTCCGGTATAGAGTTTGATAAGTTTGACGAGGCGAAAAATGAGATATTCGCCCAGCTGGAGGAGGTCAAGCGCGGCAACATCACGCCGGAGGAGCTGGCTGCGGCGAAGAGCGGTGTGGCATCCATGCTGCGCGCCGGAATGGACAGCAAGGGTGAGCTGGAGGGGTTCTACCTCTCACAGACGCTTGCGGGGCTGGATTTCAGCCCGATGGAGCTGGCAGAGCAAGTTGAGCGCGTGACCGCAGAGGACGTTGTGAACATCGCGCAGGGCGTTGAGTGCGACCTGATATACTTCCTGACCGGTGACGGTGAGGATGACGAGGAGGCGGATGACTGTGAACAGGCGTGAATTTAAAAATATCGGCGAGGTGCTGTATGAGAGCACACTGCCGAACGGACTGCGCATCTGCGTTGTGCCAAAGCCGGGCTTTAACAGCTATTACGCGGTGTTCGCCACAAATTACGGCGGCGCACACAGAAGCTTTACCCTGGACGGTAAGCGTGTGGACACGCCCGCAGGCGTTGCGCATTTTCTGGAGCATAAGATGTTCGATCTGCCCAATGGAGACAATGCCCTCTCCCTGCTGACCGCAAACGGCGCAGATCCCAACGCGTTCACGTCCAGCGGCATGACCGCATATTATTTTGAATGTACAGAGCATTTTGAGGAGA
Organism: uncultured Oscillospiraceae bacterium; assembly: GCA_964495355.1. Lineage (GTDB taxonomy): Bacteria > Bacillota > Clostridia > Oscillospirales > Oscillospiraceae > Limivicinus. The sequence goes on from CAZBVU010000002.1 coordinate 13,015, forward strand.
ATTTGGAGCTACTTTTGCACTTTGTCTCCACGCCGTATTTTACACCTGACACGGTGCAGAAGGAGCAGGGGATAATCGCGCAGGAGATACGCATGGGCGAGGACGACCCGAGCACGGCGCTTTATTACGGGCTTTTGGGCATGCTTTATAAGGCACACCCCATCCGCGACCGCGTGGCCGGCACGGTGGAGAGCATCTCCAAAATAACCGACAAAACCCTCTACGACTGCCACCGCGCGTTCTACGCGCCCAGCAACATGACGCTGTGCGTGGTGGGTGATGTTGACGCGTCGCGCGTATCGTCCATCGCGTTCAAGACCCTGCCGGTGGAGCGGGCGAGTGCACCCGTGGCAGATCTCGGCGAGGATGAGAGCGAATTGCCGTGTGCGCAGTATATGCGCCTTGAAATGCCGGTTTCCGCGCCGCAGTTTTTCATCGGGGCAAAGCTGCGTCCGGCACAGGCGGGGGATGACGCGCTGAAGCAGCGGCTGGTGGCAATGCTGGCGATGCGCCTGCTGTGCGGGTTCTCGTCACCGTTCTATACGCGCCTCTATTCCGAGGGGCTTTTGAGTGCGGATTTCGACTATGAGGTGGACTTCTCTGCCGGCACGGCGACGATTATCATCGGCGGCGAGAGCCGCGATCCGGAGCAGGTGCTGGCGCGGCTGAATGAAGAGGTGGCGCGCGTTGCAAATGACGGCTTTGATCCCCAGCTTTTTGAGCGGGCGAAGCGCGCCTCATTCGGCGCACGGCTGAGAGGGCTGGAAAGCTTTGATGTGGTCGGGCTGTCCGTGGTAGAGGGCGTGTTTGACGGGTTCTGTGCGCTGGATTCCGTGGCCATGCTGGAGAGTGTGACCAAGGCCGACTGTGAAAAGTTCGTGTGTGAAAAGCTTGCGCCGGATCATCTCGCGCTGGCGGTCATTGCACCGGCGGAGGAGTGATGCACCATGAATGAAGCAGCTATTCAGACCATACAGCGCAATTCCACCATCAGCTTCCCGATGTTCGGCGCGTTTGAAATAGACCCGCCGTCATACATCACGGTGTTCGGCCATAATATATATTTTTACGGCATACTTATCGCGGCGGGGTTTCTGCTGGCAATGCTGTACTGCACGCGCAATTCCAAGCGCTTCGGCATAAAAGAGGATGACCTGTACGATGTTTTCCTCTGGCTTATCCCGTTGGCGATAATCGGCGCACGGCTATATTTTGTGCTGTTCAAGCTGGACTATTACCTTGCAAATCCGGCGGATATATTCGCCCTGCGCGAGGGCGGTCTGGCCATATACGGCGGTGTTATCGCCGGTGTTCTGGTGATAACGCTGGTGTGCCGCAAGAAGAAAATACCCCTTGGTGCAATGCTGGATCTCATCGTGTTCGGTCTGTTGATAGGGCAGATACTTGGCCGCTGGGGTAACTTCATGAACCGCGAGGCGTTCGGCGCAGAGACAACGGTTTTCTGCCGCATGGGACTGACCGCGCCGAACGGCACAACCATCTATGTCCATCCGACTTTCCTTTATGAAAGTCTTTGGAATCTTGCCTGCCTGCTGTTCCTTATGGTGTTTGTCAAAAAAGGAAAACGGCGCTATGACGGGCAGTGTGTACTTATTTATTTCTTCTGGTACGGCATAGGCCGGACGTGGATAGAGGGGCTGCGCACTGACAGTCTCTACATAGGCGCGACCGGTATACGCGTGTCGCAGGCGCTGAGCATAGTGCTTGCACTGGCGGCACTTATCGCGCTGATCATTCAGGCGCGCAGAGAGCATCCGGCGGACGCGCTGTATGTCAACCGCGTCAGAGCCGCGCAGGAGGCAGAACAGCCGCACGAGGAAGAAACAGAGCAGGACGATATTATAAACGGAGGTAACTGAAAAATGGCAGACTACAAAGACATTATAACCGGAACACTTAAAAATCTGGCCGGAAAGGTCAAGGACGTGGCGGAGAGCAGCACCGTCCGCGGCCTATATGAGCATGGTGCAGAGCGGGCAAAGTCCTACGGCGCTATTGCAAAGCTGTCTCTTGAAATATCCGGTGATACGGAGGAGCTGAGACGTGCGTACACCGAGATCGGCAAGCTGTACTTTGAGCAGGCGCGCGAGAATCCCGAAGGCTTCTTTGCACCGCTTTTTGCACAGGTGGAGGAGATAAACGCACGTATCCACGCCAACGAGGACGCTATAAACGAGATAAAGGCACAGATCGAGGCCGAGAACGAAGCGGATATAAACGTTGAATTCGGCGACTTTGAGGACGTGGTGGACAGCACTGCGGCAGACGGCGCCGGTGTCATCACCGAGGATAAGGAAGAGGAGTAAGCCTCCGGTATACGCATCCCGCAGGAAGTGCACAGCCTTTCTGCGGGATGATCAGCGTAGGGGCGAATTTTGAAGAATGGCGGCGCATCGTTGTGTTTGACAAGCTCAGCCTGATTTGCTATAATACACTGTACATTTGAATATGTGCTCGTAGCTCAGTTGGATAGAGCGTCAGACTCCGACTCTGAAGGTCGCAGGTTCGACTCCTGTCGGGCATACCAAGCAAAAAAGCCAGTGTTTTCAATGGGTTTGACCCTTGAACACTGACTTTTTTCTTTGCCGTTTTCATCGAAAAATCGCGCCAAAATTCAACTATAATTCAACTCGCTTTTAAGATCACGCTTTTTTCAGCAAAATTTCACCTAAAATATCGGCATTTCGCCTGTCTGCTTCTTCCATAACATGGGCGTATATATCGGTGGTGGTACTCACCTGTGAATGCCCTAGTCTTTTAGATATGCTCACGCTGTCAACGCCGCCGAAGAAAAGCAGACTTGTCATTGTATGCCGGAACGCATGGGGGTTAATATGAGGCAAGCCGTGACGCTTGGAAAAGCGATTAAGCCAAGTGGTCACACTGCAAGGGTGCATAGGCGCGCCGTTGTCCTAGCAGAACACAAAGCCATGATTTTGAAAGTATGCTCCGAGCTTCAGCCTATCCTCATATTGTCGCAGCTGGTGCTGTTTTAATAGCTTCATGGTTTCATCGGGCAATGAAACAAAGCGTTTGCTGCTTTCTGTTTTCGGACTGCTTTCATACACCCCTCTGTCGGGCGTGTATAGGATATTATTGCAGATATAGATCCTCGCGTTGTCAAAGTCAACGTTTTCCCACTTTAGCCCCAACGCTTCACCGCGCCGACAGCCGCTGACAAGCAGCAAGTGAATAAGCACCTGCCATTTAAGCGGCTCGGTTTGCAATGCGTCAAATATGAGCGGGATTGTGCCGGACTGGATATAGTTCGGCTCTTTCTTTTCCGATTTCGGCGGCTCTGCTCTGGAAGCCGGGTTTAAGGGTATAAGCCCCTCTTTGACGGCCTGTGCAAGCACGATAGAAATAAAACGGTGATATCGCAGAATTGTCTTGTTGCTCAGCTTGCCGCCTGTGCGCTGATTTACGCCATCCTCTGCAAGCTTGGCATAGAAGCTGTTTAGCTGGTCAGGGCGGATATCACGCAACTTGATGTGGCCTATTTCGGGGTAAATGCGCTTTGTCATGCTTCGGTAGTCGGCTATGGTGCTGTGCTTGTCGCCGCGCCGCTCTTTCAACTCCAAAACATACTCGGCGTATTCTTGGAATTTGCGCCGACTGTCCGAAGTAACACCCTCTTTGCACTCTTTTTCAAAGGTCGCGGCGAAAGCTTCGGCCTTTTTTCGTGCGGTTTTCTCGCTCCACGTGGGAGACACGTCGAAGGTAGCCGTATACGGCTTCAGTTGCTTCCCGTCAGCCCCGCGCCCACGATGTACGCGAATGGAATATGAAATCAGCTTGCCGGACTTATCCCTGCGTGGTTGTATATTAGCCATTGGGTAAATCCTCCGGTAATGGAATGGGGGTTAATAGATGACTTTTTGCTTTTCGTTCGATTCGATGAATTAAATATGAGGAATAATTCAAAATCTCTTGTTTGAACTCCAAATACTCTTCCAAGCTAAACAGACCGGTTATTTCATTGTTACGAATTATCACATAGCACATTTGAGAGTCTTTGCGCAAATGAATCCCAATCTTTGCGAGTTCTTTCCTATCGCAAAACTCTACAGCGATCCCCTCGTCTTTGCAACTTTTTTCAAAAAGGCAATAAAGACCTTCCGTAATATTGCTATCGCGCTCACGCTGTGCATTTATATAATCCATGTTAGTCCGATAATCATCCATACCCATTACCCATTCGGTACGAACGGAATACACCTCTGCTATTCTGCTTGCGGTATCTAAAGAAACGGGAGCAGGGTTCTTTTCTCTAAGTATTTTGCTTATATGCTGCTCAGTGTAATTTATTGAATTTGCAAACATTCTTTGGGTTATTTTGTTCTCTGAAATAAGCAATTTAACCCTTTCGTTCGCTTTGCGATTCAGCGGCGTTTTAGGCTTTGACATATCGTCCTCCATTACGTAAAAGTTTTTATCGTATTTTGTAGCATTTTATTGAGTCCGAACTTTGTTCATTGCTGACCCAATCCTTAATTTGAGATTAAGTTGTTTTGCTCCAACTTGCTTATATGCTAACATTATATTATGAAAGTAGTCAGTAGTCAACAAAAATTCAAAATATGGAGGGACGAAAAATGCCGGAATTTAAAACGATCCGCCAAGCGGCGGCAATGGGAATCATCAGCGAGCATTATCTGCGCCAACTGGTCGCACGTGGGGAGTGTCCGGGCGTTTGGAGCGGAAACCGCTTTCTTGTGAATGTTTCCGCGCTTGCCGAATTGCTTGATGAACGGAGTCGTACAAATGCGCGCGGGCAAAATGTTGAAGATAGCAAATGAGCAAGAAGAGAGCGCAGCCGTTGCCGTTTTGGTTGACAGCAACAGCAGACGGACGCGAGAGTTTCATCCGAATAGGCCAGACGCTTTTGAAGTCCACGCAGTTTCAAGCGCTGTCAACCGGCACAAGATATCTTTACGTGTGCATGGCCGCCGAAAGTAAGGGGGAGCGGGAGTTTACGTTCCCACTCTCAGCCGCTAAGTCGTATGGGATCACTAAGAACTCTCTAACGCGGCACGTTGAAGAGCTGAAAAGAGCGGGCTTCATAACCGTTAACAGCGGCGCGAATGTGCGAGCACCCAATATTTACACATTTTCGTTTAGTTGGAGGGAAGCGTAAAAAGGTATACCCTCTGGTATATTTTATAAATCTGCCCCATTTTGAGGTAAGGGAGAGGGGGGTAAATCCTCACTGGTTACCCCATTGAGGGGTAAGGAAAAGCGCCAATCCCGCTCTATTATCCCCATTTCGGGGCAAGAAAGGGCGATGGCTTGCCCTATTTTGGGGTAGCCAAAATGATTGAAAAATTTGAATCATCAAAAAATGGAGGGGGATAATGAGTAAATCATCACAGAGAAAAGGCAGAGCGGGAGAGCTGGAGCTTGCAAAGCTCTTGAACGTACAGCCAGGAAAAGCGGTTAACTGCGGTACAACGCCCGATTTGATAGGCTTGCCGGGAATACACATCGAATGCAAGCGAGCGGAACGGCTGAACATATCCGAAGCTATGGCACAGGCTGTGCGCGATTCAGAGCGTTTTCAAGACGGTGCACCTACAGTGTTTCACCGCCGCAATCGCGAGACATGGTTAGTCACTATGCGCTTGGATGATTGGCTGAAGCTGTATAACACCTCAAAGCATTGATTTTTGACCCGCTCAAACCCGCTCAGAGACGAATAAATGAAAGGGGGTGAAATATGAGTCCGAAGCAAGAGAAAGCAATAGCAGCACTACTAACGAACCCTACAAAGCACGAAGCAGCCACCGCCGCAGGAATAAGCTCCGCAACGCTACGACGGTATCTAGCGGATGAAGATTTCCAGCGAGAGTATAGAAAAGCCCTGTCAGAGCTTGTAGATGAGGCCGCTACACAAGCGCGTCAAAGCCTATCGCCCACTCTCCGTTGTCTGCGAGAGATTGTCACGGATGCAGAGGAAGCCACAAGCGCAAGAATACAGGCTAGCCGCGCCCTATTGGAGTACGGTATGCAGATTATCAGCATTGCGGATATTGAAACGAAGCTATCAGAATATGAACAGCTGCGTGATATGGAGGGGACTTGGTGATAACGCTTGTTTATCTGGATAAACACCTAGAGCGGGTGAATCTAGAGGAAGCGTGCCGCCTATGCATTACGGATGCTGGTATAATCATCGATGCAGAGACGGATAACACCGCAATACAGCAGCATTTACGAGATATCATAGACCGCGATTTATGGCTTATAGAACGCCAAAGCGGGAAAAATCTAAAAAATGAATGGAGAAAAAATAATGGGTAAGTATAACAAGTATGCGCAAGATCTAAACAAGGCTTTTATTAAGGCCAGAAAAAGCTATAAAGAAGAAGCCGACGCGATGGCAATCGCCGAACGTTTTTTAGGCTCAGGCCAAAACGAACACGAAATAGCGCTCTCACACATGCGGTATCAGGAAACTAAAGCCGAATTCAGACGCGCCAATCACAAAGTCTGGAATGATTTCAACCTTGAGGCGAAAAGAATCAGGCGAGAGCTAGAGCAGCAGTTAGAGCGTGACAACATGGCCGACCCTAACGCAGTTGATTCAAACGCTATCGAATTGATAAAGACCGGCATGCTGTCACCGAACGAATACAGGAACATTGCCGCCTCACACAAAGATAACCCTACTATGGTCAAGCTGATAGAGTATTACGCCACACAGCAAGCGGAGAACACAAAAGACAACTCCAAAAAAGCTGATTATAATCTGGTTGCCTCAGAGCTTAGAGGTCTACAGATTGCCACACTTGAGAAGTTCGACGCTATAGTTAACTTAGCTGATTATTGCTCAGGGCATGGGACACAGGGAAGAACAGAATCATACGATTATGTTCTTTCTATGGCTAGTCAGTGGGAAAGCTTAACCGGCGACGCGATAAATGCAGTATGAATTTGAGCGGGATTAAAAGGCGCGTAAATAGGCTTGTAGGGGACTGCGAGGAACCTATACCGCCAGAAGACAGCATAGCTTTCCAGATGCGCTATCTCTGTTTCCCTATGATGTTTAAGGAAGCAAGCCATTTGAGCGAGAAAGAAAAGAGATTTGTGCTCGATCTAGACCCGCTCACCTATGAGGAAGGATATAGTCGCGATACTGTCAGAGAAGCACAGAGAGTTATACGCGAAAGCATGGGGGCAAGCTCTGATATCAGAGCTTATCAGATTGATTGACGTTGTATCAGGCTGATTGTCTCTGATATCAGAAAAAAGCATGGAGACGTGCAGAGAATGAAAACGGTTGATTATCTATCAGAGGATATCGCAAAGGCTCACCAGAGCGTAGGGAAGCTCATACAAGCGCTTCAAGCCGAGTGCTGGCGACAGTATGAGGAATACTGCGAAAAGGACGACAGGCAGCGCGAGAAGCTCTCAGCGGGCGAAATTAAACCGGCTGACTTCAAGCGCTGGCGCGAGGCCGAATTAGCACAGTTCAATAAGTTCTGTAAATGCGTAAGGCGTGCAGCAGAATAAATGAAAAGCACGAGCGGATCTATTTCCGTTCGTGCTTTTCTTAACTACAAGTGGTCATATCCAGCTAACACACACTGTTATTATATCAAAGATTGATTATCAGACATTTTGTCACATCCTCCCTCATAACAATTGCAGCGCGAAAATCAGCACCAACCGCAATTTATCATACGCTAAGGTTGGCAAAAGTCTCTCAATTTCGGCTATCAATTTCTCATTACCGGTCATTTCATAAACTCCTTTCTTGACTGTGATTAGATCATAACACTATTTGCACCAATAGTCAATACAGTAATATAACTATATTTGCACCAATATATTTGTGCATATTCACTATTTACACCAAATAACGAGCTGTGGTATACTAAGCCATAATTATAAGGGGGTGTCTATGATAGATGAAAAGAAACCTATATCCAAAGCACAGCAACGCTCAGTTAACAAATATGTGAAAGAAAACTATGACCGTATAAACGTTACTTTCCCCAAAGGACAGCGGGCGATTATCAAATCATTTGCCGATGTTGCTGGATTATCCGTAAACGCCTATATAAGTAAGGCGGTAAATACGGCAATGAACGGTGTACAGCCCGTAGAAAGCCCTGTGAACGTTTCTGCGCCGTTGGTGGTATCGGATGATATCGCGCGGGTAAACGCGCATATAGAGGTCACAGGAGAGGATACGGGCGAATTTATACACCGCGCCATTGGCGACACGATAGACCGCGACGCCGCGCTCTTAAAAATGGGTATCAGCCCGGTAAAGAAAAAGAGCGGGGAATAATAATCCCGCTCGTATGCGTTCGCATTTTCACGCAAGAAAAAACCCGCTCCCATACTTGACAAAAGCACGGAGCGGGCGATATAATAAGCATACGAAGAGCACTGCGACAAGCGGTTAGCTCATGGAGTTATCAGCATAATAGCAAAGCTACCAGCCGTCACTTGCCAGAGTGGCGGCTTCTGCTTTTTATGATAAACTGAAACATCAGCTTGCGCAATGTAAGAGTTATCGTAAATCGCATGTGCTTCACCCCCTTTCGGGTGGTGTAGCTAACCGCCTGCCGTTGTGCAGCGCTCTAAGGGTACTATGTACCATCGACAGAATATCACACGGCTTGACATTATGCAAGAAAAAAACTTGTTTTGAGTTCAACAAAAATTCAACTCCGTTGCAAAAAGTTGAATTATTTTACCCAACGATAAAAAACGATGAATGCGAAAAAACCTAGTGTTTTCAACGGTTTGCGCCACTTTATGAGACGATAAAAAACACCACATCTAAAACTCCGACTCTGAAGGTCGCAGGTTCGACTCCCGTCGGGCATACCAAAACTCGCGGCTTGTCTTATAGACAGGCCGCGAGTTTTTTAGCTAAAGTCAGCTTTCACATCCGCCTCCACAACCCTATAAACAAAGCCGCCGATTCAACCGGTGATTTGAGCAAACCCTATAAGGGCCTGTTCTCTGTGGTCACCCCGGGGCACTGAAAAAGTCTGACAACCACACTATTATCTAGGGCAAGCCCACTGTTCGGGGTTTTTTATATGCCCTATTTTACCAGCTTGCTCATAAACGGGTCTACATATTCTTTCAGACTGATTTGGCCATGGGCTATGTCATCTTGTAATTGGTTTCGGATATACTCTCTTATCGCTACATTGTACTTATCTACTGTATCAACATAGTACCATCTACACCCAAAATGTCTGTTACCATACTTGACTTGTATTTCAGGTTCGCATGGAGGTCGGATATCATCAAGCTACTTTTGCGTTTCAAATATCCCGTATATTCAGAACACTTAATTATTTGCTGTTAATTGGTGCTGCAAAACATCTAACTATATTATGCACTTATACACTTTTCCTTTTTTTCAACGTGGTGTTTATTTCAATTTTGATGGGAAATGTATTTTTTCCTTCAATGATTTCAATGAGCTGCCTTGCGGCGATTTCGCCCATAAACTGTTTAGGAACATGGACTGTTGCCAGTGGAGGATCTAATAACTCACAAAGAGGTAAATTATCAAAACCAATTACTGCTATATCGTCGGGGATCTTATATCCGGCTTCTTTCATGGCGTTGATTGCACCAATGGCGATAAGGTCGTTATCTGCAAAATAACATGTGGCAAGTTCTTCACCTTGATGGATAAGCTCTAACATATCTGCGTAAGCCCCTTCTAGGGAGGGGGTAAGACGATGTACAATGGACTTTGAGGCAGACATTCCGTTTTTTCGAATAGCCTTATAAAATCCATCTGCACGTTCTTCAAAATTGCTGATTGAATAAGCTGAACGTAGATAGCCTGGCTGAACTTTACGCTTGTTGATCAAATAATTGGTTGCAGAAAAAGCACCCTGCTTATTGTTTATCAAAATATAATTATAATCAAGGGTCTCAAAATAAGAATCAAGTATGACAATGGGTATTTTAATGTTGGAGAAAAAGGCGAGAGAGACTTCGTCCATTTCTGTAGCAAGCAACAGAATACCGGAGAACTGTGAAGCTGTCAGCATATACAGTTGGCGTTCCAGATTATCATCTTCATACAGGTATTTGATGACCAGATTATAATGTTCACGTTTACAAGCGGTGCTAATTCCATCTGATAAAAGAGAAAAAAACGGTGTATCGGCGACAACAGCGCCGCTTTTTTTGTAGAGGACAAAACAAATTGGAGGTTTAATGTCAGGATTTGAAACTGCTCTGCGTGAAAAATCATATCCAAGTTTATGCGCGGTTTCGAATACTTTTTTCCGTGTTGTGGTGCTGACGCCAGGTTTATTGTTTAATGCCATAGACACTGCAGCTTCGGACAATCCGAGCTTTGCAGCAATTTCTTTTGCTGTTATTGCCACTGCTGACACCCCCTAATTGTATAATCAGTATATATAATTAAGTGAATTAAGTCAATAATTACTTAATTATTTGTTTAAATTTAGTTTGGAGTCGTGTATTATTGATTCAACGAAAAACTAAACGGGGGATTGGCGTGCAGGAAAAATTTGTTGTCGGCATAGATCAGAGTACACAGGGGACAAAGGCGGTTCTTATAAATTGCATGGGAGAGACTGTTGCCAGCGCCTGTTTGACACATGCGCAGATCATAAGCCATAACGGCTGGGTGTCTCACGACGGAGGAGAAATATATTCAAATACTGTGTCAGTGGTCAGGCAACTTATTGAAGAAACGGGAATTAATGCCTCGCGGATCGCTGCGATAGGTATCAGCAATCAGAGAGAGACAACGATTGCGTGGGATAGATATACGGGAATACCAGTTGAACCAGCCATCGTATGGCAATGCTCAAGGGCTCGAGAGATAACTGAAACTTTGAAAGACGAGAATATTGAAAGATCTGTATATGAAAAAACCGGTATACCACTCTCTCCGTATTTTCCAGCGGCAAAAGCCTCGTGGATATTAACACATAATGTGTATGCGCAAGAACTAGCTGCAAAGAGAAGATTGTGCATTGGCACGATAGACACGTGGTTAATATTTAAACTTACCGGTGGCCGCGTTTTCAAAACAGACTATTCAAATGCCTCGCGTACACAACTTTTTAATCTGCATACCTTACGTTGGGATGAGGAAATATGCTGTAGTTTTTCTATTCCTCTACATGCACTTGCGCAAGTGGAGAATTCCAATGGTGATTTTGGAGAAACAACAGTTGAGGGCATATTTAACACACCAGTACCCATTCGTTGCGCAATGGGGGATTCGCACGCATCGCTCTTTGGTCATGGATGCACCAGAGCTGGCATGGTAAAAGCAACGTATGGCACAGGTTCTTCAATTATGATGAATATAGGCTCTGCGTTTAAGTCCAGCAGATCTGGACTTATCACTTCCCTAGCATGGGGACTTAACGGGAAAGTTACATACGTATTAGAAGGAAACGTAAATTACAGCGGTGCCGTAGTCACATGGCTTCAAAAAGATCTTGGCCTTTTCTCTGAGGCAAGGGAGAGTAGTGATCTGGCGAAAAACGCCAATTCAATGGATACTACCTATCTTATTCCGGCTTTCTCGGGAATGGGGGCTCCTTATTGGAATGACAGCGCCAAAGCTGCATTTTATGGTATGACAAGAACTACAGGGCGATTAGAACTGATAAGAGCGGGGCTTGACTGCATCGCATATCAGGTGACCGATATTATTGAAGCAATGGTGCTAGACTCTGGTATAGATATAAGAGACCTTCACGTTGACGGGGGTCCTACAAAAAATGACTATCTTATGCAGTTTCAAAGCAATATCGCCCAGACAAAATTACATGTTTCCAAAGACGAGGATATGTCTGCAATAGGGGCGGCCTATATGTCAGGGATTGCCCTTGGTGTGCTGGAAGAAAGCGTGTTAGATGAAACTAAGATTAAAAAGACCTATCTTCCCAATATGGAAAACAGAGTACGAAATGAAAAGTATAATGGTTGGAAGCTTGCGGTGAAGAAATTTACTTGAAAGCAAAAGGAGAAAGTATGAAAATTGTAATCGGATTTGCTCCCACTAGGCGCAGCATTTTCAGTGCACCTGATGCTGTCAAATATGCGGATCTTACGCGAAAGAAACTCCATGAGATTGGTGTAGAGTTTGTTGATATCAGAGATATCAACAGCGAAGGATTGCTTTATGATGAGAATGATCGGCTGAAAATTGTTGAAAAATTCAAAGCGAATGATATATGCGGCCTGTTTGTACCGCATACGAATTTCGGTACAGAATATGAAGTGGCGAGATTGGCAAAAGAGTTAAACGTTCCAGTGCTTCTTTGGGGGCCAAGGGATGAATGCCCAGACGAGAAAGGAGTTCGTCTGAGAGACAGTCAGTGTGGACTTTTTGCAACAGGCAAAGTATTAAGACGATTCCAAGTTCCTTTTACTTATATGACGAACTGCCGCCTTGATGACCCTGAGTTTACACGAGGGATAAAGGATTTTATCGCGGTGTGCAATGTGGTAAAGACTTTCCGTAATATCCGTATTCTTCAAGTTGCACCACGGCCCTTTGATTTTTGGTCTACAATGTGTAATGAGGGTGAGCTGTTAGAAAAATTTAATATTCAGCTCGCGCCCATTCCCATGACAGAACTTGTTGAAGCTGTTAGGGAAGCAAAAGATGAAAAGGTGCAGGTCGAACGCGTAATTGCATATTGTGCTTCGTGTATGAATATTGCGGTCAGTAGGACTGCGATGGAAAATATCGCAGCATTAAAGGTGGCTATGTCTTCTCTTGCGAGGAAATATAAGTGCAACGCAATAGCGATTCAGTGTTGGAATGCGTTGCAGAATGAACTTGGCATAATGCCTTGCGCGGCAAACTCTCTTTTAAATGAAGAAGGGATCCCGACCGTGTGCGAGACAGACATCCATGGGGCAATAACAGCGCTTATGGTTGAAGCAGCATCGCGACAAGGAAAGAGAAGTTTCTTTGCTGACTGGACTGTGCGTCACCCAGACAACGAAAATGGTGAGCTACTGCAACATTGCGGACCTTGGCCTATATCCGTCGCAAAAGGAAAACCTACAATTGGTTATCCGCTTGCTTTTGATCATCCGGGAGCTGTGGAGGCGGAAGCACAGAAGGGAATAATGACCCTTGCTAGGTTTGATGGAGATAACGGAGAATACTCTCTGTTGCTCGGAAATGCAAAAGGGATCGAAGGTCCTTATACAAAAGGGACTTATGTTTGGGTCGAAGTAAATAATTTGAAGCGATTGGAGGCCAAGATTGTGGAGGGGCCATATATTCATCACTGTGTGGGAATACATGAAGATGTAGTGCCGGTGCTGTATGAAGCGTGCAAGTATATCAATATCAAACCAGATCTGTATGATCCGGTGGAAGAGAAAGTGAAGGCGTATCTTCATGGAGAATGAACTGAGCAAGCTGCGTTCACTGGCATACGAACTGAGGTTGAAAACGCTTGATGTCGTATATCATGCACGGACAGGTCATATCGGAGGGGATATGAGTGTGATGGATATTCTGGTTATGCTGTATTTCCGACACATGAATATTCGTCCTGACAACGCGGAGTCTCCTGCTCGTGACTTATTTGTTCTAAGCAAAGGTCATTCGGTAGAAGCCTATTACACCGTTCTTGCTGAAATGGGCTTTTTTTCCTATGAAGAGCTGAGAGACAGCTTTTCAAAGTTTGGCTCAAAGTATTTTGGACACCCAAACAATAAGTTGCCCGGAGTTGAAATGAATTCAGGTTCATTGGGGCATGGCTTGGGAGTATGTGTTGGTATGGCTCTAGCTGGGAAGATCGATAATGCAACTTATCGGGTCTATACTGTTTTGGGTGACGGTGAGCTTGCAGAAGGTTCAGTATGGGAAGCAGCAATGGCAGCAGGTCACTATAAGCTGGATAACCTTTGCGCTGTAATTGATAGAAACCGACTGCAAATTTCTGGCTCTACAGATTCTGTAATCTCACAGGAGCCTATGAAAGCGCGATGGGAGAGTTTTGGCTGGAATGTTATTGTTGCGGATGGGCATAATATGGAAAGCCTTGATGCTGCATTTTTCACAGCAAAGTCTGTGAAGGATCAACCTACGGTTATCATTGCGGACACCATCAAGGGATTTGGTTCTGCAATTATGGAGAACAAGGCATCTTGGCACCACAAAGTGCCTACTCCAAAAGAATACGAACAGATCAAATCAGATCTTTATAATAGAAAGGCGGAGAGCAAATGAACAAACTGCCTGATATAGAAGTGGGAAAAAACAAAACGCCAAACAGGGAGGCTATTTGCGATACATTAATTTCCGCTGCCCAAAAAGATCCCGACATTATTGTGCTATGCAGTGATTCTAGGGGATCAGCCTCTATGACTCGCTTTTTTGAGGAATATCCCAGACAAGCCATTGAAGTGGGGATTGCCGAACAAAATCTAGTGAGCATTTCGGCGGGGCTGGCAAAATGCGGGAAAAAGCCGTTCGCATTCTCGCCGGCTTGCTTTCTGTCTACTAGGAGCTATGAACAGACAAAAATTGACTGCGCATATTCTGATACCAATGTGAAACTGATAGGAATAAGTGGGGGGATTAGCTACGGAGCTTTGGGTCTGAGCCACCACTCACAGCAGGACATAGCAGCAATGGCGGCGCTTCCCAATATGCGTGTTTATATTCCTAGTGATCGTCATCAAACGGTGCGCCTTATTAAATCATTGCTTAATGATAATAAACCGGCATATGTTCGAGTTGGGCGCAACCCTGTCGACGATATATACAGTGAAGAGATGTGCCCATTTGAAATGGATCGAGCTACCGTAATAGGCGATATTGAAAACAACGATGTAGCTATTATTGCCTGCGGCGAAATGGTAAAGGAATCCGTTGAAGCAGCCATTTGTCTTAAATCTTGTGGCATAAAGGCTTCTGTGTTGGATATGTATTGCGTGAAGCCTATGGATAAGACGGCTGTCTTGTCTACAGCACGTGATGCCAAGGTTGTAATAACCGTGGAAGAACATTCGCCTTTTGGCGGGCTTGGCTCGATGGTAAGCCAGCTCATCAGCGAAACATGTCCGAAAAGGGTCATCAATATGTGCTTGCCGGATTCCCCTGTGATTACAGGGAATTCTCGTGAGGTATTTGCTTTTTATCATCTGGATTGTGAAGGAATAGTAAGAAAAGCCAAAGAGGCTCTTTCGGTGAATGTTAAGTGAAAAATACTTTATTTATAGAAGATAATCAAAGCAAAAAACGCGTTATCGACATTAGATCTCTATTAAAATTTTGAGATAAAAAAAGAAAAGGAGAAAAAACATGAAAAAAACTTTTGCTCTCTTGCTATCAGTGCTTATGCTGGTAACTATTCTCGCTGGTTGTGGAAATGCCACACAGGATGAGACTTCCTCGGTACCTGCGCAGCAGGAGACAGGCCAAGCGCCATCAGAGCTAGCTACTACACCAGCTGTAATAGTCTCTGTCGGCTATGAAAACAATCCCGGCGAAAACATCGATTTAGCAGCAAACCGTTGGAAAGAGCTTCTTGAAGAACGTAGCGATGGAGCGATGAAAATCGAGCTGTATCCGTCTTCCCAGTTGGGAGGCAAAAATGACTTGATTGACCAGATGATTGCTGGCGACTCAGTCATTACACTTGGCGATGGTGGTGCGTTCGTCGACAGAGGTGTTCCTGACTTAGCTTTTATGGCGGCTTATGGTACATTTGATACTTGGGATCAAGTGTGGAAACTTATCGACTCCGATTGGTTTGAAGGCCAGTGTCAGCAACTTGAGGATGTTGTTGGCGTTAAAGTTTTAGCTGCAAACTGGATTTATGGTGAGCGCCACATTCTATCCACAAAGCCTATTCGCTCGTCGGAAGATATAAAAGGACTTAAGCTCCGCGTGCCCACATCCTCAATGCACGTCACTGCCTTTGAACTTATGGGGGCGAGTGCGGTATCTATGAATCTTGGCGAAGTGTATACCGCTCTTCAGCAAGGCGTAGTCGATGCATTAGAAAATCCCCTGTCTACTCTCTATAATGGCAAATTCCAGGAGGTCGCAAAATATCTTACTTTAGACGGACATTCCAAGGCAACTACCATGTGGTTCTGCGGAACTCAGTTTTTTAACTCACTCACTGTAGAGCAACAGAAGTGGCTCGTAGAGACTGCAGAGGAAGCTGGCCTTTATAACAATGAGCTTGCACTTAACGCCGATGATGAGCTGATTGAGAAATTCAAAGAGGAAGGCGTTGAAATAATTGAACTTTCCAACGAAGAAAAGGAAAAATTCCTTGCACCGATGAAAGAGCTCTTTGTCAACTCGGAGATTGCTGACACAGTAAGCCCCGATCTGTATGAGACTGTAATGAAAATTATCAACGGATAAGTTCAACTCACAATATTCTAGCCTGCATAATATACAGGCTAGAATATAAAGTTTTAAGTATGCATTTTTGCCTTGGGAGAACGAAAATGAAAAACAAAAAAATATATTATCATATTTTAAATGTAGATTTATATATTGCAATACTTGCGGCACTTATATTAATTTCAGTCGCTTTTATTGGTGTGCTTTTTAGATATTTTCTGAATTCGCCGCTTGTCTGGGGAGAAGAAGTTCAACTAGCTTGTATCGTATGGGTTCTTTTTTTCGGATCAAGTGCAGCTGTTCGTACAAAAGGCCACGCTGTTGTTGACGTATTCCTTGATCTTCTAGGTGAAACGCCGCGTAAAATCGTTAACTGGATCATCTACTTCATAATTATTGCTGTTTTGAGTTATCTGTTTATTAACGGCTGTAAATTTATTGCTCAGATGATCGCCATGCACCGATATACAGATGCTTTGAAAATACCTAACTGGATTATCTATTCATCGATGCCGACTTCATGCTTCCTGATGATAGTAAATTACACTGGTATGCAGTTTGCCCCGCACATTTTTTCTGCAATCAATGAAGAGGAGGGTAACAAATGATAATTGCTGTTTGTATGATTTTGATGCTGATGCTTCTTTTTTTAGGAGTACCTGTTTTTGCAGCGATTTTGTCCAGCGTGGTCCTTTATTTTTCAACGAGTACAGTTCCTTCAGTAATTGTGGCACAAAGGATGATATCCAGCATTGAAAGTGTTCCGCTTCTTGCCATTCCGTTTTTTGTGTGCTCAGGTGTTCTTATGAATTACTCTGGTATAACATACAGAATAATGGATTTTTGCGTTGTACTTACTCGAAGAATGTATGGTGGACTGGGTCAGGTGAATGTTTTGCTCTCTACGATGATGGGCGGTATGTCAGGCTCCAATTTAGCGGATGCTGCCATGGAAAGCAAAATATTGGTTCCGGAAATGGAAAGAGCGGGCTTTTCCCGACCCTTTTCTGCGGCAGTGACTGCTTTTTCATCGATAATTACCCCGCTGATTCCTCCGTCAATCGGAATGATTATTTACGGTTCTTTGGCAAATATCTCTATAGGCAAATTGTTTGCGGCCGGTTTCAGCCCTGGTCTTTTGCTTTGCTTTGCACTCATGATACTTGTTGCCGCAGTATCAAAAAAGAGGGGATATCAGGCACCGGCAAAGGACAAGCTTCCCAAAGGCGCTTTTTGGAATGCATTCAAACGAGCATGGGCACCGCTATGTATGCCTATTATCATTATTGGTAGCATTCGTCTGGGCATTGCGACTGCTACTGAGGCGGGTGCGATTTCAATTGTATATGCCATACTACTTGGCCTGATTTATCGTGAACTAACGTGGAAGCGTTTTTTCACGGCGATGAAAGAAACGGTCCTTACCACAGCAACAATTATGTTGATCGTCAGTGCGGCCTCTTCTCTTGGATGGATTCTGACAAGAGAGGGTATTCCACGCCTGTTAGCGAATGCGGTTATTGGAACTGTCACGAACAAATATGCCTTTCTTTTGATTGTAAATGCTCTTCTGCTTGTTCTAGGGTGTTTTATGGAAGGTAATGCTATAATGCTTATTCTTGTTCCATTGCTTGTTCCTATAGCCACATCTCTTGGGCTGAACGAAATTCACTTTGCTATCGTTTTTCTGTTTAACCTCGGTATGGGTTGCCTTACTCCGCCTGTCGGGACAGTTATGTTTGTCACCTGCAATATTACAAAATGCCGTGTAAGTGATTTTGTCAAAGAGGCTATCCCGTTTTACATCTTGTTTATCATCTGCTTGCTGATATTGACTTTCTTTGAACCACTGACGTTGTTTTTTGTAAATCTGATCTATTAAATAAGGAGACTTTAATGATATATAAACAACCAGATTATCCAGTTCCACAGGAAAAGATCCTGCGTGTAATTATCAGTACCGATGCCAAGAATGAGGCGGATGATCAGTTTGCTATTGTACACGCCCTTTTGAGTCCAAGATTAGATGTGCGAGGAATTGTGGCTGCCCATTTTGGAGAAGAGAAATCTCCACACAGTATGATGGACAGCTATCATGAAGTTGAAACGCTTTTCAGGTTTTTGCAGTCTGAACCGCGCGTTTTGAAGAAAGGCGCGGAGCACACGCTGACGGAACAAGAACCCATACATTCAGAAGGCGCTGATCTTATTATCAGCGAAGCGTTGAAAGAGAGTTATGAGCAACCGCTGTATATTGTATGCCTTGGGCCACTGACAGATGTGGCAAGTGCGTTGCTCATCTGCCCAGAAATCGTTGGGCGTGCAACCGTAGTTTGGATAGGTGGAGGACGTTATCCGAAAGGTGGCGTGGAATACAACCTTAAGAATGATGTTATTGCAGCGAATGTTGTCATGGCGTCAGGAATTGATGTATGGCAGGTTCCAGAAGATGTATATCAACAGATGCTAGTGTCGATTGCAGAGCTGTGCGTACGTGTAAAGCCCCTAGGTAAATTGGGAGAATACTTGTTTACCCAGATGGTGACGTGGGGACAGACTTATTTTGGAAAACGTAGCCACTTGAGAACTGGAGAATGCTGGTACTTAGGGGATTCACCTGCAATTGGTCTACTTTTGAATGAACATCCAAATGACTATGACATAATCTCTGCACCTCAAATTGCTGAGGATATGACCTACCACTTTCCTGAACGTGGTCATACAATACGGGTATACAGGCGGGTTGATAGTAGATTTATACTAGAGGATTTATATGCAAAACTACAGCTCTTCGAAACACATAGGGGAGAATTTGAGTATTGAACTGATGCAATATGTTTATTGAAGCGCCGCTAAAGAACAATTAATGAAATGAGGGAAATGGATATGAAAACAATAGTTATGCCAGAGCTAGGACATATTGAAATAGCTGAAATAGATATGCCGGTCCTACAAGACGATCAAGCACTGTTAAGACTACGATACGGAGGTATTTGCGGCTCAGATCTTTCATCATATCGAGGGATCAATCCTTATGTTGTCTATCCATGCATCCCAGGACATGAATTTTCAGCGGAAATTGTCGAGATAAAGGCGAATGACCGAGGACTGAAGCCTGGTATGATTGTGACATGCAATCCATATTTTAATTGCGGAAACTGCTATTCATGCAAACGCGGACTTGTTAACGCATGTACTACCAATAAGACTATGGGGGTGCAACGCCAAGGCGCCTTTTCAGAATATATAGCCATGCCAATTGAGCGCATTTTTGATGGCAAAGGCATCGATGCTCGCTCTCTTGCTCTTGTTGAACCGTTTTGCATAAGTTACCATGGTATAAATCGAGGAAAGGTGAAATCTGGAGATAAAGTACTGGTGGTTGGTACAGGAGCAATTGGTTTTTTTGCAGCGGTTTCTGCAAAATTGAAAGGTGCCGAGGTTACAATATGTGATGTTGCAGAGAATAAGCTGGAATATGCCGATAAAGTGTTTGGATTCGATCATAAGCTGCTGAATAGCTCTGATGAAGCATTTTATAATGGAGTTGAAGAACTTACGGATGGCAACGGCTTTGATATGACATATGAAGCAGCAGGCGTCCCAGACAGCTTCAGAATGTGTGTGAATGCTGCCGCTTACGGCGGCAGCATAATTCAAAGTGGAGTGTCAAAGAGTAAGGTAGATGATTTCTTCTTTACGACAATCCAAAAAAAGGAGCTAAATATATTGGGCGCTCGAAATGCACTGAATACAGATTTTGAAGAGGTTATTAGGATTGTTTCCGAAAATAAACTTGAATTGAGCCGACTGATAACAAAGGAATATGCATGGACTGAAGCGGCAGTGGCTTTCTCTGATTTTCATAATAACTCCGAAAACATTTTAAAGGCAGTGTTGCGGTTCGAATAAGAGGTAGTACTGTGGCGTGGTAAGGAAATGAAAAACAGAATGAAAGAATACATAAAAATCAATCATCACGATAATGTGGCAGTGGCGTTATGCATGTTAGAATCAGGAAGAGAAATTAGCTCGGGAGAAACGAGGTTGGTCCTGCGGGATAGTATTGACCAAGGACATAAATTTTCCCTTGAAGAAATTAAAGCCGGCGAGCCAATCAGAAAATATGGCAGTGTAATCGGTACTGCGGTGGTAACTATTCCGGCAGGAAGCTGGGTTCATTTGCATAATGTGAGAACCAATCTGACAAATACGCCAACATACGAATATCGGCATAGAGAGATACCAGCGCAGCCACACTGTACCTGCTCTTTCATGGGATATAAGCGCAGTGAGGGAAAATACGGTGTAAGGAATGAAATATGGATTATCCCTACGGTTGGATGTGTTAACGGTGTCGCGGAGACGTTAGCGCGAAACAACGCATTTTTAACATGTGATTCAATTGATGCGGTTGTGGCACTTACCCATCCCTATGGTTGTTCTCAGATGGGAGAGGACCAGGAGTTCACAAGAAAGTTGCTTGCGGATTTAATCAATCATCCAAACGCTGGAGCTGTGCTTGTCCTTGGCCTTGGCTGTGAAAACAGCAATGTTTCCGTGTTGAAAGAATACATAGGCGAGTATGATGAGCAACGTGTTAAATTCCTTGTGTGTCAGTCCGTAGACGATGAGATAAGAGAAGGCTCGCGAATATTAAAGGAACTGGCGGACTATGCCTCTCAGTATAAAAGGGAAGAGGTGGACTGCGCAGAACTAGTTGTCGGCGTGAAGTGCGGAGGTTCTGACGGGCTGTCAGGAATCACGGCAAATCCTGCAGTGGGGATATTTATGGACAAGCTTGTTGCCTGCGGTGGCACAGGAATTTTAACGGAAGTACCGGAGATGTTTGGAGCGGAAACTTTCTTGATGGGACGCTGTGAGAACGAAGAATGTTTCAATAAGACAGTTGCGCTCATCAATAATTTCAAAGAATATTTTATTAGCAACAATCAAACAGTATACGACAATCCTTCTCCGGGTAATAAAGCGGGGGGCATAACCACGCTGGAGGACAAGAGCCTTGGATGTATTCAGAAATCTGGTAGTACAGCGGTAGTAGATGTTCTCGACTATGGAGAGAGAGTAAAAAAACACGGATTAAATCTGCTGAGTGGCCCAGGGAATGATCTTGTTTCTTCAACAGCTTTGGCAGCAAGCGGAGCGCAGATCGTCCTATTCACCACAGGCAGAGGCACGCCTTTTGCGTCACCGGTACCTACAGTCAAAGTATCGACAAACTCTGGGTTGGCAAAAAGAAAGCAAAACTGGATTGACTTTAATGCAGGTACGGTCGCAGAGGACGAGGATCTAGAAGCAAACGCAGAGCGCCTGTTTAAACTGGTTATAAGTGTTGCCTCAGGAGAAAAAGTCAAGTCAGAAATTGCAGGCTATCATGCAATGGCAATTTTTAAACAAGGCGTTGTACTGTAATAAAAGAGCGGAGGATGTTTTTGGAAAAACTATCATACGAAACCTTGAAAAAACAGGGATACAAAGGCTATTTGAAGGAGGACGCACCGGAAAAAGTTGTTCAGTTTGGTGAGGGGAACTTCATAAGAGCATTTGTGGATTATTGGTTTGACTTAATGAATGAGCGCGGCGGATTCAATGGAAAGATTGTGCTGATTACTCCTCGTAATCATCTCGGCCGCCGTGACACTGTAAGGATATTCAATGAGCAGGATGGACTGTACACGCTGTATCTGCGTGGCCAGGAGAATGAGCAAACAAAAGAGAAGAAAAGAATTATTTCCTCTGTGTCGCGCTGCCTGAATCCATATGCCGAATATGAAGAATTCCTTGCATGTGCTAGGAATCCTGATGTAGAATTTGTTGTCTCCAATACTACAGAGGCAGGCATAATATATGATCCGGATACTTGCTTTGCGCAGAGGCCTCCAAACAGTTTTCCAGGAAAAATTGTGCGTTTTTTATACGAGAGATGGAAAAATGGTTTGCCGGGTTTAACAATCCTGCCCTGTGAGCTTATTGATCAGAACGGAGAAGAGTTAAAGCGTATTGTCCTGCGACATATATCGGAGTGGGAATTGGAAAAGGATTTTGCTAGATGGGTAGAGAAGGACAATGTATTCTGTTCGTCTTTGGTGGATCGCATAGTGCCCGGATTTCCCAAAGAAAACGCTGGAACGCTTACCGCAGAGAACGGATACGAAGATCTTCTAATGGATACGGGGGAAATTTTCGGACTTTGGGTCATTGAGGGACCGAAAGAGCTGGAAGAAAAACTGCCCATCGCCAAATCTGGGCTGTCAGAAAATATTCTTGTGGTTAAGGATCACACGCCATATAAGCAAAAGAAGGTGCGCATACTAAACGGTGTCCATACATCTTTCGCGCTAGGAGCGTTTCTAAGCGGGGTTAACATTGTGCGAGACAGTATGAAAGATGACAATATATGTTCTTTTATTAACTGCTGCATATACGACGAAATCATTCCCACACTGGATTTGCCGAGAGATGAATTAGAGTGCTTTGCTTCATCTGTACGAGATCGCTTTAGCAACCCGTTTATTGATCACCGGCTGTTGGATATTTGCTTAAATAGCACATCTAAATGGAAAGTCCGTGTTCTTCCGAGCCTCTTGCTGTACACTCAGAGGTTTAAGAAGTTACCCAGCTGTCTAACAGCGAGCTTTGCCATGTACTTGGCATTTTATCGTGTTAAGGAAGTGACGGAAGCGGGGTTTTTTGGCAATAGAAACGGTGAGAGATATCAGATAAAAGATGACCCTGCAGTGCTGGCGTTTTATTATGAACACAGAAACGATGACATTTCTTCTTATGTAGTCAGTTCCTGTAGATGCAAAGAGTTCTGGGGAAAAGATTTGAACGAAATCGAAGGCTTTGCCGATGAAGTGATCAACTATATGGAGGTCTTAGATAGAGCTGGCCCCAAGGGTCTAATGGAGATGGTCGTTAAAAATCATTTCTAAAAATAAGAGCAACCAATGTTTTGTGCTAGAACAAAGATAGGGAATACAAGAAAACTGAGGCGGATAAAAAACAAATGATTTTGCTTCACACAAAATTGTAGTTCTGTGATAAATGTTGGGTATACTTCACACAAAGCGTGATGACGTATACCCAACATTTTTTATAATCCCACAAAAAAGTAGACCATAGCGGAAACATTCTATAAGATATAAGCAATATAAGCACCACACAAACATCCTAATAGAGTTTGATGACTGAATAACAGCAATATACAACTGATGAAAATATATATTGAACACATTTAATGTTCTATATACACAGGTATGCCGAAGACAGCAACGACTAAAACAAAGGTACTGAAAGCGCGTTTGCTACGGCATAACCATGTTTTTTGAACCCAAAATCTCATACTAAATTGCGCTTGCGTGTTTGTCTAAAAAAGGGATGTATGGCACGCCGCTCAAGCTTCCTTTTTGCGCCTTTCTATTGCGGATAATTTCTACCCAATCTGCGGATATAGAGCTACTATTGTTCTAGTGTCTATAACAATATTTGTTGTAGGGGTAGCACAAAGAAAAGAGACATGATCCGCTCTCACAACTCGATAAACATACAAAAGACACCCTGCGAGCAGGGTGCCTTTCGTTATATTAGGGGGATGGGAGTTATCCAATTCCAAGGGAGAGTGAGCCGTCATCCGTGGCGCTTCCGGACACGTCCACGCTTACACCGGCATCAGCTGCGGGTGCATCAGCGGGGGTGGTCAAAGCGGCAGCACTGGGGAGGCTTGCCACGGGGATCTTATTAACGAAGACGTTAAACTTAATGTTGACAGGCGCATCGGCTGTGCTCTCCTTGAGCTTTCCAAGAGTAAGCTCAATGTTGCCATCGGCATTGCTCTTGAAGTTTGCATCACCGAGCTTGAGGGTGATCTCTTTGTCTTTTATGTTGCCGTCTTTATCAATTTCATATGATGTGTAGGTAACTGTTGCGGCAGAGATGTAGTAGTGCTCAGCATCGGGGGCGATGATGGTGACAGTGTCGCCGGTTCCGGCCGCAGTAACTACCTTATCCTTTGCGTTCTTAATGATAACACCATCTGTCTTTTTGCTACCGACACCATAGGTTACCTCTATATCATGCTTATTGTAAAGGTAATCAACAGTAACCTCTATGCTCTTTGCCGTATCAGGAACCATGAACTGCCAGATGGTGGCATTGGAATCTTCGCCCGGGTATTCCGTGATTGCCTTGGTCTCCTTGCCGTCTATCTCGACGGTGATTCTGGTGTACATGTCGTAGGAGGTTGCGGGCATGGTGGCCTTTACCTCAACACACTCGCCCTGGTAGGTCGTTTTGCCATCGTAAATGCCCTTGGTCTC
This sequence comes from uncultured Oscillospiraceae bacterium, assembly GCA_964495355.1. GTDB lineage: Bacteria > Bacillota > Clostridia > Oscillospirales > Oscillospiraceae > Limivicinus. The sequence goes on from CAZBVU010000002.1 coordinate 37,741, forward strand.
AATTGTGAGAGACTTGTCTGCATTTACGCTGATATCAACCGGAACAGGCTTGTCCTTGGTGGTGGCAGTGACAATGACATCCGAATACGGCATTGTGAACTTATATGTTCCGTCACCATTATCAAAGACGGTAAGTGCATTGCCATCGGCCGTCAGGGTTGCGCTGACTTCGCTGATAAGCTTGCCGTCGGCAGGTGCGATAACAACATTGGTTCCAACACTCACCAAGTCACCGCTGTTGCACGCTGCGCCTTCATTTGCGAGAGAATAGGTGCTGTCTGCGGGATCGGACTTAGTAACTGCATACTCTGTTGCAGGGGACTTGTTGAGCTTGACATTCAGCTCGACATTGCCCTCGGGCAGAGACATGACGGGGTGCAGAGAATCGGAGCTGCCGATGATGAACGCGTATTCATCTACTCCCTTTGCGCTTGCCACATCTGCGCTTACATCCACGCCGTTAATAGAGGCGGTGATAGGCTCAAGATCATAGCCTTTCTGCGCTTTTACGGAGACGATGGAGGCGTTGCCAAGCGTGAGGTAAGCGTATTCGCCATTGGGAATGAGCTTATCATTGATGTACACGTCAGCACCCTCGGAGTTGACAAGAACGGTGTACTTTTCGCTGTCCTTGAGAGCGTACTTGACGTAGATCTCGCAGGCCTTGCCGGATTCAACATTGGGCATGGTGAACCAGTATTCGCCGTTGGTGTACTGGTCTGCGGCGTTCATGTCCTTATCATAGAGCACCCAGATGTTCTCGATGACAAAGCGTGCATCGGCATTGCTCTCGTGTCTCTTGATGATAACGGACTTGCCGGTCTTGACATCGCTGCCGTCAACCACTCGGTCGGTGAGACCTAACAGATCAACGCTGCGGTCGATGTCCTGAGTCTTGCTGTCAACAATGATGTCAACCCAGTAGTTGTTGGTGCTGCTTACGCTGCCGATTTCATCATCGTCAAACAGGTAGTGGATCGTCAGACCCTTCTGCTCCTTCGCGGCGAACTCAACCTCGATAGTGACAGCGCTCTTGGGAAGCTTGCCATCGGACGGAACGAACACGAAGTTGCCGCTTTCGCTGCGTGCAGTGACCGCCTCGCGCTCAAGCTCAACGCCGGAACCGCTGGTGTAGCTGGCGTAGATGCCCGTTACCTCATAGCCTTCCTCAGGCTTGATATCGGAGATCTCAGCGCCCGGATTGACCTTTGCAATTGCGGGGACTTTGAAGGTGCCGTGCTTTGCTTCGGTTGCGATAACGGAGAAGGTTTCATCCGTGTACTGCGGGGTGATTATTACATCCTCAAACGGCATGGTGAAGTAGCCGCTGTAGTCGGAAGTGGAGGTGAACTTAACGTCAGCACCGCTCTCAGTCTTGACGACGATCTTCTCGAGGGTGTAGCCGGCAAGTGCCTCGTGGGTGACGATAACGCCGGTACCGGCCTTAACGTCCATGGGTGCGCCGTCCTTGAGCAGGATGCCCTGACCGTCCGCGCCGGAGAACTTGTCATAGGTCACACTGTCGATGGTGACGCTGATCTTGCCCTTGGCGATGTAGGACGTGCCGTCCAGCTCAGAGTCGATACGGTCGTAGGTTATGGTGTGAACGTCGGTGGTGTATGCGTTGGTGAAGTCAACCTTTACCGGGTATGACGGCATGGTGAAGGTTGCGCCTGTCGGGTCATAGTTGACCTTCTTGGTGACGACCTCGCCGGTCTCAGCGTTCAGAATGACAACGTTATTCCAGTCAAGGTTGTAGCCTTCGTATGCAGCGCCGCGCATCCAGACTATTGCACCCGGTGCAACCTTGGTTGCTGTGCCGAGGGCAGTGGTGAACTTGACATAGCCCTTTTCGTTATCCTTGTTTTCAGGTACGGCGGTCACAGCGTAGCTGGCCTTTTCGCTGACAGAAACGTAGAGATCCATACGGGAAATCTTGGCGTTATCGGGCAGCTGAATCTGCCATTGATTGGTGGAGTAGTTCCAGAAAGCCGTCTTTTCTTCTTTCTTGTTGGTATCGGGATCAGTCCAAATCAGCTTAATATCCTTGCCCTCAAGGTTAAAGCCGACAACCAGATTAGGCGTGATGGTGACAGTCTTGCCGCGGCAGGCCCAAAGCTCTCTCGTGTAACCGTCCTTATCCTTGTCGTTGAGCGTAATACCAAGGACAGAGTAGGTGTTGCCGCAGTTGAGGCTGAATTTACCGTCGGTGTTGCTTATGGGGTGTGCAACCAGCTTGAGCTTCGTGTCAAAGTCAACGCGGACGCGGATATCGCAGTCAGGCATGACGAAGCTGGATGTATCGGTGAGGGTGTAGGTGCTGCCGTCAGCATAGGTGATGGTGATGTTGCCGGCGGCCATGCCGGATTTGACATTCCAGGTCTTGACGTTGAGGATAACACCTGCGCCGCAGCGAGTGACCAGAGTGCCATTATCAGAGAATGTGGCAAACTGACCGAGGTTGCTGTTGGAATTGTCAAAAATGATGTTGCGGTAGATGTAGAACTGAACAACGACTTCAACATCGTGTGCAGGCATAACGAAGGTGCTCTTTTCGTTATCAACTGCTATTCTAACGCTGCTGTCACCGGACTTGGTGACGTAGCTGAGGTAGTTATAGAACGCCTTGGAAGAGCTGCCCTCTATCTTGACCGTCTGACCGGCCTTTGCAGAGGTGACTTCCTTGCCGTCAACCGTCAGCTTAACAGTGCCCTCGGTGTTCTCAACAACGTTGAGGGCGAACACTGCGTCAGCCGTGGGCTTGACAACTGCAACGACTGTTACCGGCTCATCAGGCATGGTGAATGTCATCTTGTCGAGCGCGATGGTCTTTTTGAAGTTGTCATAGTAGACCTTGATGGATTCAAGGACGTAGTTGTCATTGGGTTTTACGGAGAGAGTAACACGCTCACCTGCGTTGGCCGAATCAACAGTCTTCTCGCCGACCTTTGCAGTGATGGTGGCATTGGTGACCTCAGTGAAGATCTTGCTGCCGCTGGCGGGGTTGTAGTTGGGATCGACCTTGAATGTCGCGGTGACAGTCACAGGGAAGTTGGGCATGGTGAAGGTGCTGTTCTCCACTGCGATGGTGTCACGATAATCGTTATAGGTAACTCTCACATTGTCCAGCATGAAGCCGCTGTCGGGCGTGGTCCTGACAGTGACCTTTGCACCGGCATATGCCTTGGTGACGGAGCTGTTGTCAACCATGACGGAGACAGCGCCGTTTGCCGCAGCGTCAACGGTGATGTTGGACTGCTTGGACTGCTTGAAGGTCACGCTGACAATAGCGGAGTATGCGGGCATAACAAAGCTGTTGTTGGTGACGGTGGTGACAGTGGAAGCGTCGCCGACCTTGGTGACCTTGATGGTGTCAACCGCGTAGCCCTCATCGGGGATAGCGGAGACGGTGACAGTCTTACCGGCGGCCGCGCTCTTTGCGCTCTTGCCGTCTACCTGGAGGTCAAAGCTGCCGTTGGTCGGGGTCTGGCTGACGAGGTTGTATGCGCCGGTGGTGCTGACAGTACCGGTGGTGGTGGAGCCACCCGGGGTAACTGTGGTCGTGGAGGACACAACGCCGGACACGGGTATGTAGAGAACCTCACCCACGCGGAATGCACCCATGTTGGTTCTGTTGTTGAGTGCCTGCAGCATGGTGAGTGCGCTGGTGTAATTCAGACCGTAATCCGAGCAGATGATGTTGTAGGCGTTCTCACCGGCGAGCATGGTGTGTGCCATGACGGTGGTGTAGGCAGAGCCTGCAATGCTGGGATTGGTGGTGGGCAGGACGAGAGTCTTGCCGGCCTGAATTGCATTGACGCTGCTGAGATTGTTCAGCTTGACGATCTGGTTGGCGTAGGTCTTATAGCTGAGACCCCAGCGGGCATAGATGCCGCCGAGAGTCTCGCCACTCTGCACGGTGTAGGTTGCCAGATAGTAGGCAACGTGGTCACCCGTGGGCAGAGAGCTGACCGTGCCGGAAACGAGACCGGAAGAGGTGGTACCGGCGGTTGTGGTGCCGGTAGTAGTGGACGAGACCGTGCCGCCGGCAAGTGCCGCTGCTGCCGCGTTGGAGATAGGCAGACTGAGCTTCGTGCCGACAGAGATCTTGCTGAAGGCCGCATCACTGGTGAAGCCGTTGAGCTTCATAATGAGGTCCTTGTAGGTGTAGAAGTCCACACCGAGTTTCTGACAGATGCTGAGCACCGTGTCGCCGCTGGCAACGGTGACAGTGGTGACCTGCGCATCGGCGGATGCGGAGACCGGAATCACCGAGCACAGAGAAACGAGCATGACCAGCATCAAAAGGAAACTGATGAGCCGTTTTTTCATGATATTTGCTCCCCCTAACCGACCCTTTAAGGGTCGTAATTTTACAAAACTTTACTTGCCCTGCCCGAACCTGTCTTTTAGGCATGGTTCGGACGGAATATATCTAAGCGCACACCCCGCTCTTTTCAGCGCGTCAGGCGGCTATCTTAGGCGAAATTATTTGGCCGTTGCACCGGCTTCTATACTGACAACACCGCTTATCGGGATGTACAGCGCCTCACCGACCTTGAAGGCCGCGAGGTTGTCCTTGCTGTTGAGTGTTTTCAGCATACTTTCATTGGCGCTGAAGCTCATCCCGTAGCCGGAGGTGATGACGTTATACACCGTCTCACCGGGCTGCATGACGTGCTTCATCACGCTGTAGCGCACATCCGTGCCCTCTGCCGCAACGCTTGTCGGCAAAAGGAGATCCTTGCCGACCTTTATCTTGTTCAGGCCGGAGAGGTTGTTGAGTGCGAGGATCTGGTTGGCGTAGGTCTTATAGCCTATGCCCCAGCTTTTATAGATGCTGTTCACCGTGTCACCGGATTGAACAGTGTAGGTGACGACATAGTAGCCGACGGTATCGCCGGAGAGGATCTTCGTGGCGAGTCCCGGCTCGTTTGCGGTGCTTATCTGGGGTGCGCTCGTCTGGCCGTTCTGGGTGATGGTCACAGTAGAGGCAGCATTGGAAAGCATCTTTGCTGCGGCCTCAGACACGGGGACAGCGAACTGCCCGCCGACCTTTATCTTGCCAAACTCGCTCTCCTCGGACACGCCGTTGAGCGCCATTACGATGTTTTTGTAGCTGTAGTAGTCAAAGCCGTGCGCCTTGCATATGCTGATCACCGTGTCGCCCTTGGCGACGGTGACTAGCGCTACAGTGGGTTCCGCACTCGCGGTGACACTGATGGCACAGACCATAACGACCATCATTGCGACCGTAAGCAAAAGGCTTATCATTCTTTTTTTCATTGTGCTCCTCCAACGCGCATTTCACGCGATTTTTATCTCGGCGGAGAGGTGATTTTCCGCCTGATTTGTGCCTCTTGCTTTATTGACGTAATTCGTGCCATATATGTTCCCCATGATTCGGTTACAATATTACTACAATTCAAAACAAATTGCAAGAGGTTATTTTCAAAAAGAATAAAAAATTACAGAAAAATTTCAATAAATTATGCGGACGGGTTTACATAACTGCGTTTTGCCGTGGTCACGGTCAATTTTTCTTTCCGAGGACATTGCCTCGGAAAGAAAACAATGTCAAAAGTCTGAGCTGTTTTGGCGCGGCGGCCGATCAGTCACCGTAGCCCAGCGGGTTCTTGGACTGCCATGCCCAGGTGTCGCGGCACATATCGTCAAGATTGTATTCCGCCTTCCAGCCGAGCAGCTCTGCGCTCTTGTCGGGGCTGGCGTACACAGTGGCGACATCGCCGGGGCGGCGTGCCACGATCTCATACGGAACCTTTTTGCCTGTCACGCGCTCAAACGCCTTTACCATATCCAGCACGCTGTAGCCTGTGCCGGTGCCGAGGTTGAACACGCTCTCACCGCGGTGGGTCTGCATATATTCTATCGCCGCAACGTGGCCGCGCGCAAGGTCAACAACGTGGATATAGTCACGCACGCCGGTACCATCATGGGTGTCATAGTCGTTGCCGAAAACGCTGAGATGATCGCGGCGGCCGACTGCGACCTGAGAGATAAACGGCATAAGATTGTTGGGGATACCCTGAGGATCCTCGCCTATAAGCCCGCTGGAATGTGCGCCGATAGGGTTGAAGTAGCGCAGCAGCACAACCGACCAGTCGTCAATGGCCTTGGAGGAGTCGCGCAGGATCTGCTCGTTCATGTACTTTGTCCAGCCGTAGGGGTTCGTGCACATACCGGTGCGGGAGCTTTCGTACAGCGGCATCTCATTGTCGGCAGAGTAGACCGTGGCGGAGGAGGAGAACACAATGTTCTTCACGCCGTGGTCGCGCATTGCCTCGCAGAGGGTGATGGTGGAGAAGAGGTTATTGTCGTAGTATTCCAGCGGCATCTGCACCGACTCACCCACGGCCTTGAGACCGGCAAAGTGAATGACGCAGTTTATGTCGTGCTTATCGAATATCTCATCGAGAACGGCGCGGTCGCGCACGTCCTCAGCGTAGAAGTCAAGGTGTTTGCCGGTTATCTGCTCAACGCGCTCAATGGCCTTGGCCTTGGAATTGACGAGGTTATCTATGACCACAACCTCCATGCCTCTGTTAAGAAGCTCAACGCAGGTATGGCTGCCTATGTATCCGGCGCCGCCGGTGACGAGTATTTTCATATTTCTATCTCCTTTAATATTAAATTAAATATGTAATATGCAATGTCAGTCGATAAGCTTTTCCGGATATATGCCCTCTTCGCGCAGGCGCTGCACAGCGTCCTTCACGCTTTGCAGATCTTCCTTGTAGGTGACGCCGTACCACGTCTCGTGGCAGTTGAGAACGCGCACACTGCCCTCGCCGTCCTTTATCAGCGCATTTGCCACAAAGGGGAGGAAGTATTCGCACTTGAGGGGGTTGGCTTTAAGGTTTTCATCAAGCCACGCGGCAAAGCGCTTTTCCAGCTCAGTCATCATAGAGCCGGAGAACGCCCAGCAGTTCATGGAAACCAGCGTGTCGCCGGAGATGGAATAGAAAGTTTCCCCGTCCTCGGTGTATGCCCCGTCCGTGCCGCGCTTTTCAATGTGGGTGCGCTCCACCACGTCTGTGAGCAGGCCGTTTTCCACCTGGCATATGCCGCGCGCGACATGGCCGCTCTCGGTGACGGTGTTTTTCAGCAGATAGGCCACCATTGCGTGCTCATTATCGGGTCTGTCGGCGGAGAGGAAGTTGTACAGCGCTGTGTATGCAGAGCGGCCATAGTAGTCGTCCGCGTTTATCACGGCAAACGGCCCCTTCACAGCCTCAGCCGCGCACAGCACGGCGTGACCCGTGCCCCACGGCTTTACGCGCCCCTCGGGGACGGAATATCCCTCGGGAAGCTTGTCAAGCTGCTGATACACATAGCTTACGTCAAAATATTTTTCTGTGCGATGGCCGATAAACTCTTTAAAATCGTCCTCTATCTCATGCTTTATAATAAAGGCGACCTTGCGAAAACCGGCACGATAAGCGTCGTAAAGCGAAAAATCAATTATCGCATGACCGAAATCATCGACAGGGGTAATCTGCTTCAAGCCTCCAAAGCGGCTGCCCATACCGGCGGCCAGAATAACTAATGTGGGTTCCTGCATACCTTTCACCTCATGTTTAGAATTTTAAGCACAGTGCTGTTTATCTGCCGAGTGCCGCGCGGCAGTAGTAGTTGAATAGCCGCTCACGCTCCAGTGTGGTGGGATCCATGTGCCCGGGGTACACCTCATAATCGCCGTCAAGCAGGCACAGCTTCCGGAGAGAGGCGAGCTCTGCGTCCATATCGCCGCCGTCAAGGTCAGTTCTGCCGCAGCTTCCGCGAAACAGCGTGTCGCCCACGAACAGTGCATCCTCGCACTTTATTGTAACGCCGCCCGGGGTGTGACCCGGTGTTGCGATTATCTCAAAGCGCAGTCCTGCGCGCTCTATCACGTCACCGTCAGCGTAGTATACGCCGTTTTCCGGCAGGGTGAACGGGTAGTGCAGGGAGTTGGGGTTGCTCTTTGCATCGTCCGGCTTGCCGATATATGTGGTGCAGCCGGTCTCCTCCGCGACAGCGTACACAGCGCCCACATGGTCAAAGTGGCCGTGGGTCAGCATAATGGCGGTGCATTTGAGGTGGTTGCTCTCCATATAGTCCAGGATGGCGTTGCTCTCATCACCCGGGTCTATCACGACACATTCCAGCGTGTCCTCATTCGTGACGATGTAGCAGTTGGTTTCAAACTGTCCGACAGGTAAGGTTTTAACAAGCATATATCAAAGCTCCTTTGTATCCAGAATTATAGTGATAGGTCCGTCGTTCACCGATGCCACGCGCATTTCTGCGGCGAACACGCCTGTCTGCACATTGAATCCGCGCCCGCGGCACTGCTCGATCACTTTTTCGTACAGCGGGATTGCGGTGTCCGGCCTTGCGGCCTTTGTAAAGCCCGGGCGGCGCGACTTGCAGTCGGCAAAGAGGGTGAACTGGCTGATTATCAGCAGGTTCGCCGCGCCCGCGTCCACGGGGTTGAGATTCATCTTGCCGTTTGCATCATCAAATACGCGCAGTCCGCATATCTTATCTGCGATCTTTGCGGCCTCCTGCTCGGTATCGTCCTCATGTACGCCCAGTAGCACAAGAAAGCCGCGCTCTATCTCGCCGTGTATTTTGCCCTCTATCTCAACAGAGGCCGAACGAACCCTTGTAACAACAGCTCGCATTATCAGTACGCTCCTTTACATATATAAATAATAGTACATCAGCTCTTGCCGTTTCGCGTCACCTGTGTCACGCCGGGTACGCTTGTCAGCCGCGCCATGATATATCTCAGCTCTGCCGCGCTTTTGACCTCCAGCGTGATGGTGCATATCCCGACACCGGCGGAATTATCGCGCGCGGAGAGATTCCTCACCTTGGCGTTGAGACTGTTGAGCACAGTCGCAATGTCCATCAGCAGCGCCTGCCTGTCCTTGGCCACTATCATTATGGTGGTAACATAGCTGTCGGTTATCTGATCCGCCCATGAAACCTTTACCCAGCGGCCATCGTTCTCGCTCTGGCTGAGGCGCTTATGATAATTTTCACAGTCGCGCCGATGTATCGACACGCCCTGTCCGCGCGTGATGAAGCCGACAATATCATCACCCGGCACCGGTGTGCAGCAGCGGGAGAACTTTACAAGGCAGTTCGACAGCCCCTCCACCAGTATACCGTGCACGGCCTTGCCGCTTTTCTGCGCGGTCTGTTCTCTGCGTTCCGCCGCCTCGGACAGCTTGTCCACGGCGGTCTTTTTGTCCGGCTTTGCATTGGCGCGCACCAGCTCATCCTTTAAGCGGTTGGCCGCCCTCTGCGCCGTGACGCCGCCATAGCCTATGGCCGCGTACAGATCATCAACACAGGCAAAGGACAGACGTTTGAGTATCGGGGAGATTATCTCCTCCTCCAGCGCCTCCTCCAGCGTGATGTCGTTATGCCGCAGCTCATCCTCCAGCATACTGCGCCCGCGGATTACATTCTCCTCGCGGCGCTCTTTCTTGAACCACTGCTTTATCTTGGTGCGGGCAGAGCCGCTCTTTGCCATGCTCAGCCAGTCACGGCTGGGGCCGGACGCGGATTTTGACGTGCGTATCTCGACAATATCGCCGTTTTGCAGGGCGTGGTCATAGGTGACGATACGCCCATTCACCGTTGCGCCGACCATGTGGTTGCCAACGTCAGAGTGGATGGAATAGGCAAAGTCAATGGGTGTTGCACCGGCGGGCAGGTTGATAACATCCCCCTTGGGGGAGAACACGAACACCTCGTCGGAGAACATATCTATTTTAAGGTTGTGGAAAAAGTCTGTCGCGTCAGAGTCCTGCTGGCTTTCAAGCAGGCGGCGCACCCATGCAAACTTATCCTCATCACCGGTTCGCACAACGTTGCTGCCGTCACCCATTTTATACTTCCAGTGCGCGGCAACGCCGTATTCTGCTGTGTGGTGCATATCCCAGGTGCGTATCTGCACCTCAAACGGGATACCCTCTGAGCCGATGACCGTGGTGTGCACGCTTTGATACATATTGGGCTTTGGCGTTGAGATATAGTCCTTAAACCGCCCGGGTACAGGCTTGAACATATCGTGGATAACGCCGAGGACGTTGTAGCAGTCGGGTATAGTGTCCACTATCACGCGGAACGCGCACAGGTCAAATATGCCGTTCATGTTGAGGTTCTGCGCGTACATCTTTCTGTAGATGCTGTAGACGTGCTTTATGCGGCAGTATATGGTGGCGTCTATATTCTCCGCGGCGAGGCGGGTCTGTATCTTCTTCTCCATGGAGGACATGAAATCCTCCAGTACGGGCATCTTTTCATCAAGTGAGCGGGTGATCTCCGCATAGCCTGTGGGGTCGAGGTATTGCAGGGAGAGATCCTCCAGCTCCCACTTTGCCCGCTGCATACCGAGGCGGTGGGCGATCGGGGCGTAGATCTCCATCGTCTCCAATGATTTGGAGCGCTGCTTCTCCGGCGACTGGTACGCCATTGTGCGCATATTGTGCAGGCGGTCAGCTATCTTGATGAGGATGACGCGGATATCCTTGGCCATGGCCATCAGCATTTTGCGCAGATTCTCCATCTGCTCATCCTCTTTGCTGGTGTACTGCACGCGCGTCAGCTTCGTGACACCCTCCACAATATCCGCAACCGGCTCACCAAACTGGCGTGCGATATCCGCGTGGGTGAGGTTTGTGTCCTCTATCACATCATGCAGCAGCGCCGCAATGATAGAGTCCTCATCCAGCCCCATTTCAACGGAGATCTCCGCTGCCGCCACAACGTGGGTAACATACGGCGACCCGTCCCGCCGCTTCTGACCGGAGTGCGCCATGCACGCCAGATCATACGCCGCGCGGATGCGCCCCAGATCCATCTGGTGGCCGCTCTCCTTTATTTTTTTTTCAAGATCCTGATACATCTCGTCGGGGTCAAGCCCGGCTGAGCGTTTTATTTCGTTTTCTGCCATAGTACCCCTGTTCCTTGTACATCCTGTGATTATAGTTACATCGCGGCTTTCAGTGCGCGGATAAGTGCTGTCGCTTCAAGGTCGGCCTTGCCGTCAATCGTGCAGCAATGAGCGCCGTATATCCCGCCGCCGTCAGCCTTTAATAGTCCCGTTTCAAGCAGCACCATCAGACATAGACAGAACTTCTCCGCCTCCATACCGGATATGCACTGCGCCGTGACAGCCTCTGCACAGTCACCTGCGACAAAGCTGCTGCCCAGCGTGCGCCATACGCGGACGAAATCTGCCCTGTCCGGACAATACCGCGCGGCGGCATACAGTGCATCCGGCTGAGAGTCGAGGATCGCACGACACAGCGGCATACTGTCATGCGGACGCGCCGCGCTGACAAGAAGCTGTACGGATATCTCGTGGTAATCGTTTATCTGCGGGGTGAACGCCACATCTATAAGCTCACCCTCGTGGAGATTCAGCTCCTCCATCGTGTGGGAGAAGAATATCCCCTCAAAGTGTGCGCTGCCAATGCGCACGCGCATACGCAAGTGCCGCCCGTTGCCGACGTTCCGCGCACTTTCCAGCAGCACGCCGGTCATGCACATGATAGGCTTGGGGTTGGCGTTTCCATACGGCTCAAGCAGGTCGAGTGAGCGCACATTTTCAACGGACAACAGCGCAGGGTCATTTATCAGCAGGTCACACTGTATCTCCGGCATGGCCGCCGGACGGTTGTTTTTATAGTATTCCGCAAGCGCGGCGCGAAAATCATCCAGTTTATCGCGGCGGATGTTCAGTCCCGCCGCCAGCGCGTGCCCGCCAAAGCCTATAAGATGCTCTGAACAGGCGGAGAGCGCCTCAAAGAGGTTAAATCCGCCGTAGCTGCGGCATGAACCTTTGCCCACGTCACCATTCAGGCATATCATTATGGACGGCAGTGAATAATGCTCTGCCAGGCGCGAGGCCGCAATGCCGATAACGCCTTGGTGCCATTTCTCGCTTGCCAGCACGATGGGCGCGTTGGGCGGGGCGGCCTCAAGGCGCTCGTTCGCGTCCTTCCATATCTCCATTTCAATGCTCTGCCGCTCACGGTTGAGGGCGCACAGCTCTGCGGCCAGCTCCGACGCTTCCAGTGCGTTCGTGCTCATCAATAGCTGCGCGGCGGTCTGTGCCTGCCCAAGTCTGCCGGCCGCATTCAGCCGCGGGGCGAGGGCAAAGCCGATGGTGGCGGCGCTCAGCTTGTGCGGGTCGATGGATGATTCACGCATCATCGCGGCAATGCCCGGGCGCGGCGCTTCTTCCAGCTTTTTAAGCCCCAGCCGGACAAGGTATCTGTTTTCGTCTATCAGCGGCATAACATCCGCCACAGTGCCGACAGCCACAAGGTCGGCGTATCTGTCAAGAAGCTCTGTGCTGTCCCCCTCGACGGCGCATACAAGCTTCAGCGCCATGCCAACGCCCGCAAGGTTGGGGTTGGGATAACTGTCCCCATTGCGGCGGCAGTCAACCACCGCCACGGCGTTGGGCAGCTCGCCCGACTTGCACTCGTGATGGTCGGTTATCACCATGTCTATGCCCAGCTTTCGGGCATACTCCGCCTCCTCTACGGCGGTTATGCCGCAGTCCACCGTGATGATAAGGCTGATATTATCTGCTTTCAGCGCGTCCAGCGCCGCACAGTTAAGGCCGTAGCCCTCCTCGTTCCTGTCGGGGATATAGGAGCGGCATTTCAGCCCCTTTGAGCGCAGATAGTCCGTGACAAGGCAGGTGGAGGTTATACCGTCCACATCATAGTCACCGTAGACGGCCACCGGCTCATTTGTCTCGATGGCGCGGCGCACGCGTTCGGCGGCCTTGTCCATGCCCAGAATAAGCATCGGGTCATATACACAGTCGCTGCCGCCTTTTATCATCGCATCGGCGCTGTCGGCGGTTGTTATGCCGCGTATGGCCAGTACCGCCGCGAGAAGCGGATTATAACCGGCATCAACCAGTGCTCTTGGGATCTCCGGCCTTTGAAAAGGGATTCGCCATTCTTTATTGTTCATGTTACTTTCTTTTTTCAATCTCTTTATACCTGATAACACTCTATACTTCTTTTCATTTTATCATACCAAATCTGTTGACATAATTCAATAGGTTAGAAGAATTTTTGTTGACATAATTCGATTAACGTCAGATATTTTCCGACGCTGACAAAGGTGGTGAAATTGGCGCTGTCGATTGGGAACAAAATTAGGGGGCAAAGCGTCTTTCATTGCAAGCTATAAAGAAAGGCAGTGGGAACGTGCGCAAATTTGCAGCAGGATTGATAGCCGCGGCGCTGATTATCATGTGCAGCGGCTGTGCGCAGGATGCAGACACGGCAGACAGCGCAGAGCAGGAGGCGTGCAGCATCGCCCACCGGTATGAGGCGCTTTTGACAGGCGGTGCGGAGATGGACGAGATTTTATCCGCAATGGGGGCGGACGGATATCCGGCGGTGGACGCGCTGGGCACACTGCCTTTTGTGAACGCGGAGAAGCTCACCGCGTTTGTTGAAAGTCAGGACGCGGAAAGCAGCGTCAGCTTTCTGCGTGTTGAGACGGACGGCGGATTGATATATACGCGCTTTTATCAGGATGACACTTTGCGGTGCCGGACGCTGTACATCACATGGGATAATACCGTGCCGAAAATAACCTTCACTTCCGACTATGCCATTACATCGCTATCCGTCACGGATAAAGGCTATCTTATATACACCTGTGACATTCCGGATAACACCGCGCCCAGCAAGCACGATGGATATATCGTGCCCACCACGATGCTGCGCCTTGCGCCGCGCGCACCGGAGGTGGCCGCGTTTGATGAGTACGTTGTGCCTATCGGCTATAACTGTAACGACCTTTTCACCAGAACGTGGACAGGGGAGACGGCTGAAAATGTGTGCTGGAACGATGTATATCTATCACTGTGGCGGGCAGAACACGGCGCGTATCTATACTATTTTGATGACCCGTATCCGAAGCTTGCCGACAGCACGCTCTCACTCGTCCCTAAGGCGGAGTTTGAGACGCTTATAACAAAATATATCGCCGTCAGTCCGGAGGGTATAGCGCTCTATGATGATGAGCGTGGCGCATACCCGATAGGCGTGAACAGAACGCATATGAGCGACAGTGTGCCGATACCGGAGGTGGTGGAGGTCGCGGAAAATGCCGATGGGACATACACTCTCACGGTGGATGCGCTGTTTGTTGAGGGCGCGACAGACCGCCTGTTCACGCACTATGTCACGCTGACCCCACAGGAGGACGGCACATTGAAAATCAGCGGCAACGTCTGTGATACAGTTGAGCAAAATTATACGCCGCTCTCCTGGTGAGCGGCGCAGGGGAAAATAAAAGGGGCTGGATTGATATGCACCCCAAAAGCGTCTAACTTTTGGGGTGCATATCATGCGTGTCCAGCCCTTTTTAATATACATTTATCGTTTTATGCGCGATATAAGCTTGCCGTAGGCAATCGACAGCGCCACACACACGGCGATGAGGATAAGCCACATGAGGTTGCTGCTCATTTCAAAGCCCAGTGCGGACACAAAGCCGAAGATGAGCAGGTGCACAAGAAAGATCTCAAACGACCATTTGCCCAGAAGCGCGAAGATACTGTTTATCCAGCCAAGCCACTTCACTTTGCCGATAAGCTCAAACACCCACGGCAAAAGCACCAGCGCCATCGGCACTATCAGCAGCCCGGGGTACCAGCTCAGCCCATAGCCCCACAGTATCTCAGTGGGGAAGCGCTGACCGTAGTACATCAGGAAATTGCCGAGGATGAACATGAGCGTGAGAACAGGCAGGTTGAGCGTGAACTTCTTCCCGTGCGCCGCCAGCTCTGCGCCGATAAGACCCATCATGAAATACGGCAGACGCGACCAGAGAATGAGCAGGTTGGAGTTGAAAAAGCAGGGCTGAGACACGATAAAAAACGCAAACAGCGCAGCAAGCCCTCCCTTACGCCCGGCACAGGTGCGCACAAGCACGAAAAGCGCAGGCGCGGCGAGATAGACAAGCATTATCGCCTGAGGATACCAGTTGAACTGATTATCCAGCTCATTTATCCAGCCCAGCATAAGCACGTTGCCCATGAGCTCCTGCACAGCAGCGAGGGTATCACCGCCTGCGACAGCGCGGCACAGCACCGGTGCAAAGAACACCAGCACCACCGGCAGATAGGCCGGATAAATGCGCAGAAAGCGGCGCTTATAAAAAGCGGGCGCATCGGGGTTGTTGGAAAGAGAACGGTGAACGCCGAGACCGGTGCAGAAAAAGAAAATATCCACACCCCAGAGAAGATTAAAAAAGTAATTCCAAGGTTCACCTACGCGTATGCCGCTGTGGAAAAAGAGGATGCACAGCATTGCAAAGCCCATTATATGACCGCGCCAACGGCTGACGCGGGTCATGTATTCGCCTATGCCCATATGCTTACCCCAGGTATTCGCACGCCGCCAAAGCTGCGGCAGCACCGTCTGCCACGGCGGTGGTCAGCTGGCGGACACGCTTTGCACGGCAGTCACCCGCAACATATACACCGGCAGTACGCGTCAGGCAATCCTCCGCGCTTGCGGCATAGCCTGCATTGTCAAGCGCGATAAGCTCTGCAAAGGCGGCGTTGTCGGGCGCGTGACCTATCGCGACAAAAAGTCCGCTCACCGGTATTTCGCGCCGCGCACCATGCGAGGATATGGCGATGCCCTCAAGCTCCTTTTCGCCCAAAAGCTCCGTTATAGAGGCTTCAAGCACAAATTCAACATTGTCCTTTTCGCGCAGGGCGTCCACAAGCTTCGCCTCACCGCGGAAGCTGTCGCGGCGGTGGATGAGGTAGACGCGGCGGCAGCTCTCGCTTAAAAGGATCGCGTCTTGCAGGGCGCTGTTACCGCCGCCCATTACCGCAACGTCACAGCCCTTATAAAATGCACCGTCACACACTGCGCAGTAGCACACACCACTGCCGACAAGCTCCTCCTCGCGCGCGATGCCCAGCATACGCGGCTTTGCGCCGGTGGCGATTATCACGGCGCGGCTCTCGTATTCCGTGCCGGATTCAGTCATAACGCGCTTTATTTCACCGTCAAGTGATATGGAAACGACCTCGTCCAGCTCAACCTCTGCACCCTGCTCCATCGCCTGTTCAAGCAGCCTGTCCCCCAGCTCTGTGCCGGAGATGGACAGTATGGATGGGAAATTTTCCACCTTGGGTGACCATGTTATCTGGCCGCCGAACGCATTTTTCTCTATGACGAGCACGGTTTTTCCGGCGCGGCGGGCGTAAGTCGCGGCAGTGAGACCCGCAGGGCCGCCGCCGATGATTATAATGTCGAACATACTTGTATTCCTCTCTGTCAAATAAAGCTCTGCACTATTGCAGAGCTTTATTTTTACTTTCTATTACTTGTTGATCTCGGCCAGATAGCTCTTTATCGCGGGGGCACCGGCGTACTTCTCAAATTCAGCGCCGTGGGTGATGACGAGCGTGGGGGCCTGCTTTACGCCGAAGCTCAGTGCAAGCTCTGCATTTTCATCAGCCATCAGCTTTTCATAGCTGAAGCCGGCCTTGTCCAGATAGGAGCAGGCAATGCGGCAGTTGGGGCAGGTGGGTGTTGCAAAGAGGATGGCGCGGCCGGCACACTCTGCATCGGCTGTGCACTGCTCTTTCACCGCGTCCGCTGCGGTCTCACCGGCGGCGAGAGGGCCTTCATGCTTGAGCACGGATGTGCCGATGTTATATTCCTTGCGCTCTTTATACTCCTGCGTCTTGCCCGCGTTCCAGTTCTGTACCGGACGGTAGTAGCCGGTTATGCGGCTGTACACCTCTGCGTTCTCGCCGCACTCGGGGCAGACAAACTGCTCGCCATTGAGATAGCCGTGGTTCTTGCACACGGAGTAGGTCGGGGAGAGGGTGTAGTACGGCAGACGGTAGTTTTCTGCGATCTTGCGCACGAGATTTGCGGCGGCCTCCCAGTTGGGCAGTTTCTCGCCGAGGAAGGCGTGGAACACTGTGCCGGAGGTGTAGCGGGTCTGGAGATCATCCTGAATGTCAAGCGCATCAAAGATGTCCTCAGTGTAGCCCACGGGCAGGTGGGAGGAGTTGGTGTAGTACGGATCCCCACCGGGCTCAGCGGCAGTGATAATGTCGGGGTAAAGCTCCACATCGTGCTTTGCAAGACGGTAGGTGGTGGATTCGGCAGGTGTGGCCTCGAGGTTGTAGAGGTCACCGTACTTTTCCTGATAATCGCTCAGGCGCTCACGCATATGGTCAAGAACCTCTTTGGTGAACTGCTGGCACTCGGGAGAGGTCATGCTCTTGCGGATCCACTTGGCGTTGAGGCCGGCCTCGTTCATGCCGACAAGACCGATGGTGGAGAAGTGGTTTTCAAACGAACCAAGGTAATACTTGGTGTAGGGGTAGAGACCGGCATCGAGAAGCTTTGTGATGACGGTGCGCTTTATCTTCAGCGAACGCGCAGCAAGATCCATAAGCTTGTCCAGACGCTTGTAGAAATCGGCCTCGTTCTCGGCCAGATACGCGATGCGCGGCATATTTATCGTGACGACACCGACAGAGCCAGTGGACTCACCGGAGCCGAAGTAACCGCCGGATTTCTTTCTCAGCTCACGCAGGTCAAGGCGCAGACGGCAGCACATGGAGCGGACATCGCTCGGCTCCATATCGGAGTTGATGTAGTTGGAGAAGTAGGGGGTGCCGTATTTCGCAGTCATCTCAAAGAGAAGCCTGTTGTTCTCAGTGGGGAACCAGTCAAAGTCGCGGGTGATGGAGTAGGTGGGGATGGGGTACTGGAAGCCGCGGCCATTCGCGTCACCCTCGATCATGATGTCGATAAACGCCTTGTTTACCATGTCCATCTCTTTTTTGCAGTCGCCGTAGGTGAAGTCCATCTCTTTGCCGCCGACAATAGCGGGCTGATCCTTGAGGTCAGCGGGAACTGTCCAGTCAAGGGTGATGTTGGAGAACGGCGCCTGTGTGCCCCAGCGGGAGGGGGTGTTCACGCCGAAGATGAAGGACTGTATGCACTGCTTGACCTCTTTCTGCGTGAGACCGTCCACCTTGACGAACGGTGCAAGATAAGTGTCAAAGGAGGAGAAAGCCTGTGCGCCTGCCCACTCATTCTGCATGATGCCGAGGAAGTTGACCATCTGGTTGCAGAGTGTGGAGAGGTGGCTTGCAGGGGAGGAGTTGATCTTGCCCGGGATGCCGAGACCCTGCGTTATAAGCTGCTTCAAGCTCCAGCCTGCGCAGTAGCCGGTCAGCATACTCAGGTCATGCAGGTGCAGGTCACAGTTGCGGTGCGCGTCTGCGATCTCCTGGTCATAAACCTCGCTCAGCCAGTAGTTTGCGGTTATCGCGCCGGAGTTTGAAAGGATCAGACCGCCGACGGAGTAGGTGACGGTGGAGTTTTCCTTCACGCGCCAGTCCTCAATGTTGAGGTATTTGTCCACGGTCTCTTTATAGTCGAGATAGGTGGACTTGGTGTTGCGCAGTTTCTCGCGCTGCTTGCGGTAGAGTATGTACGCCTTGGCGACGGTTTCATAACCGCCGCGGGACAGCACAGCCTCAACACTGTCCTGCACATCCTCAACGGCGATTCGCTCATCCTTGATCTTGGGCAAAAAGTCTGCCGACACCTTGAGCGCAAGAAAATCTATTACAGAGTCATTATAATCCGTGCCTGTGGCCTCGAATGCCTTTTTTATCGCGCCTGCGATCTTATTAATGTCAAAATCGACTATTTTGCCGTCACGCTTTACAACCTGATACATTGCTTTATCCTCCCTATACCCTAATATATTATACACTTATTCATACGCCGCGCAATTGCACATTTGGCACATATTCCGCCGCGGCCGCGGCAAATGTGCGCATTTCAGCCTCATCACAGGCGCAAAGCCCGCCGGGGGCAAGAATGTCGCCGGAGTCCTTATACTGCTGCAAATAGTATTCGTTCGCACCGGCAATCCACTGCGCGGCCTCAACTATACTCTCTTTCGTGTGCAGCCCTTTTACCACCGTTGTGCGGAACTCATATTCCACATGGTTTTCCATAAGATAGCGTATGCTCTTTTCAATCGGCGCAAGGTCTAGGCCGGATATGCCCACCGTGGCGCCATAGAGCGTTGGCGAATTTTTAATGTCCATTGCTACGCGGTCTACAAGTCCGCGCTCAACAATGTCTGCAAGCCTGTCGGGGAAGGTGCCGTTCGTGTCCAGCTTTATTTTATAGCCCAGCTCACGAACCTTGCATAGAAAGCTGTCAATGTCCCTGTGGAGAAGCGGCTCACCACCGGTGATGGCCACACCGTCAAGCGTGCCCGCCCTTTTCTTCAAAAAGGCGAGTACCTCGGCCTCGTCCGTATCCTGCGAAAGACGCTCCGGCAGGACAAGGGATGAGTTGTGGCAGAACGGACAGCGCAGATTGCATCCGCCGGTGAACACCGTGCACGCAACAAGCCCCGGATAATCCAGCAATGTTAACTTTTGCAGACCGGACAACAGCATATCATGGCACCTCAGTTTTCTAGTTACTATCGCTTTACTATATTGTAGCGTCTGTGGTGCGTGCGGCGGCGTTGCGTACGCAACACCTGATTCTGGTTTTTAGACAAGCCGTGAATATAATATATGCTTGACGCGTGCTTGTCAAGTGCAGAAACACAAAATATTGATTTTTAACCGTGCTGTAACCGCTTTGACCACAAAATATAGTGCCAAGGGCAAAACGCCTCGGCACTATATATGATTTCTTTTATCAACCTTATTTTACGACAATATCCCCAAATAATCAACTGGCGTTTTAGCTGAAAGCACTGCACCGGCGATTCAAAATTTGCACAGCTTTTTGCGCTTAACATCACAACCAACCGGGCAGCTTTTTGCCGGTGTGCTTTTCAACAAAGCTGCGCAGCATATTCTGCGCAATGGTAATGCACAGCGCAACGGCAACAACAAATATGTACCGCAACACCCATGAGCTTTCCAAAAAGCCGAGAGCGCCGGAGCAGTATATCCTGACCGGGGCAATATGCCAAAGATACAGCCACATGGAGTTTTTTGAAACCCATTGGATGACGCGGCTATTTTTGACAGAGTCAAAAATGCTCAGGTCAAAAAGACGCCACAGCAGGAGACTGACAAGAAGCCCGCCCGCAATATACAGCGTGCGCGGTGGGAATTTTACTATAGAGTGCACACTCACGCCGTCTATATACAGCATAAGTCCTGTGAGCGCCGCACAGACAGCGCAGAGTATAATATACTGCGCGATACTGCGCGCGGCCAAGCTTCCTCAGCACTATGCCGACAGCGCAGATAAATCCATAGCCGATTGCATATATCACGATAAGCTCAAACGCCTGGAAAACAAGTGAGCTTTGACGCATTACAAAGCCTGTCATCAATTCGTACAGAGGATAGATGACAGCAAGCAGGGCAAGAAACCGCGTCGTGCCCAGCTTTTCCGACAGCTTTAGCAGCAATGGGGAGATGAGCGCCATTAGGAAATAGACCCTGAATATCCAAACGTAGCTGATACCCTCTATCAAAGCAAAAGAGCTGAGCACCATGCCTGTTGGAATAAGCTCCTTATTAAGCACAAAGCGCATAAGATCCTCGGCCGGAATATATATTGCGAGGAACACCCATACCGGCAGCACAAGGCGCTTGAAGCGCTTGACAACGTATTTGCCGTACGGCAGCTCGTGATAGCTCATTGTAAATGAAACGCCGGAGATCATAACCAGCAGGGGGACATCAAAAGATCTGATCGCGCCTATCGCCTGAGGAGGCGCAACATGGCACAGTATTACCAGCGCCACGCCGATAAAGCGCAATAAATCAATTTTTGTGTCGCGTGTTTTCAAGCTCATACTTTTCTCCTTTTTTGCGCGTGTAGTCTGCGGGAAGCTATGCCAACAAATTATATGTTATAATATGCCTTGTGGCAAGTGTTATTTTAACAATTTATCCGCAGCTTTGTTGAATTGTGCCAAAGTTGCGCCCCGCATATTTATGCAACAACGTGTAATATTCCCTGTTGACATATGCGCGCAGCGGGAATATAATCAAACCATCCTGGGAAAGGAGCGAGCCTGGAATGTACGTTCGCCGCAACGACAACATGATGATGGGTATGATGCGCATGATGTTCATGTGCATGATGATGTGCGCTCAAAATCGCTCGCTTGCTTCATAACCCATCTTTAGTACGTTAAAGTAGTAATCACAGGGCTGAAAGCATCGAGCTTTCAGCCCTTATTTTTATGGCTGGAGTTGAGTGTAGAAAAATGATAGAGCTGAAAAATCTCTGCAAGACATACCGAACGGCAGATAAAGAGATAGTCGCGCTGGACGGTATAAATCTCACTATCGAGGATGGCGAGATATTCGGAATCATAGGATTGAGCGGGGCGGGCAAAAGCACGCTGGTGCGGTGCATAAACCTGCTTGAACAGCCCACCGGCGGCGAGGTTATTATAGATGGCCAAAGCCTGACAAAGCTGCCGAGGAAAGAGCTGCTGAAGCTGAGACAGCAGATAGGCATGATCTTTCAAAGCTTCAACCTGCTTGAGCAGCGCACGGTGATCGGCAACATCTGCTTCCCGCTGGAGCTTGCCGGTGTGGACAAAAAGACCACGGTTGCAAGAGCAAAGGAGCTTTTGAAGATAGTTGGCTTGGAGGACAGGGGCGAAAGCTATCCCTCTCAGCTCTCCGGCGGACAGAAGCAGCGTGTCGCAATAGCCCGCGCGTTGGCGACAAACCCCAAGTACCTGCTCTGTGATGAGGCCACCAGTGCACTTGACCCCAACACCACCAGCCAGATACTCGACCTTCTCAAAGAGATAAACGAGACCCTCGGCGTTACGATAGTGGTGATAACGCATGAGATGCGCGTTATCGACCGTATATGCGACAGTGTCGCCGTGATAGATTCCAGCCATATCGCGGAGGTAGGCAAGGTTGCAGACGTGTTCACAAACCCCAAGAGCAAGATTGCGCGTGACCTCATCGTACCCAAGGACGGCAGTGCGATAAGCACGGAGGGCGGACGGCGCATAAGATTGACCTTCAACGGCGAGGAAAAGACGAATGAGCCGTTTATATCCAAGATGGTGCTTGAATGTGGTGCTCCGGTGAACATACTCTTCGCTGACACAAGGATATTTGAAGGTGTCCTTTACGGACATATGGTAATAGAGCTTCCCAATGATGAAAGAGAAGCGGAAAAACTGATCGCCTGGCTGAAAGGCAGCGGCGTGAACTGGAAGGAGGAGATATAAGCGATGTTATCCGAAATGTTTTATAAGCTGTGGGACAGCGGTCTCATTCAATTGGGCATTTGGGAGACCGTGTATATGACCTTCATCTCCTCGGCCTTTGCCTACCTTATCGGCCTGCCTCTCGGCGTTATCCTCAACATCACCGACACGAAGGGAATTTGCCCGCACCGCGTGTTAAACCGCGTGCTTGGCTTTGTGGTGAACTTCTTCAGAAGCATACCCTTCATCATCCTGATGGTCGCGATGCTGCCGGTGGCAAAGCTTATAGTGGGCACCTCTCTCGGCAACAAGGCTGTGATAGTGATGCTTATAATTGCAGCCGCGCCCTATGTTGCGCGTATGTGTGAAAGCTCACTAAACGAGGTGAACGCCGGTGTTATCGAGGCGGCGCAGTCGATGGGCGCGAATAACTTTGAGATAATCACAAAGGTGCTCATCCCTGAGGCAAAGCCCGCTCTGATAACGGGCGCGGCAATATCCATCGTAACTATCCTTGGCTACTCCGCAATGGCGGCCACAATAGGCGGCACGGGGCTTGGCCAGATAGCTATCATATACGGCCACCAGCGCTCTAACCCCGACATCACATGGATATGCGTGTTCCTGACGGTCATTATCGTGCAGATAATTCAGGAGCTGGGTATGTTTATCGCCCACAAGACCGACAAACGCGCGCACTGATCGCGCACCCAATCAATTCGTTTTCCCTAAATTATTTATAAAAAGGAGAAAAATTAAAATGAAAAAGACCATTTCCATCGTTCTCGCAATCGTTCTTGCTCTCGCCGCCCTCACCGGCTGCGGCAGCACCGCTGATGACAAGGTTATCAAGGTCGGCGCAAGCGCAACCCCGCACGCTGAGATTCTCGAGGCAGTCAAGGAAGCAGTCAAGGCAGAAGGCTATGAGCTGGAGATCGTTGTGTATGACGATTACATCCTCCCCAACCAGGCACTGGCCGATGGCGAGCTTGACGCAAACTATTTCCAGCACACCCCGTACCTCAACAGCTACAACGCCTCCAACGGCACAGACCTCTCCTCCGCCGCACTCATCCACTATGAGCCGTTCGGCATCTACGCAAACGGCGTGAGCGCACTGTCTGAGCTGGCTGACGGCGCAACCATCCTCATCCCCGCTGACGACTCCAACGAGACCCGCGCACTGCTCCTCCTCCAGCAGGAAGGCCTTATCACCCTGCCCGAGGATGCCAGCGCTGAGGTCGGTGTAAGCCACCTTGACATAGTTGACAACGGCGGCTACAATGTCGTTCCTGTTCAGGCGGACACTGTTCCCTCCCAGCTTGCCAACAGTGATGCAGGCACCATCGCCGTTATCAACGGCAACTACGCAATCCAGGCCGGTCTGAAGGTCGCTGACGCACTGGCAACCGAGGCTGCCGAGGGTGACGCTGCACAGACCTACGCAAACATCATTGCAGTCCGCACCGGTGACGAGAGCAGCGCAAAGATCACCGCGCTGGTCAAGGCACTCAAGACCGACGCTGTCAAGCAGCTCATTGCTGACACCTATGATGGCGCAGTCGTCGCAATCTTCTAATAGAAAAACAGCATAAAAAATCCAAGGGCTGGCCGCATGGCCAGCCCTTGTTCTACTTTAAAAGTTAATTATCAGCGCTTTTTACCGTGGGAGATGACGGGACTTGCGAGGATGATGAGCGGGTATATCTCCAGCCTGCCCAGCAGCATGACAACCATCATCACAACGCGCGTAAATGGGGAGAACATCAGATAGCACTGTATCCCATCCACCAGAGAGAGGCTGGGGCCGATGTTCGACATACACGACAGCGCCGCCGTCATGCACACGTTAAAATCGTACCCATCGAATGACACGACAAAGGTGGTGAGCGCGATTATGACGAAATACAGCCAGAAGTAGCAGTAAACAGCTTTGGTCGTGCTCTCATCCACGCGCTTACCGTCCATCTGCACACGGCACACCTCGCGCGGGTGCAGCACCCTGCGGATATCCGCACCGGCAGTTTTGAAAAGCAGCAGCACACGGCTGACCTTCAAGCCGCCGCTGGTACTGCCCGCACAGCCGCCTATGCACATGAGCAGCACGAGTATAAAGCGCGCATACTGCGGCCACTCCATCGTGTTCACCGTGGCAAAGGCGGCGGTGCTCATAAGGCTGACGGAATTGAAAAACGCGTGGCGCAGAGCAGTGGCAAAGCTGCCGTATATTCTGGTGATGCCGATGGCAATAGAGAGCGTTGCGGCGGCAAGAACACCCAGGTACCAGTGCAGCTCCTCACTTTTCAGCGCGGTTTTGACGCGGTGGGCGAGGATGAGATAGTAAAGGTTAAAGTTGATGCCAAACAGCAGCAAAAACACAGCCATAACCATCTCAATATACACGCTGTTATAGGCGGCAATGCTGGCACTTTGCGTGGAGAAGCCGCCTGTACCGGCAGTGGCAAAGGCGTGCAAGAGAGCATCATAAAAGCTCATCCCGCCCAGCATCAGCATGACGGTCTCGAGCGCGGTGAGAACGGTGTAGATAATGTACAGTATCTTGGCAGTGTCACCCGCGCGCGGCACAAGCTTGCCGACGGTGGGGCCGGGGATCTCCGCGCGGAGGATGTGCATGGAGTGTTCACCGCCCATGGGCAGAACCGCCATGATGAAAATAAGCACACCCATGCCGCCCAACCACTCAAGAAAGCTGCGCCAGAACAGGCCGCTGCGGCTCATCAACTCAACATTGGCCACCACTGACGCGCCTGTGGTGGTGAGGCCGGATATGGTCTCAAACACGGCATCGGCATAGCGCGGGATATCGCCGGACACGGCAAACGGTATCGCGCCGAAAAAGCCCATCAATATCCACGCAAGGCTGACTGCGGCAAAGCCCTCACGCGCGTAAATGGCGTGGGTGCGCGGTTTCAGCCCAAGCAGCGCCAGCCCTGCAAGCGCCGTCGCGACCAGCGCGACAGCAAAGCCTTTCACGCTCTCACCTGCACAGAGACACACTATTATCGGCAGCAGCATGAGTGCGGCAAAGCTCAGCAGCACCATTGCGGCGATTCTTGCAACCATTCTATAGTTCATGGTCAAATCAATTCCTGTTTCTACGCCATCATGGGATTCATAAACCTGTGCGGCGTTATTTTTTCCTCCACAAGAGGGGACTTGCGAGGATTATTATCGGGTAAATTTCCAGTCTGCCAAGCAGCATGGTTATGATCATTACAATTTTAGAGCGCTGTGAGAATATCGCAAAGCTTCCGGCAGGGCCTATAAGTGACAGACCGGGACCAATGTTGGACATACACGACAACGCCGCCGTGAAATTGGTTGCGAAGTCATATCCGTCTATTGACACAATAAGCCCACACAGCAGTATCAGCATTATATAAACGCTTACGTAGCAGTACACGGCTTTGGTCGTACTGTCATCCACACGCTTGCCGTCAAGCCGGACGCGGCGTATCTCGCGTGGATGCAATGTGGATGCAATGTCCGCAAGGGAAGATTTTATAAGCAGCATAACGCGGCTCAGCTTTATACCGCCGCCCGTACCGCCTGCGCATCCGCCTATGAACATCAGCAGCACCAGAATACACTGCGTATAGGCTGGCCATGTGGTAAAGTCCACCGTGCCGAAGCCGGCAGTGCTGAGGATGGAAATAACATTGAAAAACGCATGGCGCAGACCCGTGGCAAAGCCACCGTACATCTTTGATATGCCGCAGGCGATAGAGAGTGTGGCAAATGTGATTATGCCCCAATACCAGTGCAGTTCTTCATTCTTCACGGCCTCGCGCACAGAACCTATGATCACATAATAGTAAAGATTGAAGTTTGTTGCAAAAAGCACGAGGAATATGCCTATAACCAGCTCAATATATACACTGTTATAAGCAGCGATGGACGCGGCCTTTGTGGAAAAGCCGCCTGTGCCCGCGGTGGCAAAGGCGTGAAGAAGTGCATCGTATAGATCCATCCCGCCCAGCATCAGCAGCACTGTCAGCACAACGGTCAGCGCGGCATAGATAACGTACAGTATCCTCGCGGTCTGCCGTGCCTTTGGCACCAGCTTGCCGACGGTAGGCCCTGGCACCTCCGCGCGCATTATGTGCATGGAGTGCTCGTCCCCTGCGGGCATAACCGCCATTATGAACACCAGTACGCCCATGCCGCCTATCCAGTGGGTGAACAGCCGCCAGAATAGTCCGGCGCGGGTCATATCCTCCACATTCGGCACAATGGAAGAGCCGGTGGTGGTGAGACCGGAGACGGTTTCAAACACCGCATCTATGTAATTGGGGATGTCACCGGATATTACAAACGGGATCGCGCCGAACAGCCCCATGCATATCCACGCGAGGCCGACTGCGGCGTAGCCCTCGCGGGAGAAAAGCTCACGCTGCTTTGCGGGTATCGCGCACAGCAATGCACCGAACAGCGCAGTGACGATAGCGGCCACGGCAAAGCCAAGGACGCTTTCATTATAATATAGCCCCACCGCGAGCGGCAGCAGCATAAGCGCGGCGAAAATTACAAGTACCTTGCCCAGAATGTGGGCGATTATTGCTTTGTTCATAGCATTATTATTTTGCACTCACCCTCAGGCGAGAATATCGTCCAGCGATTTCACCATACCGGCAAGCGACACGAGGATTATATGATCCCCTGCCAGAATGGAGGTGTTGCCATCGGGTATAATGCTCTTGCTGCCGCGTATGACGCCGCAGACAAGTATACCCTTGCGCAACTTCAGCTCACGGAGAGTCTGTCCTGCACCGGCAAATTTCTCGCCCACGGAAAATTCGACTGCCTCGGCCTTACCGTCAGCAAGCTTGTAGAGCGTCTCCATGCTGCTGCCGGCGGAGTTGCTCATCGCGCGGACATATCGGGCAAGCTGCTGTGCAACAAGCTCCTTCGGGGACACAACACAGTCCAGACCGGAGCTTTCCATTATGTCGTTGAAATGCTCACGATTTACCTTGGTCACGATAGTGCCGACATTGCACTGGCGGGCATACATAGAGGTCACGATATTGTCGCCATCGTCACCGGACAGCGCCACAAACGCGTCCGCTGTGCGGATGCCCTCCTCCTGCAAAACGTCGCTGTTGGTCGCGTCACCGCAGATGATGGTCGCGTCCGGTATAAGGTCGCACAGCGTGTTGCAGCGGGCATGGTCGCGCTCAATGACGGTGACGCTCATACCGGCCTCCTGCAAGAGACTGGTCAGATACACGGCGATGCGCCCGCCGCCCATGATAAGAACCCTCTTAACCGGCTTTTTATATTTGCCGACAGCGGTGAAGAAGCGGCGCAGCTCATGGGAGGAGCCGGTTATGCTCAGCTTATCGCCGCCGCGCAGTACGAAATCGCCGTTCGGGATGAATACCTCGCCGTCACGCTCAACCACGCTTACAAGTACTGCGGCTTTGACGCTGGAGGACAGGCTTTTCAACTCTATCCCGTCCAGCGCCTCATTGGGCAAGACACGGTGTTCAACAATTTCAACACTGCCCTTGGAGAACACGTCCACGCGCGCCGCACTCGGGAAGCGGAGAATACGCGATATCTCGCGCGCACATTCCAGCTCCGGATTCACTATCATGGAAAGCCCCATCGTCTCACGCAGAAATGCGGTCTGCGTCATATATTCGGGGTCGCGTATGCGGGCAATAACGTGAGGTGTGCCCAGCTTGCGCGCGGCAATGCCGCATATCATGTTCACCTCGTCACTGCGTGTTGCGGCAACCAGAAGCTCCGCATCCTCAGCACCCGCGCCGATAAGGGACTCAGGGTTTGTGGCATTGCCCTCAACGCAGATAACATCCAGCGCGTTGGAGACCTGTGTGATAATATCGCTGCTCTTGTCGATAACGGTGATATCATGACCCTCGTGGGAGAGAGTTTTCGCAACAGCAAAGCCGCTTTTTCCTGCCCCTGCGATGATTATTTTCATTTTCTTTTCCTCCATGCGGATAGGCCGCATAACGCATAAAAAATCCTGTAATTTGCGGAAGTAATCTTTATATTATCACACTTATCGCAGCTTGTACAGCCGTCGAAAAAGAAATATGCAGGGTATTTTATATCTAAGCGATAAAAAATATCCCTGCATGTGTTCAAGCTCTTTGCAGATTGTGGTTAAGGGTTCGCTCTCAGTTACGCCTCGGTGCGCTCATAGGCGGGCTTGCTGAACGCAATGCACACCGCCGCGCCCACAACGGCGACAGCCGTGGCCACCAGTAGCGCAGCGCGCGTTGACATACTGTCGAATAATATACCGCCCACACTGCCGGCGAATACGGAGGCAAGCGTTGTCACGGCAAAGGCCACGGTCTGACCCTTGGCGGCATCCTGCGCGGGGACGTATAGATCCGCATATTTCACGGAGGCCGGTGTGATAAGCGCGAAAGAGACAAGCTGGAATATACACGCGCCGTACAATCCGGCAACGCTTGTCGCCAGGGCGAACGCCAGCGATTTCAGCACGAAGCCGACAGAGGATATCCTCATTGCGCTGGGGGCACTGACGCGGCGGGAAATGCGCTCATAAAGCAGCATGACCGGTATCTCGATAATGGACATGAAGCCGGTTATGCGTCCCATATCGCCGGTCGTACCGCCGACGGCACGCACAACGTTTATAAAAAAGCTGATAAGCATATTCTGCGAGAAGAAAAGTATGCCCATGCCCAGCATCATCAGGGTAAAGCGGCGGTTATTGCGGAAAAAGTCTGAAAGGGAGGAGGCGCTCTCCTCTTTTCGGCGTGAGGTCTGCGTGGCGGTGCTGTGGCCGAGCTGCAGGAAAAGCAGAATAAGCAGCACAAGCTGACCGACCATGCCGCACCCTGCCGCAACGGGCAGCACCGAGGGACTGTATTTTTCCAGCAGGACGCCTATCACGGTTGCGCCCAGAGAATAGAACAGCGAACCCAACGCCCGCGCCGCACCGAAGTTGACGCGGCCGCACTCATTCTCCAGCTCAAAGCTGAGCTGATTGACAAGGCCGCCGCCCGCGTTGACAAGGGCCACATACAGGCAGTACCCTACCGGAATTATCAACGAAGCACCGTCAATGAGGATGAACGCCGCCTGAAATACGAGCTGACCTGCGACAAGGGCGCACAGCGAGGCGAACAGCCCGCGCCGACCCAGCCTGTCCGCAAGCGCGGCGACCCACACGCTCAATATAACGCCGATAATGTTGCCGAGGGAGAGCGTCAGCCCGATTTGGGTGTTGCTGTAGCCGCGGTGCTGCATATATACGGTGGCAAATGCCACGCACGCGCAAAAGCCCAGCCAATATAAGCCCTGCATGAGCGCGTACTGTATGTTAAAAGAAAGCTGTTTTTTGTTCATTACATTTCCTCCTTACACAAGCATGAATATTTAATATATCATCTTTGTTCTTGCCCTGCAAGGTAAAATGTGTAAGATGCGGCTGCCCTGATACGGTGGTTATTTTTTCTTCTTCTGGATAAGCTCTACTACACCGATGACCGCCGCGTACAGCACACCGCCGACAGCCCAGATTATCCAGCTATCGTGCGGCTGACCGTTGCCGATTGGCCCAAAGGTGTATATAAGGAACACCGCCGTCACGACAAGCCAGTATATAAGGCTGACCGTGCTGATAACGGACTTGCGCTCTTTTTTCGCGCGGGCATAATCGCCATCTTCAAGAAGCTTGTTCATGGCGCTTTGATACATCCCCCCGCGCACGAATATGGCCGCGGCAATGCCGACGATAAACAGAAGTACACACACGCCGAGCACGCACATCACATCACCCATCCCCAGCGCACTTACTGCGACAACAGGTATTATCGAGAGAATACACAGCGCACAGCCGATTATAATTGCGCGGGTGTACGCCTCTTTAAAGGCGTTCTTGCGCTCAGTCACCATGCCGCGTACACCGTATTCCGTCTCAACATTCTCGCTTTCGAGAAATTCATACTCTTTCGTGCGTGAGGCGCACGAGATGAACAGCGAAACCGCGATAGCCACCAGCACCAGCAGCACCGTTATGCCTATGCCTGCCGCCGCGCCCTCGGTGATGTAATTGACATCACTCATCGCGGCAAGCATCATAAGGCACGCCGGCGAGATAACGCACAAAAATACGCCCAGCGCCATTTTCGGCGCATCGGCAAGCGTTATCTCAAGAAAACGCGCGGCATCCTCCATTGATACACGGCGTATGGGCGCGTCACTCGCCATCTCGTCCGGTGCGGGGACATACTCCGGCTCACCCAGCTCATCCTTGAGGAGATAGTCCGTACTCACGCCGAACAGTCGGCTTATAAGAAGTATCCTCTCAATATCGGGGACGGACTGCGCTCCCTCCCATTTGGAGACCGACTGCCGCGATACATTCAGCTTCGCGGCCAGCTCCTCCTGTGACCATCCTGCCTTTTTGCGCAGGGCGATCAGCTTATCTGCAAATATCATGATGTGTTTCCTCCTGTGGCGGATATTATCTTTTATGGCCGAAGAATAGCATTTTTAGCGGTTGCACACAAGAAAGTCGGCTTGAATATTTGTCAACCGGTGGTTGTAACTCTACTTTAGCTCGGTAACACGCGTTACATTTTACGCGTTTGACGATAAAATGTCAATAAAAACATAAAAAACAAGTGAGATGAGGAGAGGTATCCTGATCTCACTTGGGGGTGACTATTAAAGAGGACGTATTTCACAGCTTATGCCGCCGTTATCGTACACGCATACCCACGCGTAGGTGAGTGTGCGGCCGGAACCTGCCGTGCCGGGGTTCAGAAGCTTCACGCCGCCCAGCTCCTCGTATGTGGCGGAGTGGGTATGGCCGAACATGGCGATTTTTGCGCCCTGCTCCATCGCGGCGTAGGCGAGGGAGTCAAGGTAGCCGTATTTCACATTATATAAATGCCCATGCGTGATAAAGGCTTTCACACTGCCGAGGGGCACAATGTCGCGGTCGGGTGCGGTGCCGCCAATGTCACAGTTGCCGCGCACGCTGTACAGAGCAATCTCCGGAAATTCGAGCCTTAGCGCGTCTGCATCGCGCTGATAATCACCAAGATGGATGATAACATCCGGCCGTGTGCGGCGCACACATTCGCGCATGAGGGCGAGTGAGCCGTGGGAATCAGAGAATACGGCGGCGGTGATAGAGGGGGTCATGTTTATTTTCTCCTTTGCAGATAATCAATGGGGAAGCTGGTGAATATAATGGAACGAAGAACTATAGTAGGGTGATGAGTATGCAGAACATTGAAGAGCTTGGGCGTGAGCTGGAGCGGCAGGGCAAGGGCGATAAAATACGCGCTCTTGCGGAGTCATCGGATGGGCGGAGGATAACGGAAATGCTGGATGCGGATGCCGTGGCAAATGCCGCAAAGAGCGGGGACGGCGCGGCGCTGCAAAAGCTGCTTGCGCAGGTGCTGAGCACTGACGAGGGCAAGCGCCTTGCCGAGAACGTGAAAAGGATGATGACAGAAAGGTGAGGTGACGCGCCCATGAGCGAGCTGGAGGATAAAATATCCGAGGTGCTGGCAGACCCACAGCAGATGGCACAGATAACCCGCCTTGCCCAATCGCTCATGGGCGGCGAGGCGGGCGGGGGCGCACCTGACACGGCACAGGCATCGGCACTGCCGAACCTTGACGCGCTGGGAGTAGACGGCGCGATGCTGGCGCGGCTGGCAAAGGCGATAAACGCAAACAGCGATCAAGGCCGCGCGGAGCGGGCACTGCTGGAGGCAATGCGGGCTTATCTATCCGAAAAACGGCGCGGCAAGCTTGACCGCGCGATGAAGATCGCACGCCTTGCCAGCATTGCGAAAATGACCATAAAAGAGGCGGAGGACGGCAATGCTTAACCGGTATCAGGGCAACACAGGGCGCGTACAGCGCATAGACGATGCCGCCGCGCCGCCGCAGAGAGAACCGCTGCCGCGCGCGGAAAAACCGGCGGCAGCTACAGGCCGCGCACCGCAGGACACGGTGAATGGCGCGGGCGGCACGCGGGATATACTGGCACAGCTTATCCCCGGCGCGCTGGAGCAGCTGCGTTCGTTGGAAACGGAGGATATTTTGCTGCTGCTGATACTGTATCTGATGTACCGCGAAAGCGGCGACAAAGAGCTTCTTATTATAATAGGCGCTATGCTTTTGCCATAGCGCCTATTTGCAACCGTTATTCTTTGCTTTTAGGTTCGTTCTCGGTATCGGGGGAGACATTGCTGCATATTGCGCAGTTGGGGTCATCACACTTTGCACATTCATCCTTGTGCATGGGATTCTTGCGGAAAACGTACTGCCACACGACAAGCGAGATGATGAACGCCGCGATCACGCATATGATCCTCTGCAGGGTGTCCCGTCCGGTGAGCAGCACGGCCACAAGACCCATCACGGCGGATATGCCGTACAGCACGGCGACAGCCTGCTTCTGGTTAAGTCCCATTGCGAGAAGCCGGTGATGGAAATGCCCCTTGTCAGCGTGGAACGGGCTTTGCCCGTGCACGATGCGGCGGAAGAACGCAAAAACCGTGTCCGCCAGGGGGATAGCCATTGCAAGCACAGGGACGAGGAAGGTGATGACGGTGTGCAGCTTGAAAAGTCCCATAACGGACACGCATGCCAGCACAAACCCGAGGAACTGCGACCCAACGTCACCCATGAATATCTTGGCCGGATTCAGGTTAAAGGGCATGAAGCCAACGCACGCGCCGCACAGCGCCGCGAGGATGAAGCTGGTGTTGGGGTCTGCCACAAAGAGGGAGACGATAAGCATCGTCAGCGAGCTTATGCCCGACACGCCCACGGCCAGCCCGTCCAGCCCGTCAATGAGGTTGACGGCGTTGGTGCAGCCGACTATCCACACCACGGTCAGCGGGATGGAGAACGCACCGATGGGGATGGTGCCGATGTCGGAGAGAAAGTTGGGGTTTGAAACGGCGGTGAACATTATGCCGCAGCGTATTGCCACCAGTGCCGCGATTATCTGGATAGAAAGCTTTATCCACGGGCGCAGGTTGACGATATCATCAACGGCACCCATCACCGCGATGATGAGCGAGCCCAGCAGCAGACCCAGCACCTGCGAGGTGAAGCTGACGAAAAGCAGCAGCGACACGACAAAGCCGAAAAAGATGGCCAGACCGCCCATGCGGGGGATGGGGTGGTCATGTATGCGCCGCCCCTCAGAGGGGACGTCAATAGCGCCGACGTGCATTGCAAAGCGCTTTACAGGCGGGGTCATGAAATATGAAACGATAAGAGCCACAGCAAAGGACAATAGAATCCTCAGCCATACGGCTATAGTCTGAAACATTTGAACATATCTCCAGTATAATAATAACGGAAAGCGCAGTTACTGCGCGAGGGGGTTAAACCCTTTCCTTATCAGAACGGCTTTTCCACAAAGCCGACCTTTTTATATACCTTGCGCAGGGTGCGGCGTGCGGTGTAGGCGGCCTTCTGTGCGCCCTCGGTGTAGATCTGCTTGAGATACGCCTTGTCGGCCATGATGCGCTCGGTCTCCTCGCGGATGGGGCGCAGCGTCTCAATAACAGCATCACCGACTGCGGGCTTGAACGCGCCATAGCCCTTTCCGGCAAAATCACGCTCTATCGCGTCAAGACTCTCGCCGGTCACGGCAGAGTAGATGCTCATGAGGTTGGACACGCCGGGCTTGTTCTCCACGTCAAAGCGGATGCAGTTTTCCGTATCGGAGTCTGTGACGGCGCGCTTGAACTTGCGGGCGATCTCATCGGGGGAATCCATGATGAAAACACAGCCGGCGGGGTCAGATTTGCTCATCTTGCTGGTGGGGTTGCTCAGGCACATAATGCGCGCGCCAACCTTGGGGATGTACGGTTCGGGCACGGTAAAGGTATCACCATAGAGGTTATTGAAGCGGATGGCGATATCGCGCGTCAGCTCACAGTGCTGCTTCTGGTCTGCGCCGACAGGGACGTAGTTGGCCTGATACAGCAGAATGTCAGATGCCATAAGCGTGGGATAGGTGAAAAGGCCGCCGTTGATGTTGTCGGCATTTTTCGCGCTCTTATCCTTGAATTGCGTCATGCGGCTTAGCTCACCGAACATGGTGTAGCAGTTGAGCACCCAGCCCAGCTCCGCGTGCTCATGCACATGGCTCTGGATGAAGAGGGTGTTTTTCTGCGGGTCAAGGCCGCATGCGATATACTGCGCCAGCTGCAGGGTACTGCGGCGGCGAAGCTCCGCCGGGTTCTGGCGCACGGTGATAGAGTGCATATCCACGATGCAGTAATAACATTCATACTCATCAGACAGGGCGACCCAGTTCTTCAGTGCGCCCAGATAACTGCCAAGGTGCATATCGCCGGACGGCTGTATGCCGGAGAACATAACCTTTCTTCTCTGCTGTGCGTCAGCGGCGGGGGTGGTCACGATAGTGTTGTCCATTGTCAAAGCCTCCGTTCGGAAGTCCGGAATTATCCGGAGAATATGTGAAATAAAATAATTATAGAAACGCAAAATTTCAAGTCTACCTATTTTAGCAGAATAACTCTGACTTGACAACCGTTAAATTATAAAATATTATAATTATTCGGAAACTATAGTTTCCGAATAAACGCCGCATTACCCTGCGGCA
This sequence comes from uncultured Oscillospiraceae bacterium, assembly GCA_964495355.1. Taxonomy (GTDB): domain Bacteria; phylum Bacillota; class Clostridia; order Oscillospirales; family Oscillospiraceae; genus Limivicinus. The sequence continues at coordinate 72,665 of CAZBVU010000002.1, forward strand.
GAACGGAGATATGTGAT
>CAZBVU010000002.1:72781-101831 GCA_964495355.1 uncultured Oscillospiraceae bacterium
CTATAGTTTCCGAATAAACGCCGCATTACCCTGCGGCAGAACGGAGATATGTGATGAAGGACATGAAGTGGTTTGAGGAGATGGAGGCACGCATCCCTAAAAACGAGGTGCGCACGCGTTTTGCCCCCTCCCCCACGGGATATATGCACGTCGGCAATCTGCGCACCGCGCTGTACACCTACCTTATCGCGCGCGCAAACGGCGGCAAGTTCATCCTGCGCATTGAGGATACCGACCAGGGGCGCCTTGTGGAGGGCGCGGTTGATATCATCTACCGCACAATGGCACAGTGCCATCTTGAGCATGATGAAGGCCCCGATGTCGGCGGCCCTGTCGGACCCTATGTACAGACGGAGCGCCGTCCCCTTTACAAAGAGTATGCAGAGCTGCTTGTAAAGCGCGGCCATGCCTACCGCTGCTTCTGCGAGAAGTCGGAGTCGGAGGAGGCCACCGGTGAATTTGACCGCGGTGACGATCCCTGCCGCGCCCTGACCGAGGAGCAGTCGGATGCGCTTGTTGCCGAGGGCAAGCCCTACGTTATCCGCCAGAGGATCCCGCATGAGGGTGTAACCACCTTCCATGATGAGATATTCGGCGACATCACTGTGGAGAACACCACGCTGGACGATCAGGTGCTGATAAAGCGCGACGGTCTGCCCACCTACAATTTCGCAAACGTTGTGGACGATCACCTCATGGGCATCACCCATGTTGTGCGCGGCAGTGAGTATCTATCCTCCGCACCGAAATATAACCTCCTTTACGAGGGCTTCGGCTGGGATATCCCCAAGTACGTCCACTGCTCACCGGTCATGCGCGATGCACACAACAAGATGAGCAAGCGCCACGGCGACCCCTCTTATGAGGATCTTATCGCACAGGGCTACCTGACGGATGCGGTGCTGAACTATGTGGCGCTGCTGGGGTGGAGTCCGCGCGGCGAGAGGGAGATATACTCTCTTGACGAGCTGAAAGAGGTGTTCGACCTCACCGGTATATCCAAGTCCCCCGCAATATTCGATATTGAGAAGCTGAAATACTTTAACAGTGAGTATATCCGCGCAATGAGCGCAGAGAACTTCGCCGCTGTGGCTGAGCCCTATATCCGCCAGAGCGTGAAGAATGAGAAATATGACGCATCTGCAATTGCGGCGCTTTTGCAGCAGCGCACTGAGCTTTTGACGGATATCCCCGAAAAGGTGGATTTCTTTGACGCCCTGCCTGAGTATTCCGCAGAGCTCTTTGTCCACAAGAAATCCAAGTCCGACACGGCCTCCTCCAAGGAAGTTATTGAGACGCTTATTCCGGTGTTCGAGGGGCTGGAAAGCTGGGATGATGAGCATGTAATGTCCGCCATGGTTACGCTTGCAGAGTCCACCGGCGTGAAGAACGCAAAGGTGATGTGGCCTGTGCGCATAGCGGCGGCAGGCAAGGCCGTCACGCCCGGCGGCGCGGTGGAGATATGCCGCATCCTCGGCCGCGAGGAAACTGTCAGCCGTATGAAGAAGGCACTTGAAATTATAGGCTAAACTACCGCCTGAATGTATAAAAGTCTCTCTCCGGTAAAAAATAGCCGGAGAGAGATTCTTTTTCAGCGGAGGTAGTTTTTTGATGTCGAAGAAAAAGCTTGTCATTGTAATAAGCACCTATGCGTGCGTGCTGGTGGCGGTGCTGGGCGTAATGTCGTACCTGCGCGGGCGCAGCCTGAGAGATTACAGGCTTGCCGTGCGATACGGCGCACAGGAGGCGCTGGAGGAGACCGTGACCGCCGCCGAGCATATGAGCCTCACCCTGCAAAAAACGCCCTACGCGACAGACGGCGGCATGAGCGCGAAGCTGTGCTCACAGGTATACGCCGGTGCACTGGCGGCGGAGGCGGCGATGAGCACACTGCCGTTTTCAACGCAGGAGCTGGAGGAGATATCGGCCTATCTCAATCAGGTGGGGGATTACGCCTACACCCTGTGCGGCACGGTGGGCGAGACCGGCTTTACACAGGCACAGCGCGACAAGCTGACAGAGCTGGCCGCCCTTGCCGCTTCCCTTTCGGATTCGCTGCGCAGCTTGCAGACGCAGTATCATAACGGCGCGGTCGAGATGGACAGCAGCGAGAAAAGATTGCAGAATATCGGCGTGGACGGCACAACCACCCGTGTCAGCACAGAGCTTTTGCGCTATGAGGCGGAGTTTCCACGCAGGGCAAGCCTTGAATACGATGGGCGCTACAGCGTCACGGCGTCGGCGCTGTCAGGGTCAACGGCAAAGGGCAAAGGACTGTCCGATGCGGAGAAGCTGGCTATAGCGGCGGGCTTTGCCGGCGTAAGTCCGGCGGAGGTGCGTCTTGCCTATGCATATGAGGGTACGGGCGGGCTTAAATGCTACAGCGCGGGGGATGCGTTGGTGGTCGTGGGCAATGAGGGCGTTGTGAGCATGGGGCGGTCACGCCTTGTCAGTGAGGAGAATCTCACACAGCAGCAGGCACGGAAGCTTGCACAGGATTTCCTCAAAAAACGCGGGTATGAGAACATGACCCTGACCGACAGTGAGATAAGCGCAGGAATGGCGCGGTTTAAGTTTGCGTCTACGCAGGATGAGGCGCTGTATATAGATAACTGCATCACGCTGTCGGTGGCGCTGGATGACGGCGCGGTGTGCGCTTTTAATGCCGAGGGGTATTCGGCAGAGGCAGTGGATGTGAAGTGGGAGATAACAGAGCAGACCGCGATTGACACTGCGCCGGAAAATGTGCAGGTTGAGGACATTGGGCGCGTGATAGTGCGCACGGCGGGTGAGCATCCCCTTGCGTGCTATGAGCTGAGATGTGCCGACGCAAGCGGCAAAGAGGTGCTGATATATGTAGATGCCGCAAGCGGAAAACAGGCGGAGATAAGCGTATGAGCGCGGTGTAAGCTCCCCTTGCCCTCTCCGTCACGGCTTTGCTGTGCCACCTCTCCCAGAGTGAGAGGCAAGTGGATTGGGAAGGAAAATAGACCAGGCTCTGATCACCCCCGTCAGCCATTCGGCTGACACCTCCCCTTAGGCACAAAGGGGAGGCATGAGCCGAGTGGCTCTCCTTGGCTCCCTCTGACGAGGGAGCTGTCTCGCGTATGCGAGACTGAGGGAGATATATACAGCCATGCAATTATTTTAACTTTTAAGCGCCAAAAGGCTCTCCCTTTGGGAGAGCTGGCTTGCGTGAGCAAGACTGAGAGGGTTACTTGCTGGCTCACCTTGTGCACAGGCGCAAAGCTTGTCCTTTAGGGCAAGGGAGCGTGGACGTTGCTCATGAGCGGAGGTAGGGGAGACACGGCGAATGTCCACAACCAAAAAATTATTAACTTTGGCACAATAACGAAAATGCAGCGGCGGTTTTGTGGAATTATTCACAAGACTGCCGAAATTTGTTTGTTTTAACTATTTAAACAAGAATTGCTTTGACATTTAATTAACGTTGTGCCATAATACTATTGAACCGCTAGGTTTTAACGATAACGTCTGCATTATTAGAAGCGGATATAGAGTTTTCGGCGCGAGACGGAAACGGAATGGAGCGAGCTTCTTCTGACGCTGATGTTGTAGTTATTTTGTCAGGGCAAAATGATGGTTTTGTCTTGAAAGCGAAGCAAATATGCGGTATTATGTGTGCAACGGTGTGTTGGCAATAATGCACTTTGCACAAAAAATTTATTATTGATAAAAAGGGGGTGAGCCGGTGTCGTTTGAGGCTATTGCAAGTATTACCCAGGCCGAGGCTGAGGCAAAGCAGACGATTGCGCAGGCCGAGGCCACGGCGAGACAGATGCGCATTGACGCGGAAAACGCGGGCAAGGCGGCTGTAGAGGCAGCAGCAGCAAAAGCGGACGCTGAGGTTGCCGAACTGCGTCGGCAGGCTGATGAGAAAGCGATGGATTCAGCATCCGGACTTTCAAAGGAGCTTGAGAGCAAAAAGGCCGAGCTGAAAGCCGGAGCGGAGGCGATGCTTTCGCAGGCAGCAACTCATGTAGTAGAAAGGATAGTGAACGGCTAAGATGGCAATTTTACAGATGAAAAAGCTCTCTCTGCTGGCTGTCCGGTCTAAAAAGGATGCGCTGCTGCGTGAACTGACGCAGCGCGGCTGTGTGGAGTTTTCGGAGATTGCGGATGAGGTCGCTGCGGCAGAGCTTTCAGAGCTTTTGCACCGTGAGGACTCCAATCTAACAACGCTGAAAACACAGCACGCTTCGCTGACGCACGCTATCGCCGTGCTGGACAAGTATGTGCCCGGTAAAACCAGTTTCCTCTCGGCCGCGCCGGAGGTTGAATCCGGTGTTTTGCTGGATGATGCAGGGCTTAACGGCGCGTTGAAGATTGCCGCTGCTGTTGAGGAGGCGGACGATCGCATACGCCGCATAAGCGCCGAGGAGAGCCGCCAGCGCGCGCTGGCAGATTCCGTGCAGCCGTGGCTGGAGCTGGATATTCCGCTTGGCATGGAGGGCACACAGCGCACAAATGTGCTGCTGGGCTCGTTCGCGGCAAAGACACAGCTTGACGATGTGGACAGCGCATTGGCAGACGCCTGTGAGGAGGCAGAGCTTTTCCGCGTGTACGAGGATAAGACAAGCCTCTATGTAGCAGTGGTGTGCGCAAAGGAGGGGCTTGGCGATGTGCAGGAGGTACTGCGCACCTACGGCTTCACCCTTGCCGGCTTCACCGGCGTGACCAGCACCGCGCGGCAGACCCTTGCCGACGCGACAGCAGCGCTTGCCAAACTTGCGGAGGAAAAGACCGCGTGTGAAAAGGCTATCGTGGATGAATCCGTGAGACGTGACGATTTGAAGCTTGCCTGCGACAGGGTCAGCACGAAGATCGCCATGGCAGAGGCCGAGGGCAGACTGTACGGTACGGACACGGTCGTGATGATGCAGGGCTGGATACCGGCAGAGCGCGAGGCAGAGCTTGCACGCGTGTTTGAAAAGTATGACTGCGCGTGGGAGTGCAGCGAACCGGACGAGGAGGAATATCCCACAGTTCCGGTGTCGCTTAAAAATAACAAACTGACCAATGCATTGAACATGGTCACAAATATGTATTCACTGCCGGCATACGGCTCAGTAGACCCGAACCCCTTGATGGCACCGTTCTTCATTTTGTTCTACGGCTTGATGATGGCGGACATGGGCTACGGTCTTGTGATGATAGCGGCGGCGATTGTCGCAATGGCAAAGATGAAGCCGCGCGGTGGGGCGCAGGCGTTCTGCCAGCTTCTTCTTTACGGCGGCATATCCACCTTCCTCATGGGCGCGCTGACAGGCGGCTTCTTTGGGGATGCACCGTATCAGATCGTGCATATGTTCAACCCTGACAGCACATGGGCAGGGCTGCCGTACCTCTTCAGTCCGGTGGAGAACAGCACGATAGTGCTGTACGGCGCAATGGTGCTGGGTGTTATCCACCTCAACACCGGTATGGCGGTCAGCTTCTATCTCAAGGCAAAGCGCGGCAACATTATGGACGGCCTTTTTGAGGAGGCACCCCTGTGGGTTATCCTCGTGGGCGGCGTTATGATGGGGCTGAAGCTCTTGGGCGTGACGGACGCACTGTACACCGTGGGACTGGTGGTGCTGATAGTCGGCTGCGTGGCGCTGCTGTTTGGCGCAGGGCGCAGTGCAAAGGGCTTTGGCAAGGTGACGGCGGCGTTTAGCTGCATCTACAACACCCTCACCGGCTGGTTTGGCGATATACTGTCCTACTCGCGTATTATGGCGCTGATGCTGGCGGGCAGTGTTGTGGCGCAGGTGTTCAACACCATCGCGGCAATGCCTGCAAACTCCAGCGGCGTGAACGTGTTCACGGTGATCGTGTTCATCGTCATCTTCCTCATCGGTCAGCTTTTGAACTTCGGCCTGAACCTGCTGGGCTGCTTTGTGCATGACCTTAGATTGCAGTGTCTGGAGTTCTTCGGCAAGTTCTATGAGGACGGCGGAAAGCCGTTTGATCCACTTCGCATAAAGAGCAAATACGTCAGGGCAAAGGAATGATCCCTGACGCGGCAATACATCAAATATTCTAAACAAAAAAACATATCTAGGAGGAAATTAAAATGGAATTTCTGAACGCTATCGGCGGGTACGCAATCGGTCTTCTCGGCGCAGGTCTGGCGGGCTTTCTGGCCTGCATAGGCTCTGCAAAGGGCACCGGCATTGCCGGTGAAGCAGGCGCAGGTCTCGTCTCTGAGGATCCCAGCAAGTTCGGTAAGGCAATGATCCTTCAGGTTATCCCCGGCACGCAGGGTCTGTACGGCTTTGTTATCTGGTTCCTCGCATTCTCCAAGCTCAGTGTTGATATGTCCGTGCAGCAGGGTCTCCAGGTCATGATGGCCTGCCTGCCCATCGCATTCGGCGGTCTGCTTTCCGCTATCGCACAGGGCAAGGTCGCTGCCGCTTCCGTCAACATTCTGGCCAAGAAGCCGGATGACTGGTCCAAGGGCATGATTCTGTGCATCACGGTTGAGTTCTACGCGATCCTCTCCCTGCTTGCATCCTTCATGATGCTCTCCGGCATCAACATTTGATAGCGCACGCATAACATATCTCATAATTTACAGACAGGAGATACTATGAAAGGCACTGAAAAAATAATCGCGCATATCCGCTCCGACGCAAAGGAGCAAGCCGACGCGATACTCGCTCAGGCCGAGCAGCAGTGCGCGAGTATCCGGGCAGAGTATGACGCAAAGGCCAAAGAGCTTTACCGCGAGAAAATTCGCACCGGCACGAAGGACTGTCAGGACAGAGTTGACAGTATGGACCGCATTGCCCGTATGGAATCCAAGAAGGGCGAGCTTGCCGTAAAGCAGCAGATGGTGGCCGCTGCGTTCAACAAGGCGTTTGAAATGCTGACCTCAATGCCGCAGGAGGAGTATACCGCTTTCCTCGCAGGGCTGGCCGCAAAGGCCGCCGTTACCGGTGATGAGGAGCTGGTGCTCAACGCGCGCGACAAGGCTGCGGTCGGTCAGGCCGTTGTCAAGGCCGCAAATGCAAAGCTTGCAAACGGCGCACTCACGCTCAGTGAGGCGGCGGGCGATTTCGCCGGCGGACTTATACTGCGCCGCGGCAGCGTGGAGGTCAACTGCACGGTAGAGCTTCTTGTGGAGCTGGCGCGCGGGGAAATGTCCTCTGATATCGCCAAAATGCTTTTCGCCTGATGGCCATATGATCCCCATATAGGGAGGTAATGATTTGTCAACTAAAAGAGAAGCGTACCTGTGCCTGTCCGCAATGCTAAGAGCGCGCGAGGGCAAGCTTGTCACCAACGACCGCGCCGGCCGTATGCTGGACGCAGGCTCATTTGACGAGTGTGCAAAGCTTCTGACAGACTGCGGCTATGCAGATATGTCCCAGATGTCCGCCAAGGAGATAGAGGCTTACCTCAGCACACATCGCGACGAGCTTTTTGCAGAGCTGGAAAAGCTTGCGCCGGACAAGGCGATAGTGGACGTGTTCAGAATGAAATACGATTACCACAATGCCAAGGCGCTGATAAAGGCAGAGGCAGTTGGACAGGACGCGAAAAAATTACTGAGCGGTTCCGGCCGTATCGCACCGGAGAAGCTCACAATGCTGTACACGGAGGAGAAGCTGTCTGAGCTTCCCAAGCTGTTGGCCGACGCGATCGCGGAGGCAAAATCAGTCCTTGCGCGCACAGCAAACCCCCAGCTTGCAGATTTTATTCTTGACAGGGCGTATTTCGCTGAGATAAGGGAGACGGCCAAGGCTGTGGAGTGCCCCTACCTTGACGGGTATGCCGATATACTCACAGATGCCACCAACCTCAAAAGCGCTGTGCGCACCCTGCGCATGGGCAAGGGGACGGAGTTCATGGGTGAGGCGCTTATCCCCAACGGCAGTGTGAGCGCTGACCGTATCCTCAATGCGGGTGACCGCGAGGGTATAGCGGCGCTGTTTGCCAGCACCGGCCTTGAGCAGGCCGCCGCGCTGGGCGCGGAGGCGGTTGACGGCGGCAGCATGACCAGCTTTGAGCTGGCGTGTGACAATGCCGTGAACGTCTATCTGAAAAAGGCGAAGCTTGTAAGCTATGGGCCGGAGGCGCTTATCGCGTATCTGGCCGCGGTCGAGAGCGAGATAACCGCCGTGCGCATGATACTCACCGGCCGTCTCGCGGGGATAGAACCCGACGTTATCAGAGAAAGGCTGCGTGATATGTATGCTTAAAATTGCGGTTATAGGCGGCAGTGACACCGTAATGGGCTTCAAAGCCCTCGGCCTTGAAACCTATCCCGCCGCAGACGCGGCCGAAGCCGGTCAGATCCTGCGCACCCTCACAAAGGACAGCGACGACTACGCTATCATCTATATTGAGGAGACGCTTGCGCAGGAACTTGGCCATGAGATAGACAGGTTCAAGGACAGACCCACCCCCGCCGTTATCCTCATCCCCGGCAGAGAGGGAAGCATCGGCCTTGGCCAGACGGCGCTGCGCGCCGCGGTCGAACGCGCCGTTGGAACAAACATTCTGGGCGATTGATCGCCTGACCTTTCATAAGGCAGCGTTTGCCGCCAAAATCGGCGTGCAGGTGTGAACTGCCTAATAAACTACAGGAAGGAAAACAATATGAGCGGAACTATTACAAAAGTTTCAGGGCCGCTTGTCGTGGCCGAGGGTCTGGCAGACGCGAACGTTTCGGACGTTGTGCGTGTCGGCTCTCAGCGACTGATAGGTGAGATCCTTAATATGACCGGTGACAGCGCCTCCATTCAGGTTTATGAGGAGACTTCCGGCCTTGGCCCGGGCGCTGTTGTCGAGACGACCGGTATGCCCATGTCCGTGGAGCTTGGCCCCGGTATGCTGGACAATATCTATGACGGTATCCAGCGCCCTCTGCCGGAGATGCGCGCTCTCACCGGCGACTCTATCACAAGAGGCACGGACGTGCCCGCACTCAACCGCACAAAGCTGTGGAACTTCGTGCCTGTGGCAAAAGCGGGCGACAAGCTTTCCGCAGGTGACGTTATCGGCACCGTGCAGGAGACCAGCGCCATCAACCACAAGATCATGGTGCCGCCCGGCCTGTCGGGTGAGCTTGTAAGCGTGGAAGCGGGCGAGTTCACCGTTACCGACACTGTGGCCGTGCTGCGTGACGCAAAGGGTGTTGAGCATAAGCTGACCATGATGCAGCGTTGGCCTGTGCGTATTGCACGCCCCTATGCGAAAAAGTACGTTCCCAGCCGCCCCATGAACAGCGGCCAGCGTATTATCGACACACTCTTCCCCATTGCCAAGGGCGGTACGGCGGCAGTTCCCGGTCCGTTCGGCTCCGGCAAGACCGTTGTGCAGCACCAGCTTGCAAAGTGGTCTGACGTGGATATAGTTATTTACATCGGCTGTGGTGAGCGCGGCAATGAGATGACCGACGTTCTCATGGAGTTCCCGGAGCTGAAGGATCCGCGCAACGGCGAACCGCTGATGAAGCGCACCGTGCTTATCGCCAACACCTCCGATATGCCTGTTGCGGCGCGTGAAGCGTCCATCTACACCGGCATCACCATTGCGGAGTACTTCCGTGATATGGGCTATGACGTTGCGGTTCTGGCAGACTCCACCTCCCGCTGGGCAGAGGCTCTGCGTGAGATGTCCGGCCGTCTGGAAGAGATGCCCGGTGAAGAGGGCTATCCCGCATACCTCGCCAGCCGTCTTTCCCAGTTCTATGAACGCGCCGGCGTTGTGGAGTGCCTTGGTCAGGATGACCGTCAGGGCTCCGTCACGGCGATCGGTGCTGTCTCGCCTCCGGGCGGAGATATATCCGAGCCGGTTTCTCAGGCGACGATGCGTATCGTCAAGGTGTTCTGGGCGCTTGACTCCAGCCTGGCATACGCCCGCCACTTCCCCGCAATAAACTGGCTGACCTCCTACTCACTGTATATTGACACGCTGAGAGGCTGGTATACCGAGCAGTTCGGTGAGACCTATATGGCAAACCGCGAAAAGGCCATGCACATTCTTCAGGAGGAGAGTGAGCTGCAGGAGATCGTCCGCCTTGTTGGTCAGGACGCACTCAGCCCCAGTGACCGCCTCACTATGGAGACTGCGAAGATGATCCGTGAGGACTTCCTGCAGCAGAACGCCTTCGTTGATGAGGACGCGTACTCCTCTTACAAAAAGCAGTTCAGACTTCTTGACATGGTGCTCAACTATGACGCGCTGTGCCGCACCGCGCTTGACAAGAATGCGGGCATGGATGCACTGTTCACCATTGATGCGCGCGAGAAGATAGGCCGCGCAAAGATGGCGGACGCCAAGACCTTTGAGGCCGATTACGATGCGATCGTCGAGGAGATGAAAGCGGAGATAGAGGCTGTTATTGCCGGAGGTGAGGACGCATGATCAAAGAGTATAAAACCATAAAAGAGATAGCCAGCCCTCTTATGATAGTTGAGAACGTTGAGGGCGTCACCTATGACGAGCTGGGCGAGCTGGAGCTTCCCAACGGTGAGGTTCGCCGCTGCAAGGTTCTGGAGGTAGAGGGCAACCGCGCTGTCGTGCAGCTGTTTGAGTCGGCACAGGGCATCAACCTTGCCGAGACCAAGGTTCGCTTCCTTGGCCACCCGCAGCAGCTGGCCGTTTCCGAGGATATGCTTGGCCGCGTGTTCAACGGTATGGGTCAGCCCATTGACGGTGGCCCTGAGATACTGGCCGATGCGCATATGGACATCAACGGCCTGCCGATGAACCCCGCCGCCCGCGCATACCCCGCTGAGTTTATCCAGACCGGTGTTTCCACCATTGACGGTCTGAACACCCTCGTCCGTGGTCAGAAGCTGCCGATATTCTCCGGCTCCGGCCTGCCCCACGCCGCGCTTGCCGCGCAGATCACGCGTCAGGCCAAGGTTCTGGGCGATGATGAGACCTTCGCCGTCGTGTTCGCGGCAATAGGCATCACCTTTGAGGAATCCGAGTACTTTATCAACGACTTCCGCCGCACCGGCGCTATCGACCGTACCGTTGTTTTCTCCAACCTTGCCAATGACCCCGCGGTTGAGCGTATCGCAACGCCGCGCGTGGCGCTGACAGCGGCAGAGTACCTCGCCTTTGAAAAGGATATGCAGGTTCTGGTTATCCTTACGGATATCACCAACTACGCTGAGGCTCTGCGTGAAGTGTCCGCGGCAAAGAAAGAGGTTCCCGGCCGCCGCGGCTACCCCGGCTACCTGTACACCGACCTTGCAACGCTGTATGAGCGCGCTGGCCGCCGTCAGGGCAAGAAGGGCTCTATCACCATGATCCCCATCCTCACCATGCCTGAGGATGACAAAACCCACCCCATCCCCGACCTCACCGGCTACATCACCGAGGGTCAGATAATCCTCTCCCGCGACCTGCACCGCAAGGGCATCGTGCCGCCGGTGGACGTTCTGCCCAGCCTGAGCCGTCTGAAGGATAAGGGTATCGGCGTTGGCAAGACCCGTGAGGATCACGCCGGCACGATGAACCAGCTTTTCGCGGCCTACTCACGCGGAAAGGACGCCAAGGAGCTGATGACCATACTCGGCGAGGCGGCACTTTCCGATGATGATAAGCTGTTTGCAAAGTTCGCTGACGAGTTTGAAAAGGTGTATGTCAGTCAGGGCAACAATACCAACCGCTCCATTGAGGAGACGCTGAACATCGGCTGGGAGCTTCTCAGCATCCTGCCGCGCCGTGAGCTGAAGCGTATCAAGCCCGAAATGATCGACAAGTATATGCCCAAGAAGTGAGCACACGCCAGAAAGTTACCCTGGAATATTATTAAATTAACGGAGGTGATGCTTTTTGGCTGGTACTGCTATAACCCCGACCAGAATGGTGCTCAATCAGCTTAAAGGCCGTCTAAAGACTGCCCGCCGCGGACATAAGCTTCTCAAGGATAAGCGCGATGAGCTTATGCGCCAGTTTATGGACGTGGTGAAGCTCAACAAGCAGCTTAGAACGCGTGTTGAGGAGGGGCTGACAGCGGCGTTCGGCTCATTGCAGGTGGCAAGCTCCATCATGTCACCCGAGATGCTTGAGCAGGCGCTTATGTATCCGCGCCAGAGCGTGGAGCTGGGCATGAAGTTCAAGAATATAATGAGCGTCAACGTTCCGGTCTATACTTTCCAGACCAAGAGCAATGACCCAAGCGAGATATACCCTTACGGTTTTGCACAGACCTCCGGCGAGCTTGATGACGCGCTGGATAAGCTGGCAAAGGTGTTTGAGGATATGCTGGAGCTTGCACAGGTTGAAAAAACCATGCAGCTTCTTGCAGAGGAGATTGAAAAGACCCGCCGCCGCGTGAATGCACTGGAATATGTCATGATACCGGAGCTGGAGGGGAACATCAAGTATATCTCCATGAAGCTGGAGGAGAATGAAAACTCCACCAAGGTTCGCCTGCTGAAGGTCAAGGAAATGGTGCTTCAGGACGCACATAATTATAAGCAATAGAATAAGCCATAAAGCAATACCGCCCGAACATCACGTTCGGGCGGTATTTGGCGTTGTTTTAAAGGATATAAACATTGATTTCATAATATTGCTATCTATTTTCCCGTGGCTTTGTTTCCCTTTGCTCTGTTACATTTCCGGCACAATGGTGGAAAATGAATAGGACTGGACGGTGTAAACATATCGGACAGAGAACCGAAAAATTGACCTAAGATTATATACACCGCCGATATTGGTTTGGGTGGGGTTGTGGGTCATCCGGCGCAGGCCAGCCGCTGTAAATACGCTGCTCTTGCGGCATCAGCCTGCTGTTTTTTGACGTTATAATAATTCCGATTGTGTTCATCCATTTCGTAGATAATACGTGTTGCGGAGAAGAATCCGTCTGCCCATTTTGTGAATTTGAATCTAACAAACAGCTCATCACCGTTCTCGCATTTCCCGATAGAAATGTATTTGCTGGAGCTCTGAGACACAAATTCAGAGCATACAACTTGCGCGCCGCAATCAGGGCAATAAAAGTTAGTGAGTTCAAGGTCGTCAAGCGCGCCTCTCTGCGTGGAATAAGTTTTGGCGGATTGGGTGCGTTCTTTTGCGGGGCTGTGGGAAGGTTTATGCTTGCCTTGCATATTGTCATATTCGGCCAGAGCTTTGGTCATATCCAGATGCATACAAACGCAAGCAGTATTTCGGGCATCATTCAAAGCGTCATGTGCGTCAAGCGCCGGTTCACCGATTTTTTCCATTGCATACGAAAGAGATAGCTGTCTGTTCTCCTTGGCAATCTGATTGTCGAATATTATCTGAATATTGTACGTGTTCGGAAGCCAATCAGCGCTCAGCGAATGAAAAATCATGTTGTCACGCAGAACGCCAATGTCGTCTGGACCCCAAGTGAGAAAAACAAAGCTGTCGCCGCACCACTTTTTGAAATGTGCAAAAGCAATAGGAAACGGAAAACCATACTGCAAATCTTCTGTTGTAATTCCGGTAAGCCGGGAAACTTTCCTGTTCATGGTAGTGTAGCATCTGGGAGAAACCAGTATTTTGAAAGTATCCAGAATGTGATAGTTTTCGTCCAGCTTAACAGCGCCGATCTGAATGATTTCACCGTGAAGTACAACGGGTTTCCGGACAATATTTCTGGGGTTTGCAGTCATATTCCATTCCAAGTCCAACACTATGTAATTCATAATCCGCTCCTTTTCTGTTTGTTTATGGTGTTCTGTACCTTAGCTTGTACCTATTGTACAGCATGAGATGTACCATAAAACGGACTTTGAATACGATGAGCGGGGAAAGTGCTAAGTCGCAAATTACGGGCAAAGAGGTGAGTACAGCAAAGTTGGAGATAACAGGGAGAGCTCCGGGTTGACATCTGCGCATGGCGTGTTTTTATGTTTATCGACAAAAGTCGATTTTACAGGATTGAACAAATATACATAACGTGGTATAATATGCCTGAAATTAGAAATGTGCGTTTTTACTAAATGGCGCTTTGCTATACTAATTTACGAAGGAGAAGGCCGTGTTTAATCTTTTGTTGATCATTATTTCTTATGGGGCGTTGCTGGTTCTTCTGATGCCTGCAACGGGCGTGGGTGTTCTGGTTGTGGTTGCGATATTTTTTATAGGAACTATTTTGATGGTTTCAAAGAGAACTCATAAAGATTTTTTAGGAAGAGACAAACACTATGGACTTGTTCTTTTCTCTGCTTTCATTGCTGTTTTTTTGGGCATGTTATTCTATAAACGATGGATTCCGTATCAATGGTTTCCTTACTCTACAATTCAGTCAATTGCGAACGTGCTCAATATCACGATTACGAAGATGCTATTAATTATTTCGCCATTCTTGTCGTTGTTATCCATATACGGTATCTATGTTGGACTGCAAAGAATAACACAAAAACTTTCACGTAGAACTCAGCACACTAATTTTGTAAGATGGATACTTTTGTCTGGTGTGGCCGTTATAACAGTAATCTCTGCTCAAGTAATGATAGGTGTTGATGCGTTATCAATGGGATGCAACAAATTTATATGGAACTGTTTGATTGTGTTGATAGCAATATTGCTCCTATACTGTCTGTTTGGAAGAATTATGCCCTCTGCTATTATTGGAGCAGGCATATTTATGATTATCTCAACAATAAATGTGTATGTTTACAAATTCAGACAACGTCTGTTTGAACCTGTTGATGTTTTTTCTGCCGGCACGGCGGTGAACGTTGCGGGGAATTATAGCTTGTTCCCGATTCCACTCAATATTATCATCGGATGGAGTGCTTTTGCTATTGTTCTTGTGATCTTGGGCTATGTGCATTGCCGGAATACACCAAAGCTGACCATAAAAAGAAGGTTGGCATTAATGACCGTGTGTGTTATTGGTTTTACCGCAATCTGTTCATATTCATCTAGATTAAAGACTTATCAATGGAAAGCAGATGGAGCTATATACAATGGGTATATTTTGGATTTTGCGTCCAAAATAAAGGAAATTTCAGCGCCGGAACCTACTGATTATAGAACAGATGTAATTGATGAATTGGCTGAGCGGTATGCGGAAAAAGAAATTGTGGAGGATGGAGACAATCAGTCAGATCATACTCATATCATAGTTATCATGGATGAAGCATTTTCCGATTTGAGTGTTATTGGTGAGTTTTCGACAAATACGGAAGTTATGCCGTATATATCTTCCCTAAAAGAGAACACGATATCCGGATATGCCCTATCCTCCGTATATGGAGGAAATACGGCAAATTCTGAATATGAATTTCTCACCGGGAATTCAATGGCATGGTTGTCGCCGGATTCTGTTCCATATCAGCAATTTATTCAGTCATATTCCTATTCAATGGTTTCGTACCTGAAATCAATAGATAATTACCAATGTGTAGCCATGCATCCTTATAATTCCAGCGACTGGAACCGTCCGGTTGCATATGAATATTTAGGCTTTGATGAGTGCTATTTTGATGAAGATTTACAGCCGTTTGAAGTTGTAAGATTTTATGCCAGCGACCAATCTATGTTTGAATCTTTGATTGAAATATATGAATCACATAAAAAGAATCCGCTGTTCCTTTTCGGTGTAACAATGCAAAATCATGGTGGTTATAAATATTCAGGAGAAAACTATACCAAGTCTATTTCTTTGAATGACTATCCTGATGAATTCCCTGATGTTGAGCAATATCTTTCTCTGATTCACGAAACTGATAAGGCTGTGGAGTATCTGATTACATACTTTCAAAATGTTGACGAAGATGTAATAATCGTATTTTTTGGGGACCACCAACCAAGTTTGGATGAGATGTTTTATGAGACTATCAGTGGAACAACAGCGGACACACTGGATGAGCAGCAAAAGCGCTATAAGGTTCCCTTCTTCATTTGGGCGAATTACGATATTGAAGAAGAATACATTGATTGTACCAGCCTGAACTACTTGTCGTGCTATGTTTACGAGGCTGCGGGACTCACGTTGCCACCGTACAACAAATTTCTTCAAGATATGGAAGCGACAATTCCATCTATAAACGCATATGGATTCTATTCTCTGGCAAATGAGGGCTATATACCTTTCAACGAGGCCAATGAAGATGAGCAAAGCTGGCTGAAATTGTATGAAGCTTTGCAGTATAACAATGTTTTCGACAAGAAAAATCACAACAATATACTGTTCCCAATATTAGATTAGCAGAGCAGCTACTTATGGAGACCGGTGTCGTGAACGTTGTTTCGCAAAATGTATTGCTATAAAAACTGGTTTTGCAACAATCTCCGGCTATCAAGAGCAAAACACCCCCTGCATCCTTTGGAGATATCCAAAGGATGCAGGGGGTTCGTGCGTGTGTGGGGGATTTTACTTGAGATAGGAGTCTGCGACGAAAACATTTGCGTGGAAGGTTATATACCCTGCGGCAGCAGCGGACATTACAGACTTGAACGCGACATAGCCTATGCACGGCAGTACGCAACTCGGCGCGAAGCTGGGCAGAGCGATTTCTGCCATTGGTCGTCCCGCTCCTCCTCCCACCGCATATTTTCGTGTTGACCGGATTAAGATAAAATGGTATAGTATTATGTACGCGGTCTGAGGATATTGCATAATACTATACTATTTTATATATGGCAGGAGGCTAACATGAAAGGAAGCCGTGGTTTTAGAATAGCATTTGGCGTTTTTGTGCTGATGTTTTTTGTTGTTTATTCATATCTGCGCGTTTCGACCTCGCCGCATACGAGCGACTTTGATGACGAGCACGCGGTGGTTTACAGTGATTTGCAGGCGGTGCTTGACGCTGGCGGCACGGTGGAGGATTATTACCGCGCTGACCCGCGCTTTGCCGAGTATTTTGCGGAGTTTGACGCGCAGGCGGCTGTTGAAGCGCCCGCAGAGCAGGAAGTCAAGGTGGAGCCTACACCGGAACCCACGGTTGACCCTAATTCTCCGGCGGGACGCGCCGCTGAGCTGGGTCTGCCGACGCCGCCCGATATCGACATAACAAGCTGGGAATACGTCCTTGTCAACGGTGATAACTCTATTGGCCAGTATGAGCCGGAACAGCTTGCGTATCTCAATCAGACAGCCGATGAGACGGATATACAGGAGACCTACAACCCCAACCGCTGCCCGGTAGATGCGCGCATTGCGCAGGCCGCACTGGACATGGCGCTCGGCTGCAAGGCGGCGGGATATCCGGTGTATCTCTCCTCCGGCTACAGAAGCTATGCTGAGCAGGACGCGAACTTCCAGCGCATCTGCAACAACAACGGCATCACCGATGGTAAGGACGCAAACGGACACTACATCACCATGCCCGCCGGATGCAGTGAGCATCAGACCGCGCTGTGCGTGGATATAACGGATCACTACCGCGAGATCAAGAATGACGAGATTGAGAGCACCGACACCTGCAAGTGGCTGGTAGCCAACTGCGCAGAGTACGGCTTTATCCACCGCTTCCCGAAAGAGAAGATGGACGTTACCGGCGTGATGAATGAGGGCTGGCATTTCCGCTATGTCGGCAAGGAGGCCGCACAGTATATTATGGATAACGGCCTTGTGCTGGAGGAGTTTGTCGCGCTGTACACCGGCGATACGGCCTCCGCCGCAGATGCGCAGTAAAGCGAACATAATTGCATATGATTAAAACCCTGCATGGAGCGAGTTTCCCATGCAGGGTTTTGCATATAAAATACGCCTTTACGCGAAGAGCAGAGGGTGAATTAGCGTTTGACACTATAGGGGCACGATGATATAATAACATGATATATGACTTATAATAGAAAAACTATGCGCGGGGATGGGTGAGGATATGTACGAACGCACGGTGAAAAGAATACTGGACATTGCGCTGTCAATGGCGGGGATAATCGTGCTGGGGATACCCATGCTGATAATTGCTGCGGCGATCAAGCTTGGCTCACCGGGACCGGTATTTTTCAAACAGAAGCGCTTTGGCGCGAACAAGAGCTTTTTTGACATACTGAAATTCCGCACCATGCGCACGGACACGCCCCGCGATGTGCCCACGCATATGCTGTCAGACCCGACAAAGTGGATAACCAAAACGGGCGCGTTTTTGAGAAAGACAAGTCTGGATGAGCTGCCGCAGCTATTCAATATACTTGCGGGCGATATGTCGGTAATAGGACCCAGACCGGCGCTGTGGAATCAGGACGACCTCATTGCAGAGAGAGACAAGTACGGCGCAAACGATATAAAGCCCGGGCTGACAGGCTGGGCGCAGATAAACGGACGGGACGAGCTGCCGATAAACGTGAAAGCACGGCTTGACGGCGAATATGTGGAAAAGATGGGCTTTCTATTCGACTGCAAATGCTTCTTCGGCACGATAACAAGCGTGCTGAAGCATGACGGCGTGGTAGAGGGCGGCACGGGAGAGCTAGAGCGGGAGAAGAGAGAATGAAACGTATCCTTATCACCGGCATCAACAGCTATCTGGGCGAGTGCTTCAGAAGCTATATAAACGGCTTTGACGGCTACAGCACCGTGTCTATCAGTATGCGTGACGGTTCGTGGCGGAATGAGAGCTTTTCCGGTATTGATGTTATATACCACGTTGCGGGGATTGCACATTCTGACAATGGGCGCATAAGCCCGGAGAAGGCTCAGCGCTATTACAGCATAAACACAGACCTCACGCAGGAGCTTGCAAAGAAGGCAAGGCGCGAGGGTGTAAAGCAGTTCATTTTTATGAGTTCTGCAATAGTATATGGTGACAGTGCCCCGATAGGTGAGCGGCGCAGGATAGAGCGCAAGACGAGATGCACCCCTGCAAACGCGTATGGGGACAGCAAGCTTCAGGCGGAAATCGAGCTGAAAAAGCTTGAAAACAATAACTTCAAGGTGGTCATACTGCGGCCGCCGATGATATACGGCCCCGGGTGCAAGGGCAACTACCCTGTGCTGTCACGGCTGGCGCAGATGCTGCACTTTTTCCCGCGTGTGGATAATGAGCGCTCCATGCTGTTCGTGGGCAACCTGATGGCGTTTGTGAAGCTGATGATAGACAATGAGGAGTCCGGTACATTCTTCCCGCAAAACGGCGAATACTCCAACACGTCAAAGCTTGTCAGCATGATAGCCAAGGCGCACGGGAAGAAGATAAAGCTGGTAGGCGGGCTGATGTGGGCGCTGAAATTCTTGCGCGCGTTCACGGGGCTGGTTGACAAGGCGTTTGGCAGTCTCAGCTATGACATGGAGATGAGCGAGTACCCCAAGGGTGATTACAGAGTGTATTCGCTGGAGGAGAGCATATATATCACAGAGGGCGTGCAATGAGCGGCAGTGCGCAGGAAAAAAAGCAAATAAAGCATATTCTGGTCGTCAGCCAGTACTTTTATCCGGAGGCGTTCCGCATAAACGATATGTGCGCGGAGTGGGTGCGCCGCGGGTACAAGGTGACGGTGCTGACCGGCATACCCAATTACCCATACGGCAAATATTTTGAGGGGTACGGCCTATTTAAAAAGCGGCGCGAGGAGTACATGGGGATGGACATTATCCGCATCCCGTTGATTGCCCGCGGAAAGAGCGCAATAGGTATGTGCCTGAACTACCTTTCGTTCGTGGTGTCGGGCTGGTTTTGGAAGTGCTTTACGCGGCTGGACTGCGACATGGTGTTTAACTTTGAGGTTTCGCCAATGACGCAGGCGCTTGTCGGCGTGTGGTACGCCAAGCGCAAAAAGATACCGTGCTGGCTGTATGTGCAGGATCTGTGGCCGGAGAATATAGAGATCGTGACCGGTATACATTCACCGCTTGTGCTCAACCCAATCGGGCGCATGGTGGACTATATATACAAGCGCTGTGACAGAATATTTGCGACCTCACCCAGCTTTGTGGAGATGATACGCGCGCGCATACCCCGGAGCGGGGACAAGGTGAGCTATTGGCCGCAGTATGCTGAGGATTTCTACCGCCCGACAAAGCGCGGCGAGAGCGGGCTTATAGAGGATGACGGCAGGTTCAAAGTGGCGTTTACCGGCAATGTCGGTCAGGCGCAGGGGCTGGATATCCTGCCCGAGTGCGCGGAGATAATAAAAAAGCGTGGTGCAAATGCGCAGTTTGTGATAGTCGGTGACGGACGCAGCAAGGCCGCGCTGGAAGAGAAGATAAAGGCGCGCGGTGTGGAGGATATGTTCACAATGCTGCCGCGGCAAAGTGCGGAGAGCATACCCGCGATACTGGCCGAGTGTGATGCGGCATTCGTGTCGTTTATGAATAATCCGCTGTTTGCAAACACCATTCCTGCAAAGCTGCAGTCATATATGGCCTGCGGTATGCCGATACTCGCTTGTGCCACAGGTGAGACTGAGCGCATAGTAAACGAGGCCGACTGCGGCATATGCAGCCCCATTGGGGATGCAAACGCACTTGCAGACGCGGTGGAGCGGCTTGGAAGCTCCGCGCGGCTTGAGGAATACGGCAGAAACGCGCGGGCATATTTTGAGGCGCACTACGATAAGACCATGCTGCTTGATTTGTTCGATGACTGTGTGAGAGAATGTGAGCGGCAGGGGGAGGAGAAAAGCTGATGTTCAAGGACAAGACTTTGATGATAACAGGCGGCACCGGCTCGTTCGGCAATGCTGTGCTCAACCGCTTCGTTGAAAGCGATGTGGGCGAGATACGCATATTCTCACGCGATGAGAAAAAGCAGGACGATATGCGCCACGATTTTCAGGCGCGTATGCCCGAGTGTGCGGACAGACTGCGCTTTTACATCGGGGATGTGCGCGATCTCAGCTCTGTGAAGAACGCAATGTACGGTGTGGACTATATCTTCCACGCGGCGGCGCTAAAACAGGTGCCGAGCTGTGAGTTTTTCCCGCTGGAGGCTGTAAAGACCAACGTTTTCGGCACGGACAATGTGCTGACTGCCGCGATAGAGGCTGGGGTAAAGGCCGCAATATGCCTGTCTACGGACAAGGCCGCCTATCCTATAAACGCGATGGGGACGAGCAAGGCCATGATGGAAAAGGTGGTCGTGGCGAAATCGCGCACAGTATCACCGGAGAAAACGCGCATATGCTGCACCCGCTACGGCAATGTGATGTGCTCACGCGGGAGCGTTATCCCGCTGTGGATAGATCAGATAAAAAAGGGCGAACCGGTGACGATAACAGAGCCGGATATGACGCGCTTTATCATGTCGCTTGATGAGGCGGTGGATCTGGTGCTGTTCGCGTTTGAACACGGCGAGAGCGGGGATATACTGGTTCAAAAAGCGCCCGCCTGCACCATCCGCACTCAGGCCGAGGCCGTGTGTGAGCTGTTTGGCGCGGACAAGGAGAAGATAAGGATAATCGGCATCCGACACGGCGAGAAGATGTATGAGACGCTTTTGACCAATGAGGAGTGTGCCAAGGCAGAGGACTTGGGCAGCTTCTACCGTGTACCCTGTGACAAGCGCAGTCTCAACTATGATAAATACTTTGTGCAGGGGGATGTGGAGCGCAATCATCTCACAGAGTTTAACTCCAACAACACCCGCATACTCACAGTTGATGAGGTAAAGGAAAAGCTGCTGGGGCTTAAATACATCCGCGATGAACTGGATGCAATGGGCATTGCGCATTGAGGAGAAAGAAAATGAACATTCTCGTGACCGGCGCGGCGGGCTTTGTTGGGAAAAACCTGTGCTGTGCGCTGAAAAATATACGCGACGGCAAGGACAAGACTCACCCTGCGCTGTGCATTGGCGAGATATTTGAATATACGCGTGACACGGACAAGGCCACTCTGAAAGACTGGTGCGGCCGCGCGGACTTCGTGTTCAATCTTGCGGGTGTGAACCGCCCAAAGGACAAAAGCGAATTTATGAAGGGCAACTTCGGCTTTGCTGAAGAGCTGCTGGACACATTGAAGGCGGCGGGAAACACCTGTCCTGTGATGCTGTCCAGCTCTGCACAGGCAAGCCTCACAGGGCGCTATGCAGGGTCGGAGTATGGGATGTCGAAGCTGGCAGGGGAGAAGCTCTTTTTCGACTACGCGCAGGAGACCTCGACGCGGGTGCTGGTATACCGTTTCCCGAACGTGTTCGGCAAATGGTGCAGACCCAATTACAACAGCGCTGTGGCCACGTTCTGCCACAACATTGCAAACGATTTGCCCATTACTGTGAATGACCCTTCCACAGAGCTGGAGCTGGTGTACATTGATGATCTGGTGCGGGAGCTGCTGCTGGCACTGGAGGGGAAGGAGCACCGCTGTGATTATACGCCTGACGGTGAAGTGGAGAATGGCGATGGGCGCTACTGCCGCGTAGCTGTGACGCACAAGGTAACGTTAGGGCGCATTGAAGAGCTGCTGCACACCTTTGATAAGCAACGCGAGACGCATCTTATGCCGGAGATACCGGAGGGGTCATTTGAAAAGAAACTGTATTCCACCTATCTCAGCTATCTCCCGCGCGAAAAGACTGCGTATGCGCTGAATATGAACGTTGATGCGCGCGGAAGCTTCACGGAGCTTATAAAGACCGCAAACTGCGGGCAGGTCAGCGTGAACATATCAAAGCCGGGCATTACCAAGGGTCAGCACTGGCACAACTCCAAGTGGGAGCTGTTTATTGTTGTCAGTGGTCACGGCCTTATCCAAGAGAGGAAAATAGGCTGTGATGAGGTGATAGAGTTCGAGGTGAGCGGGGAGAAGATAGAGGCTGTGCATATGCTGCCAGGGTACACGCACTCTATAATAAATCTCTCCGATACGGATGAGCTGGTCACGGTGATGTGGGCAAATGAGCGCTTTGACGCGGCCAGACCGGACACTTTTTTTGAGGAGCTGTAAACATGGGCATCAAGCTTGATTATTCGGATATAGGCTTTAAAAACGATGGGCGGCTAAAGCTTCTCATTATCGTCGGCACAAGGCCGGAGATAATCCGACTGTCTGCCGTTATAGGCAAGTGCCGCCAGTATTTTGACTGCATACTGGCTCATACAGGGCAAAATTACGACTATAACCTCAACGGTGTTTTCTTTGCCGATCTCGGCATTGCGGCGCCGGAGGTGTATATGGACGCGGCGGGCGGCGACCTTGGGGAGACCGTCGGCAATATAATAAACTGCGCGTACAAGCTTATGACATCCACAAGGCCGGACGCGCTGCTGATTCTCGGCGATACAAACTCCTGCCTGTCGGCAATTGCGGCAAAGCGCCTGCATATCCCCAGTTTTCACATGGAGGCCGGAAACCGCTGCAAGGATGAGTGTCTGCCGGAGGAGACGAACCGACGCATAGTGGACATCATATCGGATGTGAACCTTGCCTACTCTGAGCACGCGCGCCGCTATCTTATTGAGTGTGGCCTGCCCAAGGAGCGCACATATGTGACAGGCTCACCCATGGCGGAGGTGCTGCACAAAAACCTCGCGGGGATAGAGCACTCTGACATTCATGCGCGGCTGGGGCTTGAAAAGGGGAAGTACATTCTCCTTTCTGCACACAGGGAAGAAAATATTGACACGGAGAAGAATTTCATATCGCTGTTCACGGCGATAAATAAAATGGCGGAAAAGTACGATATGCCGATACTGTATTCCTGCCATCCGCGCTCGGCAAAGCGGCTGGAGGCGAGCGGGTTTGCGCTGGATAGGCGTGTGATCCGTCATGAGCCGCTGGGCTTTTTCGATTATAACGCGCTGCAAATGAACGCGTATGCCGTTGTGTCCGACAGCGGTACGCTGCCGGAGGAAAGCAGCTTCTTCCTCTCGGTCGGGCATCCGTTCCCGGCAGTCTGCATCCGCACCAGTACCGAAAGACCGGAGGCGCTGGACAAGGGCTGCTTTGTGCTTGCGGGCATTGATGAGCACTCACTTTTGCAGGCGGTGGATACCGCCGTTGACATGAATATCAATGGCGATTTCGGCATACCTGTGCCGGATTATATAGATGAAAACGTATCTGCCAAGGTCGTGCGGCTTATCCAGTCGTATACCGGCGTGGTGGACAAAATGGTGTGGAGAAAAAGCTGAAATGAGAGTTTTGTATATAAACTCAGTGTGCAGACGCGGCAGCACCGGCAAGATAGTGTACCAGCTGTATACCCAGGTTAGAGCGCATGGGGATGAGGCGGCGGTGTGCTACGGCAGAGGTGCGAAGCTGGACGAGGAGAATATATATAAATTCGGCCTTGAGTGGGAGACTGTGCTTCATGCGGGGCTGACAAGATTGACCGGACTGACAGGCTATTATTCTGTGCTGTCAACAGGGCGGCTTCTCCGCTTTATAGATGATTTTAAGCCGGACATTATCCATCTGCATGAGCCGCACGCATATTTTGTCAATATACGGCCGCTGTTTGAGTATATAAGAGGGCATGATATCCCGTTGGTGTACACCTTCCATTGCGAATTTGCGTACACCGGTAAATGCGGGGTTTCTGAAGAGTGTGAAAAATGGAAAAGTGGCTGTGGCAATTGCCCACACTTGGATAAGTATCCCAAGACGCTTTTCTTTGATTTTACAAAAAAAATGAGCAGCGAAAAAAGGGTGTTGCTTTCAGGGATGAATATGACGATCTGTACGCCGTCAAGATGGTTGGCAGACAGGGTGAAAAAGTCTTTCCTTTCCGAATATAATGTGCAGGTCATTCCAAACGGAATTGACACGGCGCTTTTCTCGCCAAAGCCATTTGAGCATCTTCTTCAGAGGCATGGTTTGAACGGGGAAAAGATAGTTCTGGCTGTTGCCCCCAAGCTTATGTCCAGAGAAAAAGGCGGGCGTGATATTTTGAAGCTTGCCGAGCGCATGAGCGGGGAGAACGTGAAGTTCATCCTTATCGGCGTGGATGACCTGACGGAGACATTCCCAGATAACGTGATTGCCTTAGGACGGACGGAGAATCAGCAGGAACTGGCAGAGTATTATTCAATGGCGGATGTTTTTGTCATCTGTTCTACAATGGAAAACCTGCCGACGACCTGTCTTGAGGCTGTGTGCTGCTATACGCCGGTGGCAGGTTATGACGTTGGCGGCACAGCAGAGACAGCGCCCGCGCCTCTTGGCAGATTCAGCGCGGCAGGCGATATTGATGCGCTGAAAGCCAGTGTGCTGGCACTGCTGGATAATCCGCCGGATGAGAAGCTTTTTGCTCAGTGTCGGACGAAATATTCCGACGAGCACATGTACAAAGAATATAGTAGGATATATCAAAAAGTGCTGGGCGTAGAACACGATTGAACCAAATTGAGTTTTATTCTAGCGTGGAGGGGATAGGGCAATGAAGATAGTGCAGATAGAGGATTTCTTTCATCCGGATGCGGGATATAAGGTAAATATCCTCTCAAAGTATTTTACCCGCATGGGGCATGAAACGGTCATCATCACGGCGGAGCTTGACAAGATACCGGATTATCTCACAGCTTTCTTTGGCCGCGATGATATAGCTGCACGCGACAGGGAGTACGAGGAACGCTACGGCGTGAAGATAATCCGCCGCCCGATTTGGGCATATGTCAGCGGCAGGGCGATTTTCAAAGATAACCTGGTGAAGCTTGTCAATTCCTTGAATCCGGATATACTATATGTCCACGGCAACGACACTGCTGCGGGTATGTGGCTCTTGCAGCATAGAAAAGAGCTGTGCTGCCCGATTATAACCGACAGTCATATGGTGGAGATGGCATCACAAAACCCGCTGAGGAAGCTGTATCGGGCGTATTATAAACGCTTTGTTGCGCCGATAATCGTAAAGAACAGTATTCCGGTGATCCGCGCGATGGATGATGACTATGTTGAGCGGTGCTTGGGTATTCCGCTTAGTCTCGCGCCGTGGATATCGTACGGCTCAGACACAATTCTGTTTCATCCGGATAAGGCTGCCGGCGCAAAGTTCAGGCGCGAAAACGGCATTGCGGATGATGCGTTTGTTGTTTTGTTCGCAGGAAAGCTTGATGAATCAAAGGGCGGGATGCTGCTGGCTGAGCTTATGAACCGCGAGATAAAAACCGACAAAGAGCTTGTATATCTTATTATCGGCAACGCTACCGGCGATTATGGCGAGGCAGTTGAAAAGCGTATGTCAGAAAGCCGATATAGAGTGGTGCGCTTCCCCACGCAAAAGTATTCAGAGCTTGCTTCGTTCTATCAAGCTGCGGATATTGGACTTATTGCCAAGCAAGCAAGTCTCAATTTCTTTGATATGGAGGCCTGCGGTGTTCCGGTATTGTCGGAGGACAACAATCTGAACGCGGCGCGCACAGATCATGATAATGGATGGTTATTTGCGGCTGACAATGCAGATGATTTTGCGGCAAAACTTGAAATGATTGTGAATTTAGACGCGGAAGAGCTTGCAAAAGCGTCTGAAAACGCGTATGAATATATAAAAGAGTATTATGACTACAGCAAAAAAGCCCTTGAATACATTGAGATAATCGAAAAGGTGTACGAGCGGGACAGAAAGTGGTGAGTGAGTTGTATATTCTGGAAGTGTCCTATGGCTGCCCGTCAGAAAAATATCCAAGCAACGGTAATTTTCAGCTCGATCAGGCAAAGGCGCTTGCGGGTATCGGCCATAAGGTTATCTTTGCCGCGTTGGATATGCGGTCTGTCAGGCGTTGGAGACGCTGGGGACTGTGGAAGCATGAGGTCAGCGATATACCGGTATATGAATATAATTTCCCGATGGGTCCATTTGCAGAGCAATTGCGCAAAAAAATTGCCGCGCGCGGCTTTGAGAGACTGCTTAAACGCATTATAAGAGATTGCGGGAAACCGGACGTCGTGCATGTCCATTTTGCCGACACTGCCGTAAGCATAGTTGAGGCGTGCAAGGAAGAAAAAATCCCATATGTCGTGACAGAGCACGCGTCAAGCATAATGGATGATGAAAAGGTTCTTCCGCAAGTTGGTATGCTTAAATATGTATACGAAAATGCGGCGGGGGTCATTGCGGTCAGTTCGGCGCTGGCTGCACAGATAAAAAAATACACCGGCATTGAGGCGGCGGTTGTTGACGATATAGTGGATACGGCTGCTTTCAATGTACAGCGAGGGGAAAGGGCAAGTGGCGCTACTTTCCGGTTTGTATCTGCCGGACACGCAGAGCGGCGCAAGGGCTTTGATGTTCTGGTGGATGCATTTGCCGAAGTTAACGCAGTGTACCCTGAGAGTGAACTGCTTATTATGGGCGATGGAGCGGAGCTTGATAATATAAAGCGGCAGATAAGTGAGCGCGGGCTTGATAACAAAATAAGTACCTGCGGCTATTTCAAGCGTGAAGAGTTTGCCAATGAGCTTAACAGAAGTGATTGCTTTGTGCTTGCCAGCCGGCATGAGACTTTTGGCGTTGTGTATGCAGAGGCTATGTGCTGCGGTGTGCCTGTGATTGCAACGCGCTGTGGCGGCACAGAGGGATTTGTTGATGCTGAAAATGGGCTGATGGTTGCGGTTGATGATGTTGCTGCTCTGGCTGAGGCAATGAAATTTATGTGCGCACATGCAAATGAATTTGACGCAGAGCGCATTGCGAAAAATGCACATATGAGATTTGCGCCCTCTGCCGTGGCGGAGAAAATAACACGGAAATTGAAAAAAGTGACGTACTGAGAAAAGTTGTGTGTGACACCCTAATACAGTGTAAAGGGCATATAGATCTTTCGGCAAGACTTGAAATGATTGCGAATTTGGACGCGGAAGGATTTGCAAAAACATATGAAAATGCATGTGAATTTGCAAAAGAGTATTGTGACTACATCAAAAAACCTTGAATACATTGAGATAATCGAAAAGTGCCGGGACACAAAGCGATGAAAGCAACGATTACAGAGCGCTGAGAAGGTGCGGGATGAAGGATACGCTTGAAAAAGTAAAAAACAGAATAGTGCATCTTGTTTCAAATGGATTCTTGTGGATATTTTGGGGCAGCTTTGTTTCTCAACTGTTCGGATTCATTTCTTCTGTAATTGTCATTCGCAATTTGCCGAAAACGGAATACGGAGTATATGTTGATGCCAACAATATTTACTCTTATATGGCCATATTTATCGGCATGGGAATGGTAAGCGCCATCCTCCAGTTTTGCAGCGAAGCTATAGCAAACGAGAAAAAAATCGCAATATATAGATTTGCATTTAAAACAGGATCGATATTCAATATACTATTATTTGTGGCCATATATTTGGTGGGGGCAATTTACAAACCGAATAGCGCGGGTTATTATCTGCGTATGATGTGCGGCTATCCATTAGTGATATACACGGCCAATTATTTGCAGATGGCATTGCGCGTAAAGCGTAAAAATCAGGAATTTGCACTTGCATATACCGTATATGCGGTTACGATATGTGCGGGCAATATAGTTTTTACGCATTTATGGGGAATAAAGGGCTTGGTAATGTCTTTTTATTTCTCAGAGCTGGCAATGGGATTTGCAGCGTTTTGCTTTCTGAAAAAGAACGGTTTTTTTGATGAATTTGCAATGCCAGCAGATAAGCTTTCACACGACAGAAAAAGAGAGATAACCACATTTTGCGTACTAAGTATGGCAACCAATTTTGTCACAACTGCACTGGTTCTCTTAGATATTACCTGCCTTAACTATGTTATTGGTGATTCACAGGTGCTGGCTGACTATAAGGTTGCATCTGCCATACCGAGTGCAATGATTTTTATTCCGCAGAGCATGGTTACCTATTTTTATCCGCTGATGGTGGAGAGTTACAGTAAAGAGCCACAGAAGTTTGCAAGTCAGATTTTGAGCTATGAAAAGGTGTTTTTTGTGGTTTCTCTGTTTTTCGCAGGATTAATGCTTGTATTTGCACCGCTGATAATTTATGTTGTGTACGGGCAGAAATACATGAGTTGTGTGCCGATTTTCAGGATGCTCAGCTTGAACTTCTTTATAAACTCAGCCGTCAGACAGCTTTTGGCTAATGCAATTACGGTGGTGAAAAAAGTTAAGGTCAACCTTGTGTTTGCGACAGTATCAGGGGGATTAAATGTTGTTCTGGACATTTTGCTGATAAAAATGATGGGCTCAATGGGGGCTGCGATAGCGACTGTTGTGGTGACGATGTTTATTGCGCTGCTGGAAATAGGGTATAT
>CAZBVU010000003.1:0-101093 GCA_964495355.1 uncultured Oscillospiraceae bacterium
CTTTTAATATAACATATTCTTTTCAGCTTATTTTCAGCGTTTCCCAGAGGGAGTTTACATAATCCAGCATATCCTGGTCGAGGGTACGGTAGGCGTACTCATTATACAGCGCGGCAAAATCGTCAAGCTGCGGGTAGAGAATTGCCATGGCCTCCTCCCCCATCTCCTCTATATATCCCTCATCCGTGTACACGGCTGAGTTCGGTGAAGCGTAGCACACATACTCTGCATTGGCAATAGCCGGTTCGGGTGATAGCATATAGTTTATGAATATCTCCGCAAGCTCCTTATGCTGGGCACAGCTTGGGATGCACATTGCGTCAAAGAAGTAGTTTGTGCGCTCCGGATAGTAAAAGCGTAGGTCAACATCGTCCGCCTGTGCGTCAAGCATGGTGAAATAGTCACCCGCGTAGTAGGCCGCGACTGCCGCCTCGCCTGACTCCATCATGTTATACACCTCATCCATGACGTAGCTCTTTACCAGCGGGGACTGCTGCTTGAGCTCATCCAACGCGCGCTGCCAGAGAGCATGGTCGGTACTGTTTACATCAAGGCCGAGCTTATACTGTGCCGTACCGAATGCATCGCGGGAGTTATTGAATTGCAGGATATTTCCGGCGTACTTCTCATTCCACATGAGATCCCAGCCGTGTGCATCCGCCTCATCGACAACGTTGGCATTATAGATGATGCCGATAACGCCGTAGGTATAGGGCACAGTGTAGATGTCATCCGGATCATAATACAGGCCGCGATACTGCTCCTCTATATATTTATAGTTGGGGATATTGTCAAAATTCAGCGGGAGGAGCATATTTTCATCCCTCATGCGGGCTATCATATAGTCTGAGGGGATGACCACATCAAAGCTGACAGCGCCACTGGACAGCTTTGCATACATATCCTCGTTGCTGGCAAAGGTGGTGTAATTCACCTTGACCTTTTTGCCGTAGGTGTCCTCATACCATTCCTCAAACGCGGCGATCGTGTCCAGCGTATCGTCAGACCCATCGGAGATGTATTCGCCCCAGTTATATATATTCAGCTCCTCCGTGGCGCTGTTGCCGAGGACGAGCACCGCAATACCCGCCGCGACAAGCACACCGCCGATTGCGCCGATTGCGATCCGCTCCCCCTTTGCCCGCTCACGGCGCGCCCTGGTCTTTTTCGGCTTTGCCTCATCGTCAACAAGATTGTTGAGAATCAGCAATGCAAAGATAACAAAGAAGATTATAGTTGCAAGGGCGTACATTTTGGGCGTGACGGTCTTTTTCGTCATGCTGTAGATACGGATGGGCAGCGTCTCAAAGCCGTTGCCGGAGGTGAAGTAGCTGATAACAAAATCATCGAGCGAGAGCGTGAACGCCATGATAAAGCCGGTGACGATGCCGGGCATGATCTCCGGTATCTCCACCTTTATAAAAGCCTGTAGCGGCGTGCAGCCCAAGTCCATTGCCGCCTCGGGCAGAGCTTTATCCATCTGCCTCAGCTTCGGCAAAACCTGCAGAATGACATACGGCAGGCAGAATGTGACGTGCGCAATAAGCATCGTCCAAAAGCTGAGACTGGTCGCCGCGCCGAACAGCCGCCCCACGAACACGAACATCAGCATCAGCGAAATACCGGTGATGATATCCGGATTTATCATGGGGATGTTGGTGACAGTGTCCATCGCGGCACGCATTGCGCGGTTTCTCAGCTTGTTTATGCCGACGGCGGCCGCCGTACCCATCACGGTGGATATAGCCGCAGCGGAAATGGCGAGGATGAGCGTATTTCTCACCGCGCCAAGCGTCTCCGCGTCTTTAAAAAGCTCTCTATACCAATTCAGCGAAAAGCCTGAGAACACGGAAAGGCTTTTGGATTCATTAAAGGAAAACACAAGCAGTATCGCAATGGGCGCAAAGAGGAAAATCATGATAAGCGCCGTGTAGACCTTGGACATTCTTTTCATATTCGCGCCTCCTTTACACCATTGTGCGCTTGTTGGCGGCGTGCTGCATAAGCGCCATGCACGCGAGCAAAATCACCATCAATATAAACGCGATCGCCGCGGCGAAGTGGAGGTTGTTGGCCACATACTGCCCCTCGATAGCGTCACCGATGAGATAGAATTTGCCGTTGCCGAGCTTCTGCGAGATATAGAACGTGGATATAGACGGGATAAGCACCATATTTACGCCGGATATAACGCCAGGCAGACTGAGCGGCCATATTACGCGGCGCAGAACGCCCGCGCTGTTGCAGCCAAGGTCGCGCGCGGCCTCGATAAGGCGCACATCAAGCTTTGCCATGACGGAGTATATCGGCAATATCATATACGGGAAATAGTCATACACCATGCCGATAACAACGGCGGCCTCCGTGCCGATGATGTGCACACGCTTCAGGCCGATCGATGATAGAAAGCCGTTTAATATGCCAGTGTCCTGCAAAATGGTCATCCATGCATAGGTGCGGATAAGAAAGTTCATCCACATGGGGATCATGATGAGGGTGATAAGTATTTTCTGCGTTCTAGCACCGGCGCGGGCAATGATGTACGCCATGGGGTAGCCGAGGAGGAGGCATATCAGCGTGGATATAACCGCCAGCTTCAACGAGCGCAGGAAAATGACAATATAGGTATGCACCTCACCCCCGTCAACGCTTGAGGTTGCGGTGAAAAACCGCGTAACGTTATCAAAGGTGAAGTTGAAATCAGAATCCGTGAACGCATAGTACGCCACGAAAAACAGCGGCACAACGATGAACAGCACCGCCCATATTGAATAGGGCGTGAGCGTCAGCCGCTGGATAAGCCCCGCGTGGCGGGAATTTGCACCAGACTTCATTCCTCGCTCTCACTTTCTGCATCGCTCAGCTCATCCAGCTCGTTGGAGAAGGAGGAGTAGTCGCCATACATACCCGAATATTCGGACTTTCTCATGATATGTATTGCATCCGGCTCAATATAAAGGCCGATATGCTCATCCACGTCCACGAAATCCGTGGTCTGGATCATCCACTTAAAGCCGTTTATATCAACGATTATCTCATAATGCACGCCAAGGAAGGTAACACTGGTGACAACACCGCGCAGCATACCTTTTTCCTCGCTGACAATGTCCACATCCTCTGGACGCACAACAACGTCAACCGCCTCGCGCTTATTAAAGCCTGCATCCACACACTCAAACGTGTGGCCGGAGAACGCAACCTTATAGTCGGCCAGCATCACGCCGTCAAGGATGTTGCTCTCGCCGATGAAGTCGGCAACAAAAGCATTTTCCGGTTCATTATAAATATCTATGGGTGTGCCGATCTGCTGGATGCGTCCCTCGCTCATAACCACCACGGTGTCCGACATGGACAGCGCCTCTTCCTGGTCATGCGTGACAAATACGAATGTGATACCGGTGGCCTTTTGGATCTTTTTAAGCTCGGCCTGCATATCCTTTCTCAGCTTAAGGTCAAGTGCGGCAAGCGGCTCATCCAAAAGGAGCACCTTGGGGCTGCTGATAAGGGCGCGGGCAATGGCCACACGCTGCTGCTGGCCGCCGGAAAGACTGGTGACAGAGCGGTTTTCAAACCCGGTCAGCGCGACAAGGGCAAGCATCTCCTTGACCTTCGGCTCAATCTCATTGCGGGGGTACTTTTTCTCCCTCAGCGGGAATGCCACATTCTCAAAAACGTTTAGATGCGGGAAAAGCGCATAACGCTGGAAAACAGTGTTTACATTGCGCTTATACGGCGGCACATCATTTATTCTCTCACCCATGAAGATAACGTCACCCTCATCCGGCGTCTCGAACCCGCCGATAAGGCGCAGGGTGGTAGTTTTGCCGCAGCCGGAGGGGCCGAGCAGGGTGATAAACTCGTTATCATAGATGTCCAGACTGATATTGTCCAGCACGACCTCGCCATCAAAGGATTTTGTGATGTTTTTCAGCTCAATGATTTTTTTCATTACACTTCTCCCAAAACGCAAAAAATGACGCATGCCAACAGCATACGTCATTGCAATAGTTATGTATAGCCGCCCGCCAAGGCTTACGCCTGGGGACACTATCCCAATTGGTTTGAGAGTCTATATAGCAAGAAACTACTTTTACTACTCTTATTGACCATTTCACAAGTTTTGTATGCTGTGCAGCACGGTTTATAGTAACCAACTTATAAAATTTGAGCCTTTCCAGCCCATGCGGGAGCGCCCCGCCCAATCAATAAGGCAACAGAAGTTGCCGCCACATTCCGTGGAAAATCGGCATTCGACCCGGCTGTCCGTGTGGCCTTAGCTGTGCGAAAAAGCACAGCGGTCGGTTATCTTGCTTCGGATATTACTATCCAATTGAGATAGTTTATTCTAACAACATTCCACCTATATGTCAACAATAATTTTCATTTTTCGCGGTCAATACCGCACGTCCCACAATATAAGTCCCTGCGCCGGTGCGGTAAAGCCCGCGCGGTCACGGTTCAGTGATGAAAGCACTGCGGGTATATCCTCGGCATCCCGCTCACCCGCGCCGACCTCTATAAGCGTGCCGACAAGGATGCGCACCATATTATATAGAAAGCCGTTGCCGGTGAAGCTGAAGCGAAGCTCCCCGCCGCGCCGCTCTATATCAATGCTGCGTATCTCGCGCACGGCGGATTTTTTCATGCGTCTGTTGGCGCAGAACGCCGTGAAATCGTGCCTGCCCAGAAGCAGCTCTGCCGCGCGGCGCATGGCCGCGTCATTGAGTGCACCGGCATAGCGGTACATATATTTGCGCTCAAACACATTCGGCTCTGCGCTGTTCCATACACGGTAAACATATGTTTTCTCCCTGCAATTGAGCCGCGCATGGAATCTCTCCCCCGCGCTTTCCAGTGCAATGGCACCTATATCCTCCGGCAATGCCGCTCTGAGCGTAGAAAGCACAGCGGCGCAGTCAAGCTTTTGCGCACTGTGGAATGAACACACCTGCGCTCT
Source organism: uncultured Oscillospiraceae bacterium (assembly GCA_964495355.1). Classification (GTDB taxonomy): domain Bacteria; phylum Bacillota; class Clostridia; order Oscillospirales; family Oscillospiraceae; genus Limivicinus. The sequence continues at coordinate 4,958 of CAZBVU010000003.1, forward strand.
CGCGTGTACGCCTGCGTCCGTTCGCCCGGAGGCGGCAAGCTCAGTCGCCTCGCTCAGTATGCGCGAAAGCGCATTTTCAACCTTGGCCTGTATGGTGTTTTCAGTGTTGCCCTGCCGCTGCCAGCCGCAGTAACGGCTGCCGTCGTAGCACAAGGTAAGCTTATATGTGTACATTTTTCACCTCGTTGGTAACTTCGTGCAGCTATTTTACCGCATATATGGGTTTCTTGCAATCATCTTGCAGAAATTTCTTGCCAAGGCTTGAAAGAAACTGTGTAATATGCTAAAATTTCTATGTTTATGTACATCGGAGGGTAAGCTGTGGAATTCACGAAAAAAGACACAAATATAATAAAGGGCGCGGCGATATGCCTTATGCTGCTGCACCACCTTTTTGCGTTTCCCGAACGCGTACAGGCCGGTACATTCATCTCGCTTGTCAGCCACGGAAGCACCAATCTTGCTGTACTTATCGGCGCATTTGGGCGCATATGTGTACCTATGTTCACCTTTTTGAGCGGGTACGGTATCTACCGCTCCTCCCTATCCGGAAAGGAAACGCCGACTGCACTCAGCGCGCGGCATATATTCAGCCTTTATAAGACCTATTGGATGGTTTTTACCGTGTGTCTGCCGGTTATCGTGCTGAAAAACATCTATATGCGCACGGATCTTATATATGAGCTTATCTACGGTTTTCTCGGGCTGAGCACCGCTTTTAACGCCGAATGGTGGTTCTTTTTACCTTTTATAATAATGCTTGTGCTGTTCCCCGCCATAAAGCGCTTTATTGAGCGCGAACGTGCAGGGCTGTACACCGACCTTTTCCTTGTTGTTGTGCTCAACACTGTGTTCATGTATATCGTACCGGAAATGATAAAGTGGGACATCCTCTCCCCCTTTGCATCCACAGTGTTCTACGGCAGACTGCGCGAGGTGATGATAATAATGCCCGCGTTCCTCGTCGGCTGCATCTTCGCGCGCTATGATATTCTATCCACGCTGAAAACGCGCATCGGCGGCAGACCGCTTTGGTGCGTGGCGGCGCTTATCGGGATGGTCGCGGTATACTTTGTGCGCTCGGTCAACAATAAGTATTATGATTTTGTAAATGCAGCGGTTTTCATCGTGTGTATCACCGTGCTTCTGCCGCTAAAGCCTGTGCAGGTTGTGGGCAGGGTGTTTGAGGCGCTGGGTAAGGAATCTGCTGTGATGTGGCTTACGCACACATTTCTCTGCATCTACTGGTGTCAGAGGCTTGTGTATGCGCCGAAATACGCCGTGCTGGTGTTCATCTGGCTTGTTGCGCTGAGTTATGTCCTGGCAAAGCTGATACGTTTTGTGTGGAAATGGTTGGGGAGAGCATACTGTGCCCTGTTCCACCTCAAGCGTGAAGCATAAGGAGGGCAGCATGGAGTTTTCAAGACGTGACACAAAAATAATGAAGGGCATTGCAATATGCCTTATGATATGCCACCACACCTTCACCTTTGCAAACCGCCTAAACGGCGTGAGCTATGTTTCCCTTTTCTCTATTTTCGGGTATCAGTTTGCGACATTTTTTGGCCATTTCAGCCGCGTGTGCCTTTATATTTTCACTCTGCTCGGCGGGTACGGTACATATAAGTCCTATTCGAAGAAACCTGACAGTCTGCCGGAGATGACAGGCAAGCACCTGTGGAATCTCTACACCACCTATTGGAAGGTATTCGTGCTCTGTGTGCCGCTGTATTTTTTAGCAGGTCTCGGCCCTGTGGAGCACCCTGTACAGGATGTGATTTATTCATTCCTCGGTATGCGCTTTAGCTTCTGTGAGGAATGGTGGTTCGTTGTTCCTTATGCGTTGCTCACCATCACCTTTCCCTTTATGCTGCGCGTCATTGACAGGAAAAGCGCCACGGTATTCGTTGACTTTGCGCTTATCGTCGGCATAAACGGTATTATTTACTACATTATCCCCCCGCTCGAAACGCTTCCTGTGTTCGCCTCTCTGTGCAACACTATGCTGTGGGATTTGACTTACTCCACCTTGACTGTACTGCCGTCATACCTTGTGGGATGCGTTCTTGCAAAGTATGACCTGCTGTCCATACTTAAAGAGCGTTTTGCAGGTAAGCTTGCATGGTGTGTGGTCGCTGTGATCATATTCGGCTGTGCATTCTATATCCACACCTACAACTGGGTTCAGTATGACTTTATAAACGCGGCAGTCGTTATTTGTGCGGCGCTGATTGTGCTTGAAACTGCGCCCGGCAAGCTTGTTGGCTTCGTATTGGAAAAGCTGGGTGAGGAATCCACCTATATGTGGCTGCTGCACACTGTTCTGGCATACCACCTCGCGCAAAAGCTTGTCTTTGCGCCGAAGTATTCCATACTTATCTTCATATGGCTCGTGCTGTTGTGCTACGTTGGCGCAAAGCTGATACGGCTGCTGTACGCCGGACTTAGCAAACTGTGCACACGGCTTACCCGCTCGCATCAGGAGGTTTGACAGGTAATGGAGTTTACAAAACAGGATACTAAGGTGTTTAAGGGCATTGCTATCTGCTTCATGATATGTCACCACCTGTTCACATTTCCGGAAAGACTAAACGGTGTCAGCTTCATTTCTCTCCCTTTTCCGGTGTATAGCGGAATGACCTTCGCATCGTTTATTGCGCTTTTTGGCAAACTATGCGTGGCTTTGTTCACTCTGCTGGCTGGATACGGCGCCTACCACACACTCTCCCGCAGTGAAAACAAGTCATCTGCTACCGCGCGCCATGTTATCAGCCTTTACAAAGCTTTCTGGAAAGTATTTATTCTCGCTGTACCTATTTCTCTTCTGCTCGGCACAGAACGTGGAAACCCTTTTTTAGAGGATCTAATCTACTCATTCCTCGGTTTACGCTTCACTTACTGCAATGAATGGTGGTTCATCACGCCGTTTGCCATTCTCACCATCTTTTCACCGGTGTTCTATCGCTTTGTGGAGCGAAAAAACGGCAGTTTGCTCACAAGCTTTCTGTGGATAGTCTGTGTAAACGTCGTAATTTATTATATCATTCCGGAAATTATGCGTACCGCATTATTAGAGGAGTTTTCTCAGGGTGTATTCTGGGAGGAAGTATATGTTACGTTTACGCTTCTGCCAGCTTATGCCATCGGGATGGTACTGGCAAAGTATGATGTGTTTTCCGCCGTTAAAAAGAAATGTCTTGAAAACATCCGAGCTTATGTTCTGCCTGCGATTATTGTAATCGGCGGTCTCTTTTTCATTCATCCTGTCAACTGGCTCGCATATGATTTTATAAACGCCGCTGTGTTTATCATCTGCACCATCGTGCTTCTATGCACAAAGCCTGGTCGGTTTATATGCCCGCTCTTTGAAAAGTTGGGTGAAGAATCCACATCCATGTGGCTTATACATACGCTTTTATGCTATCATTGGTGTCAAAGACTTGTATTTGCACCGAAATACGCCCCACTCATTTTTATATGGCTCGTAATACTCAGCTATATCGGTGCAAAGCTTGTGCGGTTATTTTATTTCGCTATAGCCAAGCTCACTAATCTCTCACACCGACTTGTAACACGTTAATCCCCCCGCACAGTACAATGCAAAATTAAATTATAATATAAACAGTAAGGAGACAACAGTATGGCACAGCTAAGACCCAAGATAGTCAAGCTCGCCAAGATCATCGGCGGCGCATCAGGACTGGTGAACAAAATCGATGAGAACGCACCTGAATACTACTGCATGGCAGACCTTGTATCTGACGACGAGGCCGACATTGCCATTGCCGCCGGACTTCGCAAGGAGCGCACAGCGGCATATCTGGCATCCAAGGTCGGCAAAACCGTGGAGGAAATTCAGCCGCAGTTGGATAATCTGGTATACTACGGTATTTTCCGCCGTACATACAGTGCAGAGCTTGGCGAGGACATCTACTTCATGCAGATATTTGCCCCCGGCATAATGGAGATGATGGTGAACAAGCCAGAGCTATTGGAAAGCCACCCTGAGGTTGCCCGCGCATTTGAGGAGTACACCCGCATCCGTATGCAAGCACTGGGGCCGATACTGCCTGACGGTTACGGTCTTATGCGCGTTATCCCTGTTGAGGACGCGATAAAGGACATCCCCGGTGTAACCGAGGATGAAAAGCTGAGTTATTACCTCAATAAATATGACACGTTCTCCGTGTCCCCCTGCTCATGCCGTGCATCCCGCACCACCTTGGGCGACGGTTGCGGCCACCTTGCCGAGGATATGTGCGTGCAGATGGGCAAGGGCGCTGAGCATTACATCCGATCCGGCAGGGCGCGTCAGATAACACGCGAAGAAGCGTACGAGATAATAAAGCGCGCTGAGGAGAACGGCCTCATGCACGATATTCCCAACATTGAGGGCGCGGGTGACAGCTCTGCCGTGTGCAACTGCTGTGCGTGTGCGTGCTTTGGTCTGCGCGCGGGTCTGATGTTCGGCGCGAGAGACGCGATACGCTCAAACTACGTGGCTGAGGTTGACGAGGCCAAGTGTGTGGCGTGTGCGCAGTGTGTTGAGGTCTGCCCCGGCAACGCGCTGAAGCTTGGTCAGAAGCTGTGCAGCACCGGCGACACAAGCGACGCTGAATACGTAAAGATAACCGATACCTTCAACTTTGCAAAGGCACGCAACGCAGACTACCGCGAGAACCGCGAGGATGTTGTCCCCTCCGGCACTGCGCCCTGCAAGACTGCCTGCCCCGCGCACATTCCCGTGCAGGGCTATCTCAAGCTCGCCGCACAGGGGCGCTACACCGAGGCGCTGGAGCTTATAAAGAAAGAGAATCCCTTCCCCGCTGTATGCGGCCGCATATGCAACAAGCGCTGTGAGGCAGAATGTACACGCGGCGGCGTGGACGAGGCTGTTGCCATTGATGAGGTCAAGCGCTTTATCGCTGATCACGACCTCAACGAACAGACGCGCTTCGTGCCCAAGATGGTCAACCAGATAGGCCGTCCGTATGAGGAGAAGATCGCCATCATCGGCGCAGGCCCTGCCGGTATGAGCTGTGCATACTATCTCGCCAACAAGGGCTACCCCGTCACTGTGTTTGACAAAAACGCTGTTCCCGGCGGTATGCTGACGCTCGGCATTCCCTCTTTCCGTCTTGAGAAGGACGTGCTGAACGCAGAAATAGACATCCTGCGCGAAATGGGTGTTGAGTTCAAATGCGGCGTTGAGGTAGGCAAGGACATCACCATTCAGCAGCTTCGCGACGAGGGCTACAAGGGCTTCTATCTCGCAATAGGCGCGCAGAAATCCGCAAAGCTCAACATAGCCGGTGAGGAGCTTGACGGCGTGTACGGCGGTGTTGACTTCCTGCGCGGGGTGAACCTTGGCAGTGCGCCCGCGATCGGCAAGAGATGTGCCGTTATCGGCGGCGGCAACGTGGCAATGGACGTTTGCCGCAGTGCCGTAAGACTGGGCGCGGACGAGACCTATGTGCTCTACCGCCGCACTGAGGCCGAAATGCCCGCAGATCCGGACGAGGTGAACGAGGCCAAGGAAGAGGGCGTGCAGTTCAAGTTCCTTGCCGCACCGGTTGAGATAATCGGTGTTGACGGCAAGGTGTCTGCCATAAAGGTCGAGCTTATGGAGCTGGGCGAGGCTGACGAAAAGGGTCGCCGCAAACCGGTCGGCACAGGCAAATTTGACGTGATAGAGGTTGACAGCGTGATCGGCGCCATCGGCCAGACGGTCGATTGGGGTTCACTCGACGTGGGTGAGCTTAAAACCACAAAGCGCGGCACCGCCGAGGCGGACGCCCTCACATATCAGACCGCGCAGAGCGATATATTCGTCGGCGGTGACTGCTACACCGGTCCGAAGTTTGCAATTGACGCAATAGCCGCCGGTAAGGAGGCCGCAATCAGCCTGCACCGCTATGTCCACCCCGGCCAGACACTTACTGCCGGTCGTGACCGCCGTGTATACCGCGCAATGGATAAAGAGCACGCGCTTATTGATATCAGTAGCTTTGACAATGACCACCGCCAGACCCCGGGCTACAACGCAGAAAAGGCCAAGACGTTCTCCGATGCCCGCGTCACGTTCACGGAAGAGCAGGTTCGCCGTGAGTGCGCACGCTGCCTTGGCTGCGGCGCGACAAAGGTGGATGAGTATCTGTGCGTTGGCTGCGGACTTTGCACCACAAAGTGCAAGTTCGATGCGATTCACCTCAAGAAAGTGCGCGATTGGCACGCCACTACCTTTGAGACCATGCCCATCAAGGTTGCAGAAAACCTTGTCAAACGCACCGGCGGCATCGTCAAAAAGGCGGTCAAGAAGTAATGCACGAGCTGGGTATCTGCGATGCTCTGCTGAAAATGGTGGAGAATATCGCCAAAGAGGAGCAGCTTGACACTGTTAAGCGCATTACCGTTGAAGTGGGGACGCTGTCCGGCGTTGTTCCGGCATTTCTAAGTGACTGCTGGGCGGCTGTCAGTGACGGCACAGCCTTTGCCGATACGGAGTTTGTGGTGGAAAGCATACAGGGCGAGGCCAAATGCCTTGACTGCGGCGCGGTTTTCACCGCTGATCTTGAAAACCTTGTATGCCCCTCATGCGGCGGCAAAAAGCTTACGCCCATTTCCGGCCGCGACCTCACGCTAAAGGAAATTGAAGTGCCATAGCCGGGATATAGACAGTAAGAGAGAGCCAAGATCGGCTCTCTCTTATTCTTATTCGTTCTTTTCTTCTTACCAAAGCTGCTCCGACAGGATCGATTTCTCTTTCGGTGGGAAGAGCTTATCAAATTCCTCCGCTTCATTTTCGTCCACGAAGTAGCCCTGCGGCGTGGCATATTCACCGGTCACACCCGCGAGATACCCCTCCTCCAGCTCTTTGCACAGGAAGAAGGACGCATCCTCCCCCTCCGGCAGGCCGTGATAGCGTATGCCGAAATTGGACGCGTAGTCAAATCCGCTCTCGCCGTAAAAGGCAATATCGCCCTCAAAGCACAGCGCGCCCGCGCCAAGCGCCTTTGCTTTTTCCAGCGAATAATCCAGCAGGAATTTACCGTACCCCTGCCGCTTATACTCCGGCGCTATAGAGATAGGCCCCATTGTCATTATAGGCAGCTTGCTGCCGTCATCACAGCTTATCTCTGCACGGACAAATATGTTCTGCCCGATAAGCCGGCCATTCTTCTCCATAACGAAATTGAGATCAGGCACAAACGCGGGATCATCGCGCAGTTTATGCAGTACATACGGCTCTAAGCACCCGGGGCGATACACATTCCAGAACGCCTCACGCACCAGATTTTCCACCTCATGCCTTTCATCAGGGCGTTCCAGCCTGATAATGCAGTCACTTGTGTTCATATTTTCTATATCCATAATATAACTCCTTATTGTTTATTCAACCTTTTTGCAGCGCTGTCAAGACAGCTATCGAGAATTTGCAGCACGGCGGCTTTATCATCTGCCGTGTCATATACGCTGTACATCAGAAACATCGGCGCATAGAACTCCACCGCGGCTCTCTCCGCGTCCGCGATGCCGTTGGCCGTAAACAGCTCCACCATATAATCTACCGGCCCCGAGGCGAGATACTGTTGATAAAGCACAGACTGTTCTGCACTGACAAACTGCTCCAGCGTGAGCATCCGCCGAAAATCCGCTGCAAAATCGTCCTGCGTCCAATAGCGAAACTGCGCCTTTGCATAGGCCAGCATATCATCAAGCTCTGACGCGGCATATTTTTCCTCCATCTCCTCCGGCACCCCCTCCGGCAGAGAATACGCCTGCGCTCTCTCCGCGTCCCGCTGCTCCATGCGGTGCAGTATGCTGTCAAAAATATCGCGCTTGTTCGCATAATGCTTGTATAGCGCACCCTTTGTCATGCCCAGCGCACCAGCGATTTCGCTGACTGACACAGCCTCATACCCCTTTTGTGCAAACAGCGACAGTGCCGTTCGCAGTATGCGCTCTTTTGTATCGCTCATGCTCTGCCCTCCCTTTTAGTGAACGTCCGTTCACCTGCATTATAGTAAACGTTCGCTTACTTGTCAAGCATTTTTTGTGTTAGCAAGAACAAAAGGACGTTTTATGCGTCTTAATATAGAAATTCCGGTTTTGTGAGCAGCAAATATAACGGAAATGTGAATTTAATGAAATATTTCTTGTCATACACCCTCTTGTGTGATAAAATGTTTCGGTATATAAATTGAGATATTATGCTCTCGGATTGATCGCGGCGTTTTGCGTTGACAGAAAAATTACTGTACGTTGGCCGCATGGAGGATGTTTATGAAGAACAAACAAAACAGCAAGATTGAATATATCGAGCGCGATAAGCAGCCGGTTCAGGAAAACCCCGTGGCTGAGCGCGAGGCACGGCTTCGCCGCGCAAAGAACCGCCGCGTTATGTCGGTGCTGGACAGAATATTCGGCTTTATGCTGGTGACTGTGCTGGTTATCGGCGTGGCGGGTTTGGGGCTTGTCTACGTGCTTGAGCGCGGCCCCTCGGAGGCGCTTACCAATATGTTCGTGCGCACCATGCAGGAGACGCGCCGTTTTGACTTTATGGCCAATCTCTTCCTCACAGAGGATGAGGTATCCGCACTGAGGACGCAGAACAGCGCCGGTAACGAGATAAAGGACTTTGACGCCTCCCTCGTCACCATTGGCAGTGCCGCCGGTCAGGACGATGGCGCACAAGCCATCTACCCGGAGGACGAGGACGGTGACGGTATCATCTTTGAAGAGATATCCAGCAGCGGCTACACCGGCTATCTTATCACGGTTCTTGACCCCAAGCGTATCATTCTCGGCGCGCCCGACAACTACGGCAGTGTCGGTCTGACGCTTGAAGAAATGGTAGATAAGTATGACGCTATAGGCGGCATAAACGCGGGCGGCTTCCAGGATGATGGAGGCTCTGGTCTCGGCGGTGTGCCGGAGGGACTTACCCTCGTCAACGGTGAAAGCGTCGGCAAGACGAGCGACACGAGTATATTTGTCGGCTTTGATGATGACGGGCTTATGTACGTCGGCTACTACGATGAGTGGAGCGCAAATTACCACGGCATCCACAACGGCGTTTCCTTTGGCCCGATACTCATCATGAACGGTGAGGCTGTCAATGCGGACAATCTGCCCAGCGGCGTTAACCCGCGCACCTCTATCGGTCAGCGCGCCGACGGCGCGGTTATGATGCTGGTCATTGATGGCCGCCAGGTGCACAGTATGGGCGCGACCTATGCCGACTGCCTGAACATCATGCTGGATCACGGCGCTGTCAATGCCATCAATATGGACGGCGGTTCCTCCACGAGTATGTATTATAACGGCGAGTACGTCAACCGTAACTCCAGCAAGTACGGTGCACGTCCCCTGCCCTCTGCATGGCTTTTCAAATGATTGCGAGGTAGCGAGATGTCAAATAAGAAGAAACTTGGAAAGAAAATATACTGGTTCAGTCTGCTGATATACACTATCGTTCTGGTGGTTATCGCCCTGCTTGCGCTGAAAGCGGTGTGGAGCTATGCCGAGCAGTACGAGGCATCCATGCCCGAGCCGGTGGTTGAACAATACATCGCCGGTCTCAACTCCAACCTTTTTGACGCGGGTGCGGCAGACACTATCTCCGCAATGCCGCATGAGGTGCAGACTGACGAAGAAGTTCAGCAGGCTGTAAGTGAGCTGCTGAACGGTGAGATAACCTATTCCCGCACCACCAGCACAGAGCCGGATGCGAACGCCTACGCAATTCTCTGTAACGGCAGCAGCTTCGGCAAGGTGTATCTCAAGCGTGATGAAACCAAGAGTGCTGACTTCATCTACAACGGCAAGGAAGTAAAGCTTCCGTTTCTCACCTACGACCTGCGGCCTTGGGTGATTTCCAAGGAGGAGTTTGATTTCACCGGTTTGTACACCTCCGTTCAGGTTACCATCCCCGAATCCTACTCCGTCCAGCTTAACGGGCACACGCTTGACGAAAAGTATATTATTGAGCGCGACATTAAATACGATTCACTCAAAAACTACTACAGTCTCAACCCTGACCTGCCCACGAAGGTCACATACCGCTTCGACAACATCGTGGGCTATCTTGACCCTGTGATATTCGACGAAAACGGCAATGAGTACACCATCGACACGGAAAGGGACGATTCCCAGTACATCAAGGACTGTGACGCGACCCAGCTTGCGCGGCTTGACGCGTTCTGCATCAAGTTTATCGAGGCATACTGTCAGTACACCTCCGGCATATTGGGTGAGTATTCCAGCGGCGGCTATGCCACGCTTCAAAAGTATGTGATGGCAGGCAGTGATCTTGACAAGCGCCTGTACGACGCGCTTGATGGCTACTACTGGGCGCATACAAACAGCTATACACTCGACAGCTATGTTCTCAACGGTGCAATCGACCTTGGTGAGGGCTATTATGTATGCGATGTCACCACAGAAACCACCTCTGTCACCTCCGGTAACGGTGTACAGAATGACGTAAACAACCTAAAAATCCTCATTGTTGATGATGGTACGCAGATGTACGTTTTGTCTCTGGTCTGATCGGTTATGGAGGATAAACAGATATGGATGAAGAAGTAAAGCTTTGTCTCAGCTCCCTTGCAGTCATACTCCCCTCTCTGAATCCGGATAACAAGTTTCTGGACGTTATAGACGGTCTGGACGAGCACGGATTTGAGCATATTGTTGTTGTAGATGATGGCAGTGATGAGGAGCATCAGAAATATTTTGAGACGGCCAAGAATGACCATCCCAAGGTTGTTGTATTGCACCACGGTGAAAACAGGGGCAAAGGGCGCGGCCTGAAAACCGCGTTTGCCTATGTGGAAGAGAATCTGCCGGAGGTTAAAGGCGTTATCACCATTGATGGCGACGGTCAGCACCTTGTGGAGGATATAATCGCGTGCGGCGTGCGTATGCTGCAAGAGGGCAACAAAGTTGTTCTTGGGTGCAGAGATTTCAACGCCCCGGGTGTCCCTCCGAGAAGCATTGCCGGCAACAAGGCAACTGCGCGTCTTTTCCGTCTGTGCTACGGCATCAAGCTTTCCGACACACAGACGGGTCTGCGCGCCATCCCCAGTGAATACCTCGCTCCGTTCTGCGGCATTGAAGGCGAACGCTTCGAGTATGAGACGAATATGCTGCTGAATATGAAGCGGATGGGCATTGACTTTTATGAGCAGCCAATCACAACGGTATATGATCCGGAGGATTATAGCTCACACTATGATGCGGTAAAAGACTCATGGCGTATATTCAAAGTGATGTTCAAGTTCCTTGTCAGCTCACTCGGTTCGACCGTAATTGACCTGACGGTATTTTATCTGGTTATGCGCTTTTTCGGCGCAGCCGCCGGAAAGTACGCTGAGCTGCTGGCCACTGTCGTTGCGCGTGTGCTGTCCTCATTTGCAAACTTCAACGCGAACAACAGCGTTGTTTTTGACAACAAGAAGGGCTATAAGCGGGCGCTTGTGCGTTACTACTGCCTGTGCATCCCACAGATGCTCGTCTCCGCCGGACTTGTCACGCTGATAAATGGTCTGCTTTCAAATTCCGCCCCCATTATCGCAACTGTAATAAAATTTGTTGTTGATATCTGCCTGTTCTTTATCAGCTATCAGATTCAGCGCGAATGGGTGTTCTCACAGAAGAAATAAAGGTTATACATAAATGTTGGGGTACGCTACGCGTAGTGCGATGACGTACCCCAATATTTTACAATTCACATAAAAGCCGATGCAACCAGCCGTTCAGCTCGTCAGCAGTGCTGGGGCTTTTATGCAGTTGAAGCTCTGTTGAGCGTTACACTGCCTAGGACAGCCTCACACAGACAAACAGTGCTTCGAGCGGATGTGCACGTTCCGCGCAGGAGCGTCCTCCATATAAATAGTATATTTCAGATAACAAAGATTGTCAACAAAAACTCCCTCGTCATCAATACTGTGGTTACCACAATGTTCATGCAGATTTACCGATGGCGAGGGAGCTTATTTGCAGCGCGTGTATCCACACCAGACGGCACTTCTGCCCTTTCGGGTGATCTCGAAACCGTAGCAGCCACACGCGCAAATATATGAAAGATATATCTTCCATAATCAGTATAACCATGTTAGCGTGTGATGTTAACAGCAAAAAAGCCGTGAGGTATAACTTCCTCACGGCTTTACTTATGGCGCAGAAGGAGGGATTTGAACCCTCGCGCGCTTTTTAGACGCCTACTCCCTTAGCAGGGGAGCCCCTTCGGCCTCTTGGGTACTTCTGCATTAAGCTTAGATATGTTACCACACCCAGCGGATATTGTCAAGCCCTTTTGCCCTCTTTTTACGATTTACTTTTTTATACTATTTGCTCACAATGTCTAGTAAAAATTTTTCTTACGTCCTTGATAAGGCAGGCGAAATACGCTATAATACATCTATCGTTTATATTTATAAATATATAACATAAGGAGAACAAAAATGATACTGGATTGCACAAAGTACACCGGCCCATGCGAATGTGGGCGTGACCATGAGCTTCGCACCAAGCTTGTCGTATGCGAATACGGCGCGCTGAAAAACTTTGATAAGTACATGGCCGACTGTGGTCTCACCGGCTTCCGCACGGTGATTTACGACACCAACACCTACAGTCTCCCCTCCATGACGCACATCGCCGCGGATCAGGAGCTTATACTTGAGGCACAGGGTCTGCACAGCGAAAAGGGCATGATCGAGGACATGATGACCAAGCTTGAGCGCAAGCCCGACTACATCGTAACTGTCGGTGGAGGCACGCTGATGGACTTCGCCCGCTACAGCGCATACAAGCTCGGCATCCCCTTTGTTGCTGTTCCCACCATCGTCTCCTCTGACGGTTTCACGGCCGATATATGCTCCATCATCATTGACGGACAGAAGAAGTCCATCCCCATGCAGGCGGCTGACGCTGTTATCTGCGATATGGACATCGTATCCGGCGCACCTATGTTCCTGACCATCGCAGGCGTGCAGGACATCATGGCGAAGTACGTTTCCATCGCCGACTGGAAGATCGCGCACCTTGTTTCCGGTGAATACTTCTGCGAGAAGGTGTGCGCAATGGCACAGGAGGCGCTGGACATTATGGTTCGCTGCGCACATGAGCTTGCCGAGGGCAAGGCGCCCGACTACGAGGCGATGGCATACACGCAAATGCTCTCCGGCCTGACCATGCAGATTCTCTCCAACAGCCGCGCGGCCTCCGGTGCTGAGCATCTGGTTGCCCACCTTGTTGAAATGAAGCCCAAGGGATTTGAGCACGCCCACGGTATGCACGGTGAGTGCGTTGGTGTCGGCACGATAATGTGCGCGCGCGCATATCACGAGTATGCAAAGCGTGACAGCATCGAAGTGAAGCCGTATGAGCCGCTGGATGAGGCTTGGGTGCGTGACGAGTTCGGCGCACTGGCCGACGGTATATTCAAAGAGAACGAAAATGACGTTCTCAAGGGCTTTGCCCCCGAGAAGATCAAAGAGCATTGGCAGGAGATCCGCGACATTATCGCGACCATCCCCACCGCCGAGGAGCTGATCGACCTCTACACCACCATCGGCGCAAAGCACTCCCTTGCAGAGCTTGAAATTGACGAGAGCGTGCGTGATGACTTCCTTGACATCTCCTCTGCTATCCGCAACCGTCTCACCTTTGCAAGAATGACACGTCTTATCAAGTAAAAACAATCCACAAGCCACGGGCGGGGCGCGGGCTGCTCCGTCCGTGGCTTTACACATAATTGTTAAGCTTCTAGTGTTAAGGGGATAGATACATAGATGAAATATATAATGAGCCTTGACCAAGGGACGACCAGCTCACGCTGTATTCTTTTTGATAAAGCGGGGCGTATATGCGCAAGCGCACAGAAAGAGTTTACGCAGATATTCCCCAAGCCGGGCTGGGTCGAGCATGACGCGCTGGAAATATGGGACACCACACTGGAGGTTTCCCGCGCGGCAATAGAGAAGCTGGGCGTAACCGGTGCGGACATTGCCGCAATCGGCATAACCAACCAGCGCGAGACGACCGTGGTATGGGATAAGCACACCGGTCTGCCTATCGCAAACGCCATTGTGTGGCAATGCAGGCGCACAAGCGACATTATAGATGCACTTGTCGCGCAGGGACACAGCGACACTATCCGTGCAAAGACAGGCCTTGTTCCCGACGCTTACTTCTCCGGCTCTAAGATCAAGTGGCTGCTTGACAACGTGTCCGGCGCGAGAGAACGTGCAGAGCGTGGGGAGCTTCTGTTCGGCACGATCGACACATGGCTGATATGGAAGCTGACCGGCGGGCGCGTCCATATTACCGACCACACCAACGCCAGCCGCACGATGCTATACAACATACACGAGCTGTGCTGGGATGACGAGCTGCTGCGTCTGCTGGACGTGCCGAAATGTATGCTGCCTGAGGTCAAGCCCTCCAGCGCCGTATACGGTGACACTGATTATGAGCTTTACGGCGCGGCGATACCCATCGCCGGTGCTGCCGGTGACCAGCAGTGCGCACTGTTCGGGCAGTGCTGCTTCGCCCCCGGCGAGATGAAGAACACCTACGGCACAGGCTGCTTTCTGCTGATGAACACCGGGCGTGAGCCGGTTATGAGCAAGAACGGCCTTGTCACCACGATTGCTGTCGGCTTTGAGGATCACGTTGAATACGCGCTTGAGGGCAGTATATTTGTTGCCGGTGCTGCAATACAGTGGCTGCGTGACGAGCTGGGTGTGATATCCTCCGCCGGTGAGAGCCAGCAGTACGCTGAGGCCGTGTCCGACACGGCGGGCGGCTATGTCGTGCCCGCGTTCACGGGCATGGGCGCACCGTATTGGAGCCAGCGTGCACGCGGCGCAGTGCTGGGGCTGACACGCGGCTTCGGGCGGGCACATCTTGTGCGCGCAACGCTGGAATCCCTTGCATATCAGACATATGACATTGCCCGCGCGATGGAGCAGGATTCCGGCATAAAAATAGCAAAGCTGAAGGTTGACGGCGGTGCTTGCGCCAACGACTTCCTCATGCAGTTCCAAAGCGACCTTATCTCGTGCAATGTTGTGCGGCCAAGCTGTATAGAGACAACCGCACTGGGCGCGGCGTATCTTGCAGGTCTCGCAGTCGGGTACTGGACTGACCTGGACGATATACGCGCAAACTGGGCTATTGACAAAGAGTTTACACCTGTAATGGACGAGACAAAGCGCGAAAAGCTGCTGCGCGGCTGGGCAAAGGCCGTAAAATGCGCCCTGCTCTGGGCAGAAGATGATGAGTAAAGGAAATAATAAATATGGATTACAACAAACTAAAAAATTGCGAGCTGTTCCTTTTCGACATGGACGGCACACTTTACCTCGGTGACAACGTATATGCCGGTGCAATAGAGCTTATGAATGACCTGCCCGCTCTCGGCAAAAAATACATATATCTCACCAACAACTCCTCCCGCGCCGGTGCAGACTATATCACGCGCCTGCGCCGCCTTGGTTTCCCGTGTGAGAGTGAGAACGTGTTCACCTCCGGCATGGCTACCGGAATGTACCTGCGCCAGCGCTACCCCGGCGCGCGCGTATATCTTGCCGGCACAAAGGCGTTCCATCGCGAGCTTGTGAGCTATGGCATTGACCTTGTAAACGACGACCTCGGCCACACTGAGGCGGACGAGGTTGACGTTGTGGTGCAGGGCTTCGACACGGAGCTGCACTATGAAAAGCTTGAGCGTGCGTGCCACTTCCTGCGCCGCGGCGCGGCATTCATCGCGGCAAACCCCGACTGGGTATGCCCAATGCCCGCAGACGAGGTTCTGCCCGACTGCGGCAGTATCTGCGCACTGCTGACCGCATCCAGCGGCAAAGAGCCGACCTACATCGGCAAGCCCAACCGCAACATGGTGGATGTCATATCCGAAATGACAGGCATCCCCAACGAGAAGATCTGCGCCGTCGGTGACAGACTGTACACTGACATTGCGGTTGCGCAGAACGCCGGTGCTGTTTCCGTGCTGGTTCTCTCCGGCGAGACTACACGCGAGATGGTTGACGCGGCTGAGCGCCAGCCTGACTACATTCTCGCTGATGTCCATGAGCTGCACAATGTTCTGAGAGGATAATTGCATCAGGGAGAACACTCCCAAAGGATCTTATTCTATGAAAATCACCTATTTGCTGCCTATAACCCTGTTCGCGCTTATATTCGTGTTCTTTCTCGGTCTGCCCGACCTTAGGCGGTGCACACTGCCGGGGCAGTACGAGAAATGCACGCGCAAGCTTGACCGCATTGACGCGCTGATAATGGTTGTGATATCGCTTATCTATGCCGCCGTTTCCTACACAGGTCTCGGCAACACCGAATCGCCCGAAAGCTTTATCCGGCTGGACGGTGAAAGCGCCGTTATCGAGTTTGACGATGCCGTATACCCCAGTGAGATCACCATGTTTTTGGGTGTCGGCGACGGAAACTACACTATCGACTTTTCAACCGACGGCATGGAGTGGGAATGTATCGCAGATTTCGACGTGGACTATGTGAATGTTCTGAAATGGAATTCGCTTACCCCCACGACTGATATCGTGCCGCGCTATGTGCGCATCACCGGCACAGGTGCGTCGTACATTGCCGAAATTGCATTCTATGATGGCGTTGGTCTGCTTATTCCCGCGCACGGTCAGGGTTTGGGCGCAATGCTCACGGATGAACAGGACATAGCATATAGCCGCCAGACCTTCCTCAACTCTGCATATTTTGATGAGATATATCACGCGCGCACTGCGTGGGAGCATCTCAACAATGTATCACCGTATGAGATATCACATCCGCCGCTCGGCAAGCTGATTATCAGCATAGGCATTGCCCTTTTCGGTATGACGCCGTTCGGATGGCGCTTCATGGGTGTGCTGTTCGGTGTGTTGATGCTGCCGATAATGTATGTGATGGTTAAGAAGATGTTCGGCGGGCGCACAGTGCCTACGCTGTGCATGGGCGTGTTTGCGGTGGATTTCATGCACTTTGTGCAGACGCGCATCGCGACCATAGATACCTACGGCGTGATATTCATCATGCTGATGTATCTATTCATGTTTCTCTTTGTCTCAGAGCAGGCAGAGGCGCGGATATCCCGCCGTGCGCTGGTATTTCTGGCGCTGTCCGGCGTGTTCTTCGGCATGGGCGCGGCATCAAAGTGGACGGCGATATACGCCGGTGCGGGTCTCGCGGTCATCTGGGGCGCATACTGGGTGATAAACCACAAGCTGGGCTTCAAAGCCTTTTTGAAAAATGCACTCTTCTGCGTTGGGTTTTTCATCATCGTCCCCGCGCTGATATATTATCTCAGCTACACGCCCTACGGAACTGCCGCCGGTATGCGCGGCCTTGGGATGTATTTCAGCCGCGATTACGCCGATATCGTGATAAACAACCAGAAATTCATGTTCGGCTACCACTCCGGCCTTGTTGCGGAGCATCCGTATTCCTCCGTTTGGTATCAGTGGGTACTGGATGTGCGCCCCATACTCTACTATCTCGACTACTTCGATGATGGGACGCGTTCCAGCTTCGGTGCATTTGTCAATCCTGCGCTGTGCTGGGGCGGGCTGTTGAGTCTGTTTGTTCTGATATACACGGCGCTCTTCCGCGCTGACAAAACCGCCGGTTTCATCCTTGTCGGGTATCTGGCACAGCTTTTGCCGTGGGTGTTCGTCAAGCGGCTCACCTTTGAATATCACTACTTCCCCTGCACTGTTTTTCTCGTGCTCTCGCTTGGATATACGTTCAAGCTGATCCGGCAGGGCAACAGGCATTGGCGCTGGTATCTCGGCGGTTTTGCGGCCGTGTCGGCGGGGCTGTTCGTGCTGTTTTATCCCGCGCTTTCCGGTCTGGTCGTGAATAACGCCGCAGCGACAAAACTGCTGGGCTGGCTTCCCACATGGCCGTTCTAATGTAGTTTAATCGGGCTGAGACGCTCTGTCTCAGCCCGATTTTTATCTAAACAGCTTGACAAACCACGGCAAAATACTTATAATCTGATTATCAGTTGTAACATTGGTTATGTAACACGCTTAAAGTATGGAGGATATGAGATATGCCGCCCAAACCGAAATATACAAAGGACGAGATAGTAAACGCCGCGTATGAACTGTGCCGTGCGCGTGGGTCTGACGCGATAACCGCGCGAGAGGTGGGAAAGCAGCTTGGTGTGTCCAGCTCACCGATATTCACGGTGTTCCATGATATGGACGAGCTTAAAGCCGCTGTTATTGCGCAGGCAAAGGGCACATTTGATGAATATATGGCCGTTGCGGAGAGCTACAGCCCCGCTTTCAAAAAGCGCGGGATGCAGTGGGTAAAGTTTGCGCAGGATGAGCCGATGCTTTTCCGCCTGCTGTTCATGTGCGACAACGGTTCAGACGCGGACTTTGACGCGGCACTCAGCACTATCCCCTTCGGCCGCGAGAATGACGTAAGCATAATCATGCGCGACTATAACGCCACGCCTGAACAGGCCGCGCATCTTTTCCGCCAGATTTGGATATACACCTACGGTATGTGCACGATGTGCGCGGCAAAGGTGTGCCGCTTCACCGATGAGGAGATTTCCGACAGGCTGAGCGAGATATTCACAGGGCTTGTGCTGGTTATGCGCTCTGAGGGGGACAAAACCGCGTTCATGCCCCCCTTCAACGAGGAAAAGTAACAGCCACCGGTGCTTAAATAAACGCAGAACTATACCCTACATAAAGAACGGGGTGAATACATTTGGCAAAAGGAATACGAAACGCACAGAACAAGCTGACAGAGGACGCCATATGCAACAGCTTTTTGGAGCTTCTGTTGGAAAAAGATATCCGCAAGATAAGCATCAAGGATATATGCGAGCGCGCAGGGATTAACAGAGGCACATTCTACCTGCATTATATAGATATTGTAGATCTCATTGACAAGCTTACCTCATGGTATATTGACAAGGCCCTGATATTTTACCGCATGGAGTTTGACAGCTTCGGTGAAGTGATTGACATTGAGACACTTGAGGCCGGTGTGCGCGGACATTTGGAGCTTCTGGCATCGTGGCCATTGTACGCGGAAACTGTGATTGGACGAGGACTGTGCCCGCAGTTTTTCGACAAACTGAACCAAGCGTGCGCTTATGAGATGCACGAGCATATCAAAAAGGCGGGCACGCGAATAAACGTGCGCAAGGCGGAGTACGACTATGCTTTCGGTTCAGCCGGAGTGACAGGTATAATGCAAAAATGGTGCAAGGACGGTTTGGTTGAATCTGTAGACACCATAACAGATTACATTGTGAAGCTTTTACGCAACAACAACTTCTTCTCATAAAAGGCCAATATAACAGGCGGAATCAGCTCAGATTGTCTGCGCTTTCCGCCTGTTATCAACATTTTGCGCGAAATTGTTGAGTGGATGAACACAACTTGGCAAGCTGCGCATTGAACGCGCTTTAATGAGCTGATAGAATTGAAGTACCGATATTAACCTGAGGGGGAAAAACATGAAAAAATACAGAGTAATCATTCTCGGAACGGGCAATGTCAGTTCTTACGCAGTAAAAGCGCTCAACAAACGCGAAGACATGGAGATAGTGGGCGTGTGGACAACTGACTTTGCCAAGGACGACATTGGAAAGGATGCCGGTTTCCTGCGCTATTGTGAGGGGCAGCCCATCGGTGTGACCGTCACCGGCGATCTGGACGCATTGGTTGACCTGAATCCGGATGCAGCGGTAATGGGTCTGGGCGGACCTGACGCGGAGAAAACCGCCGTTCCCATTGCCTGCAAGCTTTTGCGAGCGGGCATCAACGTTGTCGGCACCACGCTTCTGCGCTATCTCTGGCCGGAGACGTGCATATTCAAAGAGGATGTTGCCGAGATAGAAGCTGCCTGCCAAGCAGGAAACGCAACATTTTATGTATCCGGCAATCACCCGGGCTTTGCCTGTGACTTCCTGCCGACTGCAATGCTGACCTCCGCAAACAAGATTGAAAGCATAAATGCAGTGGAGATAATGAATTACAGCATCGCCCCGAACGAATTTGAAATGAAAGAGGGCCGCGGCTTCGGTATGCCTGTCGAATTCAAGGCGCTCAGTGAAAATTCGGAGTTTATAAAGATGACATGGGGGCCTTGCGTGGATTATATTGCGAACGCACTCGGCTACAAATGCGAGGGTTACACCACAAGCTATGAAAAGGCCGTGACAGACCACGATGTTCCTGTTGCATACGGCACTATCCCCGCCGGAACTGTTGCGGCGGTACGCCTTACCGTGACCGGCATTATAAACGGCAAGCCCGCTATCACAGTCGGCGCTGTTAACCGCATGAGTGAGGACTGCGCCCCCGATTGGCAGCATGGCTCACAGCCCGGTGTATACTACATCACTGTCAAAGGCGAACCCAGCATGAATCTGGAATACTCTTATGATATGTCAGTGGCATATGGATACAGCATTGTCGCCTGCCGTGCGATTAACGCTATACCCGCTGTGTGTGCAGCCAGGTCCGGTATGGTCTCCTCGCACGAGCTTCCCTTTACTCTTCCCACACACGCATTTGATTGAAGGCCATTATATTAATGAACATCCACCTGCCATTGCGGGTGGATGTTTTTGTGCAGTATGTTATCTTGACAAAAGCCGGCGTCCTACTTATAATTTCGTAGGAAGCTACGAAATTTGGAGGCTGTAATGAACATAAGCAGAATCTCGGTTCTGATAAAAAAAGCATCGCTTGAATTTGATAAAATGTCCAACCCCATTTTGGCGCAATATGATCTGACAGCATCCCAGTGCAGGGTGCTTAAATTTTTATATTCGCAGCAATCATGCGGTTCGCGGGTGGTGGATATTGAAAAAGAGTGTGCAATAACGCATCCGACAGTTCTGGGGCTGATAGACAGTCTTGAAAAAAAGGGGTTCGTCCTAAAGGTCGTAAATCCGGAGGATGCACGAAGCAAGCTGATTTCCCTTACCGGCAAGGCCAAGAAAATGCAAGCGGAGTTGGAAGCAGTCGTTGTAGAAATTGATGAGCTGATGACAGAAAGCCTCTCCGATGACGAAAAAGAACAGCTTATTAAGCTTCTGCAAAAGCTGTTGAGCAAAAAAGTGAGGTTAAAATAGATGGTTAAAGAAAAGATAACTGAAAATCCGCTGGGAACACAGCCGCTGGGCAAGCTTTTATTCTCATTGGCGATTCCCGCGATCATAGCCAATGTTTTCAACGCACTTTACAACATTGTCGATCAGATATTCATCGGGCAGGGTGTCGGCTTGTTGGGAAATGCGGCGACCTCTGTCTCTTTCCCGCTGACAACTATTTGTATGTCGATCGGGCTGATGACCGGTCTCGGTTCTGCCGCCGGCTTTAATCTGGAGCTGGGTTATAAAAACGAAGAAAAAGCAAGGAGAATAGCCGGAACCGCCGCAGGTGTGCTGGTAATTTGCGGCGTGATAATATGCATTGTTGTGCGAATGTTTTTAAAACCGATGCTGGTGGCCTTTGGTGCAACGGAAAATATTCTGCCGCTTGCAATGGAGTATACCGGTATTACGTCCCTCGGCATACCCTTTCTGTTGTTTTCAACCGGTACTAACCCTCTGGTCAGGGCAGATAGAAGCCCCAAATATTCAATGGCCGCGATCATTACCGGCGCGGTGCTCAACACGATTCTTGACCCTATCTTCATTTTTGTGTTTGGTTGGGGCATTGCCGGTGCTGCTTGGGCAACAGTTATCAGCCAGGCCATATCTGCACTCATACTTGTGGCGTACTTTTTCCGCTTCAAATCCGTGCATTTCACACTTTCGGATTTCATTCCACGTGTCAGCATCATCTTTGACATCTGCAAGCTGGGCTTCAGTTCGTTTATTTTCCAGTTCTCCAACCTGCTTGTGCAGGTTACAGTTAACAACGTGCTGAAAATCTACGGTGAGCAGTCGATTTACGGTGCGGATAACGCAATTGCTGCCTCCGGCATTGTAATCAAGATAAACGTAATTTTCGTGGCGCTTATCATCGGCCTTATCAACGGTGCACAGCCGATTTGCAGCTATAACTATGGCGCGAAAAAATACGGCCGCGTTCGCCAGACCGTACGGCTTTTTGTGACAACCGCTGTCATCATATCGGCGGTAATGTGGGCGTGCTTCCAGTTGTTCCCCAGACCGATCATCTCGATCTTCGGAAGCGGTGAAGAAGATGCACTCTACTACGAATATGCGATACGCTATATGAGGACATTTTTGTTTTTTGTATTTCTGAACGGCGTGCAAATATGTTCTTCAACCTTCTTCCCTGCAATCGGCAAAGCAGGCAAGGGTGCAATTCTGTCATTTTCCAAGCAAATTGTGTTTTTAATTCCGCTTTTGCTGATATTGCCAAAGTTTCTCGGCTTGGACGGCGTAATGTACGCCCAGCCCCTCACCGACTTGCTATCGTTTATTATTGCAGCCTCTTTTCTTATAGATGAGATGCGAAAAATGCCAAAGCACGACGTTGTTGAAGAAGCAACCCCCTGCTGATCTCTGTGCAATCATTTTTGAAAGGTCGTAATTATGCAGCAGCATAAAAATAAAGTTTCTGCTTCGCTTCTACAGCGCATCATTTTATATATCGCGGGCGCTTTTTTACTGGGCTCGGTGAAAATCGTATATGACTGCTCATGCGTTGTCATCTCTCTGCTGCTTGGTATTATCGGCCTGCACCGTATAGTCGGCTTTGGTGTCGCCACGATTATTTCCGCTGTGTGTGTCGGGCGTATACTATCACTCTTGCAAAACACAATCGGGAAACGCTTTTATTGCTCAGCGTCATCCTGAATAATAAACGAAACACAGAAAAACCTTGCCCACATTATGTCAGCAAGGTTTTTTCTATACTATTATAATATACTCGATATACTCGCTATTGCGCCGCGGCTGTGTCGTAATAATAATTCACCAAAAGGTCAACACACGCGCCGTAGCTTTTCATCCCCAAGGTCTGCTCATAGCTTTGCAGGAATCCCTCATATACGGTGTTGGACACGCTCTGCACCGGCGTGTCAAATTGCCGCCAGTATGCGTTGTTCAGTGCAAAGTCACGCCGGACGTTTTCATCAAGGCTTGAATACACGCGCTCCCACGCGTCATAATCCGCGCTGTGCAGCGCGTTGCCGAGATGCGTATACGCAAGAAGCGCAGCGGAGTAGCGGTAATCGGCATCATCCGTGCGCATACTGGCAAGCACGGCGACAAAGTTCGCCTCCTGCTCCTTGGCAACGCCGCGCTGGTGGCTCAGCTCATGCGCAACAGTGGACGCGAACAGCGCCGGTGGGAAATCGGTGTTCACATTGGCCTCAGCCGTGAACGGGAAGAGAAAGCCTGTAAAATCCATGTAGCTGAGTACACGGGACAGCTTTATCCCCTTTGCGGCCACGCGCGGCCCGTCAAGGCACGGGAATTCATCCACCGTATCGTCAAAGAGTGACACGGAGCGGCGCAGTATTGCTTCCCTGTCGCCGCGATAAAAGCCGTTTTCATCCCGCACTACCTCACGCCCGCACTCATTCACAAGCGCGGCGAAATACTCCGTAACAGTTTCAAGCTGCTCGGTTGATATGGGCTGTGATTCCAGGCCGCTTTTGGAAATGAAGTCATCACCATAATAATATACGCCCCACAGCAGACTATACCCCGCATATACCAGGCATACGGCGGCCACAAGCCACATCAGAAGTCTGTACGCGCATATCACGCTTGATTTTCGCCGCAGGAGGCGCACAAGGCCGTATATCAGCCGCCCCAGAATCAGCGCGACAAACGCCACAATAATCACTTCTGCCACGGAAATATCCGTGTGTGCGCACAGCCGCGCGAGAAAGGAATGAATAGGCCGCACCACGTTTTCCGACAGGTGCACCATCAGCGCATGGTTATGCCGCGTGGCAAGATGCAGCACTATCAGCACAAGCGCGACAAGCGCCGTACAGTGCGCCGCCGGACATATGCCGAACCACGCACGCACGCCGCGGAGGTATTTATTTTTCCTCTTAACACTGTTCATGCTTCTATGATACTACAAAGCACACGCTTATGCAAGCGCGACCCTGTTGGCAAAACGTGCCGCGCCGCGGTAATAATACTGTCCAACTGTCAATTGACGAAACGGCGCAAATATAGTATAGTATTATGACTGAACAACGTATGAAGGTGATTATTTGAGTAAGACTGCTACTGTCTTAAATAAAATTGAGCATAACAAGGTGCTGCTGTACTCCGTCACGGCAGTGCTTTGCGTGTGCTTTGGAATTTTTGTGATACTGACGGCGGACAAGGTTAACGTATACTATCCTCTGCCCACGGCCATTATTTTCGGGGCGCTGCTGTTTTTGTCCATTGCGCTGGTTATCGCGCAAAACAGGTTTGACACACCCGCGCTCCTTATCGCGGCGGCGTGTCTTGCGTGTGTGGTGTTCTGCCGCGTGTGCCTTTTGTACTATGAATCGCGCGACTATACGGCGTTTCTCGCCGACTGGGTGAAGAAGTTCTCTGCCATGTCGATAAAAGAGGCGCTTACAGAGCCTATCGCGAACTACAATATGCCCTACCTCTATTTTCTGCTCATCTTCTCCCGTCTTGAGCTGTCGCCCATTATCACGATTAAGGCGCTGTCCTGCTTTTTTGACGTTATCCTCGCCTACTATGTGATGAAAACCGTCTCCCTCGTCATAGAGGACAGGCGGCTTCAGTTGGCAAGCTATATTGTCGCGCTCGGCATACCCAGCGTGCTTATGAACTCGGCACAGTGGGCGCAGTGTGACTCCATCTATGTCGCGTTTTGCGTGATATCTCTGTACGCGGCGATAAAGGGTGATGGGCGGCTGTGCGCAATCAGTTGGACGCTGTCGTTCTGCTTCAAGCTTCAGGCGATATTCGCACTGCCTGCGCTGTGCGTGGCGCTGTTCATGGGGCGCGTCAAGCCCAAGCACCTTTTGTGGATTCCTGTCGTGTTCTTCGCAACGCTTATCCCCGCAATGGTCGCGGGGCGCAGTCTTGGCAACTGCCTGAGCATATACGCAAACCAGACCCAGCAGTACCCCTCGCTTTACTCCAACGCGCCGACGATATGGCAGTTTTTCACCGGTGTTGACTTTGAGGGCTACAGCAATGTTACGGTGTTCCTCGCAGGTACGGCGGTGATACTGTTCATGTTCTTCACCCTGACCGGCGTTAAAAGCTTCAAGCCGGAGGATCTTATTCGGCTGTTCTTCATCTCCTCGCTGCTTGTGCCGTTTGTCCTGCCGAGAATGCATGAGCGCTACTTCTACATGGCGGATGTTATGAGCTTTATATACTTCATGACCAACCGCAAGAAGTGGTATATACCGGTGACGGTTATCATCTCCTCCGTTGTGGGGTATATCTGGTACTTCACCAGTGAGCCGAACCCGGGCATACTGATATTTGACCAGCGTTACCTCGCGCTGGCGCTGCTCGCCATCCTCGCGACAGAGCTGTATGAGCTTTTCCAGTCGTTCTGGCATAACTCCCCGGATCACATCGTCATCGAGTGATATAGGTAATATAGAAAACCCCCAGTGCAAAGGTTAACCTTGCACCGGGGGTTTTATTTTTGAATTCAGCGCAGATATAGATATATAAAATCGAGGTATGGACACAATAGTAATGTCCATAAGTAATGTCCATACCCCGAAATGAAAGGAATATTGTGAAAAGATATAGATTAAAGATTCTTGCAGCGCAGATATGCAGCTCCTGTTGCATCACCTATACGACCAGGGTTAACACAGTCACCCAGAGCAATCACGTTGTCAAAATGCTCTTTGAGTGTGCTTACAAGCTTGCTTTCAGGTGCAATGCCGAGGGCGAGAACTGCTGCATCAACAGCGATCTCATATGCGCTGGTGTGCTCATCTTCAACAACAGCGTCTGCAACCCCTGCGATATTTCTGATGCCGACAAGCGCAGTACCGATGAGATTGGTCTTGCAGGGTTCAACCACAACAGAACCATCTTTGATTTCCTTGAGCGCTGTGTTGGTCTTTATCTCAGCTCCCTTGCCCTCGAGAACACGTCTGGTTTTGCGGACATTATAGAAGTAAATTCCGTTTCCGATGACGGGTGACATTTCAATAACAGTGACCTTGTTTCCATCCTCTGCAAGGCGCTCAGCAGTTTCTAAACCTGTCATGCCACCGCCGATAACAGCTACATGCTTACCGCTGAACTTTGTCACACCGTTGAGCACGTCAAAGCAGGGAACCCCCTTCTCAATTCCTGGGATTGACGCAGGTGCGATAGGCCTACCGCCGCCAGCGTATATTACCGCATACGGATTAAGAAGCTTGAGCTGCTCCATACGTCCGGGAGTAATCTCATAGTTCAGACGCAACTCGATATTCGCACGCTTAGAAACCTGTACCTTATAGTAGGCAATAAGATTGTCCATGCGGAACTTGTTAGGCGCCTTGTTTGCAAGGTTAAGGCTACCGCAAAGTTCTTTTCTCTTATCGCATAGAACAACCTTGTAGCCTCTGTCAGCAAGCGTTAGCGCGGACTGAATTCCCGCAGGGCCTGCGCCAATGATAACAACAGTGCCTTCACCCTTCTTGAGAGGGAGGAGATTGTCTATCTCGCGGCCAAGAGTGGGGTTGACAGCGCAGCGAATCTGTGATTCATCGGCAGTAACATGATGCACGCAAAAGTTGCAGTTTATGCACGGACGGATATCTTCAACGTGACCGGACTTAGCCTTGTTGCACCACTCGGGATCAGCGCTATGCTGGCGTCCCATAATGATGAAGTCCTGATATCCCTGTTCCAGTATCTTCTCTGCCTCATCAGGGTGCTTGACCTCGTTCGGTCCGTAGATGGGGATTTTCAGCGCTTCCTTGAATCGCTTGAAGTACTCATCGCGCCAACCTGCCTTCATGTCGGGAGCGCCGGTTCTATCCTCAGTTCCGATGGAGAAGTGAATAGCGTCCACGCCATTCTTTTCAAAGTACTGTGCGATCTCGATATAATCGTCAATTGTCAGATCCCCCTCAAAGCCCTCATCATCAAGGATGTGCAGGCGTATGGTTACGGGGAAGTTCTTCGGCGTTTTCTGACGAATCTTCTGAATAGTCTCAACGACTATGCGGCAGCGGTTTTCCATTGAACCACCGTATTCATCAGTTCTCTCGTTACGCACAGGGCTTATAAACTGATGCATCAAAAACCAGTGTGCACAATGGATCTCAACGCCATCCACGCCCGCGATATATGCATGCTCTGCCGCAGAAGCAAAGCAATCCTCAAGCTCGTGAATCTGCTCTACGGTCAGCTCACGGCAGGTATCAAAGCCGCGCTTTGCAAGCTGAGACGGGAGGGCTGTTGCGGAGAAGGGAATATGTCCATCATTAAAAACAGGACGTGATTTACGCCCGGGGTGATTGAGCTGGACAAAGCACTTTCCTCCGTACTCATGCACTCTGTCGGCTAATACGCTGAAAGCACGTCTGTCGTGCAGATTGCGCAGGAAGCATTGACCCGGCTTTGCCACGCCGCCAAGCTCAGGGCCACACACGCCTACATAGCCAACTATGACCAGACCCGTGCCGCCTTTGGCCTTGGCCGCATAATACTCTATAGCGCGGTCAGATATTTCACCTGTCGCACCGCTCAGATCATCGTCCATAGGAGAAAGTATAACTCTGTTGCTCAGGGTCAAACCGCCTATTTTTCCTTCTTCAAAGATTTTCTCGTACATAGCTTGTTCCTTTCAGTGGTATTGTATCGGGTTTTATTTTTTTCCGCCTGTCTGATCATAAGATGATTTTGCGGGTCTAGTCTTAAAGTACCATCCGAATACCTCGGGCACCTGCTGCATAAGCTCATCAAGTGTCCACTTCTCATAGTTGCCCTTGTGCATGCTACCGAGAACCTTTCTGTCTCTGGGATAAATGCCGATGTCAGTGCCGCCAATATAGAAGAGTTCACCTGTGCACTCGCACTCTTCGCTGCAAAGATATGCCGTCATAGGTGCAGGCATATCCGCAGTGGAGGGCCAAGGGCTGGGTACACCGCCGTAAGCCGGCTTGTGTGCGTTCGGAAAGAGGCGTGACTGCGCTGCTGGGAGAACACAGTTAACTCTGAAATCGCCGCAGTCAAGAAGCTCAAGCGCAAGTTCAGAGCAGAAACCGATGACGCCGGCCTTGCCTGCACTGTAGCAGCAGGAATTCGTCGGGGAATCGGGGTTGCCGAATGCGCCGCGAGATGCGTAGGCCACGATTCTGCCGTACTTCTGCTGCTTCATGTACTTAACAGCAAAGTGGCATATGTTATAGCACTGCTTGAGGTTAATGTTAACGCATTTATCGAAGTCGGATTCAGGCATTTCATCTATTTTGCCGCGGATAGTTGTGCCGGCAATAAGACAGACAATGTCTATCTTACCGTAAGCATTGATTGCGGTGTTTACAACATGCTCGCCACCGGAAAGCACCGAAATATCGGAGCAATCGGGGGTTGCTTCGCCGCCCGCAGCTATAATGTCGTTTGCAACGCGAACCGCGTCAGGAATACCGTTCTCGCTCCAAACGCCGATGTCGTTCACGACAACCCTTGCCCCCTCCGCAGCCAGAAGTCTGGCAACTCCTTCACCCATACCGTTGCCGCCGCCGGTTACGAGGGCAACTTTACCATCAAATTTTCCCATGAGTAATACTCCTTTGTTTTGCTGTTGATTTAGTCTTTTTTCTTGAATCTACTCACATTTTGCCAAAATCATATTATCATAAGCAAAGGTCTTATTGAATTACAAATATGTGATATTACTATCAATAATTTTACTAATCTGCACGTTCGAGGAGGATAGTTCACTAATTGACAATCTTCTCTTGATGCTGTATCATAATATAAATAACATGTAATTCTAATGAGGTGATTGAGTGGAGACCGATAAGCTACGTTTGCTGATTGAAACCGTCAATATGAAAAGCATAAACCGTGCTGCGGAAAAGCTTGGGCATACGCAGTCAGGCCTTACTTATAATCTCAACACGCTTGAGGATGAGCTCGGGATAAAAATTCTCGAACGCGCCCATAGCGGGATAACCCTATCTGAAGAAGGGCAGAAGCTCATGCCGCTTATAAAAGGCATTGTTGAGCAGGAGGATATGCTGAAGGGCACAATCCGCTCACTCAATCAGGCAAAGAAAGAAAGTGAGCATATCCGCATCGGCTCATATTCAAGTATCGCTGACAACATTTTGCCGGATATACTCAAGAAATTCCGCACCAAGTACCCCAACACGTATTTTGAAATCCGCGTTGGCGGGCCACGAATACTCCAGTGGCTGGATAATGACGAGATTGACCTTGCTCTTATTGACGGTACTATTGCCGCAGGATACAAATGGGTGTTTTTGTGCGAAGATGAAATAAAGTGCGCATACCCATCCAGTGTAGAGTTCACAAAAGACAAACCTGCTTTGTCACAGTTGATTGACAAATACCCCATCATATTTCCCTCGCTCAACATGAAAAGCGACGTTATGGAACGGCTCAGAGCTGCCGGTTACGAAGAAAGTGACATGAAACTTTCTGTTTCCTCTGAGCATGGTTTGAGTTTGCTTTCTATGGTGAGCAGTGAACTCGGGATAACCTTCGTTTCACAGTTGTACGGGCGCGACTGTCCTGCAAATGTAGGCTTATGCTCATTAGAGCCTAAGCTTAACCGCTCACTAGGCTATATAATCAATGCAAAGTGTCAAAACTCAAAGTCAATAAAGCGTCTTTGCAAAATGATCGAAAAAGAGATGAGTGTGTAAGATATTCTGATACATCTACAAATTTATAATAGCAAAAAGTCATAGAGGCGATTTGCTTCTATGACTTTTTGCTATTATTATGCTATATTTATTCCATTGTGAGCATTAAAGTTTGTCAACAGGCTTAACCTTGGGCATTGCGAGAAGCAGTGCAAGACCAATAACTGCAGCCGCAATTGCAACATAGAACGCACCATTGAAGGAGCCGGTGGCCGCTCTTATAGAGGCAGTTATAACGCCGGAGAGCAGACACGTGATCGTAGACACGACAGCAGACAGACCAACAAAAATTGAACCGCTCTTTGCACCGAAATTGTTCACGCACAGTGTGCCATAAACCGGAGTACGTCCGCCGTAACCGAATGCAAGCAGGAAGAACATGATGAGTACTGCCGCACTGCTTTGTGCGAAAAGAAGAACAATGCATCCAACTATTGACGCGCCGCAGGCAATTGCAAATGTGGGCTTATCGCCAAGCTTATCAGCAAGTACGCCGCAGATAAGACGACCGGAGAACTGGCCTATACCAAGTGAAGCAACAACCGTAACAGCAAACTCCGGTGTAAGCGCCTTAACATCTGTGACGAAAACAGTGACATAAGAGCTGATGAAGTTATACGGGATGCAGAGAAGGAGCTGTGCAATGCAGAACATCCAGAAAGACGATGTTTTCAGGCCCTCAGCTCTGGAAACAGC
Source organism: uncultured Oscillospiraceae bacterium (assembly GCA_964495355.1). GTDB lineage: Bacteria > Bacillota > Clostridia > Oscillospirales > Oscillospiraceae > Limivicinus. The sequence goes on from CAZBVU010000003.1 coordinate 35,501, forward strand.
CTTGGTCTCTGCGCTGATTTCCTTGGGCACATAGCCTTCAGGCTTCCAACCAGCAGGAGGATCACGCATGATGAAAATAACAATCAGCATGAGGACGACGAAGTAAACACCGCCCAGAAGCATAACTGTGCATTTAACGCCAATTGCAGCGAGGAGAGAGGAAACCGGCTTGGACATTATCGTGGTGGATAGCCCGAAAGTGCCGAGGAATATGCCCATGATTATACCGCGCTTATCGGGGAACCAGCTAGCTATAACGAACATCATGGAGTTATAAAGTATACCAGAGCCTACGCCTGCGATTATACCCCAGGTGATGTACATAAGCACAGGAGAAGTGACGAACGATGAAATAAACATAAATCCGCCATACATAATCGTACCGATGAGGCCGCACTTCTTTGCGCCGAGAACCGGCAAAAGCTGACCACCGGTAAACGAACCAACGCATAGAGCCGCAACCATCACATTACCCATAACTGCCACGGAGTCTACAGACCAGCCGTAGTATTCGCACATAGGCTTAACGAAAAGACTCCATGTGTAGAGCAAACCTATGAACAGCGCTATTATAATTCCACTTACCAAAACCAGATAACGATATCCGGAAGAGGGCTGGAATTCAATTTTATTTTCAGACATTATATAGTCCTCCAGTTATATTTTTGTCGTTTAATTATGTCGTTTAATTATAAAAATCAGGTGCTTTTTTCAAAGTGTCAAACTGTGCTTGATCATGGCCGAAGAAGACAGTTGCATTTGTCGCGTTTTGAAGCTTGCGTATACGCTCAATAGAGGCGTAGTAATTCTGCGGGTCGGCAAGAATACCGGTCGGTCGTGCGGGAGGGCCATAGTTTATACTCGTGTTGCATGCATCACCTGCAATGATGACAGTACCGTTGTTCTCCAACTCAACCTGAAGTCCTTGGAAGCCGTCACTGTGGCCGGGCAGAGCAAGACATTTCACGCCATTTACAACCTCGTAATCACCATCCAGCAGTACCCAGGTAGCATCAACATCCACATCTGCACGCAGATATACGCCCATTGGGTCTACCGTGTGCGTGAACATGAGAGCCTGCTGCATTTCCGCACGCTGGACGAGAACCTTTGCATTTTTGAATATGCCGATTTTCCCTGCATGGTCATGGTGCAGGTGGCTCATTATAACATAGTCGATCTCCTCAGGTTTTACGCCGCACAGAGAAAGCTGATATTCCAGATTCTGACCCTCTGCAAAGGAAATAGGTGTGTTCAACGCAACTCTGGGGCCTTCACCGCCGCTGAGACAGTCCTCTCTCAATCCGGTGTCAAATACGATCTTGGCCTCAGGAGTCTCAATGTAGTATGCAACAACCGGAAACGGTTTGAATTGCAGCTTAGGTTCAGGATCCTCTGAGGTAGCCCGCACATAGAGCGCGATAAGCGAATTCATGTCACAGGTGATTGAGCCGAGGCTTAATACATGCAGCTTAATTGACTTGTCCATAATTCTCTCTCCTTCTTCTTTTTGTTTTCTATAAGGCAGCCAAGGCTTGATATATCCCGCTTTTGGCAAAATGTGAGATGTGGCCGCCTTGATTGTCTAAAATCTATCATTATTCGAGCTTAATGTAAACCAGCAAAAATTTGATATCACTATAAAATATTTTCTATTCCATCGCGAGCCGCAATTTGTTAACATTCAGTCAATCGAATGTGCTATAAGTGTACAGCGGTAAATAAAAAGAGAGGAGCGTGTAGCTTTGGTAGTCTCATTCTGGTCATGGTTCTGGCTAGTAGGTGCTAGATTGATTATTGTGATTGCTTCAATAATCTGTACCGTTTTTTGCATTTATGAGGGGAAGTCTGTAGAGCGTCGTTATCCGAATAACGATGACTGGTACTGGACCTTTTGATGGAGGTGCACATGATGAATAATGCCAGCATAGCATGGCTGATAATCGGGGCATATCTAATAATCAATATTATTGTTGGCAACATCGTTAACCAACGAGAGAAAAAGCGCGCCTCAAACGGAAACTATTATCATTCCAACCTCCCCGCAATAGTAGTCGCCCTTGCGAGTACCGGTACGGCAATAAGCGGCGTTGCCTTTATAGGGACGCCTGCAACTACCTTCACTGACGGCATAAGCGTTTGGTCATTGAACGCTATTGGCGGTATGATAGGTATACTCATGGGTACACTCCTTATCGGAAAGCCTATGAAAGCCATGAATAACCGTCTGCACACGACCACACTTGCCGATTTGCTGATGGTATTATATGATGATACGCGTGTACGCTTTATTTGTATTTTGACCATGCTGGTTGCAGGTACAGTGTATACTGCGGTTCAATGGCAGTCGCTCGGGACTATACTAAACTCACTCCTCGGTTTTGAGTATATCCCCGCTGTGCTGATCGGAGTTGTTGTAGTTTCGCTATACAGCGTGCTGGGCGGAAATAAGAGCACCGCCATTGTGGGCGCAGTGCAGATAGGCATAGCCATGATTGCATGCATCTACATTTTCAGCAAGGCCCTTCAGGTCAACGGCGGTGGGTTTGGCAAGCTTATAACCGATGTTCAAACCGTCAAGCCAGAAATGCTGGAAATGAAAACTTCCAGTTTAAGTTTTCTTATAATGTATGGTATCGGGTACATGGGGCAGCCTGCCATTGCCGTGCGTTATTTTCAGCTTGAGGATGCGAAAAAGCTACCTAAGACGACCTTGTATTGTGTTCTTTCCACGCTCATAACCACTCTTGTGCCAGTTGTTGCGCTAACACTGACAGTGCAGATTGCAAAGGGAAATGTCCCCGCTCTTGCGAATCCTGAAAACTGCACAATGGCATTTATAACTCACTTCTGCGGGCAGGGTGCAAGTGGACTAATTATTTCAGCGTGTCTCGCTGCAATCATGTCAACCGGTGCATCTCTAACGATAAGCGTCAGCAGTACATTGGTCAAAGACCTGCTCTCTGATGCTTTGAAAGTCGATATGTCCGGCAAAAAAGAGGCTATATACAGCCGCGCAGGAACTGTTTTGATAATTGTTGTGAGCACACTTGTGGCCTGCTTCCCCGTGGGTGGCATATTGCAGGTCGGCTTCTCTGCTTATGGTGCTTTCGGCGCTGTATTTGCCCCTGTGCTGATTATGGGATTACGTTGGCGCAGGCACACAAAACAAGGTGCATTCTGGGGCATGCTTTCTGCAGCAATGACTGTTGTTGTGTTCACAACTCTCGATAGCACTGGTATTTATCCATGGCCACTTGAAATCCATGTGTCTGTAATTGCAATGGCAGTTCACTTTGCCATAGGTATAGCCATCAGTCTTTTGACACCCGCACAGGAAAAGCCATTCCTCCCTCCAACAATGAGAGATCTGAAAGATAGCGCTGTGATATCCTGTTCAAACAAAGAAAGGTAAAAAATGAAAATGAAAGTATATTTACTTGACCTAGGCTGGATGGAAGCTGACCGAAACTATATGTTTGCAGGTGCATCCCGTGGCTCCGTTGATGATAAAAATGCAGCAAATATATGGGGACGCGTTCCAATCGAGCGGGCATATATAGACCACCCTATGGGTAAAATAATGATAGACGCAGGTGTTAACAAATGCCTCTGCTCTTCAAAGCTTAATCCTTACGTTCACACGAAGGAACAGACCCTTGATTATCAGCTTTCTCTATGCGGTGTTACGCCAGAGGAAATAGATTACCTCATTGTCACTCATATGCATGTTGATCATATTGGGCAGATAGACAGATTCAAAAATGCCAAGGTAATCGTCCAGCGCAGTGAGCTACATCAAGCTCTGTTTGCAACCCACACTAATTCAGATCATTCCTTTATACGCGAGGACGTAGATGTTGCAGCAGATTTCATGATTTTGGATGGCGATTATCAACTTGCCGAGGATATCCGTCTCATACATCTTCCTGGGCACACCGACGGCCAGATGGGTGTCATTCTGACCTTGAGTGATGGAAACTATATATTCACCTCTGACGCAGTCAACACTGCGGAGTCTTATGGTCCACCTGCTGTGGCACCTGCAAAAGCGCCATGGGATTCTCGCGCTTGGCGTGCCTCGGTTGAAAAGGTTCGCCGCCTTGCAGCTGAATATAACGCAAAAATAGTTTTCGGTCATGATCAAAACCAGTATTTCAAACTTAAAAAAGCACCTGCGTATTACGAATAACAGTTCTCTAATATTCTTATATAATACCTGCGGACGTTGATTTATTCATAAACGAACAACCCCCCCAGTGCAAAGGTTAACCTTGCACTGGGGGGGGTTATTTTATCTCAATTAGATCAGTCGGTCACGTAGGGCAGAAGAGCGATCTGACGGGATCTCTTTATTGCCTCGGTGAGCTCACGCTGATGCATTGCGCAAACACCGGTCGTGCGGCGGGGCAGGATCTTGCTGCGCTCGGAGAGATAGCGCTTAAGCTTTACAGTGTCCTTATAGTCGATGGACGTAGCCTTGTCGACACAGAACTGGCAAACTTTTCTGCGCTTGCGGTTTTTGGGGTTGTTCTTATCGAAAGCCATTAGCTGATTCCTCCTGTTAGATTTTTTTGCGGGCGGCGGTCACACCGCCATTGCCCAATTAGAACGGCAGATCGTCATCGCCATCATCAAGCTCTTCAAACGTGCTTGATGCGGGAGCGCTGCTCCTCGCGGCATCGTAGCTGTAGCTTGCGTGGCCGGTACTGCCGGAGTCACCATCGCGGCGGCGACTCTCGCCAAAATAGATATTGTCAGCAACTATTTCCCAATTGACGCGATTATTACCCTCGCGATCCTGCCATTTGCGGGATTGCAGTCTGCCGGAAACGACCGCCATACTGCCCTTGGCGAAATACTTATTGACAAATTCGGCTGTCTGGCGCCATGCAACGCAGTCGATAAAATCGGTCTGCCTCTCGCCGCCGTCACGCGAAGCAAAGTCGCGGTCAACAGCAACAGTGAACGACGCCACGGGGGTCTGGGACTGGGTATACCGCATTTCGGGATCCCTTGTCAGACGACCCATAATAACAATGTGATTAAGCATGATCCGCTCTCCTTACTCTGCGCGCAGGGTTATCAGACGACGCAGAATGCCATCGGTGATACCGAGAACACGGTCAAGCTCAGCAGGGAAATCAGCACCGCTGGTGAACTTCATCAGCACATAGTAACCCTCAGAAATGTAGTTGATCTCATAAGCGAGCTTGCGCTTGCCCATTTCCTCCAACTCTTCCAGAGTACCATTTGCCTCAACAAGTGCCTTGAACTTCTCAACAACAGCTGCGGTCTCTTCCTCAGTGAAGTTGGGGTTGATAATGTACATTACTTCGTACTTCTCACTTGCTTTTGCCATGATTGCACCTCCTTTTGGTCTAGTGGCCCCTCCTCACAGGGAGGAGCAAGGATGCCCGTATCTTCTGACAGGCCAACTAATTATAACGTTTTTTTCGGCTTTGTCAAGAGCTTTTTCAGCTTTTTTCTGTAAATCCCTCAACATTTTTTCCTATGCGACTGGCTATGTACGCCTCAACCTCGCAAATCTCCATCTCAAGGGCGACTGACAGCTCACCATGGAGGATATCCTTGGCGCGCTTCATGGTGGATTCTGCGCGGCTGGACTTGGTTTTGCGCTCGTTCATGCGCTCATGCAGACCCTTTACCACCGACACCAGCGCCTCACAGGTATGCTGCTTAAAAAGCTCTCTATAAAAGGCATCGACATGGTTAAAGCGGTTATCATTGCAGACAGCCGGCTCAATACCGGGTATTGCATCAATCAGCGCCTCGGCCTCATCGCGCGTCATGACAGGGCGCATAAACGCCCCCGAATCCACCGGTGCGAAATATGTTCCGCTGCCGGTCAGCGGTGTGAGGTAATAATAAAGCTTGTCCGCAGGCGCGCCCTGCATCTCCAGCGGTGCGATCTTTTCCACCGTGCAGACACCGTTCTCCCCGTAAATAATTTTCTCTCCTACTGTATACATCCCAATACTCCTCCATTATGGCGCTCCGCCCTGCCGATAACAGCGCAAAAAACGCGCCATACCGTGCTTTTTCACCGCCGCTTACCCAGTTGCCATGCAGTGAAAGGCACACACAGATGCAAATGGCCAAAAATTCCCCTACTATATTATCTATATTTCTATTTTACAATAAGTTCGAGAAAATTTCCAATAGTTTTTTTAATTTTTTAAGAAATTTTGTCCCTTTGGCGCGATTGAACATAGATTAGATGCACCACAGCATATAATTTCTGGCCGCCAGTATGCCGTGGTGCAAGTAAAGCTTGCGTTCAGGCGAATAAATTGGTATATTATAAGATAATGCGTGCATCATTACGCGGCAATGTTTTGTGTTTTTACTCTCGCTGCCCTTGTGCGCACAACGATTATTACTTGCCGGAGATTTCACTGTGAAGCTTTATTTTTTCGGACATGATTATAAATACGCGGCAGAGCAAATACTTCTGACGATGTTCCCCACCGAACGGCCTGAATACCCCGACGGCAAGCCTGAAGGGGACCGGATGGAGCTTCGGCTCAGTCAGGGTAAAAAGTTCGTTACCGCGACATGTGCGCTGCATATCGGCGGCGCTGTTTACCGCGGCCGCGCGGCGATGAAGCGGGATATGCTTGACAGCGAACTGATGACTGACCGTTATTGCCAGCGCCTGATCAAAAATGCCGCATACCGCGCGGCGATCGCCTCCGGCGTCAGCCGCCCCGCGTGGGGGGCACTGACCGGTGTACGCCCGGGCAAGCTCATGACGCCGCTGCTTTTATCCGGCATGACGGACGACGAAGCCGTGCATGAGTTTATTGAGAAATATGATGTCACGCCGGAGCGTGCGCAGCTATGTCTGGAAACCAGCCGCGTCACGCTAAAGGCGATAGAAAGTCTGGGTGCGAACGACATATGCCTGTACGTTGGCATCCCGTTCTGCCCCACGCGCTGTGCGTATTGCAGCTTTGTCAGTCAGTCGGTTGAAAAGAGCATGAAGCTGGTTGAGCCGTTTCTGGAAGCACTTCACAAAGAGCTGACCGCTACAGCGCAGGAGGTTCGTGCGCTGGGGCTGTCGGTAGTGTCGATATACATGGGCGGCGGCACGCCCACAACGCTGTCTGCGGCACAGCTTGACACGCTCTGCACACGCATTGAAAGTGAATTTGACCTCACCCATCTGCGCGAATACACGGTAGAGGCCGGGAGGCCTGACACGATAAGCGCGGATAAGCTGGCCGTACTGCATCGCCACGGTGTTGACAGGATAAGCGTAAATCCGCAGACCATGTCCGACACAGTGCTGGAGGCGATAGGCCGCCGCCACACGGCAGACGATATTGTAAAGGCACTGTCGATGGTGAGGGCTGAGGGTGGCTTTGATGTGAACATGGATCTCATCGCAGGTCTCCCAGCCGACAGTGTGGATGGCTTCCGCGACACGGTGCAGCGCGTGCTCGCCCTCGCGCCGGAAAATATCACCGTTCACACCCTGTCGCTTAAAAAGGGGTCACGCATCACGCTGGAGGGTGCAGTTCTGCCCGATGCCGCAGAGGTCGGTGCAATGCTGGACTATGCCCATGATGCGCTCACGGCAGCAGGCTACAGCCCATATTATCTCTATCGGCAGAAATTCATGTCCGGCGGGTTTGAAAATGTCGGCTGGGCTAAGAACGGCAGAATAAATCTATACAACATATGCATAATGGAGGAGCTGTGCAGCATCCTCGCCCTTGGCGGCGGTGGCTCAACAAAGCTGGTGCATCCTGCCGCCGGGCGCAACATCCGCCTTGTCGCGCCGAAATACCCGCTGGAATACATAAACGGCATTGACAAGGTGTGTCAGGACAAGGAAGAGATCAGCCGCTTTTACAACAACAGCAAACAGGAGGAATGAACAATGGCCTATGATCTTGAAAACATAAATTTCCGAACAGTCAGCGACCCGAAAGCCTTTGTGCAGGAAAGTGACGCGCAGTATCAGGCCAAGGTGGAAACTGCCGCCGAGAAGATAATAGAAAACCGCGCAAGAAGCCCCATCGTGCTTCTGTCAGGCCCGTCCGGTTCAGGCAAAACCACCACTGCGATGAAGGTTGCCGCAGAGTTGGAGCGGCGCGGCGTGGGCACGCACTACGTCAGCATGGATAACTACTTCAACACTATTGACCCTGCCACTGTGCCGCGCACACCTGAAGGTGAGATGGATCTGGAATCCCCGCTGTGTCTGGATATGGAGCTTCTCAACAGGCATTTTTCCATGCTTGCCGCGGGTGAGCGTATTTTCGTGCCGAAGTACGAGTTTTCGCGCAAAATGCGCATACAGGAGCCGTTTTCGTCCATCAAGCTGAAAAAGGATGAAGTCGTGATATTCGAGGGCATCCATGCGTTAAGCGATATGATAACGGATAAGCACCCTGAGGCGTTCAAGCTGTACATTTCCGCGCGGAGCAATGTGGAATTCAACGGTCAGGTTGTGTTCAAAGGGACATGGTTCCGCCTTGTGCGCCGCACCGTGCGCGACCATCTGTTCCGCGGCTCTGACCCGGCTGAGACCATGGCGATGTGGGCAAATGTCCGTCGCGGCGAGAAGCTGTATATTTCTCCGTTCAAGAACAAGGCCGACTATCAGTTCGACTCTTCCCTCCCCTACGAGCCGGCAGTGTTCAACACCATCGCAACCGAGCTTTTCTCTGCCGTGCCGGAGGGTATAGAGCGCTTTGAGGAGCTGCGCTCCGTTCTGCCTGCGATTCAGCTTTTCGGCCACATTGATGAGGCGCTTGTCGCCCCTGACGGTCTGCTGAGAGAGTTTATCGGCGGCGGTGTGTACGAATACTAAAAATCAGATAATATACGCGTAAAAGCGCAGACGTTAAACCACGTCTGCGCTTTTTGATTTCAATGTGAATAAATCAGTCGATATGTATAAGCTTTGCGCTAAGCTCTGATGCCTTTACGTTGGGGTTATGGTATCTCTCACGCTTTACGCTGAGACCGCCGAGGTCTATGGCCTTCTGCGGGCAGTATTGCAGACAGCTCAGGCACTGTATGCAGTTGCCGCCGATGACGGCCTTGCCGTTTTCAAGGCGGATATTCCCCTTCGGGCAGAGTGTGACGCACTGGCCGCAGCCGATGCAGCTTGCGTTCGCGCGCATTTTCGCACCCTTTTTGGCAGAAAGCGTCGGCCACATATTAGACTCCACCACGTTCAGCGGGTTGTTCGGCGGACGTCTATCGCGGCGGCGTGCGGAGAGAATCTCACCCGCGACAGCCTTTGCAAGCTTCTCTGCGCGGCTTTGCGCCTTGTCAGCGGGCAGCATGGGCATCATCAGCCCGTGCGGGAACAGCCATATGCACGAGCACTGGTGCGTGATCTTCGCCCAGTAGTCAAGGTGGATGATCTCATCCAGCTTATAAAGACCTGTGCCGAGATACGCCGCGCAGGAGCACACGCCGAAGGTGTAGGCGTTGGGGCTGATCTGAAGCTGGGAAACGTATTTTTCAACATCACCCGGCAGACCGCCGCCGTAGCACGGGAACACAAAGCCAACGCGCCTTGCATCGCGCACGTCCTTTACAGCCGGTTCAGAGCGCATCATGACAATATCCGTATCGCCAAGCTCACCGGCAATGGTTTTTGCTATGTCCAGGCAGTTGCCGCTGCCTGAAAAACAGAATATAACGTTTTTGCTCATAATTGCCTCCTTAATTTATTTATAATGATTGCATTGTACCATCTTTTAAATTATTTTACCCCTTTCTTTCACGCTGCGCAATAATCAATCGCTTAAAATCTGTATAGACAATTTTTCTCCCCCCTGATTGTACTTAGAATAATGTTGTGGTATAATAGGTGCAAATTGAATAGCCGCTGCGGTGCGAAGCGCTTACGCGCAGAGCCTAACAAGGAATCCGGTGTGAATCCGGAGCAGTCCCGCTGCTGTATATGGTGACGATGGCATATTAAACCACTGAGATATTATTCTTGGGAAGGTTTGCCGGAGGATGAGCCATGAGTCAGAAGACTTGCCGCAATGGCTGAAAGTCAACCGTCCCGAGGAGGATGAGGCTGGCCTGAAAAAAGCACAGAGAAATCTGTGCTTGGGTTTGTGTTGCGTCATAGTCTCCATCTCTCACGGGAATGGAGATTTTTCATTTGGAGGAACACCATGAAAAAACGCATTACCTCTCTTGCACTGGCGCTGATAATGCTGTGCGGCATGATGCCCATGGGCGCATTTGCCGACGATGCTGTGCCGGTGGAAACCGTCGTTATCGAAACACCGCCCCTCTCTGTCGAGCCGGAGCTCACCCCCGCACCCGCTCCCACGCCTGCATCCGAGTCGGAATCCACCCCCGCGCCCGCTACAAGTGCAGAACCTGCACCGGACGCAGAATCTACCGTTGAACCTGTGCCAAGTGCAGAGCCGACAGTTGAGCCTACACCTAGCGCCGAACCCACGCCTAGTGCAGAAGAAGATGACGCAGATGATGAAATCGCGCTGCTTGGCGGTATTTCCACCTACGCACTGAGCGCATTTGATGAGTCCCTGCTCAACGGCATCCCCGCCGCGGCAAGCAACTCCGGCTGGAAAAGCGACGGCAGCATGATAGTGTCTGGCAATAAGGGGCAATTTTACAGCTCTGCCACGCTGACGCTGACATTCACAACGGATGCGCATATATCTTTTCAGTACAAAGTCTCCTCCGGAAGAAGTGATTATTTTTCCGTCAAGCACAACTCAACGGCTATAGTCAACAATGTATCCGGTGTTACCGACTGGGTCGGCGTTGCCGTTGATGTGAAGGCAGATGATACCCTCACGTTTGTCTACAGAAAGGGCGGCAACTACAGCACCGGCGTTGATGACCGCGCATATCTCACCGGCTTTTCTGCGGGTGAGCCCACTGTAGTCACATTCTACGCCAACAACGGGACTGACGACAGCACCACGCAGAACTTCTACGGCACAGCCGCGTTGAATGCAAACACATTCACCAAGGATCACGCCGTGTTTGATGGCTGGGCACTCACCGCTGATGGTGAGAAGAAGTATGACGACAAAGAGACCATAGATAAGCCCACCGAAGCACTTAGCCTGTACGCACTGTGGGCAGATGCAAAGGTCGTCAGCTTTTATAACGGGACAGGCGGGCTTATCGCGTCCGTAAACATCCGCACCGGCAGTGCCATCCCCGTTGACGCTATTCCCTCGCCTGCAAGCAACGGATATATATTCTCCGGCTGGCGCGTTGACGGCGCGGAATTCAACACTGCCGCGCCGATAACAGCAGATATCACCCTCACCGCCGCGTGGACGCCCATCGAATACACTGTGCGCTTCTCGGCCAACAACGGCGCGGGCAGTATGGCCGATATGGCCGGTCTGAAGTACGGCGAAAGCTATTATCTGCCCAAGTGCAGCTTTGCCAGAGAGGGTTATACTTTTGCCGGCTGGGGCAGCTCATCTTACACCAGCACCGCTTCATACGCTGATGAAGCGGCCGTTTCAAACCTCAGTTCCACAAACGGCGCAGTCGTTACGCTGTACGCTGTGTGGTACGGCAAGCAGGTGCCGGTCACGGTCGATCTGAACTATGACATTGAAAACCGCGTAAGCACACGCACCTGCGTTGTAGGTCAAAACTACAACTACATCTACAACGAGGCAACCGGCAGCGCAAAGTATTCATCGCTTTCCGACCCGAAGCGTGACGGATACAGATTCCTCGGCTGGTACACCGCCGCAGAGGGCGGGGATAAAATCACCACCTCGGATAAATTCACCTCTACTGACGCTGTGACCATGTATGCCCACTGGGTAAAGACCGTCACCATAACATTTGATGCAAACGGCGGCAGCTGCTACACCAAAACAAAGGTCATAGATGAGGGCAGTACCTGCTCCGGCTTGCCCTCGGCAAGTCTCAGCGGCAAGACCTTTATCGGCTGGTTCACCGAGATAGACGGCGGCCAGCAGGTAACTACCGACACGACCTTTACCACCGACACTATCCTTTATGCGCACTATAAGAACAAGCAGTACATATTAGTGTTCAACGCGAACGGCGCTGACGGTGAGATGGAGAGCATCACCGCAGATTCCGGCGTTGAATATACCCTCCCGCCCTGCTCTTTCACGCGTGACGGGTATAATTTCAAGCACTGGTCAACCTCCTCTTACGATTCAAGCTACTCCACGCGCTATTCCGACGGCGGCACGATAGAATACACCGCAAGCTATGATAACGCGAGATATAACCTATACGCCATATGGGAGCAGACGGTTTTCGGCAAGGCGTTTGACGCGATAAAAGCCGCCCTGCCTGATAATAACACCGTTTACACCACCGGTGCACTGAAGCTCCCCTCCGGCGGTGATGGTTGGAGCGTGGAGTACAGCAGCGATAACAGCAGCTATATAAGCTCCACCGCCGAGGTTCTCACTCTCCCCACCAGCGGCACAAAAGCCGTCACCATAACCGCGACAGTGACTGACACCGCAAACGGCACAAGCCAGACGCGCGATTACACCCTCACGCTGTACTCTGCCGAGGCAAAACAGGCCGAGGACACGCTGAAAGAGGCGCTGGGCAAGCTGACAGGGAATTTCACGCCGGTATATGGCACAGATAAAAACGCCTGCCGCGCGCTGGAAGCCCTTCTTGAAAGCAAGGGCTATGAGGGTATACGCGTGTCCGTGAAAACTCCCGCCGCCGATGATTGCGCGTCTATCGCCGCCGATGGTACTATAAGCTATCATTTTGATGACAAAATGACCGGCAGTGACTCCTATCTGCGGCCGGTATACTCTTTCACGCTGTCCGGCGTGACACTGGATAAGGAGCTTCAAACCCGCCTGACATGGGATCTGGGCAAGGCGCAGGCGCGCATTGATGCACTCGCCGCGTCAATCACCGTCCCCAAGGAGCTTTCAGCCGATGATACGCTGACGCTGCCGAAATATCAGCTAAAATCCGGTATTGACCCTGACACTGCCGATTACAGCGATTACACGCAGTTTGACTCATGGGCAACCATCACCTGGGCAGCCGCAGACGCAAGCGGTGAGGACAGCGAAATACTGAAAATCGGCGCATCCGGCGGCAGCTCCGGCTATTACGCGCCGCACACCGTCACCATCGCGCAGCCGAAAGACGATACCAACGTCACCCTCACGGCCAAGGCCACATGGAATAAGGACAACAGCGTATATGCAAACATGGTCTACACCGTCAAGGTAAAGGGCAGTGACACGGATATTAAAGAGCAGATGCGCAAGCAGCTTGAGGCAAAGCTTGATGCCGCGCTGAAATCCCCCGGGCTTACGGATATCGTAACCGGCGGCGCACTGGACACAGGCAACGTTGTAAATGACATACGCTTCCCCTCAACCCGCGACTTTGACGTTAATGGCCAGAAGCAGCCCATTACCATAACCAGCAGCAATGAAAGCGTCATCCCCTCCCCCGATGTGAATAACGCCGTGCGTGCAAATGTCTACCGCCCCGCCCCCGGTGAGGAGGCTGTGGATGTCACACTGACCATCACCATAACCGACACGGAGACCGGCGCTGTCGCGTCGCGTGATGTCACCGTAACCGTGCAGCCGCTGACAGATGCTGAACTGGACGCGGAAATCGCGCTGATGGAGCAGGTAAAAGCGCATTATTTTGACGGCATTAAGGGCAAAAACACCAATCCCGATGAGATAACCACCGACCTCACGCCGTTTTCCGAGGTGTATCTGGACGAAGGCGGGAATCTTGTGTGGGTGTATAAGTATGCCCAACAGGTCGGTCACGGCATTGTGCCTGTCGCGCTGGACGGATGGTACGCCTCCGAACAGTGGCGTCTGTTCAAATCCTCCAACGCGCAGGTGATAAGCCACGAAAGTCTGGCCGTCACGCGCGATAAGGAGCACAAATCCGTTACCGTGGAGAGCTGTCTCTCCAGCGAGGCTTATGGCAAGTATGCCGCGCGTTATCCCGGCAATGCAAAGCTGCAAAAGCTTTATAATCAGCCGGTTTCCGCAAAGCTGACTGTCCTCGGCACTGACCCAACAAGTGATGATGCCGACGAAAAGAAACTGAGCGTGCTATTCACCCTCTCCGACAACGGCGCTCCGTGGATAAGCTGTGCATACAGTGACCTTGGAGAGGGCGTGACAGTGTATGATGTGTTCTACCGCGCGCTGTCTGAAAAGGGCTATGCAGCGCTGGGCGGCGCATTTGTAACCGGCATAGTAAAGCCTGACGGCACAGTGCTCAGCCAGAAGGATCGCGGCGAATATTCCGGCTGGATGTATGCCGTTAACGGCAGCATCCCCGCCGTTGTAATGAGCCAGTACTTCCTCTCTGACGGTGACAGTATCCACTTCTTCTACACGGATGATTACACCGCGCTATACGGCAAGCAATCCGAATACACCGTGGATGAGGTGATAAAGCTTATCGACGCCATAGGCGAGGTCACCATTGCCAGTGGTGACGCGATATCCGCCGCAAGACGCGCGTATGAAACGCTGACGCAGGCGGAGAAGGCACAGGTCAGCAACTACAACATCCTCAAAGAGGCTGAAAAAGCCTATGCCGCGCTGATAAAGAAAAACGGCGAAATTCTGGATATATACACCACAACCGGCGACTATATCCAGCGTGATGAGGAGAACACCCTCTGCAAATTCGGCAGTGAGTGGTTCATCCTCGGCCTTGCCCGCAGTGGGCGCGACGTGCCTGAGGAATATATAGAGGTGCTGGAGGCGTATGTGTCGGTGCGTGCGGACGATAATGGCCGCCTGAGCGCCACAAAGCCGACAGAAAATGCGCGTGTGATACTCACGCTAACGGCGCTGAGTCTCGACCCGGCTGACTTTGGCGGGGCTGATCTGCTCGCCCCGCTGGGCGATATGGCGTATATCGCGATGCAGCCCCTCTCCGGCGCGATATACACGCTTCTGGCGCTAAACAGCGGCGATTATGACGTTCCCGCCGCGCCTGACGGCAAAAAGCAGACCACGCGCGAGGCGCTTATTGAGTATCTTCTCGACAAGCAGCTTGATGACGGCGGCTGGGCGTTCTCCGGTGACACCGCTGAGGTTGACGCGACTGCAATGGTGCTGCAAGCACTCAGCGCATATTATGACCCCGACAGCAAGGACGCGCTGACAAAGCGCGTGAACGCGGCGGCAGAGGCGGCAATCGCGCTGCTGTCTGATATGCAGAGCAGCACCGGCGGCTATGAAAGCTACGGCACACTCAACAGTGAGTCGTGCGCACAGGTCATAACGGCAATAACCGCATACAGCATCGACCCGCACACTGACAAGCGCTTTATCAAAAACGGTATAAGCGTTGTGGACGCGCTTTGCTCATTCTATGTGGAGGGCGGCGGATTCAGCCACACACTCACTGCTGAGCTCGATACACTCGCCACCGCGCAGGGCTATTACGCACTGACCGCGTACTACCGCCTGATAAACGGTGAAGCCGCGCTATTTGATATGCGCGACACCGAGGAATATACCCTCGCCGCGTAAAAAAGTATAGAAAAACGAGGGAATGCGTTGGCATCCCTCGTTTTTATTGCGTTAAACAGGTACTCTCCCTCTCTTATTCCATCTCTGCGGCGATGATGCGCATTGTGCTCTCGGCGATATTCAGCACGGTGTCCAGCTCCATATCACCATAGACATAGGGCAGGACGCTGTCTATAAACACCTGCTCAATCTTGTTGTAATTGTGCGTGTGCAGTGTGGCGCTGTCGATCAAACTATGCACGTTCTCGGTCATCTGGGTGGAATTATAAGATTTAAGAACGGCTTCAAGTGCATGGATATTGCCGGGGTAGCATATACGCCGTTGGTCGAAGTCCTTTATCTGCCATTCCTCTGTGAGTATAAGGCGAAGAAAGCCCCATGCGTTTTCCTTGTCCGTGCACGTTTTGGGTATGAGATGCATGCTGTGATCACCGCAGAAAAGACTTGTGAAGTTATCTCCACCGTCGCTGCCGTCATCAAGCGGAAGAATGGTTTTAGGTGCATCATGGGCATCAACTTCCAATGGCGTTACCGCAATCTCAGCACCGTCGGGGCGATATATGCGAACGGCATACGTCTCGCTGTCCGCCGATTCATCTGAAGTTCCGACAAGAAAATAGAATTTACCCGCACCGTAGCTCACATTTATTGCGCGGTCTTTCCCGCCTAGTGTAGTGATTATATCTGCGTCAGATAGTGAATGGCTCTCCGTGCCCTTTGTGTAACCCATGACGGTGAGAGCGGGTACATCGTTTTTCGTGCCGCAGACAAATATGTGCTCACTGTCCGCTGCAACACCGGTTATGCTTCCGTCAATGCCGAGTGGGTAGACGCTTTTCGCGTCTGCGCGGTAATAGTATTCCACGTCTTTATTTGCTTGATTGACGGTGTTTGGCTCGGCACTGCAGGCGCATAACAGCATTGCAACAACCAAAAACAGCGATATAAAGGTACGTTTTTTCATATAATCCCTCCAAGCTTTGCGCGTCTACTATGTGCTTGGTATATAGACTGTTATTTACGCCAAAATGTTCCTCTGTGGTGGAGGGACAGGTAAAATGGTGGCTACAGCGATTTTTCTTTTCGCTGTAGCCATCTATTTGTATTTATCTATTCAGGTTTTCCCGTTCATCACCCTACAACATCTTTGAACACCCGCAGGGCGTTTTGGGTGCATATACGGTCAATTTCATCATCGGTAAAGCACTTTGACATGGCATCGGCAAGCCGCGGCAGACCGGCGCAGTCTTTAAATTCCAGCGCACAGTCTATCCCATCGAAATCTGAACCGAGCGCGACTGCCTCTATTCCGGCCTTGTTGCGGATATAGTCCATGTGTGCCACTATGTCAGCAATTGCAGTGTAATCCTCGCGTCCGTTGAGAAACGCCGAATAGAAATTGACGCCCACAACGCCGCCGCAGTCGGCCAGCGCGTGAAGCTGCTTATCCGTGAGGTTGCGGCTGTGGTCACACAGTGCGCGGGCACAGGAGTGCGAGGCGGCAAACGGCTTTTTCGTGCGCCGCGCCACATCCCAGAAGCCGCCCTCGGATAGATGCGACACGTCAACAATTATCCCCAGCTCATTCATCCGCTGCACCGCCTCAATGCCAAAGGGCTTCAGCCCCCTTGCGTGGTCAGCGGCGTCTGCGGCGTTGGGATAACCCAGCGAGTTTTCATAGTTCCATGTCAGCGCCGCCATCCTCACGCCGCGTGAATACATCTCATCCACCCGCTCGATTTTCCCGTCAAGAAACACCGCGTCCTCCACTGTCAGCAGGGCGGATATCTTGCCCTCGCGCTGATTCTTTTCAACATCGGCATAGCAGCGCACAGGCGCTATCGCGTTGGCATATTGCGCCATCTGCGCGTCGAATATATCCGCGAGGGCGTGGAACAGTTCGTAGGCATCCAGCTTCACACCGTTTCTCTTCGCGCAATCGTGCGTGGCAATAAAGGCCGCAAAGCTTTGCATAAGCACCTCACCGGCGGCAAGCTTTGCAAGATTTATGTGTCCGTTCAGCGCGGCAAGATCCTTTTTCTGAAGATACATTTCAAAAAGGCTGTCGCAATGTAAATCTACAAATCGCATTATTATCGTCTCTTTTCTTTATTATTTAGGCCAGTTTCTTTCTCTTTTTCGCGCACATGGTATAGTATACCGCACAGACGACCAGCAGGAATGCCGAAGCCGCCGTCTCCGCGAGGCCGATATGGAACACCACCGGTACAGGGCGCGTGGTCATAAGCCACGCCAGCGGCACACGCACTGCAAGCCCCGCGATTATCCCCTGCGTCATCACAAAGGCGGTCTTGCCGATGCCGTTAAAATATCCGGTGAAGCAATACGCAAGCGACAGCACAAAGCACTCAATACTCGTGGCTTTCAAAAACTCTGCCGAGACCGCGATAACCGCCGCCTCCTCAATGAACAAAGAGGACAGCACATCACCGAAGAAGAACGTCAGCAGCGCGATACCCCCGCCAATTACGGCGGCGGTGGCCATGCCGTCCCACATCGCCTGCCGTGCGCGCGCGTGCTGTTGTGCGCCGGTATTCTGCGCGACAAAGGCCGACACCGACTGCATATAGCTGAGCGGCACAAGGAAGATGAACATGGCAATCTTCTCCGCAATGCCAACGCCTGCCGCGATGGTCAGGCCAAGGCTGTTGACAAGGCCGATGATGATAAGATATGACAGCTCATTGCACATATCCTGCAACGCGACCGGAAAACCCAGCTTTATCACGCCCAGCGCCGTCTCTCTCTCTGGCCGCATAGCCTCCCGCGCGAGCTTGAAGGGCAGACCGTGCTTTTTGATAAGCAGCAGCGACAGCGCCACGCTTATCGCCTGCGCCGCAGTGGTGGCGATCGCCACGCCCGCTGCGCCGAGGTTAAATACCCTCGTCAACAGTATATCCCCCGCAATGTTGAACACGCTTGCAATCGTGACGAAAATCAGCGGCGCTCGGGAGTTGCCCATGCCGCGGAAAATGGCACTGGTGAGATTATACGCCGCAATGAAGATGCAGCCCGCGCCGCATATGCGGATGTAATCCACCGTGTGTTCCAGCGCCTCCACCGGTGCATTCATCAGCAGTGCGATTGGCCGCGCCAGCACTATCACCAGCACCGTCAGCACCGCGCCAAGGCCGCCGAAGATATAAATACTCGTCCCAATAACGCGCGAGGCGC
Source organism: uncultured Oscillospiraceae bacterium (assembly GCA_964495355.1). Taxonomy (GTDB): domain Bacteria; phylum Bacillota; class Clostridia; order Oscillospirales; family Oscillospiraceae; genus Limivicinus. The sequence goes on from CAZBVU010000003.1 coordinate 54,241, forward strand.
CCGCGCTGTTCCCCTCGCCGATGCGCATACCCAACAGCACCGTTGTGCCGAGGGCAAGGCCGGTTATAAGGCCGTTTATTATCAGCATGGTCTGGCTGCCTGTCGCAACAGCAGACACCTCCGCCGCGCCGCAAAACCGGCCCACAGCCCACAGGTCAACCGCGCCGTAGAACGCCTGTAAAAAAAGCGCCAGCAGCACCGGCAGTGAAAACTTCAGCATTGCGGGGATGATAGGCCCGCTCAGAAACGCCCCCTCTATTTTAACCTCGTTATTGTTTGCTGTGTTATTGTTTATGTTCGATATTTCCGCCATGTTTTAAGCTCCGTTAATCTCCTTTAAATTGATCTCTGTCACCACGTTGAGGATCTTGCAGAATTTCTCTATATCCTCTTTCGTGTATTCGCGGCCAAGACGCTCCTGCAATTCGGCATCCTGACGCCGATATACCTTATACGCCGGAACCCTGCTCTCATCCACGGAGAGATAGTTCTTTCTCCGGTCGTTGGGGTCAACCGTCTTTTTCACAAGTCCCTGCCGGATAAGCTCGTTTATCTTCTGCGTAACCCCCGGCTTTGACACGTGCAGCAGTTCCGCCAGTTTAGAGACGGTGCACTGCCCTTTCATGAAAAATATGATGTCCATATACAGTGAGCTGTTAAAGCTGATGGTTTCATCCACAATGCGCTTGTTCATCAGGTTCAAATCGCACAGCGCCGTGCTGTAGTAAAAGGCATCCAGCGCCTCTAATATTTCCACCCTGCGCACCTCCGTTTTTGTTAAGTGAATATAATTATAATAGCTTAACTAATTCTATTTGTCAATAGGCGCATATATGAAAAGAGATCGGCACACTACGGCCAATCTCTCTTTTCATCATTCTATTTGCAGTCTTAAAGCTGCTTTTTCCGCTTGTACTCATCAAAGAAGGTCACGAAGCTGTCGAACAGCTCACGCGTTTTACCGTGCAGTCCGGTCTCCTTATGATAATAGGCGCAGACGTTTTCAATGTCCGGCAGGTACGGCAGAGGGAAGATGTCTATATTCCGCAGATAATCCTCCTGCACCTCGTGGGCAAGCATATCCCAGAAAAGCTGAGGATAGATGAACACGCCCAAACCGCTGTTTGCAAGCTGAAACGCATTTTCCACATTGGTAAGCTCACACACAAAATGCGGGTTTATATCGTAATACTTCAAGTAGCTGTTGAGCGTCCTGCCGCCGGATGACTGACGCGGGATCTTTATAAAAGGCACGCTTTCAAAATAGGCGAGATCCGCCCCCTTTGAAAACTCCGCACGTCTGGCCTCATACTCACTGCCGGCGAGATGGTGCAGCATCGGCTTTGGCACAACAAGAAGCTGCTCCTTGCGGCAAAGCGGCACGGCCTTATAAGTGTCAGGCGTATTGTTTATCGTGCCTATAACGAGATCCACCCCGTCATAGCTCAGCGTCTTTTGCAGCACCTCAGGCGATTCCTCGCTAAGCTTCACATAGGTGTCGGGATTACGGTGAATGTAATCCGGCAGAACGTGCGGGAGGATGGCGCGCGCAATGGTATGCTCAACGCCAAGATGCACAAAATGCGCCCCGCTTATGCTCTTGGAGCTTGATTCCTCATACTGCTGTTTTAAAAGCAGTATGCCCTTGGCGGTTTTCAAAAACTGCTTGCCGTCCTGCGTCAGCACCAATGGGCGGCTGCGCACAAACAGCGGCGTACCCAGCTCCTCCTCCAGCTTTGCAATCTGCTTGCTGAGAGACTGCTGTGATATAAATAGATGCTTTGCGGCGGTTGAGAAGCTTTTCTCATCTGCCACAGCTATAAAGCTTTTCAATAGCGAGAAATCCATAATTACGCTCCGTTTCCTATTATCAACCGGCGACCGAAAGTATAGCACCACCGGTTTAAATAGTCAAATAAAAAACGATATTTGTACTAAAAAGTGGCCTTTTTGCGGCAATTGATAACAGCTTCACATTCTTTTTATTGCTTTTGCATAAAACGCCATACCCGCCAAAGCAATTTTATGTGTTAATTGGTGAAATTGTAAATACACTATTGCCAAAATCAACTTTTGGTTGTATTATAACAGCGAAAAGAGCGTAATTCAAGTGTTACGTTAGCGTAATGAAAAATATTTTTCAGCGCATAAAATTCAGGAGGTCAATGATCATGAAAAAACTGTTTGCACTTCTTCTTGCTCTGTGTATGGTATTTGCTCTGTGCGCCTGCGGCTCTGGTGACAGCAAGGAAGCCCTCACCTTCACCACCGGCGGTGAAACCGGTACATATTACGCGTTCGGCAGTGTCCTCGCCCAGTATGTCACCACCAACTCCGACCTCAGTGTCACTGCTGTCACCGGCAACGGCTCTCAGGCCAACATTGAGGATATGGACGCCGGTTCTTACCAGCTCGGCTTCTGCCAGTCCGACGTTATGAGCTACGCTTACAGCGGCACCAACCTCTTCGACACCGCTGTTGACAGCTTCTCCGTTGCCGCTGCACTTTATATGGAGCAGGTGCAGATCGTCACCATGAACCCTGACATCAAGTCCGTTGCTGACCTGGCCGGCAAGAACGTTTCCGTCGGTGCTCTCGGTTCCGGTGTTTACTTCAATGCTGTTGACGTTCTCTCCGCTTACGATATGACCCTTGATGACATCAACCCCGTATACCAGAGCTTCGGCGACAGCGCTGAAAGCCTGAAGGACAACAAGATCGACGCAGCCTTCATCGTTGCAGGCGCACCCACCACTGCAATAACCGACCTCTCCACCAGCGGCCAGGTTTACCTCGTTGCAATTGATGATGAGCACGTTGAAAAGCTGCTTGCGGCTTCCCCCTACTACTCCGCTTACACCGTCCCTGCTGACACCTACAGCATGCCCGAGGATGTCCAGACCGTGGCAGTTGCCGCAGTTGTCCTCGTGCGTGACGATGTTTCCGATGACGCGGTTTACACCTTCGTTTCCACCGTGTTTGCCAACCCCGATGCAATCCAGCACGGCAAGGCAGCTGAGCTTGACACTGCATTCGCAGCCAGCATGACCAGCGTTCCTTATCACCCCGGTGCAGCAAAGTACTTTGCAGAGCAGGGCTTTGAGGTTGCAACCAAGTAAAGCTTACCTTTAATGTGTGACTAAACCGGCGGTGCACACCCGCGCCGCCGGTTTCCTTATGCAAAGTGACACTAAATCCTTAACGGTATATTAACGCCATCCGCTGCATTTTGCAGCGGAAGTGTTGTTTATAAAGTCAATTATTCAAAGTAAGGAGCGTTCCGGAATGTCCGAAAAAAACAAGCACGACAGTATTCTTGACCACATCGTGGACACTGAGCACGTTGTGGACAACACCACCGACATTGAGTATGTCGATGTTGGCACGGCGGAAGACGTGGAAAAGCTGATGCGCAAGTACGACAGAGAGTCTAACACGCGTATATGGGAGGGCAAGATCGCGCTTGTCGTCCGCGCGATAATGGTTGTTTTCTCTCTCTACTGCATCTATTCCACCCTGTTCAGCGTAGCCGCGCTGGAAAAGCGCCTTACCGCGTTCCTCGCGTTCGTGGTCGTTATGGGTTATCTCACCTACCCCGCAAGCAAGCATCATGTCCGCCACAACTATATTCCCTGGTACGATTTCGTTCTCATGGTAATAGGCGCATCATGTTTCCTGTACTTCTATTTCAGCTATGATTCTCTCGTCAAGGTTCTCACCAGCGCCTCTAAGATAACCTCCATGCAGGTCGTTATCGGCGTTATCGGCATACTGGTGCTTATGGAGCTTTGCCGCCGTTGTGTCGGTATCCCCATTCTGTGCGTTGCCGGTGTGCTGCTGATATACACCTTCACCACCGGTATCGGCATAAAGAGAGTTATCTACACCCTTTTCTACACCACCAGCGGTATCATGAGCACCCCTGTTCAGGTATGCGCAAAGTACATCGTTGTGTTCATCATCTTTGGTGCATTCCTTGAGCGTACAGGCATTGCCGCATTCTTTATTGAGATTGCAAACTCCCTCGTCGGCGGCTTTGCCGGCGGTCCTGCCAAGGTCGCAGTCATCTCCTCCGCACTGTGCGGTATGGTCTCCGGTTCTTCTGTCGGCAACACTGTCACTACCGGTTCTGTCACCATCCCTATGATGAAGAAGGCCGGATATAAGCCCGAATTTGCCGGTGCTGTTGAGGCTGCCGCCTCCACCGGCGGCCAGATAATGCCCCCCATCATGGGCGCGGCCGCTTTCCTCATGGCAGAGTATATGAACGTCACCTACGCTGAGGTTGCCCTCCGTGCTATTCTGCCCGCAGTGCTGTACTTCACCGGTATATTCATTGCTGTCCATCTTGAGGCAAAGAAGCTTGGTCTGAAAGGTCTCAGCCGCGCTGAGCTGCCCAAGCTTGGCAGATTGATGCGCAAGGTTTACCTCCTTGCTCCGCTGGTCGTTCTGGTCTGGCTCGTAACCACCAACACCCGCACCATGCAGTTCTCTGCAACTATCGCCATCCTCTGCGCCATCTTTGTCAGCCTCTTTGACAAGGATGATCGCATCACCATCACCAAGATACTTGAGGCTCTTGAAGCCGGCGGCAAGAGCACCATTACCGTTGCTGTCGCCTGCTCCATGGCCGGTGTCATCTCCGGCTGCATCACCGCAACCGGCCTTGCATCCAAGCTCATCTCCGCTGTTGTTGCAGCATCCAACGCAATCAGCTTTATCGACCCGACCTTTGTTGCGCTGTTCCTCACCATGATCTGCTGCATCATCCTCGGCATGGGCGTTCCCACCACCGCGAACTACTGCATCATGGCCTCCACCTGCGCCCCTATCCTTATCACGATGGGTGTTCCCAAGATGTGCGCACACTTCTTCGTGTTCTACTTCGGCATCGTTGCTGATATCACACCTCCTGTCGCACTCGCCGCCTACGCAGGCTCTGCCATTGCAAAGTCCAACCCGATGAAGACCGGCTTCAACGCCACAAAGCTTGCTATCGCAGCATTCGTTGTACCGTACATATTCTGCATGAACCCCGCAATGCTGTTTATTGACGTCACCACTTGGAGCATGATTCAGATTATCATTACCTCCCTTGTTGGTCTCTTCGGCATTTCTGCCGCTCTTGAAGGCTACATCATATGCGATCTTCACTTCATCTCGCGTATTACGATAGCTGTCGGTGGTCTGCTGATGATGATCCCCGGCACTGTGACTGACCTTATCGGCGTTGTCCTCTTCGCCGCAGTTATTCTGGTTCAGTTTCTCAAGAAAAAGAACACCCCCGCCGTTGCATAATCAAACGGCATAACAAAAGCAATCCCCCTCCGTGTGACACGTCACCCGGAGGGGGATTGCTATATGAATGTTAGACACATCACCTGTCAATTCAGCAGGAACACGCCCATGTTGAGGTAGCCGGCGAAGGCTGTCCATACGAGGTAAGGCAGCATCAGGCGGCCGGCGCGCTTGTCGATATGATAGAAAAGCACTGTGCATATCGCAATCAACAGCCACATACCTACCAGCCACACAAAGGCGGTCAGGTGCAGCTCCAGCGCGAAAAAGATAATAGACCAGAAAAAGTTCATCCCCAACTGCACCGCATAAAAGCTCAGCGCACGATTGCGCCGCACCTGCGTGGCCGATGACGTGTAGACGAGATACGCCGCAATGCCCATCAGCACATAAAGCACCGTCCACGCCACGGGGAACAGCCAGTCCGGTGGCGACAGCGGCGGCTTTCGCATTAGCTTAAACAGGCGCATCCCGTCCATCGTCAGCATTGCCGATGCCCCGCCCACGGCCAGCGGTATGATAAGCGATATTATAAGCGGCCAAGTGCCTCTATTCTTTTTTCCCATTCATTCATCACCTGTGATATTGTATGCCCGTCCGCGCGGTATTATTCTGTCGGGCGTTCATCAATCAGGTGTATGTGAGGATTTACGCGCCGGTTATTGCGGCATACAGCGCGTCCATATCATCCACCATGCAAGAGGCATCAGGCGCAAGCTGCTCTGCATCGCGAAAGCCCCATGTGACGGATATGCAGTCCATGCCCGCGTTTTTCGCGGTTTCAATATCCACCTCGGAGTCACCGACATACACGCACTCAGCATTGCTGACACCCATTGCGGCCGCGGCGGTATTCACACTGTCCGGACAGGGCTTGCGCCGGACAGTCTCACTCTCCCCTACAGAAAGCTCCAGATACTCCGCAAAGAACGCGTTTGCCAGCTCACGCACAGCCTTGTCCGGCTTATTGGAGACTATCGCCTGCTTGACCCCCTCTTCTTTCAGGCGCTGCATCAGCGCCAGCATACCCGGGTAGGGCGCGGTTTTTATGCGGCAATGCGCATCATAATACGGCTTGTAGAATGAAAGCACCTCCTGCATGAGCGCACTGTCCGCGCCGCTTGGCATACAATATTCAATAAGCTGCTGTGCGCCGTTGCCAAGACCGGCGCGCACGTGTGCCGCGCTTCTTTCCGGCAGACCAAAGCGGCGCAGGGATGTGTTCACCGCCTCCGTCAAGTCTTGAAGCGTGTCCAGCACCGTACCGTCCATATCATACAAAACAGCTTTATATTTCATTTTCCACCTCAGAATTATTATTTTTCTTAATTTTATATTATAACATATGTGTCAATCTTGAATAATGCGGCAAAATGTGATTAAATTAGCTTGATACATTCGTTGGAGTCAAATCATGAAAACACGAAATCTCATTATCGTTTTGCTTGCGCTGTTTATCGTCGGCGGGATATTTATATACGCCCGCACACGTCCGGATGATGCGCGCGGCGTGGTGTCCGTCTGGTGCGTTGATGGCGGCACAGCGTCCGGTGTGCTCGATGAGCTTGCAAAGGAATATAATCACAGTTTGTCCCGCGCACAGCTTCCGGTTGAGATAAAGCGCTTTGCCGATGAAGCAGAGTTGGCCGTTACGCTCGATTCCGCCACGCCGGACATTATCCTGTGCACGCACTATCGCGCGTTTGAAATGCACGCACGCGGCAAGCTTGCGGACATTTCGTCAGCCCTGAACGATTCTGCCCTTGATTACCCCATGGCGCTGTCCAGCCGCAGTGCAAGTATTGGGTCAAGCTTCTTCCCCCTCGGTATGCAGGCGCAGGTGCTTCTCGTGAACACCGCGCTGTGCGGTGAAGCGGAGCTGATCACCATGGACGCGCTGTCCGGCAGTGCGCAGAATTATTACAGCGAAAACGGCGCGGCGTTTTATGCTGTGGATTCTTATTCCGCACTCTTTTTCACTGAGCTTTTGCGCGAGGGTGATGAGTTTACCGCCCAGCTTTCCGACAAGCCCACAGGGGCATACAAGGCACTGTATAACCTGCTTGCAGATGATGTATACAGCGGCGCGATGCTGCCTACTTGTGATGATGCCGTCGCGCGTGTCCTATCGGGTGAGCTGGCCTGCGCTATAGTTTCCTCGTCCGCACTGCCAAACAAAATTGGACGCGGATTTGAAATACGCCCTGTACCGCCGCTCTATCAGGAGAACGACAGCGGATATCTGGCCGAGGCGTGGGGACTTGCCGTAACTGCCGGCGGCAGTCGGAGCGCGGACGATATAGCGTCGTTCATCTCGTGGCTGCTCTCGGGCAATCGCGGCGTTAAGCTGGCGTTAGAGTGCGGTTTGATACCCGCACAGGAGAGCACGCTCACAACGCATGATGTACTGTGGGGTGCGCTTATCGAGGTGTATAAGGGCAAAATCGCCGCCCTGCCCACAGCTGACAGTGCGTATGCACAGGGCTGTGAGGCGTTCGAGAGCGAATTTTGCGAAAGATTGCGTTTTTTATATCAATAGTATAGCAGATTTTATTGCATTAACGTGCAAGCGGTGGTATAATCACAGTATATTCTTTTATAAAACGAGGTAATAAAATGGAAGGCTTCAAAGTTCTTGAAATAAAAAAGAGCGTTTTTGAAAACAACGACCGTGAGGCTGAGCTTCTGCGCAAGGAACTCAAGACCAACAAAACATTCCTGCTCAACCTGATGAGCTCCCCCGGTTCGGGCAAGACCACCACGCTGAAGGCTACTATCGCCGCGCTGAAGGATGAGTTCCGCATCGGCGTTATGGAGGCTGACATTGATTCTGACGTTGACGCGGCCACCATCGAAAAGACCGGCGCAAAGGTCATTCAGCTTCACACCGGCGGTATGTGCCATCTGGACGCGGGCATGACCAAGCAGGGGCTTGAGGGTCTCGGCGTGAACGATGTTGACTTTGCAATACTCGAAAACGTTGGCAACCTTGTGTGCCCGGCTGAGTTTGACACCGGCAGCAGCAAAAACGCAATGATCCTCTCTGTTCCGGAGGGTGATGACAAGCCGCTCAAGTACCCGCTTATGTTCTCCAAGTGCAATGTGCTGCTGATAAACAAGATTGACGTTATGCCGTACTTTGACTTTGATCTGGAAGCCTGCAAGAAGTACGTTTACCGCCTCAACCCCGACATCAAGATAATCCCCATCTCCGCCCGTACCGGCGAGGGCATTGATGAGTGGGCAGATTGGCTGCGCAATGAGATCCGCGCATGGAACGCCGACTAATTTAATTTTAATAACGTAGAAAAATCCCCCACGCTGTATTTCAAATTGCAGCGTGGGGGATATATTTTTTCAATTATTATCAGCAGCAGAAGAAGCGATAGCCGCAGGTGGGGCCAAGGCACGCATTCAGCGCGCACGCAGTAAGGCACAGCCTGTCAACACTGAGGCCGGTCGTATAATGTGTGGCGTAATTATCGTAAAAATCGCCGCCGCTTTGAAGCTGCTCCAGCAAGCGCCGATACTCTTCATTACCCGGGTCAATCTCAACAGCGCGCCTTGCAGCATCCAGCGCGGCAATTTTATTGCCCATATACATATTTGCACCCGCCGTGAGATAGTACCACTTGCCATCCCGCTCAGCCATGGGCACACCGGACAGCGCGTTTAACGCCTCGCGGTACATTCCATTGCGGATGTACACCTTGGCCGCCGCATATTCACTGCGCTCACTCTGCCGCGCAGAGCCGCCGGTAAAGTCGCCCCAGTCACCGCCTGTCCACGAGCCCCACGGGTTATACCCGGCGCCGTAGTGACCGTATCCACCGTAGCTTTGCCCGCCGTATCCATATCCGGCACCCTGGCCGCCGTAGCTTTGCTGTGCGGTGCCGTTCTTTATCTGATCGTATGCGGCGTTCACATCGCGCATCTTCTGTGCTGCCGTTGGGTCATCGGGGTTGAGATCGGGGTGATACTTCTTGGACAACTCCCTGTATGCTTTTTTGATCTCTTCATCCGTGGCATCACGCGACACGCCCAGCACCTTATACGGATCCTGATACATCTTTCTTTCCCTTCTCATCCGCATTTTTATCTGCAGAGAATTTACTGTTAAACTGTTGCCATAGGCCAAGGCAGAGGATATTTTTCAGTATATCCACGTCCTGCACCAGAGGCAGCTTATCAAAATAAAACACGGCTTCGCTTATAAGCATTTTCAAAATACTGCGGAAGCGCTGCTCATTATCAAGGCCGTAATAGCGTCGAAATGGGTTATAGCTATTATGCCGCGTGTCCGCGTCGAGATCCATTGCCGCGTCCATAATATAAATAAACTCACCCAACGCCCTGCCCATTGCGCGCATAAGCCCGCTCCATCTGTCCTCACGCCAGACCAGTATTTCCGCCATGAGTGTACCAAAGGTCGCTGCGGCGGCATCCGGTGATTCATCATGCGCCTTTTCCAGCTCGCGCAAAGCGGCGATGGAGTCAACCATTGCGCTGTGCTGGCGCGGATACTGCTTGCTGAGCAACTGATACGCCCGCTCCAGAACCTTTGCCTCTGCAAGGGAGGTCAGCTTTGCCTCATCATCCCAATCGTCCATACATTTGAGGTAGGCAAGCATCACATTCATATCCGCGGCGTAGTCCGTAACCTCGCTTGAAATATACGCGTGCGGCGTTTTGGGATGCGCTATGCACCGCAGTTCCCCCGCGCCCTCCTCCGGCTCATACAGCGAACCGAGAAGCAACACCAGAAAGGTCAGGTCATAATTCAGCGTAAGCCGGGCAAGCTCGCCGTGGCGCAGCTTCAGTGCACGGCAAAGCCCGCAATAGCAGGCCCTGTAGCGTGTCTGCTGCTCCTCCGTCAAAGCCCCCGGCTGTGCGGCAAGATATCCGAACATGGTCAGGTCTTACCAAAGAAGGAGTTACCGCATTTGCGGCAGACTATTTTCACCTTACCTCTGTGGCGTGGAACGCGCAGATTTGTGCGGCAGCTCGGGCAGGTAAAGAACTTGTAATCCTTGCGCTGCACCCATATCTCGCGGCGCATACGAAGCCACGCGTCAACTTTATATTTCATGCGGATATACTTTCCGTTTTCCTCGCGGCGCTTATACACGTTGCGTGAAAACATACGGAAATATACATATACGGCCAGCGCCACACACAGAGGAAACAGTATACCGCTTATGCTCTTTACAAAGCTGGCTATCAGCAGCAGAATCATATCCACCACTAGAAGAAATAAATTCAGCTGGTCATTGCCGTACCTTCCGGCCATAAACCTTGCCAAACGTTCTCGCATTTACTCACCCTGATAAAAAAGTTTATTATAGCTGACGGGAATGGACATAATCATCCCCACCGGCACTTCAGTAATTTTATCACAATGGCGTCCTAAAACATCACAGAATTGTGAATTTACATGAAATTTGCATCAAATACTTCAGCACCATTATTTGATGGTCTGCAAGATGAGCGTTCGCCCTCGCCTCCCTCTGATAGAGGGAGGTGGCAAAAAACTGTGTTTTTTGCCGGAGGGAGAGACTTTTTTTACCGAAAAGTTGCGATATGGTTGGTGCCAGTTCCTTCCTCCCTAAAGGACTAGGCCGCAAGCGGCCGTCACAGGCACGGACGAGCCGTGCCAGCTCCCTCATCAGAGGGAACCACAGGAACACGTTTTACCCGTAGGTAAAAATCGTTCTGCGAGTTAACCGCAGAACGATTTTTAGGTTTACATAACTTTGTATCTTACTTGCCTTTTTTTCTTGCTTCCAGAGAGAGCATAATTATCTTCTCACACAGTTCGGCATAGCTCAGCCCCTCGACAGCGGCAGCGCGTGGAATAAGGCTGTTCGGCGTCATGCCCGGGAGGGTATTGACCTCAAGGCACCATGCACGTCCCTCAGCGTCAAGGATGAAATCAGTGCGCGAATACACCGAAAGTCCCAGCGCCTTGTGGAATTTCAGCGCCGCCTCGCCCATCATCTTCTGCTCCTCGGGTGTGATACGCGCAGGACAAATCTCACGTGCGCCCTCATCGCCGCCCTGATACTTGGCAACATAGTCGAACCTGCCCTCAGGCGGGACAATCTCGATGGCGCTCAAATAGTGGTCATCCAGCACCGGCATTGTCATCTCACGGCCGACTATCTTCTCCTCGACAACTGCGCGGTCAGAATATTTCAACACCTCTTTCAGGCCGCTTTCCAACTCATCGCGCGTTTCCGCAATGACAACACCGATAGACGAACCGCCGTTCACTGCCTTTATAACACAGGGGACAAACAGCTCATCGCACAGCGCGGGAATATCCGCCGCGGTATATGTTATCTCGCGCCATCTGGGTGTGAGGACACCGGCGCTCTCCATAATGCGCTTTGCCACGGCCTTATCCATGGCCATCGCACTGCCAAGCGGCCCTGAACCCGTGTACGGTACTCCCAAGAGGTCGAGCGCGGCCTGTATTTTACCGTCCTCACCGTCAGCCCCGTGCAGGCCGAGGAACACACAGTCGGCAAGGCGGCACACCTCCAGCACGTTCTTACCAAGGCGGCTTGGGCTTTTGTCCATGCGCGCGGCTTTCACCGCGTCAAGATCAGGTGCTGTCTTTTCTATGGCGACATCGCCGCAGAAACCGTCCGGCACATCGAACACATCTTCAAGTGCGCCGCGATAGTTCTCCAGCCCCATGAACATATCCACAAATATCGCCTTATGGCCAAGTGAGCGCAGCGCCTTGCACACGCTTGTGCTGGTAACGAGCGCGACATGGCGCTCTGTGCTGATGCCGCCGCCCAATACTACTATTTTCATAATTTTGCTCCTCTGTTTTACCCCGACCTCCATAATGGAGATCGGGGTATTTTGCCGATTATATTATTTTGATTTCAGGTCAGCACTGCTTCATAACCCTGATGAAGAACTCAACCGCGCGGCCAATGACCTCAAGGCGGATGTGCTCATCGTTGCCATGGATGGTGTGCCGCTCCTCCGCGGTGAGATCCATTGCGGAGAAACGATATACACGGTCGCTGATCTCGCCGTAGTGGCGGCTGTCAGAGCACTGCACCATCAGGTACGGCGCAACAAGGCATCCCTGCCAGGTGCCGGCGACAGCGTTTGCAACGCGCTCCCATCCGGCGCAATCCGTGCTGGAAATGGGGCTGGGCTCCATATTCTGTCCGGCAGTCAGCTTGACATTGGGATCATTGACGACAGAACGGACATACTCCATTGCGCTCTCCACGCTGTCCTCAGGATTGAGGCGCAGGTTGGAGACCATGGACACGGAAGGCGGAATGACGTTGGGCGCCTTACTGCCGCTCATCTGCGTAAAAGCGACCGTGGTGCGCATGAGTGCATTCAGCTCACCGCCGGACTTTTTGCAGATGGCATCCAGCACACCGCCAAAGCACCAGAGGTTTGCAAATATCATGCGGTAAACAAAGGTGGAGTGACGGCCAAGTGTATCAAACATCTCCTGCACGGGCTTGGTGAGGTGTGCCTTAAAAGGATGCGCCTCAACCTTGGTGCAGGCTATAGCAAGCTGACCCACGGGGGTGTGCGGTGCGGGGGCGGAGGCGTGACCGCCGCCGGAGGAAATGGAATACTCGATATTCAGCATACCCTTTTCCGCAATGCCGATAAGTCCGCAAGGCTGCTTCACGCCCGGGAACATATTCTCAACAACGCCGCCGCCCTCGTCAACGACCAGCTCAAGCTCAATCCCCTGCTCCTTGAAGTAGTTGACGATGTTGCGTGCGCCCTTGCCGTTTATCTCCTCACCGCCGGAGAATGCAAAGTAAATATCATTTTCCGGTGTGAAGCCCTGCTTGATGAGGTTTTCCGCAGCAGAGAGAATACCGTTGAAGGTCACCTTGGTGTCAAGCGTGCCGCGCCCCCACATAATACCGTCGCTTATCTCGGCCTCAAATGCGGGATGCGTCCAGTTCTCCTCCTCCACAGGCACAACGTCATAGTGCGCCATCAGCACAGCGGGCTTACCATCGCCGCGGCCTTTCCAGTGGAACAGCAGACCTCTGTCCTCAAAGCGCATGAGAGGGCAGGTCTTTACGACGTTGGGGAACAGCTCCGGCAGCTTGCCGATGAGCTTTTCAAACTCGGCATCATCTTCAAGCGTGTGGTCATAGTAGGAGACCGTGCGGCACTTTATAAGCTCCGCAAGAGAGTTTATCGCCGCATCGCGGTCAAACTCAACCGGTTCAAATTCCTTTTTTTCATCGCCCTTGGGCTTGAACATCGCTGTGCGGATAAGCACCACAGCGAGGAACGCCACAACAACCGCCAGAATAATCCAGCCAATCATTTTTGTTTACCTCCTTGGTTAATCGAGAATGTGCTTTTTATAGAGTATACGTGAAACGCCGATAGTGAACAGCACGCCGACAGGCACCATTATGCCGACCGTGGACGCGTTAAGCGCTGGAACAAAGATGAACAGCGCCAGCATAAGGATGATCGGTGCAACCGCGATCTTCCAGTTCTTCGACACGAACACAACACCCAGACCGCCGAACAGTGCAGGCAGGATCTGCGCAAATGCAGGAGCAAGCACAGGTGCATCAAGTATCGGGGTGAGCGGCGTAATGAGAATAACGCCGAGGATGATGATAAGCGTGGTGACAATGCTGGACACCGCAATAGCGATGGTGGAAACTATCTCGCCCTCTTCTGTGCGGATGCTGACGTCCGCCTGATCAAGTGCGTTCAGCGCGACAGGCAGCTTCAGGTTGGAGATATTGCCGGTGACAAAGCTGAGGTAAGAGCCGCCCGCGCCCAGCATTGGGACGTAGGTGAACGTCTCCACAATGCCGACCGCCCAGTACATGGGGGCAGTGGCGATAAGGCCCATCCAAAAGCCGTGCCAGTCAGGTGTGGCGTTGAAGATGATGCTGACAATCAGCGGGAACATCATCAGCACGACCACCATGCTCAAGTTCCAGATACGACCGGCCTTATGTACAGAATGGATATAGGAAGATTCCTGTTTCATTATGTATTACCTCCTCTCAGGAAAGCCACGCGGTTATGGGTATCGCACATGCCATACCGACAATAAGGCTTATCGGCAGGGCATAGTCGCTGACCCAGCGCCACTTTGTTTTCTTAACCAACACACCCGCAAGGCACATGACCAGTGCCGACACCAGCATGACCAGCGGTGGGATAAGTCCCTTGAGATTGCCTGAAAACACAGAGCCGAAATCGCAGAAAACATAGCCGAGGAATGCAGAGATCATACCGGTGAACATAGCGGCGGAGAAAATCTCACTCCACTTATTGTCGCGGTTTTCCATGTTGATCATGCCCTTTTGCAGCTTCTCAGCGACAACAGGCACCAGCCAGATGCCTATCATAATGCTGAGCGTCATAACCCATGCGATGGTGACATACTGCTGCGCGGTCAGGGATGTGACCTGGCCGAACACCAGACCCATTGCGCTTTCCGCGTTGGAGGCGGCGATAGTCTCATACGAAAGAGAGCCTACCACGCTCAGTCTAAGCCACGGCAGAGGTACGCCGAGATCCTTTGCGAGGGTGATAACGCTGATAACGATTGCAACAGCCGGTGCTATCGTGAAGATAGCGGCAGTGCGCGCTATGCGCTTCATCTTCGCCTTTTCCATACCGATTGCCAAGCCTCTTCTCCATGCCTTGACGAGGAAAAACACAGACTGCGCAACTACAGCCGCGATTATCACGCCCGTGATGACAAAGAGGATTGGACTGTTTACATTGAATGTCATGCTGCTTCTACTCCTTTATATATTAAATTTTTTACGCTCAACCAATATGCCAGGTCATATAACCTGAAAAATGTAGAACTTCAAATAATCCGTCTCCGGTACGTTCCACAGCACCGGATGATCAGGTGCCTGCTGGCGCGCCTCTATCTGCTTCAGTTCAACCCCCGCGTCATGCGCGGCGGAAATCAGCATCTCCCTGAATCGGGCGTCCGGCATAAAGTGGCTGCATGACGCGGTCGCGAAATATCCGCCGCGCGGCAGAAGCCGCAGTGCCCGCAGATTTATCTCTTTATACCCTCTCTCGGCGCTGTTCGCGGTCTTTCTGGATTTTGTGAACGCAGGAGGGTCGAGTATGATGAAGTCATACGGCTTGACGCCCTCAGCTTCAAGCTTCGGCAGAAGCTCAAACACATCCGCCTTTATAAAGTCCATGCGTTCCGCCAGACCGTTGCGAGCTGCATTTTCCCGCGCCATGTTCAGCGCCGTTTCCGACACATCAACCGCCGTGACGTGCGCTGCACCGCCCTGCGCGGCGTTGAGCGCGAACGAGCCTGTGTGCGTAAAGCAATCCAGCACGCGCCGCCCCTTTGCAAGGCGCGCGACCGCGAGGCGGTTATATTTCTGGTCGAGGAAGAAGCCTGTTTTCTGGCCGTTTTCCACGTCCACAGTATAATATATGCCGTTTTCGCAGATTTCTGTCAGCGCAGTGTCTGGATGCTCTGTCCCGTACCAGCCCTTATACTGTGAAAGTCCCTCCAAAGCGCGGATGGGAACATCGTTTCTTTCAAAAATACCGTCTATCTGCTGACCGTCAGCGCGAAGGACATCAAGGATTATCGGGAACAGCCTGTCTTTTATCCGCTCAATCCCTACCGAAAGCGTCTGCGCAACGAGGACGTTGGAGAATCTATCCACCGTCAAGCCTGGGAAGCCGTCCGCCTCACCGAATATAACGCGGCAGCAGCCGATATCATCGCCCATCACGGTTTTTCTGTAGTCCCATGCGTATTTTATGCGCCGCGTCCAGAATGCATTGTCAAAGCTGTCGTTCGCGTTGCGCGATACCAGCCGCACGCGGATTTTGCTTTCACGGCTGAGAAAGCCTGTGCCGAGGTATTTTCCTTTCTCACTCACCGCATCTACAAGCGCACCGTTTTCGGCTTCCTCCGCACCGGAGATTATCTCGGCCGCGTATATCCACGGATGCCCCCGCTCAACCCAGCGCGTCCCCTTCGCAGTGACCACAACGCGCGGGTATACCCGCTGTACTTTCATCTCTATCCTCACCACACCATTATTACCTAATAATAATTTATTTTATCACATTTATAAATCCATGAAAAGAGGGAAAAACGCATTTTTATCCAAATCTTCGCGCATAGCCGCAGCGACGGCAGAGGGGTTCAGCGGCGGTGCGGCGAGAGAAGCCGTCATATATCTTCTGCGCGCGCTCAGTGGACAGAATTTCATCCAGCGTATTGTCAAAAAGATTGCCCAGCGCGATATCGCCCTCATGGTCAAGGCAGCACGGCACAACAGATCCATCCACCAGCACGCCCAACTGGTCGCGCAGGCCATAGCAGAATACCCGCTCGCCGCCGTCCTGTGCAGTCAGCTCCGGCCAGTCGAACTTTTCGCCGGATTCCAGCCACACACGCGGCGCAAGCGCAAGGCTCTGTCGGCTCTCCCGCCACGGTTTGGGGAAGTGCCGTTCAAGCAAGGACAGTATATCCGTATTAAGCTCGTCCATGCCGTTTTTATTCCACAAGCGCAATACGCACAGCTTCCCATTTTCGGCTGCACACGCGGCAAAAGCGGCGCATTGGTTTACATAACTCTTTAGCGTGCCGCCGTCATTTGCCTCAAAGGATTGCAGCGAAATATTCACCTTATGCACCGCCGCCGAATTTATCAGCTTATCCCCCTGCTTTGAGAGGAGTGTGCCGTTGGTGGTGATAATCACCTTAAAGCCCAGTTCACCCGCGATATTCAGAAACCGCTCCAGCTCCGGATGCAGAAGCGGCTCACCCATGAGGTGAAAATAGAGATAATCGCTGTACGGCCTGATACGCGCGGCTAGATGCGAAAACTCCTCTGCGCCCATAAAGCGCTTCGTCCGCCGTGTTCCCGGGCAGAACGCGCAGTTGAGATTGCACACATTTGTGATTTCAAGATATACCTTATTGAAACGCATTGTATACTCCAAATTATAGTTAAAGCTGACGGAGGGCGTGTTGCCTCCGTCAGCTAATCATTACAAATCGCTTAGAACATTCCGGGTAAGCCACCGTTGAGCTTTGCCATGGACTGGCTGGTTTTATCGTCAGCCAGCTTCAATGCGCCGTTTACAGCCGCAAGGATCATGTCCTGAAGCATTTCGGCATCATCAGGGTCGATAACTTCGGGGTTGATCTCTATCGACTGGAACTCACGCGTGCCGACGATCGTGGCCTTGACAGCGCCGCCGCCTGCCGTAAACTCAAACTTGGTAGACTCCAACTCCTGCTGCATCTTCAGGAAATCCTGCTGCATCTTCTGAGCCTGTCTCATCATGTTCATCTGGTTTCCACCGGGGAAACCGCCGCGAAATCCGCCTTTTGCCATTTTGTTTATCCTCCAATTAAATATTTTTTATATTTTTCAGGTAAGCTTTACCTTATATATAGTGAACCTCTTTGAAATTTTTCAGGTCATCCACACTGCGCGTTTTATTAGAGTCCTCTTTCATCTCGGCCAGCTTCACGCGCATAGTCCGACCGCAGACGCGACTTGCTACCGCCGCAAAAGGCGCAAGCACCTCCTGCCGGTTAATGCGCGGGTAGATGAATCCCGGTGCACACTCAATCAGCAGCACATCATCCTCAATATAGCCGCGTATCTTGCTCTCATCATCAAGGATAAAGCGCACATCCATCGGGAGCTTTGCGCTGACAGTTTTGCAAATCTCTATCCAGAGTGATGAATTATCCTCCGACACCAGCACAGGCGCACTAAAATCATCACCGTGCGCTTCTTCATACTGCGCTGCCGGCTCTTGAATCTCAAGCTCCGGCTCTGCCAATACCGGGGTGGGTGCAGTCTCCGCCGCGGGAGGCGGCTGAATGTCGGCACTCTCCCAGGGTGGAATATCCACCGCCGGTGTGAGGGCTTGTACAGTCTTCTTGATGGGTGCAGGGCGCGGCGCTTCGGGTTGCGCACTTTCGGCTTTTGGCGCAACGCCTCCCGCTTCCAAGCGGGATATTCTGGCGCGCAGTGAGCTTATATCCTCACCCAGCATACTGTCACACAGGGAAATAAGGCACAGTTCAACCACGGTTTTGGGGTTCTTCGCCTCACCTAGCTGCACGGAATAGCGCTGTATAGTCTCCATAGCACATATAAGCTCCTCACGCGTTATACGCGCGGCGAAGCTGCCAAGCGTGGAGATATCATAGCCACCAGAAATAAGATCCACCGCATTTTTCGGTGAAACCGCATATATCAGCACATCACGCAAAAGACCGGACAGCTCTTTCAGAAACGATGCCGGATCTTTGCCGTCCATCCAAAGCGCGTTAAACTCACTGAGGGCAGAGGCAGTATCGTGGCGCATGATAAATCCAAGCATATCCATTATGCGTCGATTACCGGCCAGACCGATTGCAGAATAGACCTCCTCCGCGCCGATCTCATCATAGGCAGAGCACTGATCAAGCAGACTCAGCGCATCGCGCACACCGCCGTCAGCCATTCTCGCGATAAGCTCCGCCGCGTCATGGGTGAGCATAAACTTCTCCTGCTGGGCGATGTATTCAAGATATTGGGCAAGCTGTGGGGTATCTATGCGGCGAAAGCTGTGCCGCTGACAGCGCGACAATATCGTTGCAGGAACCTTTTGCAGCTCAGTCGTGGCGAGAATGAACATCAAATGCTCCGGCGGTTCTTCAAGGATTTTCAGCAGGGCATTGAATGCCGAGGCGGACAGCATATGCACCTCGTCCACAATATACACGCGCTTTTTCACTGCCGCTGGGGAGAAAATCGCCTCCTCACGCAGGGCACGCACATTGTCCACGCCGTTATTGGATGCAGCATCCAGCTCCACCACGTCCAGCACAGTACCATCCGCAATGCCGCGGCAAGCAGGACACTCACCGCAGGGGTTGCCGTTGACAGGATGCTCACAGTTGACGGCCTTGGCAAGGATGCGCGCGCAGGTGGTTTTGCCCGTGCCGCGCGTGCCGATGAAGATGTATGCGTGTGACAGGCGGCCTGATTTGACCTGGTTTTTCAGCGTCTCTGTGATATGCTTTTGACCGACGACCTCATCAAAGGTCTGCGGACGCCATTTGCGATATAGCGCCTGATACATACTGCACCCTCTTTCCGACATGACCGCACCGGAACATATATAGTAATGGCTCTTGACAAGACTGCACACCCGACTTCGGATAATGAACTATGCCCGTTACGCCGGCAGCCGGCTCAAACCCGGCGACCTCGCGGCACACGGAAAGCACCGCTTAATGCTGCTCGGTTCCCCGCCTGACATGGTTCACGGGTTTCCGTTGCGCAAGACCGGGTCGTCATCACTGCTTACCGGGGTCAGACGACACAGCCCACACCCTCGGTCGGGAATTCGTCCCTGCTGTAGCGGATTGCAGGTTACAGGGCACCGCTGGCTCCCCAACTAGTGCAGCCTTGTCAAAAGCCACGTGCCTATTGTACTACATCTTTTTAAATTTATCAACTTTTTTCTTTAATCTATTGGGAAGATGATGAAAAATTGTTGCGGGAGTGTGCGGCAAATACGTCAAAACCCAAGGCACACAGCGGTTTTCTAGGATCAAAAAATTTTGCTTTACAAATGAAAAAATTGTGTTATAATATTTAAGCTATCAGGTTTGTGGCATCTGTTCAACTAAATATGGGCCCGTAGCTCAGCTGGGAGAGCGCACGGTTCGCATCCGTGAGGTTCGAGGGTTCGATCCCCTTCGGGTCCACCAAAAGAAGCACGCAAAAGCGTGCTTCTTTCATTTTCTGCAACACCCCCCTGAGTGCGATTTTGCACTCAGGGGGGTGTGCTTTTTTCTTTTTATCTGCTCTACAGGAATTTTTATGTGGGCAGATATTTTTTTTGCTGTGCTGGAGATTAGAGGCTTACGGTGATTGTACGCTTATCGAAATCGCAGTCGGGGCTGGGTGTCCAGACGTAATCTTCAGAATACCCCTCACCGTCCGGCGCGGAAGCCGCGCCGGATATGGTGTTGTTGCCGTCAGCCTCGGGGCTGGGTGCATCGCCTGTGAGGGTCATAATAGGATTACCGTTACTATCGACAAGTATCTGCTGTCCGTCCGCCGTCTCAGCGACTTCATACCAACCATCAAGCAGCGTATAGGCGTAGAGCTTATCCGTCATAAACCGGACATAACCATTCCTCACCGTAAGGTGCATGACCTGAAGCTTGCCATCAACACAGTAGGCCAGAGTAATCACCTTACCCTCATAGACTGCATCGACCGGAATCTCAACAAGGAGCATACCGTCCCACTCGCCTGTGAGGTCAAGCTTATACTGGGCGATAAGCACGCTGGGATGAATCGTGGTCAGGTAGCTGCACACCGGGCAATCCGTATGCAGCCAAGCCCGCTCAACCGTGAGGACAGCGTCAGCGCTTATATAGCCTGTTACGCGGACTTCTGCGGGGTGCTTACCGTCTGCCATACCGTCACCGCCAAGATGACTGATGCTGTTTACGATGATGCTGTGGCCATAACCGGGTTTGGCATCAACCGTGCCGGGGACACGCACATTCAGCGGATTATCCTCCGTACCGATGCTGCCGCCCGCCGCAATGTCGAGGTTATCGGCCTTTATCGCATCGTCTGTGCCGGTGTCCGTGATATTGCCGCCGGACGAAATGTCAACGTCCTTGCCGGTTATATCATCAACAACAATGTCGCCGTCACTCTTGATGGAGATGTCATCGCCCTCGGCGCTGATCTTATCAGCCTCCACATCAAGGGGTGCACTCTCTGTGCCAATATCGCCGTCAGCCTTTATCGTGACATCGACACCGATAACATCGTCCGTATCAGCATCGCCGTCACCTGTGACACTGCCTGAGGCCGTTATACCGACCTCATCCTCGGCTATCACACCGTCAAGCTTGAGCGCCTTGTCATTGTCCACCCAGACATTCTCGCCGCAGGCTTCAAGGGTATCTACGCTGATCTTCAAGGGGGCATCTGCGGATGTGCCAACATTACCATCAAGGCTCTTGATAGAAGCGTTTGGTGCGGTAATGGTACGGTCATCGGGGTTCGTGCCGGTGATATTGCCATTGGCGCTTATATCGACCGTGTTATCCGCGTGGATGGGATCAAACGTGAGTTCGCCGCCGCTTTCAATGTAGACATTTTCAAGCGTTGTCCCCTCGCCGCCGGTAACGGTCAGCTTGCCGCCGGGCGTGACGCCCAATGCGTTGTCCGCTGTGCCGACATTTGCCTTGCCATCGGCGCTGTTGAGTTCGAGGGTCACATCACCGTCCGTGCTTATGCCGGAGGGGGCTGCGGCAGAGGCAAGTGCGTCAGCATTGGCCTTTGCCTGCGCTGCTTCGGTCTGCGCCGCGTCAAGCTGTGACTTGAATTCTGCCAGCTTATTGGATTTATTGGCCTTTTCCGCATCGAGTGCGCCGATCGCCGTTGACGCGTCATCCGCATCCGCAAGACCGGGCACCTTGCCAAAGGTGTCATACCGTGCACTGTCGAGCGTATCATCAAGCTGCTTCTGCGCATTATCAAGTGCCTGCTTCTTCGCGCGCGTCTCTTTCTTCGCGGCATCCAGTGCATCCTGTGCATCCGCGACCTCAGCACGCTTCTGCGCGATTTCATCTGCGCTTGCGCCGCCTTTTTCAAGTGCGGTCAGCTCATTCTTCCGCTCATCCAGCGTGTGCTGAGCGTCTGCCTCGGCATTCTTCGCCGCGTTATGCGCGTTCTCTGCTTCGGCTCTCTCAGCCTCGCTCTGTGCAATATCATTGCGCGCCTTGTCGATTGCATCGACATAGTTTTCAAGCACGTTGTATTGATTCTGCATGGCGTCCGCCTTGGCCTGCGCCCTGGCTGCCTCCTGCGCGGCCTCAATCGCCTTGCGCACCTGATCATCGTTTGCCTTGCCGCTCTCCGCGATATCGCCATCGAGCGTTTTCAGGCTTACGCCGCTGTTATCGCCGTTGGAGCTGACAGTGCCGATAGTCATATCGCCGCGAACTTCAACGAGATTGACCATGCCGTTTACAGCGCTGGCATCGAGGATACCGCCGGTCTCCGTGTCAACGAAGAAGGGCTGTTCCACCGTGCCGACATTGCCGTTCTTTGCAGTGAGCGAGATGTTATTGCCCTTGACCTGCGCCTCGCGGTCAAGTCTGTCGCAGAGGACGAAGCCGCCCACTGCTGTGATATTTACATCACCTGCGGCCTTAACTGCGCCGAGGCGCATATCGCCGCTGTTATACTTGCCGGTGTTATCGATGCTGAGATTTCCACTGCCGTCAACATTCAGCGCCCCCTGATTTGTGTCCGCAGTGAGGGTCAGGTCGCCGCGCGCGTCAATGTTCGTGTCGCCATTGCTGTCTGTGACGAGGGCATTGGCGATCTCAACCGTGATACGCTTATCTGCGCTCTCACCGATTGCGCCGTTTTTCGCTGTGACCGTGGCATTCTCGGCTGTGATATTGGCTGCTGTGCTGCCCGCCTCACGCCCATCAAGGACGTTGTCCCCGGCCGTGAGCGTGGCATTTTTCTTTGCGTACACTGTGCCGATGATCAGGCTGCCGTCTGCGGCCTTCAGCGTGACACTGCCGTTTTCAGAGTGTGCAATATTCACTATCTGATCACCGGTGAGTTCCTCTATCGCGATATCGCCCGTGGCTATCACGTCGAGCGCTGTGCCGGACGTAAGGTCAATGTCGCGTATGCCGGTGAAGTCGAATGTGAAGTTGACCTTTATCTCACCGTCATCACCACGGAGGATATCCCAACTGCCCATACCGGTGTCATTATACACCTTGGGGAGAGGCTCCTCGCCGATGATATTGGCAATGGTGTCAAGCTTCCATGAACGCTGCTCGGTCATAAGCGGTGTGTTCGCGCCGACACCGCCCGCCGTTGCGACGTAGCTGTGTGTTCCGGCGTAGACATTTGCAAGTGTACCGTAATTGCCATCGCTCTCGCCGACAAACTTCGCCTTGTAGGTGTCAAGGACGTATTTATCGCCTATCACGGCCTTGTCAGCCGCCGCGACACCCTCGATTGCGGGTGCGGTGATGCTGACATTGCCATGCGTGGAGACTATCTCCCCTGCGGTAAACGTACCCTCAGACTGGGAAATCTTAATGTCACCGACATTGAGGATGTAGCTTTCGCCGGTAGACTCACCAATGGAGAGTATCAATGCACGAGGAGGTTTAGTCTGATCCTCAGGCTCCGGATAGAGGCCGACGCTCTCGCGCCATGCCAGTTCAAGAAGCTCCTTCTTCTGCGCATCGGATAGTGACTTCCAATACGCTGGGAACAGCTCGCCCTCGTCATCCATTATGACTTCCACCTCATAGGCGGGGGTGTTCGCCTTTCCGTTCGCGCCATTCGCGGCGGTCGTCAGGTTGCCATTCGCATCGAGGTAGAGCTTTTCGCCGCTGTCATTCGTGGCCTGAATGGGCTGACCCGCTGCATCCGTCTTGACGCACGTGGCCTCTATAGCCGCAGCAAGAACCTCTGTAATTCCGGTCTCGCCTGCGCCGAGGGTCATGTACGCGCCAACCGCTGTGCCGCTTAGCCGCTCATCCGTGTCAAGTGCGGAGAGAACCTTGTCCGTGACAGACATAATATAGTCTGCACGAAGCTGCTGATAGTAGCTGTCGTACCGCTGCTGCACGTCGGCATCGCTGAGGTTTGCGGTGTTGATGCCGGCGGCGTCAAGCGCCGACTTCATCTCCTGCGTGTCAGTCAGCTTGGGCTCTATCTTGGGGAAGGGTTGCGCGGTGGACACCGTTGCATCCCAAACGCCCTGAAGCTCCTCTGCCGTCATTGCGTCAAGCGCGGCCGCAGCAGAGCTTTCACTTACGCCGAGGATGGACTTTACATCCGCACCGGTAAGCTTGCCGCCTATCAGCGTCAGCAGTTCATTATTATCAAGATTCTCAGACTCAACAAGCTGACGTGCCATATCAGCGGCTGTCTGCTGCGGTATGGATATCTTGACATCTTTCTCGCCGAGGTCGCTTATCGCCTCGTCATGCTCACTCTTTTCCGCTGCACCCTCGAGACGGCCAACCGTCGTCTCGCCGGGGAGTATGGTGGGAATGTCAGTAAGCTGGGTGATGAAGCTGCTATTGACCTTGACGATATTCAGCGTGAGAGATTCTTTCTCCACACCGAGGGCGTAGCCTATCTTGTAGTACAGCCCCTTTGCACCGATATCGCCGCCAATATTGAAGGTGCTGCCCGCCTCGTTATAGCTATTGCCGAGGGTCTGTGCGGAGTCATCATCACGCATGAGCAGGTCGCCGTTCTTAGTGGTGATATTCAGCGTACCGTTGACTGTGAGCTTATCGACAGTGACTGTGCTGTTTACCGTGTCAGCATCGTTGGGATTCTTACCGCCCGCGTTGACATCCAAGCGCCCATCAGTGCCGATTGTGACCTTGTTGAGGTCGATTGCGCCGATGCCGCTGGTGACGTTCATTCTGCCGTCAACTGTAATTTCAGACTCCGTCTCCTGACCGTCATTCCGGCCAAGGCTGACCTTGCCGGTGCCGGTGTTGAAGTTGAACGTGCCGCCGGTCTTAACGCTTACATCGTCAAGCTGTGCATCACCGGTGTCTGTGCTGACTGTGAGTTCGCCGTCAACGCCAATATTGCGCATATCAACGCGGCCAACACCGTTATTGATGATTGTCGCCGTGCCGCTGATATTGGAATCGGCGAGGCTTATATCGCCGCTCTTCGTTGTGGCATTGAGCGTGCCGCTGACATCCGTATCGGTAACTGTCAGCTTGCCCGCGCCGGTCGTGGCGTTCACAATGCCGCTTATGACAGTGTCCTTTATATCGGGCTTGCCATTGTCCGCGCCGATGGTAATATCACCGGAGGAGGTGGAGGCTGTTATCGTACCCTCCGCGCCGTTTCCGTCACCCTCAACCGTAACATTGCTCATACTGATGTTGCCGCCGTTTGCAATGGTGAGGGAGAGACTGCCTGCATCCTTGATCGTGACATTCTTTACCTTGGCGTTGCCCTGATGCACATCAATGTTAACCTCGCCGCCATTATCCACCGTGGTGTCGTGCAGCGTGACATTGGCATTGACAAGCGTCTTTATATATGCCGTGCCGGTGTACGCACCGGAGGTTTCAGAGCTGCCGAGTATCTTGATGCTGGTCTCCGTTCCTGAGAAGGGCTTTATAACTATGGGGTCATTCTCCTCAAATATATCACCGTTATCAACCGCGATTATGAGGAGGTCATTCGTGATGACGTTGGTTGCTGCATCGCTGACAATGTTATCACTGTCGTTAAGGGCGGTATTCTCGCCGCTGAACTTTATCGTGATGCTCTCACCCTGAAGCGTCTCATCCATCTTGACGAGGGTGTGTTCCTCAGTTTCGATTATGGTTCTGCTTTCAAGGCTCTTCAGTATACCGGCATCCTCATTGGAGGCGTACCACACGCCGTCCGGCAGGAGCACCATCGTTGTGGGTTCAGAAGTTCCAGTGCCGTCCTTGCGTTCAAGGACGTACATCACGATCTCACCGTTTGCATCCTTGATGGCGCTGACATACGCGCCGGAGAAGAAGTTCTTCACGGAGGCATTGGGATAGGTAAAGCCCATTGCCGCGATAACATCATCCGTGAGTGTCTGGTACGCATCACGCTGCATCTTGACGAGGGTGCCGTCAGCCGTTTCGGAGAAGAAATCACCGTGGAAGAGGTAGCTGACAGGTGCATCGCCGTTCAGCGCCAGCATACTCACCGTGCCGATGCTCTGCGGCAGCATGAACACGCCCGTTGCCGCGCGGTGCAGCATAAGCTCTGCCCCTGCTGTCAGATGGAGATGCGTGCTGTTAAACTCGCTGTAGATCTCATTCGTGCCGGCCGTGCCGCTTATGTCGAGGCTTGTCCCCTGCTCATACACACGCACAAGGCCGTCCGGGGTGTACACCCCAACGACATTACCTTCCGCGTCAAGGTAGAGGAGGCTGCCCTTGGGCATACCGCTTGCATCATTGTCATTGAGGACAACGCGGGTGTACCTATCGACAATACCGTAGCCATTATCATCCTTCGATATGTTGAATGTGATGCTGCCATCCTCGGTATAAGGCATATAGGTGACATCCATGCCATCATCGCCCGCCGGCGTGATGCTGACTGTTCCCTTGGGATAGGTGTAGTACGGGGTGAAGCTGCCATGCTGGCTCATAAGCTCCGCCATTGCGGTGCTGTCATCTTCAAGCGCGTCGGTGCTATCACCGGTCTTATGGAACGGCTTTTCATAAGTGAAGAGATTACCGTTCGCGTCAATGTAGACATACTTTCCGTCAGACATTGCCTGCACCGCACCGGAGACCGTGTATATCGGCAAGCTGGTCGTATCATATACATAGTGCTCACCGTTCATGACGGCCTTCAGGCTCTTTTCATACTCGTTCCCGCCGGAAATATTGTCGGCACTGATAAGGGACTCAAGTATGCTCTGGTAATTAGCATCCTTACCGTCACTGAAGAATGTCTTGGTTTGGCCGCTGGTGGGATCCTTATACTCAAACAGCATAAGGGCGTACATCTCATCGCCGTATTTATCCTTTGCCTGCTCCATCTGCGGGCCGTACATGAGGGTCGCCTTGGAGATATCCTCAATCACGTTGCCGCTCTCGTCACGGGCATACTCGATATTGATTATGCAGAGTGTCCCATCCGGTGCAAAGGCCACAGCCTTATCCTTGATGTAGTATATACCCTCTGTTGCGTTGGCCTCGTCCACAAAGAGCAAGCCGCCCTCTGTCTTTTTATAGCCGCCGTTGAGAGTATTTCCGCTTATCTCACCCGTGCCGCTCTTATCAAAGCTGAAGTAACCGATGCTGTAGGTATCTGTACTGCCGGTTGTGCTGCGGTTTACGGTGAAGAACAAATCCTTAAGCTCATTATAGCGGGCATTGTAGAATAGGCCATCACCATCTTTCTTCACCCGGTATGCACCAAAGGTTTCATCATACTCGGTTTCGAAGGTGTAGATACCATACTTCACGCTCATTCCGGTCACATTGCCGGAGGTGTCCCTCGTGATGGTAACTTTGCCGCTTCTCTTAAGCTTGTCGCTGCTGGAATACTTCACACCGTAGCCGCCGGTGGTGCTGGACGTACCGGTGACTTCTCCGGATGCGCTCACGGTAGTAGCGCTGGTGAATTTTGCAGTGATGTTCTTGATGATTGTTGCGCTGCTGGTGTTGAGAGTGTTGGTAGATTTAATATCTACATTGATGCCGACTGCCGAGCCTGTCGCTGTGATGGAGACTGTCGCCTTCCACTCATTGCTTATCGCGGCCTGTACCGCATTTGCAACAGCTTCTTTTATGCTGTCAACGGTGAGGAGGCTGTCATAATCAACGGAGTCAAGCGCGTCTGTCGCGGCGGTCTTTGCATCGTCAAATGACTGTTTGCCATCCAGTTCAGATGCATTGCCAAGGGCGACCTTATTTACCTTGTAGATATAACCCTCAACAAGCTTCTGCACACCATCTTCTATCTCCAGCTCGACCACATGGTATTCTGTGCGGCCATCGGTGATCGTTTCAAGAAGGTAGAGGTTATTGCCGATGGATACCGGACTGACCTCCTGTGCAGTGCCGCTGGAGCTATCCACAAACACGTTTGCGAAATAGATGCGCGTTCCATCCGGCAGTGTCCACGAAAGGGCATCCTTGTCGCGCGAGAGATACACCGTACCGCCCGCCTGACCGATGTTCATTGTTACCTCGCTGCCGGAGAAGTCAACGACCTTGGATATCTTGTCGCCGTCTTTATAGGTGATGGAGCTTATCGCACCGTTCGACATGGCAAAGCTTACATCGCCGAAGTCGAAGTTCACACCCTCCAGACCGCCGCTGACGCTCTGGAAGCGGAGCTGGCCGTTATCATTGACGGCGCGGACAAGAAGCTGATTGGGCAGGAGATAGTAGCTTGCGCTCTCGTCAGAGTAGAGGTAATACTCATCAAGATTGAGGAAGGTGTCCTCCGCGGAATTCTTGATCGTCCCCTCGGGTGTGAGAACAAAGTCAGAATCGACCATGTTGCCGTTTTCATCCTTGACCTTGATCACGGTATCCTCCGTGACGCTGCCGGCCTGCGCGTAATTATCGCCCTTGCCGGGGGTATGAACGTCCTTATCCGTGGTGATCTCGTACTTTGTGACGACCTTGCCCGGGGACTTGATAACCACATCGACATCTCCGCCCTCAGAGATAACATTGCCAATGGTGAGGGTGGGATCCTCGATATCATAGGTGTTGCCGCTGGCGTTCTCACTGTACATGAGCACGTGCTGCACCTGCGCCCAGATGTCACCCGCAGCGCACATGGAGATGTACGCATCCCGCTCAGGGATAGTGGGGAACACATCATAGTCGGTTCTGGATATCTCGGTGATGATGGCGGAGAAGCGGTTACTCTCCGTGCCGATGGTATCCGCGCCCGTGACAGTGAGGCGGTTTGCCCAGATGCGTGTTCCGGCGCGTGTGCTGAGTGCGCCGCCGTTCATCTTGATATCGACTATGCCCTCGGCCACATCCTGATCAACAGGCGTATTGCCGGACACGGCATCGAATATCACATCCCCGCCATTTTCGGAGATAACGGTGAGACGCGGCGTCTCATGGTCATACGCGACCCAGTTATAGTTGATGTTCAGCTCGGGTCTGGGCTGCTTACCGTTGACCGTAATGATCTGATTGAGGTGCATGGCCTTATCAGAACGGTTGGTGATAACCACATTGGGGAGGAAGCTGCTGTCATAAATGCTTATCTTCCCATTGTTCTTCGTGATTACAGCGGTAAGCGAGTTCTTATAGAAGTCCTGATTGATAAGCTCCTTGGTGACGACCGTACTGCCGACATAGGCCTGAACATTGAGCTTGCCCCTGTCATCGTTGTAAAGAGGATTGAGCTTAATGTCATTGCCGGACACTGTGCCGACTGCGGACGCACTGCCGAAGCCCTGATCATCAAGGCCGGAGTAATGGATATTGCCGTTTTCATCAATGTCCACAAAGCTGCCCGCCGCGCCGCCGCCGAGGTGGAAGCGGCCGTTGAGCGTGACCTTGCTGGTGACTTTAAGTGTAGCGTTGGCCTTAGCCTCTTCACTGCCGCCGTCAGACTTGCCGAAGGTGAATATCTTCACTATCCACTTTGTCGCCGTCTCCGCTTTCGCGCTGGCGCTGCTCTCAACAAGCTGGCTGCTGAAAACGTTGGGGGCGCTGGCAGTGATGTTGATATTCTGTCCGGCGAGGTCTGCGTTCTGAGAGATGAGGATCGCCGCGACAACGGCATCCGCGCTGTTGCCGCTGTTGACATTGACGTTGGAGATTGCTTTTGCCTTGCCTGTCGCACCCTGAACGGTGGCAGAGGCGGAGGCCGTATTGTCCATCACAGAGGTTCCAGTCTCGATATTGAGCGTCTGTATACCGCCAACAAAGGCGTTGTATACATTTATATACTGCTCATTATCCATCGAGTTTATATCTGCATAAGCGTCCGTACTGGAGCCTGCGGAGGTCGTGATGGATTTTGCGTATGCGTTGAGCTTTTGGATTATGTCGGATGTGATGTAGGTCACATTGCCGTTGATATACGCCTGTGCTGCGCTGCTGCTGTTCACGCCGAGGGTTATATTGGCCGTGGACTTTACCGTGACATCCGCTTCACTGCGGTTGCTTCCCGCAAGGCCGGCCATGTTGCGGTATGCGTCAGCCGTGGCGGCAGTCGCGTCCGTTGTCTTTAGCGTGAGTGTGCCGAACAGCGCCGTGATATTCACGCCGGAGCCTGCCGAAATGGTCGTGGCGCTGGTGATGTTGATGTCGGCCTTGGGACCCTTGCCGGAGACGATCACACCGCCGCCGCCCATGTCAAGGTCAGCGCTGATTGTGGGTGTGGTGCTGCTGCCGCTGTTAACCGTGAGGTTGCCATAGCGGGAGGCAAGGCGTGCGTTATTGCCGACGGAGACATCCTGCGTACGCGTCCACGTGATGAGAAGCTGCGCAGAGCTGCTTTCAGAAAGACCGACGTTCGTGGTGTTTACCTTGCCTTTGAGCGTGGCGTTTGCAAGCGCCTTGATATCCACATTGCCCTTGGCCTCAACATTGGCGTTACTGCCGAGAGTGACCTTGCCGGTTTGCGTGACGGTGATGATTATCTCATTCGTGCCGCTGGTTACTGCGCCGACAGAGCTGTTGCTCAGCTCAGAGGTGGCAGTTACATTGCTGTTGGCCTCTGCGGTGAGTGTGCCGTCTGCAAAAAGGGTGCCATCAAGATAAACCTTTGCTTCATGCTTTGTCACCACCATCTGGAACTTGTAATGCCCAACGGAGACAAGGTCAACGCTGGTGGCCTTATTCGTCTTGGAGGTGATAGTGGTGGTGCTTGTCGCATCTACCTGCGCGTTGCCTGCAATATGCAGTTTTGAATTCGCGCTTATACCTGCGGTGGTGCTGCTGTCCAAAATGTTGGCATATGCCCAGATCTCCTTGCCGTTGACGGCGCCGACTGTAGTTCTCGGAACCTGCGGCGTGGATGTGAGCGTGGTGCCTGTAGCGTTGGCCTTAATTTCAAGCGAGGCCGCCTTTATATCGGCGTTCGCGCCGACATAGGCCTGCGTATCCATCTTGGTCAACTGCGCGTGGGTCAGTATCGCATCAAGTGCCGCGAGGCCAACTGCCGTATCTACGGCCTCCGCCTGGGCATTGAGCTTGGTATTGTTCGTGAGTGCCTGAATCTTCAGTGCGCCGGTGCTTGTCAGCTTAGCGCCGGAGATATAGGCCTTGTTCGTAATATTAGCGTATGCATCGGAGAACTGATTAGATCCACTGACAAGGCTGATCTCCGCGCCTCCGCTGCCGTTACTGCCGACCTCGGACTCGGATTTGCCGTTTTCAAGCTTTGCTTCAACCGTAACATCGCCGGAGGCTGTGATAGCGGCTGTGGAGCTGATATAGGCGTTCTGCTTCAGGTTAAGTTCTGCCTTGGCGTAGTTCCGACCGAGCGTCACGCCATCGACACTCACCTTCTGCCCATCAACGTCCGCCTTGGCAGAGCTGCCCGAACCATTGATGCGCACGGTGATCGCGCCCGCCGTGACCTTGCCGCCAGTACCGTTTATTGCAGCATCCGCGCTCGTGCTGGCAATGGCGTTTGCCTTGTTCTGCGTTGCGGTTATAATGCTTGCGTCAAAACCGCCTGTGGGCTGGGTGGACTTTGCATCGGCCTGCGTCTTGTGATCCACGTACACGCTAATTGCGCCGAGGTTCATGTCCGCACCGGTGGTGTCGAGATATGCGTCAAAGTCACCTGCGGCCTTGGCCGTGACTTGCAGCAGACCGAGGTTTGCACCATTGATGGCAAAGCCGGAGGAGACGTAGCCTGCCTTGGCATAGCTCCAGCCGTTTGCAAATATCTCAAGATCGCCGCATTTTTTAATAAAGTTTGTCTTGGCGACGTAGGCCTTGTTGATGGCCGTCATATTCGCCTCAACCGTGTTGACCTTGAGCTCTGCACCGGTGACGGTGTTATTTGCCGCGCCGGTCTCTGCCACAGCGCCGGTGGCTTCACCGTCAAGACGGTTGAGCCATGCGCACACGCGCGTCTTTTTCGGTGCGGAGACACTGCCACCGCTGATGTATGCGTGGTTCTCACCCGCGACCTCTGCCTTGACATAGCTGAGCAGAAGCTTTCCTGCGGTGAGGGTAAGGATGGGTGCGCCGATCTTGGCGTAGGCATTCGCCGTGCCGTCGGCATAGATTCTTATGCTGTCGTACTTATTATACTGAGGCAGGGTAGTATTCACAAAAGCGTCAGTGATAGTAAGTATGGAGTTATTGACATAGACCTTGTTGACCGTGCCTGTTGTGGCGCTGGCAACGTTCGCTTCGACTGAGTATTCGCTCATGCCGACTTTCGGCTGGTCAATAACCGAGTTGGACTTGGTCGTATAGGTGCTGCTGACTTCCAGCGTGGCGGCTTTCACAGTGCTGTCATCCACTGCGGCGGTGAATGTACCGTCTGCCGTGGCGTAGGCAACGACCGCGCCGATGTTCACAAGGCCGAGGCTGGTATCCACGGCGTTCGTGTTCGCCTTGGCAAAGCTGTTGGCCTTATTTATCACGGAGACTGCGCCTGTTGCTGTGATATTCGCGCCCTTGATGATGGCCGCGCTGCTGCCGGACATTTCAGCCTTTACGTTGTTCACGCTGGCGCTGTTTTCAGCAACTTCAACGCTTGCGCCCACACTGCCGAGGACCGCGTCCGCGCCCTCATAGTCGCCATCGTTGAACACGCTCTCCACCGTCACGCTCTCACCCACGACACTTGCGCGATTGAGCTGCACCGTCTGCGCGGCAGTGACGGTTGCGAAGATGGTGTTGACAACGGCGCTGTTGATGCTGACGCTGCTTTGCAGAGCAACGCTTGCGTTCGCCGTGGCTGTACCGTCCGCCGTGATGCTGAGCTTTGCAACGATGGTTAGCTGCGGTTCACCGTCACCATCATCGTCAGAGTCGGACTTATTAAGTCTATCCTTGACATTGACATTAACACCGGCACCGGCGTTGATGCCTGTCTTGGCATCGGCAACGTTTATATCCGCCTCGGCTGCCTTGACGGTCACGCCGTTTTTGGATGCACCCGTGCGGGCATTCGACTTTGCCGTGTAGGTATTGGAGATATTGAGTTCCTTGGCCGCGATTCTGCTCGCCGTGCCGTTTAGATAGGCGCTGTAGCTGCCGTTTGCCTCAGCGTAGACAACGTTCACACCGAGGGAAACAAGGCCGATACCCGTGGCGGGAATCACGACATCCGCCGTGGCGTAGCTGGTTGCGTTGGACTCAATATTGACATTGCCGCCGGTGCAGCTGACAGAGGAGCCTGCGATATATGCGCTGCTGGTGGCATTGACCAGTGCCGTGGCGGAATTTGCATTCGCGCCGACGAGGGTCGCGTCAAGCACATCGCTTGTCACGCCGCCGAGCTTTGCCGTGGCACCGTCCGTGCGGCCTTTGTTCAGCTCACTTATGACGGAGAGATTGTATGCGCCATTTACAGTGACATCTGCATTTTCAATGTACGCAAACTGCTGCGCCTTGAGCTCTGCATAGAGGACGTTTGCGGCAACATTTATACCGGAGAGCTTCACGGCGTTTGCTGCAATGCCCGCGTCCGCCGTGGCTGTGCCGGTCACCTTGACATTGACAGCGCCTGCGGAGGTCAGTTTGCCGCTTCTCACACCGGCTTCCGCTGTCGTGGCGACTATCGCCGTGGCGACATTCACGGTGCCGGATGCAGCATTGGCGTCAACGCCATCGGTGGTCTGCATGGTCTTTGCGTCTGCCTTGGAGGTGTAGTCATTGATAACATCAATGCTTGCAGCGTTTATAAGCTTTGCGTCATTGTCTATGAAGGCGTCAAAGTCACCGTTTGCGAGGGCAACTATTACCGTAACCCCTGCGGACTTATAGCCGATTTTGGCATCAGGTACGGTAACACCGGCCTCAGCAATGCTCTTTGCCGACGACCACACCTTCACAGCCTTTGCAGAGGCATTGACTGCCGCGCCTGTAATGGACGCTTCATTTGTGGAATCATTCCGCGCAACCGCTGCACTGCCCTCGACCTTGCCGAGTGAGACGCTGACACCTGCGGCATTGCACACGCTGGAGAGCTTCGCCGTGGCTTTTTCGTCAGCGCCGTCATTCAAAAATGCGTGCACATCAACCTTGGCGTTATTCACCGTAGCATCGTTGAGCTGTGCCTTATTGCTGGCAGAGATGAGTGCGATAAGCACATCCGCGCCGATGGAAACTGCCGTCAGCTCAACATTGGGCGTTATAAGAGTTGCGGTGGCAGTTGCCGTACCGTCAGATATGACAGTGAGGCTCGGCGTATTTATTGTGCCGCTGCCGGAGATGATTGCCTGTGCCTTACTTGCGGCGTTGCTGACGCCGACATTCACGCCTATGCCCGTGCCGCCTACATCAGCGGGTATGCCCGCGCTGGGCGTGAGGTTCGCTTTGGAGTTTGCGTTATACTCAGTCTTTACGGTGACGGAGCTGGTGTCTATCTCATCACCGTCTGCAAGCGTAAGATATGATTTGAACTCACCCTGTGCGTAGGCGTAGGCCGTCATTAGCCCCGCCTCGTTAAAGGCGATATTCTGCTGGAGGATCTGTGCTATCGTGTTCGCCTCGGCCTTGCTGAGCACATCCAGCTTGCCGTCGTTGACTGCAAGCGCACTCGCCGCAATGCCGGCGGTAGACTTGGAGCGGCCATAGGCCACAACGATATTGGCCGAGTAGCTGTTCATTGCACCGGCACCGATATACAGCTCTGCCTTGGCGGTGTTGCTGTCAGTTGTGCTGGGGGCAAAGAGCTTGGAATACACGGTGAAGGAGTCAGCTTCGGCACTGCCGCCGATAAGCTCCGCGCTCTGCTCACTGCGGAGCATTGCAACCGCGACGCTTGCCGTGACCGCTGTGGTGTCAGCAAAGGTTATGCCGTAGATAGTTGCATCGGCTGTTGCCTTGCTGAGTGCGACAAGCTTAAGATCACCGGTAGCTTTTAGCACGGAGAGCGTATCCCCGCCGATTATCTGCGCGATATTTGCGCTGCAATTATCCGCCACGGCAATGTTGATGTTGCCCGCGACCTTGCCGGCCGCCGCCGTGATGGACGTAGCCTCGGCCTTTGAGATATTGGCGGCATCCGCACCGTCAAACGTGCCTGACGTGCCGTCATACTTATCAGCGTGGACATATACATCAGCCACATTGACATTGACATTCGTTACATCCAGAAGTGCCTTGCTCTGCGCGCCGAGATGTGCATAACTTATGCTTGCACCTACGGCCACTACGCCGCCGGATGCGCCGGTGAAGAGGGACTGTGCCTTGGCATCCGTGTTTGCATTGACCTCAAGATCATGCGCCGTGATATTCTTGCGGATCACCGCGGCAACGGAAGTGGTGTCGTTAATGCTGATAAGCACTGTGCCCGCCGCGCTGACTGCGCCGCCCGTGATACTGATAACTATCGGTGTGGCACTGCTCACGACAACATTGCGCACGAGGATATCCGCATTCTCCGCGTTGATTATACCGGAGGATGCTGTGGTTGCATTTACAATGGGATTAAAGCCGATGTAGGTGTAGATAACAGGTGTAACAACTGTGACCGCACCCGCAACGCCTGCACTGACTGCGCCGCCTGTGACGGGAATTACCCACGCCTGCGCCGTCATATCAGTGGTGTTGAGGACGCTTATGGCTTTAAGCTCATCACCGCTAATCGTAACACCGTCCCCGATAAACGTGCTGATATTCATGCGGTTCACCGCTGCTGCAACTGCCGCATTGACTGCAACAGCGCCGCCGCTTGCCGCCGCTGCTGCGGCGACAGTGTGTACATCCGCCTTGGTGGAAACGTTGATTGCGGGAATAATCGCCGCCGTGTCACCCACGGCTTCTGCGCCGATAATGCCGCTTATGTTGGCCGCGCCGCCGATATAGGCAGACAGCGAACCCTCACTGTAGACAACGGCGATCGGCGTACCCACGCCGACAAGACCGCCGCTGGCCGAACCGGTGACAGCGAGTATCTGGTCATAGGTTGCTTCCGCCATGACTGAAAGCGCCGTGGCAGAGGTGACATTACCGTTGAGATATGCGATTGTATTATTATTGAGTATGACCACGGAGGTCGGCACGGAGACGCCGGCCAGTGCGCCAGCAACCGTGGTGGAGATTGCGCGGATGGTGCGGGAGCTTGCGTTCAGCTTGCTCTTATCATTGACAAGGCCGTTCACCATGTCATTGCGCGCCTTTTCATCCGCGTTGGTCACGCCGTCCGCGATCTGCTGTATGGGGTCTGTGCCGGAGGTGGCCTTGACGGTGATAGCACCGTCCGCGTTGAGGATAGCGCCGCTGTTAACACCGGCAGTGACGTTGCTGTAGAGAACGTCAACCGCGATATTCACCGCCACGCCCGCAAATGCCGCGCCGCCGACAGTGTTGGCTATCATATCGGAATTAACACGCTCATTTGCGAGAACGTTTATATCCTCTGCCGCCTCAATGGAGACGTTACTGCCGACCGTGGCGCTGACCGCGCTCTTGGGGTCATATTGGGGGGCGGTTATGGAGGCGGCGGAGTTTATATCCGCACTCGCCTTATCATCAGCCTTGAAATCGTCACCGCGCATATTCACGTTGCCGTCTTTATCCGCATCAACGTATTCGCTGTTGTTAAACTCATCGCTGACGTAACCGCTCTGTGCATCGAACGAACCGTCCGCGCCGCCGATATGCGTGTCGGACTGCTTCGCACCGTCACCGGCGAGCTTCTCGCCGAGGCCGTTCATCTTATAGGCTGCTGTTCTGTCCGCACCCTGCTGGTCATAAACCGCGCTTACGAAGCCATCAGCATCAAAGCCGCCGGACTGAGACGCGAGGTATGCCTCCTGCTCATCCTTGGAGAGGGCGTCAAATTCTGCCTGTGTGAGGCGGCCATCACCCATAAGCAGCGCATCAGAGGTATCCTGTGTGAGCTTCCCGCCCGCAACGCTGACCATGATGGTCGTGCCGACACCGGCGTATGCCGCGCCCGCAACAGTCTCACTGTAACTACGGATATCGCGCAGTGCATCAGCCGCGACATTGACAGCGCCGCCGGACTTGATAATGCTCTTGCCCGCATCACTGTCTGCAAAGCCGGAGGTGACGGTATTGTGCAGGACGCTTATTATCGCCGTAACGCCGACAGCCGCGCCGCCGCTTGCCGCGATAGTTCCGGCAACGCCGATAACCTCAGAGTTATCAAGCGCCTTGACTGTGATACCCTTGGCATCAATGGAGGTATTCTTATTTGCCATGGCCTTGGTGGTCTGGTCGGAGATTATGATATCCACCGTGCCGGAGACCGCCGCACTGCCGCTGACGCTGACGCCGAGTGCATCGGAGGTAACAAACTCATGCGAATTTGCGTTCAGCGTAACATCGCCGCCCGCCGTTATGTCTGTATTCTCTGCAAAGGTGGCGTTTACAGTGCCCTTGAACCATGTCACTATCGCAACAGGCGTGACAGCCGCCGAACCGCCGACCGTACCTGCGGCGACAACGTTATAAAGCTCCGTATTGGAATCGGCATTGACCTCAACCGCGCCGTCGGCTTCAACATTGCCGCCGAGGGAAGCGTTGATGTCATTTTCAAACGCGAGGGCGTTTGCACCCACGCCGACTGCGGCATTGCCGCCAACGGCGAAGTTCATAGCGATCAGATAAAGGTAATCATTGGACTTGGCTGTGACGTTCACGCTGTCCTTACTCTTTATTGTGCCGCCGCTGCCGATGGAGCTGTCCATCTGCTTATCATAGACCATAGAGACGACCGTTGCGCCGACGCCGGCATTGCCGCCGACAGAGACCGCACCTGCGAGATTGTATATCTCAGTCTTGTCAATGCTTTCGACCGTGACCTCTATGCCCTTGTTGGGATCTTCTTTACCCTCGGAACCCTCATCCGAGCCTTCTGGGGCAGCCTCCGCATCGTCGCCGGATTCTTCCTCGCCGGTGGCGGTGGGATAATCGCCCGCTTCGATGGTGGGATTACTGCCTATTGTGGCATTGACTGTATTTTTGAGAACAAGCGTGTTCACAACGCCGACAACACCGGCCTGTGAGGACAGCCCACCGCAAACAGAGGCCATCACAAGGCGGGTGAACCCGTCCGCGCTGACGCTGACGCCGCGCCGCTTTTCACTGCGGTTGGGCACCTTCACGCCGCATCCGTCATACTTATTCGCCTTGGCCTTGAGCACAACATTATCGCCAAATGTCGTGAGAACGCTGTTTTCAACGACCATTGTGGAGATTACCGCGCCTATGCCCGCCTGTGCCGCGGCTGCGGCAACAGAACCTGCGGCATCATACAGCGCGACATTGAGATTTGTGTATGCGGCGATACTGTCATCCGCTGTGAATGACGCGTTGTCACCGGCCGTTACGGTGACGCTGCTCTTGGAGACGATGGTGGGGATAACGCCGGAGATGGCAGAGTCTGTGGTGGCCAATGCACCAGCGGCATTTACGATAACGGTCTGGTTATCCGCTGTCGCGCCGAGGATGATGTTCTTACCCGCTGTCAGCTTTGAGTAAGCGCCGACACCGGCTGCGACTGTCTGCTCAAACACGCCGACATTCACAGTCGCACCTACAGCCACAGCGCCGCCGGAGCCTGTGAGGGCGGCCTGAACCGCGATCTCTTTAACATCGTTATCCGCGAGGATGCTTATTGAGCCATTCTCTGCGCTGACCTCAGCATAACTGCCAACTGCAGCAGAAGTGTCACTCTCAGTTACGAGGACGCCTATCGTACCCGCGCCGGAGGCATTTGCCGGTGCAGCTGAGACGGACGCAAGCACGTTAACCAGCTTCTCCGCGCTGTTCGCGGTGATGCTGACATCCGTTGCGGCGATAGCCTTGGCATAATCGCCGATGGAGGCTGTTGTGCTGTTATCAGATACAATGGTTGCAAACGTACCGCCGGCGGACACGCCGTTGGCCGCTGTACCGCTTGCGGAGACGGAGACAAGAAGCAGATCGGAGGTATTATCCGCCGCTACATCGACTTTGCCCGTGACGGATTTAAGCGTGGAGTAATTGCCCGCCGAGGCGTTGACAGTGTTGCCTGTGACGATACCGTTCACCGTGCCGCCGACGTTGACGGTGCTGGAAGCGCCGGTGCTGGCTGCCGCCGCGGCTGTGACTGCTATCACGTCATTTTCCGCCAGAGCGCTCAGTTCCACATCCTTGTGTGCGGTGAGCGTGGTGTAATTGCTGACAGAAGCGTTGACGCGGCCTCTGTCGTCATACCCTGCGACATTCGCGCCCACACCGTTCGAGCCGGTGATTGCAATCGCCCCGCCGATAAGACGGCTATAGGTCTCACCCTTGGCTGTGATTTTGGCGTAGCCCTCCTCATCGGTGAAGGTCTCATCCTCAGCAACAGGGACGAGGGTGATATTGGCATGGTCGCCGACCTCTGCGCTGACAAGATTGTTGGCAAACAGCATTGCCACACTGCCTGCGACTGCCGCGCCGGTCTGCACGGGGTCTGCATTCACTGTGCCTGCGATCGCCTCTATATAATAGTTGACAGAGGCGAGGTAGTTGAGCATATCAACCAGTCTCAACACCTTTTCCGTGCTGAGGTTGACCTCTATGCTGTTATCATTCTTTGCATCATTGGGGTTAGAACCGTCAGTAATATTGATGTGGAAAAGTCCCTTATTATCGGCGCTCACATCGTCATTACTGCCGTTACTGACAGTGAAGAGATTTCTATCACTAAACGGGAACTCATAGTCTGCATCGGTAACAGGCAGCTTTTCCGCCGTGACGCTGAGGTTTCTACCCGTTATCTTCGCATAATCGCCCACGCGGGCAATGGTCTTGTTGTCATCATACACCAGTGCAAACGATGCGCCCACGCCGATGCTCTGCCGGCCGGCGGTGAGGCCGCCTGCACGAACGCCTATCTTGGACTTTTCAGTTGCGCTGATGAGGATGTTCTTTGCTGTGATCTCTGTTGCGGGGACGAAGCTTTCGGCATCGGCCGCCGTACCGTCCTTGACCATGGCGGTGCTTCTGCCATTGGCCTTTACAACGGACACTGCACCCGCAAGCCCCAGACCCTTGCCGTTTGCACCGACTGCGCCTGCGAGGGACTGTGCCGCGAGGAGGCCGGGGTACTTACCGTCAAGATTCTGCGTGAGTGCCGCGCCGACCTTGACATCTCCGCCGGCATTGAGCTTGCCGCCGACAAGGGCGTTGGCCTCATTCTCATTCACGCTGACTGCGACGCCGAGGGAGATGACATTGGCGTTTATTGCAGGATTCGTGGGGATCTGGACGGAAGCGCCGGTGGCGTACGCCCTGTAATTTGCGTTGTTTGTCGCCTTGGCATCGAAGGAGGCAGCGGTGAAATCACCATCAATGATGGCGTTGGCCTTGTGCGCCGTTACATTCACTGCCGTGGCCGCTGCGACGTTGATGGTAGTGCCCTTGGGGTTCTCAACCGTCTGGCCGCTTGCGCCGTTCATCGCGCCGGAGGCTGTGGAGTTGGAAACACCGGTTGACGTCTGCGGAAGCTGGATGCCAAGTGCGTTGAGCACCATGGTCATAAGGGGCGTATTCTCTACACCGCCGGTGAGCTTCTGCACGGAGGAGAAGCCGTTGAGCTTATTCATAACGACCTGATTGACGATGCCGGTGGAAGGATTATCCGTGAAGTTTGCAATGCTGAGCACAAGGCGCACCTTTTCAAAGATACGCTCAAGGCTTGCGCCGTAGGTGAGGGCAAGGGACTGCGCCTCATCCTCATTGGCTGTCTCTGCATCGACGATGACTGCGCCCGTCACACTGCCGCCGCCGAGGAGCTTTGCATTAACGTCAGAGCTGGCAAGATTGACGGCAACGGATGCGCCGACAGCCGCCTGACCGCCGGTGGCAAAGCCGCTGGAGGTGGTGTAGGTCTGGCCACGCTGACGCGCGCGCAGGTACAGATTCGCCTGCTCGTAAATATCCTGTCCTTCTATGTCCGTTTTGCCGGTGGCTCTTGCGGTTTTGATAAGGTCGCCGCCGGTAAGCGTCAGCTTGCTCCCCTCTTTGACAAGGGCGTTGACCGTATTGGAAATGATGTTCAGCGCCACAGATGCGTCAACCGCGATATCCTTGGTGCTGGTCATGCCGGGAGCCATCTGCTGGCCGAGGGTGGGTGCCTGATAATTGGGGAAGGACTGCTGTCTGCCAATGGGATCCTGGCCCGCGACAGACACTGTGTCCACATCATTATGGACGATGGCCTGCTGTTCAAGCGAGGCCGCAGTAAAGACGCGGTTTTTGCCGGTTATCGCATCGGCGGCGGCGTTAAGCTGTGCCATTGCAAACGCGGCACCAACACCGACGCTCTTCCCTGCGGCGGCCTTGCCGGTCTTATTCTTTATGGGCAGACCGTTATTGGCGGCAGAGGAGGATGCGGTGGTGTAAAGCTTGTTGGCTGAATGTGCGTAAAGCTGTGCCTCGTTCGTGACATTTATTATATCGTCGTCCGCTTTAGCGGCAAGGTCAGCAATGATGGCCTGAGCCTTAGCGTCCACGATGGCGAGGGCGATGCTTCCCGCAATGCCGACATTTGCCGCGCCCGCGCCGGAAACAGCGGAGGTGGTTATGCGGTTGCCGAGATTGTCCAGCTCACTGGGGTTGCCGTACTTTATCGCAAGCTGGGTGACAACGGCCTCTCTGAGCATATCAACGGTGATGCTGGCCTGCATTGCCTTAGACGCCACAAACTGGTCAAGCATTGCGTCACCCTCGCCCGTGCCGATTATATTGGAGAGGATGAAATCAGGGTCAGCAAGCATCGCGAGGAACTCATCAACGATAGCACCTGCGATCTCACCCATGAGTGCAACGGAGGTATCCGTCTTTTTCTCCTGGAGGCTGGCAACTACAAGCTCAACAACAAGCTCTTGCAGTATCTCCTCCTGCTTTGCCTTCTGCTCGTCATGGCTGAGCTTGAGGAAAGCTTCTTCCTCGGCGGTCAATTTGCCGCCGTCTTTCTTTTCCTTTTCAAGGCTTGCAACGTAATCTGTAAGGATGTTTGCAAATCTTTCCTTATATTCTTCCTTTTCAATAAGCTCGCTGAATGTTTCCACATCGTTTGCTTTCAGCAGGGCATTGGTGAAGATATAGGTCTGATTCACATCGGTGAGGTAGCTTATAAGCTCTGTCAAAATCTCCTCAACACTGCGGAGATTGTCCGCCTCGAGAACGTCCGCGCGGATGATGAGCTTATCTGCCGTGATCTTCTTTGCGCCGACGTAGGCGATGTTTTCATACTCAACATAGTTGACCGCCGCCGCAACACCGACACCGGTGGTGCTGTTGCAGGCTGTAGAGTCGGCATAGATGATGGCATCGGTATCCTCCAGCGCTGTCACGCTGACAACACCGGCGCTCTCTATGCTGATACCGTCCGCTATTTTGGCGATGGCCTTGTTGAACTGCACGTTCGCCGCGATGGTGGCCGCGACCTGAACACTGCCCTCAGTCGTCTGCATCTTGGGGCGCTTCTGCGCCATTGCGCTGACGCTAGTGGCATTGAGCGTGCCGCTCTTGCCGGAGAGTGCACTCAGGCGGCCGGCGAGGGAAGCGAGAACGCTGCTGTTATTATCGGTAATGGCCTCAGCCGCGCTGTTCTTATTGAGGGAGCTTGTGCCGGTGGCGTGTTCCTCGCCTGTGCCCGTGCCGGAAAACAGGCCGGTGAAGTCCTGAATACTGGTGCTGCCGGGCTGGGTTGCCGTGATGGGGCTGGGCGTTGCACCGGCGGCGCTGGCGTACACTGTCTGCTTGATGCGGCTTATGGAATCTGCACTCAGCTCAACACTGTCAGCTTTGACACTGCGTGCAAGCAGCGCCTCGGCAGAGTCGGTGATGATGGACAGGCCGACCGCCGCACCTGCACCGGCTTTCGCGCCGATGGCCTTGGCATTGACCTCCATAACGCGGTCTGCATAGGTGTTTGCCGCCACTATGACCGCGCCTTGAAGCGTAGTGTCAATATTGTTGAGCGTGCCGACAGTAGCCTTGGTGTTGACACTGCTGACCGTGACTGCAACGACGGGAACAACACTCGTCCCACCTGTTGCACCGGCGGCCGCTTCTATATAAAAGTCTGCACTATAGTCTGCATCCACCGTGATGGAGTTATAGTTTTCTTTCTTCTCCTCTTTACCGTCGGCGTTGGTTTTAACCTTGCCAAAGGCTACGCCGTCATCTATCGTGGCAAAGCAGTCTATATTTATCACTTCCACCGCAACACCGGCGCCAACACCGACAGAGTCAGTCGTCATTCTGAACGCAGGCGTGAGGGGAACGGAAATGGGACCTACAGGGATGCTTAGTCTGGCGCGCTTGCCGGAGGCATCGGCCACGGTGGTGTAAGTTCCACTGCCGGCCGCTCTTACTGCGATATCGCCGCCGTCAATTTCGTAACCGGCATTCTTGCTGACTGTTGCGCAGTTATAAACGTTGACAACGTGGACAGCTATTGCACCGCCGACACCCAGCTTTGTCTGAGCTTCCTGCGGGGTGTGACCGGCCTTGACGACCGCTGCGGAATCTGCCGCGAGGGTCTGCGCCAGGACATCAAGAGACTGTGCCTCAATATCGCCCTTGGCGATGGCAGCCTCGTTGCTGTGCATCAGCACCTCTATACCAATTGCCGCACCGATTGCCTTGGTGGGAATAGTTTCAAGACTGGCGTAAGGGCCGCCAGCGAAGAGATTGTCTACCTGCCCGTCAACGAGTGAAGGTGTGCGGTAGAGGGAACCGTCCGCACGGGTGTTGGATACGCTGGATGCCG
Organism: uncultured Oscillospiraceae bacterium; assembly: GCA_964495355.1. GTDB lineage: Bacteria > Bacillota > Clostridia > Oscillospirales > Oscillospiraceae > Limivicinus. The sequence continues at coordinate 98,031 of CAZBVU010000003.1, forward strand.
TGGCATGGACGTTGAGCGCCCCTGTCGTTTTGACATGGCCTTTGGTTTCTATCTTTGCGGTATTGTTGTTTTCAACATATCCGACAGCGAGGGCACCCACAAGCTGCAGCGTGCCGGAATCTGCATTGGCAGCCTTGCTTGCATCCTCATAGAGGGTCTTGGGGCTTTTCTCGCCTTTCAGCACATCGAATATGCCGGTTTCGCTTCTCTGCTTGCCCATGAGCTTCGGGAAGAAGTCAAGCAGGGCAAAGGGGGTGAGCTGCTCACTTGTGGTCAATTCATTGAAGGGTATCGCAAGTGCGACCGTACTCGCCCGCGCGTCCGAGAATGAGTTGACATCAACATCCCCGTTCGCATCAACCTTTGCGTTGGAATCTATTATTGCCTGAACATCGGCAAAGATGAAGTTGCCCGCAACATACACGCCGCTCTGCGGCTTAACACTCCACGAGACGGGAGGCTTGCCTGTGGCGTAGCTTGTGCTTTCAACAATGCTGCTGGCAAGCAGCTTCACGCCGCTGCCGGAATCCACACGTGCATTGCCAGTGATCTTGGCTATCGTCTGGAACTCCACAACGCTGAGGGAGATGGAGAATGGGATAGCGCCGCCAATGGTATATGATGTGAGGTCATTTCTGGAATTTGCGGAGAGGAGAACGCCTGCGTCATAGCGGTTAGCGTCAGAGAGGATGAAGCCCGATCTGACAACCGCATTCTTCCCGACAATGACATTGGAATGTCCGGAAGAAACCGCCAGCGTTATGGGAACGGCAACGGCCAGAAGCTCGTTTGTCGCGTCGATGGTGATATCCACATCGGCCACGGCGCGGACATAACCGCCGGCGTACACTGTTCCTTCTATTATAATATCTGCGTCACCGAATTTAAGCGTGACAGGGTTGAATTCCTTTATGTTCGCAATGTATTCAGCGCCGGGGATAAAGGCCTTATTCAGCACAAGCAGTGCCGAAAGGTCAACCGCCTGCTTTGCCGCAATGCGGCTGCCTTCTACTATATTTATAAACAGCTTGCGCCCTGCTTCATAGAAGCCGAGCTGGATGCCTACACTGTTATCCTCGCTGAGGTCATCCTCGATGATCTCAGTATCAATTGCGGCATCGTTAAAGATGGCATCCTCACCGGTGACAGAGAGGATAAGGTTTTCTGCTGTGACATCGCTGAGAACGTCTATCCCCTCGCCGATGATGACTACGTTTACGCCATCCGCTTCGAGACAGTCAATGCCGAGTCTTTCGGAGAAAGGCTGGCTCATATCGTCCTGCACAACGATGTTGGTGAAGCTGAGGCCGCCCTCCGGAAGAACAACGCCGAGGCGCGCCAGAGAGAAATCGACCTTCTTATAATCAATTGTCTCCTCCTCTGTTTCACCATTGTCCTTCTCTTTTATAACCTTGCGCTGGGCATCGACAGTGGGGACAAGGTAGTTTGTAAAGGATTGGAGAGTATCGCCGCTCTTTAGGGTATCGACAGAGACGGTGCGCTTATTCAGCAGTGCATCTGTCAGCGCGTCTATCCCATCAAAGATAATTTTAAAGAGCTTGGTAAAATCAAAATGCAGAGCGTCTGTAATATCCTTGAGGAGCGTTATCTGCGCAAGCGCCTCAATGGTGATTTCAGTCTGCTCGGGGTTAATCGTGATTCGCTTATCTTCGTCTACTTTATTATTCAGCTTACCCGTCAGGTGCAGGCGGTCAAAGCCGCTATCACCATCCGCAGTAATGTTCGCTGCGCCCCATACGGCAAAGGCCGAGGTAGTGTCCACGGTGACAACATCATCACCGACCCCACCTGTGACCGTTATGCTCGTCTCGGGGAGATTGTTTTTGTCGGCAAGCTTGTTGTTCAAGAACTCAACAAGAGCGCCGAGAATGTTCTTTGCAAAGCTGAGCTTGCGGCCGCCGCTGACCGTGATAGTGTCATCGCCCGCGCCGCCGTTGACAGTAACATCCGCTCCGCTCATATCCACATCGAAGCCGAAGGTATATGAGGTAACCGTGCCGTCTTCCGCCACAGCTGTGGGAGTCATGAGAATGTCGCTGGCGTCGATCAGCTTTATGCTGGCTCTGTCCTCGCCGTCGCCGAGGTCGATCTTGACGTTGACCTTATTGGCCGCAGTGAGGGATGCGTCAATACCGGTGAGCAGAGTGTCAATTAACTTATCCACAACAGGCTGAAGTGTCTCCACCACGCCTGCGCCTGCAAGTATGGATGTAATATTGCTGAAATCCTCAACCAGCGTGGAATCAATTTCCACACTCGCGCGGACGTTTGGACGCTTTGTGACCTGCGCTGTAACAGTGTCATTCCCACCGCCGGTGTTGACATACACATCGTAGTACACATTGGACGCGTCAAGGTCTAGCACATCGTCCTGGCTTGTGCCGTAGTAAGTGATCGTCTGGGCATTTGCAATGCTGACCTTATCGCGCGTGGAGAGGTAAAGCCCCGCCAGCATCATATTCAACCCGTCAACATCAATGTTGATTCCGCCCTCGACCCTGACGTTGCCTGCGGAGTCTGCATTAAAGCCGGTGATCGTGCCGGCTGCATCCTCTTCTATCGCGTCATGCGCCACGATGCGGATGGTCATGTTGGGCAAAGTGGGATTGGCTGAGTTAATGCCGAGCAGGTCAGCAAGAAGCCCCACAAGGACAGAGTTGCTTGAGCCGCTGCTCAAATCAACGCCGCCCTGATACACACCGTCCTCAACAACGATGGTCGCAACACGATCCTCACTGCCCTCAATATCTTTTAAATATGTAAGCGCATCTTCCAGCGCACTCGTGATGGCATTTTTGTCGGCCGTGTTCTGATACTTGTATTCCTTGCTTATCTCGCGGATATAGGCACTTCCCGCGGGGATGGCGTAGGCATCGACCTCCACCTCATCCTCCGGAATGGAGGGCTGAGGTTCGGCAGGCTCTGCAGATGCTTTCGCACTAAGCAGGCTTGCACCGCCGCTCTCGGTCGTAGCTTCACCGGTGGATGCACTGCCGCTCTCGGTCGTGGCTTCGCCGGTGGACGCACTGCCGCTCTCGGTCG
>CAZBVU010000004.1:0-96272 GCA_964495355.1 uncultured Oscillospiraceae bacterium
CGAGAGTTAATGCCTTTTGCTGGTCTTCGTTGTCAAGTTTTTTTATCAATACATTAACATTCTTAAAAATCTCTTTTTTCTCATCCTTCCTCGCCAGCAAACAAACCGTCTCCACATGGCTTGTGCGCGGGAACATATCAACAGCGGCGGCAGATTGCAGGGTATAACCATAGCCGTTGAAGCGCAAAAGATCGCGTGCAAGAGTTGCGGGATTGCACGACACATAAACAACCCGCTCCGGAAGCATTGAAGCAACCGCGGCAACTGCACGCACGTCCATGCCCTTGCGCGGCGGGTCTACCACTATCACCTCCGGCTTCAATCCGCGTTCTGCAAGCTCCTCCGCGGCCTTGCCGGCGTCAGCGCAGATAAACTCAGCGTTCGGTATACCGTTTGCCTCTGCATTTTTTGCCGCGTTTGCAACAGCCTCAGAGATAAGCTCTGCACCAATAACCTGTCCGGCGCGATGCGCAAGGCACAGCGAAATAGTGCCCGCGCCGCAGTACAGGTCAAAAACAAGTGAATCCGCGCGGGGGGCGGCATATTCCAGCGCTTTATTGTAAAGTTTTTCGGCCTGAGGCGGATTGACCTGATAAAACGCCTGAGGCGAAATGGAAAAGCGATTGCCGCATAAAATATCCGTGATATCCGCATTGCCCCAAAGCGTATAGAAATCGCCGGCAAGAACAGTGTTGCCAACATTTTTGTTTATGTTCAGCACAATTCCTGTAAGCTCCGGACAGGACTCACGCAGTGCATCAACAAGCGCTGTTGTGTTTGCACCAAACCCGCGCGCGGCCACGATGCATATAACAGCATCATTGGTGTTGACGGCTCTGCGGCAGAATATGTGGCGCACGGTGCCTTTGCGGGATTGCTCATCATAAGCGGAAATATTGTGGCCGGACATAAAACCGGTGATGGTATCGGCGGCGCGATGGCAAAGCTCATTTTGTATGAGGCAGTCCGCCACCGGAATAATATCATGACTGCGCTCACGGTAAAAGCCGGACTTAGGCGCACCATTGACATCAGCGACAGCGAATATGCCCTTGTTTCTATAGCGCGTCATACTGTCCGCGCCGATTATCTCCTCAACGCGGAAGCTTTGCTTACCAATATGCTCAAAGGCTGAATTAACGCGGTCAAGCTTGAAACGCAGCTCCTCATCATAGCTCATGTGCCATGTGTCACAGCCGCCGCAGATGCCGAAATACGGACAGTCTGCCTCACGTCTTTCGTGGGAGGGGGTAATAAGCTTTTCGCAGCGCGCATACACGGCAGTGGCCGTGACCTTAACAATGCGTATCTGCCAAGTCTCCCCGACAAGCGCCCTGGGAACAAACACAGCGCGCCCATTGACGCGGCAAACGCCGAACGCCTCGGATGAATAGCCTTCGATTTCAACAGTATATATTTCGTTTTTCTTCAAATTATTCATAGCACATACATAATATCATAATATCAGCCGGTTGACAATTTCAAAAGGAAAACATTTGATGCATAAGTGAGAAAAAATATCAGATACTAATTCTGCAAATAAATTGCCGATTATTCAGGAGGATAAACATGAAGAAAAATATTGTTCATATCGCAATGGCGCTTGCGCTGTCGTTCCTGCTGTGTGGCTGTAGTTCGGCAAAGGACGACAGCATCGTTGACAACACCGTGCCAACGGCGCTTCCCAGCCCGACAGCAACGACAGCGCCGATCGTAACGCCGGATGTAGAAGACGGAGTTATAACCGACGGGGACGGCATAATCGACGATAACACTGTTGACCCGGAAAATACCATCACCGGCAGTGTTAATCCGGCACCCAGCACAAAGCCCAGCAGCGACGTTAAAAAGTGAGTATATGAAAGTGCGTGCAGTCAATAAGACCGTGCGCACTTTCTGCATTTTCCTCTTGCATTGCGGATGATGACGCGATATTATAAATACAATCGTTTGAATACAGGAGGATAAGATAATATGAGCTATATTCCGACACCTGAGCAGGCAGAAGAAATTATCAAGCGCTACAATAAAGAGCCGTTTCATATCCAGCACGCAGAGACGGTCTCAAAGGTGATGGGGGAGTTTGCAAAAGAATATGACCCGGATAGGGTTGATTTCTGGCGTACAGTAGGTATGCTGCATGACATTGATTTTGAGCTTTACCCTGAGCAGCACTGCGTCAAAGCGCTTGAAATGCTGCATGAGCTTGATATTGATGAAGAGGTTATCCACGCTGTTGTAAGCCACGGTTACGGCATTTGCATAGATGTTGAGCCGGTGCATTACATGGAAAAAGTGCTTTTCGCAACGGATGAGCTTACCGGACTTGTCGGTGCGGCAGCTCTTATGCGTCCGACCGGTTTGGACGGTATGGAGGTCAAATCCGTTATGAAGAAGTTTAAGGACAAGAAGTTTGCCGCTGGCTGCTCCAGAGACGTGATACGCACCGGCGCTGATATGATGGGCGTTGAGTTGAATGAGCTTATAGGCAAGACCATCGCCGCAATGCAGGCGTAATGCTGAAAATATACTACGCCGATATAAGCAACGTTGATATAAATAAACCCTACCCATTATCCGACTATCGCTGCGGCAGGCTGAAATCCATAAGCAACCAGACCAAATGCAGAGAGGGGATAGGGGCAGAGCTTTTGCTGAACTATGCGCTGAAGGATATTTGCCCCGCGCTAAAATTGCCGCCGGATATTGACACGCTTGAACATGGAAAGCCGGTCTTGCGCGGGGGAGATGTACAGTTCAGCCTGTCCCACTCAGCGGGTGTGGCCGCTGTTGCATTGTGCGACAGTCCGGTGGGCGTTGATATACAGGTAAAGACGCGGTATAACGCCGCCCTTGCGAGGCGCTTCTTTTGCGAGAATGAGCGCTTGTATATCGAGCGGCGCGAGGATAAGGACGCGGCGTTTACCGAGATATGGTGCGCAAAGGAGAGCTATATCAAGGCACTGGGGACAGGACTGAATACAGCGCTTGGGTCATTTTCGGTTATTGAAATGCCGTGCGTGAGAGCGTTTGATATAGGGGTGTATATGCTGGCTGTCTGCGCTAGTGGATATGAAAAAATTGAACCAGACTTGATTGAAAAAATAGAGCTGCCATTATAAAAAGCAGCTCTATTTTCTGTGCACAAGACTATACAATCCGTATACCCGAACCACAGCGCTGCGCAAGGGTATACAGAATGTTATACATTCAGACCGGCTTGAGACAATGTATTTCTGAGGTATGCGAAGTGTTCTTCGCTGATATTTGTAAGCGGCAAACGCAGTAGTCCGCTGTCTTTGCCCAGCATTTTCATTGCCGCTTTCACCGGTATTGGATTTGTTTCCACAAACAGTGCCGCAAAAAGCGCGGCGTATTTTGCATATAGCTCCGCAGCATCTTTGAACCCACCGTCAAGGCACAGCGCACACAGCTTTGCAACTACACCCGGGACTATGTTGGACGCGACAGAGATAACGCCCAGTGCGCCCAGAGCCATCATGGGTATGGTGTTGTCATCGTTCCCGCTCCATATGTAAAGATCATTTCCGCATCGGCTCATAGTCTCACCGACAAGGCTTAGATTGGAGGAAGCCTCCTTTACGCCGACAATATTCGGGTGCTTGGATAACTCATAGTAGGTATCGGCGCTAATACCTATGCCGGTGCGGCTTGGGACATTGTAGAGTATCATCGGTATATCCACGCGGTCAGCCACATATGTGAAGTGCTCTATAAGTCCGCGCTGTGTGGACTTATTATAATATGGTGTTACCATCAAAACCGCGTCTGCACCGGCAAATTTCGCATTTTCTGCGTTTTTCAGCGCAGTATCGGTGTTGTTGCTGCCAATGCCGATTATGACTTTCATGCGCCCGTTATTTGTGCGCACAGAATACCGCACAAGCTCCTCGTGCTCGTTTTGCGTCAGTGTTGCGTTTTCGCCGGTCGTACCGCATACCACGATTGCACTTGTTCCGTTTTCATATTGAAAATCTATATTTTTCTTAAACTGGTCATAGTCAATCCCGTGCTCATTAAACGGTGTTACCAACGCTGTACACGAGCCTTTAAATACAGGTGTCTTAACCATAAAGTGTGCCTCCTGAACCAATAATTATTTCAGCACAGATAAATTATTCGCGATTTGCGCGTATTATTACACAGACGTTGAAAAATGCCGCGCAGTCTGCTATAATACGCAAAAGGAAACACTTGCTGTATTGGAGTATTATAAATAATGAAAAAATCCGATTTTGATTTTTACCTGCCGGAGGAGCTTATTGCGCAGACCCCGCTTGAAAAGCGCGATAGTTCGCGCCTGCTTGTGCTTGATAAGGCCACCGGTGCAATAGAGCATCATCATTTTTATGAGTTGCCTGATTATTTGAATGAGAACGATTGCCTTGTGTTGAATAATTCGCGCGTCCTACCCGCGCGCCTGATAGGTAAGCGCGCAAGTGGCGGCGCGGTCGAGTTGGTTTTGCTGCGCGACTTGGGGGATGGACGATGGGAATGTCTCAGCCGCCCGGGAAGAAAGACGAAGCCCGGAACCCGTCTCGAATTTGGCGGGGACGAGCTGCAAGCCGAGGTTGAGGCTGTTGTTGAGGGCGGAAACCGCATTGTCCGCTTTGAATATGAGGGCATTTTCCTTGAGGTGCTTGAACGGCTGGGCAAAATGCCGTTGCCGCCTTATATAAAAGAAGAACTGAACGACCCTGAACGCTATCAGACCGTTTACTCGCGCGAGCTGGGCAGTGCTGCTGCGCCGACTGCGGGGTTGCACTTCACGCCGGAGCTTCTTGAAAAAATCGCGGCAAAGGGCGTTAAGATATGCTATGTTACGCTGCACGTCGGCCTTGGTACATTCAGGCCTGTAAAAGAGGACGATATAGAGCAGCACGAAATGCACTCGGAGTTCTGCATTGTGCCGGATGACACGGCGAGGATCGTCACCGAGACAAAGCAAAACGGCGGGCGTGTTATCGCAGTTGGCACTACATCGTGCAGGACACTTGAAAGCTTCGCCAAGCCAGACGGCACACTTGCACCATGCTCCGGCTGGACAGATATATTCATCTATCCTGGCTACAGCTTCAAGTGCATAGATGCGTTGGTTACAAACTTCCACCTGCCGGAGAGCACACTTATTATGCTGGTTTCGGCTCTGGCGGGCAGAGAGCACGTGTTAAACGCATACAATACCGCCGTGGAGCAGCGCTACCGCTTCTTCTCGTTTGGTGACGCTATGTTTATAAAATAAGATTTAAGGAGAATTGATTTGTATAAGCTGTTGAAACAGGAGGGCGCGGCGCGGCGCGGCGAGTTTGAGACACCGCACGGCACAGTACAGACGCCTGTTTTTATGAATGTCGGCACGCAGGGCGCGATAAAAGGGGCGCTGTCTGCGCGTGATTTGCAGGAAATCGGCTGTCAGGTCGAGCTGTCAAACACCTATCATCTGCACGTTCGCCCAGGTGACGAGCTGGTTAAAGAGATGGGCGGTCTGCACAAGTTCATGACTTGGGATGGACCAATACTTACCGACAGCGGCGGATTCCAGATTTTTTCGCTGGCCAAGCTTCGCAAGATAACGGAGGAGGGCGTAAAGTTCAACTCCCATGTCGATGGTCGGCATATATTCATGGGGCCGGAGGAGAGTATGCGCATACAGTCAAACCTCGGTTCGGATATCGCCATGGCGTTTGATGAGTGCATTAAGATCCCATCCCCGCGTGATTATGTTGAGAAGTCCTGTGCGCGCACAGTGCGCTGGTTGGAGCGCTGCAAGATCGCACTTGCCGATTATAATAGCCGTGATGATGCTGTAAACCCCGGGCAGATGCTTTTCGGCATAAATCAGGGCGCTGTGTATCACGACATACGCATTGATCATATGAAGCGCATTGCAGAGCTTGATTTGCCCGGCTATGCCATAGGCGGGCTGGCTGTCGGTGAAACGCATCAGGAGATGTATGACACTATCGAAGCGGTTGAGCCGTATATGCCCAAGGACAAGCCGCGTTACCTCATGGGTGTAGGCACCCCGTCCAACATTATTGAGGGTGTGGCGCGCGGTGTTGACTTCTTTGATTGCGTAATGCCGGCGCGTAACGGCCGCCACGGTCATCTTTTCACATGGGGCGGCGTTATCAATATCAAGAACGAAAAATATCTCCGCGATGCTCAGCCTATAGACCCGCAATGTGATTGCCCTGTCTGCCGCAGATATTCGCGCGCGTATGTGCGCCATCTTTTCAAGGCGGAAGAGATGCTTGCGATGCGCCTTGCGGTCACACATAATTTGTATTTCTATAACAATCTCACAAAACGTATCCGCGAAAGCCTTGACGAAGGGCGTTTTGGCGAATTCAGACGGCTATACACAGAAATTTTAGATAAACGCATATAAAACCTTGAATTTTGCGCAAGTACCATGTATAATAACAATACTTTATTATTTGGAGGTAAACCCTAAATGCTTTTCCTTACTGACGCAAGCGCTGCAGCAGGCAGCAGCTCTTCCATGATTCTGATGCTCGTCCTGATGTTCGCGATTTTCTATTTCCTGATAATCCGTCCGGAAAACAAGAAAAAGAAAAAGACCGAAGAAATGCGCAACTCCCTGTCTATCGGCGATGAGATCACCACTATCGGCGGCTTGACCGGCAAGATTGTCCAGGTTACTGAGGACACCATCACTTTTGAGACCGGCGAAGACAGAGTTCGCATCCAGGCAAAGAAGTGGTCCATTTCCACCACTGCCAAGATGGAAGCTGCTGAGGCTGCCGCTGCACAGAGCAAGAGCAAGAAAAAGTCTGAGAAGTAATCAGCCTGAGCTACTTTGTTCGCTGTCCCTCTGGATATGCGACAAAATAGCTTTAAAAGTGACCTATAATAAGGCAATTAAATCAAAATAATGTGCTTTGGGGAGCAGTGTACGAAATTTGTAGCTTTGATACCATTTCTACAAATTTCACACACTGTTCCCTCTTCTACTACTTAAGTAATCATACAGCAATTAACACAAACCATAAGACATATTATGTGGGCGAAAAAATAAATCGCTTATACGAGATTCAGGAGAAACAGTGTTTGACAAAAGTCCTATATGACTATATAATAATATAGTAAATAAAAACAAGGAGGATAATTAATGAGCGACAACCCGATTTGCAGTGTTTGCGGTACTGAGATGGTCGATTACAGTGGAAGCTCTTGGTATTGTCCGGAATGCGGAAACAAAGCTTATAGCGTCTATGGTGATTCGTCAGGCACGATTTATCAAGCTATAGACGAAATTTCTGAGGACTACGATGATACAAACAAACCAAGTATTTGCAAATCATGTTCCGAAGACAATTATTATCCCGCATGTATGGCAACTTGTCCAGCTTTCAATGATCCAGATTATTACATAGATGACTAACATTCGCAAATTCTACACCTCCTTTAATGAACTAATATTAAAGGAGGATTTATTATGCATTTCATAACAGCATGTAAAGATTGGAATACTAATCATACATATAGATAGTTCTGTTCGTTGATATTGCTTGGTTTGCAACTAACTGAATTTATTTATCCTCCTGTTAATATGATGTACCATTCATTATATTGACAGGGGGATTTTTATTTGAACAAAGCAATTGAGTTTCCGGATGTTAGGTTTGTGCTGAACGCAGTGGTCGCCTGGTGTGTTTCTGCGCTGCTGCTTGTGGTTATTGCGTCGCTCATCGCCACACTGTCAGGTATATCATTAAATGCTGTCGCGTATATCAGTTCGGCGCTCAGCTTTATTTCGGCGTTTGTTGCCGGTATGCGCGCAATGCGTGAGCGCGGTAAAGGTGCGATAATAACCGGCGCTGTCGTTGGGGTAACAATAACAATCCTTGCCTTGACGCTGGGATTTATCATTGACGTAGCTAAAATACAGGCAGACGGCATACTCAGCGTTGTAACATTTACAATCGCCGGTGCAGTCACCGGCAGTGTATTTTGCCCGCAGAAAAAGAGAAAAAAGGGGAGAGGGCGCAGGTTGTCATAAAACTGGACTGTAATTTACATAATATCAGAAAAATTTTTATTTTTCTTTTTGAAACTTTTTTCTTCTATATATAGGGGGTCTGAGGGAATAATTATGATATTTGTGACTATAAATTGTGTTTAACGAGAAACAAGAGTTTACATAAAGAAAAATTTTTCTTCAAAAAAGTAAAAAAAGACTTGATTTTTTCATCAGAGTGTAATATATTGTTACCAGAGCAAATAATTATGTTAATTGATTTCCGGTTTCGACCCATCTGAGGACGTGGAAACACAGCAGTTCAGGCACTTTGTCGCGTAAGATTCTAAACATAATCCAGTTGCGGCTTGTGACCTTTTGATATAGATAAAAATTTTTTCTAAGAGAGGGCGTTTACATGAAGAACGCAGAAATCATTGAAATATTTGAGAGATACCTGACAGAGGATAAGAAAGCTTCTGAAAACACCCTCAGTTCATATATGCGTGATATCCGCAAATTCTGCGATTATCTGGACGAGCACACCGATGTGGACATTGTCAACGCCACGGAGGACGAGGTTGGCGAATATATAGACAGCCTCCGCTCTGCCGGCAAGTCCGTTGCAACGGTTTCCAGAAACATTGCATCCCTTAAATGCCTGTACACACATCTGTGCATCAAGCAGATTGTTCCTGTTAACCCCGCGCTGAAGCTTGTCCCCGACAAGAGCACCCAGAAGCTGCCGCAGATACTCACCAGCACCGAGGTTGAGACGCTGCTCAACCAGCCGCAGTGCATTGATGCAAAGGGCTATCGCGACAAGGCTATGCTGGAGCTGCTGTATGCAACCGGCATCCGCGTGACAGAGCTTATCGACCTCAACCTTTCGGACGTCAACATTTCTGCCGGCGTTATCCGCTGTGAAAGCCGCGGGAAAGAGCGCTTTATCCCCATGTATCCCGCTGCGGTAAAGGCTGTCAGCGAGTACATAACACTTGTCAGACCGCAGATGATCGCAACGTCGGATGAAAAGTCGCTGTTTGTTAATGTCAGCGGTGAGCGTATGTCTCGTCAGGGCTTTTGGAAGATAATCAAGTACTATCAGAAAAAGGCCGGCATAGAAAAGGACATTACGCCGCACACCCTGCGCCACTCCTTCGCCGCACATCTTCTTGAAAACGGCGCTGATATTCACGCCATACAGGAGATGCTCGGCCACGCCGATATATCTTCCACGCAGGTCTACTCTCATCTTATTAAAAAGCAGCTCAAGGATGTATACAACAAGGCGCATCCCAGAGCTTGATCATAGGGGGATCCAGAAAAGTCGATGTTCGCGCATCGACTTTTCTGTTGATATCGGGTTTGGTTTATGATAGAATTTACCCAGGATGTGATTTAATGCGGATTTTAGGCATCGACCCCGGCATTGCAACCATCGGTTTCGGTGCAATTGACTGTTCAGGGCAAAAGTACAAGCTTATTAACTGCGGCGTTATCACAACGCCTGCACATAACAGCCTTTCATCAAGGCTGGAACAGATATACGATGATATGCTGCAATTACTGGAGCTATTTCAGCCTGATGCAGTGTCCATAGAGGAGCTTTTTTTCAACACAAATATCACGACCGGCATTTCTGTGGCGCATGGCAGGGGGGTAATACTTCTTGCTTGCCGCAAGGCCGGTGTGCGTGTGTACGAGTATACCCCGCTTCAAGTGAAGCAATCTGTCGTCGGGTATGGCCGCGCGGAAAAGAAGCAGGTTATGGATATGGTGCGCCGCCTGTGCGCGCTTCCTGCCGCACCAAAGCCTGATGATGCCGCTGACGCTGTCGCTCTGGCCATATGCCACGCCAGAAGCGCAACATCCCTGCTGTTTAAAGGAGATAATGAGGAATGTTCTACTATATAGATGGTATCGTGACTGAGCTTGAGCCGAATCTGGCCGTTATTGACTGCGGCGGGGTAGGCTATGCACTGTACATAACCGCAAATACCGCCGCCTCCCTCAAATTGAGAGAGAGGGCAAAGCTGTATGTGGCTGAGGCTATCAGCGAGACCAGCTTTGACCTTTACGGTTTTGCCGACAAACGTGAAAAGCAGTGCTTTATTATGCTCACCTCCGTTTCAGGTATCGGCTCTAAGGCGGCACAGTCGATTCTTTCTTACAATACGCCGGAGGCGCTCACATTGGCGGTAATGAACAGCAACGAAAAAGCGCTTACGGTTGCGCCCGGTATTGGAAAGAAGATCGCACAGCGTGTTATATTGGAGCTGAAAGACAAGATTTCCAAGGAATTCGGTGGGGATGATTATAAGCTGCCTGTCACGTCTGCCGGTGTTGTCAGTGCGGATAACAGCGCCGTGAATGATGCAATGACTGCTTTGACCATGCTGGGATATACAAACGCGGAAGTTGCGTCCGTGCTGAAAAAGCTGGATGTTTCCGGCATGACAGCCGAAGAAATTATAAAGAATGTGCTCAAACACATGGTAAAGTGAGATAATAGGTAATGAGTATCAATTTTTCGGAAGATGTAAATAAAGAGGTAATTACCACAGCTGCCAGCCTGCCTGAGGATAACGCCGAGGGCTCACTCCGTCCGCGCAGTATATCCGAGTATATCGGTCAGGAAAAGGCCAAGGATAACCTCTATATATTCATAAACGCTGCTAAAATGCGCAATGAGCCGCTTGACCATGTGCTGCTGCACGGCCCTCCGGGATTGGGTAAAACCACCTTGGCCGGAATAATCGCAAATGAAATGGGCGTAAATATGCGCATTACCTCCGGTCCTGCAATTGAAAAGCCGGGTGATCTGGTGGCGATGCTGACCAATCTCAGCGAGGGTGATATCCTCTTTGTGGACGAGATACACCGCCTTAACCGCGCGTATGAGGAAATACTTTACCCCGCGATGGAGGATTATGCAATTGATATAATCCTTGGCAAAGGGCCGTCGGCCAACTCCGTGCATCTTGATTTGCCGCATTTCACGCTTATCGGGGCAACCACGCGCTCCGGTCAGCTCACTGCGCCTCTGCGCGACCGTTTTGGCGTCTCTCTCCGTTTGGAGCTGTATTCGCCCGATGAGCTGAAAAAAATCGTCACACGTTCGGCCGCGATTCTCGGTGTGCAGATCGACTCTGACGGCGCATATGAGGTTGCATCCCGCTCCCGTGGTACGCCGCGTATCGCAAACAGGCTTCTCCGCCGCGTAAGGGACTATGCACAGGTTATGGCCAATGGCGTTATCACGAAATCCGTTGCAGACATGGCACTGCAAGCGCTGGAGGTTGACAAGCTGGGGCTTGACGCACTCGACCGGCGTATGCTGAGAAGCATTATAGAGTTTTATAACGGCGGCCCTGTCGGATTGGATACACTTGCGGCCACAATAAATGAGGAGGCCGTCACAATAGAGGACGTGTATGAGCCGTATCTGCTGCAAAACGGCTTTCTCACGCGCACACCGCGCGGCAGGTGCGTCACGCGCCGCGCGTATGAGCATTTGGGTATACCGTACATGGGTCAGCAGCAGTTGGATATGTGAGTTGGCATCACTAATCACGTGGATTTTGGTGTTTACTGCAAAAAAATCTGCCATTAGCTAAAAAAATTGTTGACTTTACGCCCGACTGTTGTATAATATAACTTGATAGTTTTGATGGTTATATTTGTATGTGCAAATTGACCGCATCCCGCTTATTTCTTTTCCTGCCTAGGTTTATAGGCAACTCTCGAATATCCTCTTTTGTTGGTTATTGGCGTATCACCTTGTTTTTCGCGCTTGCGGATGCTTTGGTTCTGCCCTGAGAGCATGGAATCTACGATGCGATATCTCACAGCACGTTGCTTACAATATACAGCTAAATATGGCGCGTGATATGCTTTCGCGTAATTATGTGAAAGCGATATTGTGAGTTTGCGCACCCCGGCGCGGAACACTTTGGCGATAACAGCGAAACGCTGTTCGCAATATACTGCCTAACGGCACATTTATCAAAAGAGAGGATTCAAGATGTACGAAGACAAGACCTTAGTTTGCAAAGAGTGTGGTAACGAGTTCGTTTTTACCGCTGGTGAGCAGGAGTTCTACGCAGAGCGTGGCTTCCAGAATGAGCCCCAGCGCTGCAAGTCCTGCCGTGATGCACGCAAGAATGCTGCACGCGGTCCCCGTGAGTTCTTTACTGCAACCTGCGCCGCTTGCGGTGGCGAGGCAAAGGTTCCTTTTGAGCCGAAGTCCGACCGTCCTGTTTACTGCAGCGAGTGCTTTGCTAAGATGAGAGAGCAGGGCTAATCTCCCTGTCGCGAAGAAATGGGGCGTTTCGGCGTCCCATTTCTTTTTAATATTATTTTGAAAGGTGACTGAAATGGAAATCACAAGAGAGACTCTTATTTCTGAAATCGTTAATAACTGCCCGGAAGCAATGCCCGCTTTTCAGGCAATCGGTATGCACTGCATGGGTTGTGCCCTTGCCAGCGGCGAATCTCTGGAGCAGGCCTGCGCCGCCCACGGTGTTGACCCGGACGAGTTCCTTGTCAGCCTCAAGGCTTACCTCGCAACTCTCTAATCTAAACCTGATTTGTAAGGGCGCAAATGCGCCCTTTGTTTTATATATGGAGCTGTTATGAACGCAAGATTGAAGTTTATATCCACCCTTATCCCGCGTGACGGCGGCTTTGCGGATATTGGCACAGACCATGGTTATCTCCCAGCATATATGGCACGGATGGGATATAGCGACACTATAATCGCCGCTGATATAAAAAAAGCACCTCTGTCAACTGCTGTGGCAACTGCGCGAGAGCAGGGTGTTGTGGATAAAATATCGTTTCGCCTGTGTGATGGTCTAGCAGATATCGCACCGGATGAGATAAGCACCATTGTCATCGCCGGCATGGGTGGTGACACCATATGCGGTATACTTGACAGGGCTGAGTGGTGCTATGAGCCTAAGTACACGCTGATTTTACAGCCGATGACAAAATCGGAGATACTGCGTTATTGGCTGACCAACAACGACTTTGGCATTTATGGCGAATATATTGTAAAAGAGAATGGGGAGCTGTATCAGATAATCTGCGCGCGTCACGGCCTTTCAACACCACTTACTGATGCTGAGCTTTTTACAGGTAAGCTTGATACAGTCAAGGGCGAAGAGCTGTTTAATGAGTTGCTGGATGGGCTGATAAAAAGGTTTGAGAGGTCTGTTTCGGGTATGGATAAGGCCAAAAGTCTCATCGGGCGAAAGCAGCTTACACAAGGTATACTCACACAATTGCTCGAAATGAAAGAGGAGTGCAAATAATGCGTACAGTAAATGAAATATATGACTATCTGAAATCCATTGCGCCGCTTGAGCTTCAGCTTTCTTTTGATAATTCCGGCTTTCAGTTGGGACACCTGGATTCCGCTGTCACACGTGTACTGCTTGCACTGGATGTGACGGATGAAGTTGTTGCCGAAGCTGAGGCACTGGGCGCACAGCTTATTGTGGCACACCATCCGATGATTTTTACTCCGCTTAAAAAAATAACCGATGAAAAGCTGTTCCGACTTATAAAAAACGATATTTCGGTCATTTCCATGCATACTAATCTGGATATAGCCGAGGGCGGTGTGAATGATGTGCTTATTTCACTGCTGGGTGCAAGCTGTGACGCGCCTTTTGATGAGGATGGCTGCGGCCGTGTCGGGACTTTGCCGGAGAGTGAGGAATTTTCCTCTTTCCTTATGCGCTGCAAGACGGCGCTTAAATCCAACGGTTTGCGCTATTATGATGCAGGTCGCCCTGTGCATAAGCTGGCTGTTATGGGCGGCGCAGGTGGCGATTACGTCCGGTTGGCGTATGACAAGGGATGTGACACCTATGTTACCGCTGATGTGAAATATCATCAATTCCTTGAGGCGCAGGCACTCGGAATAAATGTCATAGACGGTGATCACTTCTGCACGGAAAACCCCGTTATTCCGGTTATTGCAGAGCGTCTCAGCGCGCAGTTTGATGATGTTGAGTTTATTGTCTCTGGTGTTCACAAGCAGGTAATACAATTTATATAATTTTATATAATTATATAATCTGCCGCGAGGTATAATTGAGCCTCCATTCTCATAGACTCGTACAAACGAGAACATGAGGGCGGAGGCTTATTTTTATGACTGACACCAATATATATCGCGATATCGCTGCACGAACGAACGGAGCTTTCATGCTCGGCGTTGTAGGACCGGTGAGGACTGGTAAATCCACGTTTATCAAGCGCTTCATGGAGACACTTGTAATTCCGCAGATAGACAACACCTATATGCGTGAGCGCGCGAAGGATGAACTGCCGCAAAGCGGTTCAGGGAAGACAATAATGACCGCTGAACCGAAGTTTGTGCCGGAGGACGCGGTTACAATTAACTTGGACGAAAATACAGCAGTGTCCGTGCGGCTTGTGGACTGTGTAGGGTATATGGTGGATGGCGCGTCCGGCCAGTTTGAGGACGGTACTGAGCGCCTTGTTACCACGCCATGGTTTGACCATGAGGTGACTTTGACCGAGGCCGCTGAAAAGGGGACGCACAAGGTCATTGCAGAGCACTCAACGATCGGGATTGTAGTCACCTGTGACGGCACGATATGCGACATTCCGCGCGAGAGATATATTGCTGCCGAGGCACGGGTAATTGACGAGCTACAGGAAATCGGGAAACCGTTTGTCGTCCTGCTTAACTCCACAGCGCCGCAGTCTGAAAGCGCGCAGTTAATGGCGGCAGACATATCTATGCAGTACGGTGTGAAATGCCTGTGCGTCAACTGCCTAGAGCTGGATGAGGCGGGCATTGCGGACATTATTCATTCTGTGCTGGAGGAGTTCCCGCTTAAATCAATTGGCTTTCATCTTCCGGAGTGGCTTGACGCGCTGCCGGACGAGAATGAATTAAAGGCCGATATTTTCAGCAACATCTTTGAGTGCTCTGAGGGAGCAGAGAAAATAAGGGACTGCTATCTTGCCGTGCAGAAGCTTTCAGAGCATGAGAACATAAGCAATGTGACTGTGAAAAAGAGTGACCTTGGTACAGGCGCAATAACGGTGTCTGTACAACTGCCGAGGGCACTGTATTACAAAACCATAAGTGATGAGACCGGACTGGAGGTCAAGAATGACGGGGATCTTATATCTACACTTGCGGAGATGAGCGCTGTCAAGCAGGACTATGATAAGCTTCGCGCGGCGTTGGAGGATGTGCGCACAAAGGGCTATGGTGTGGTTATGCCGGATTCATCCCAGATGCAGCTGGAAGAGCCGCAGATTGTGCGTCAGGGCGGGAAATATACCGTAAAGCTGAAAGCAAATGCACCCGCAATACATATGCTAATGACCAATATCGAAACTGAGGTAACGCCTGCAATAGGCGGTGAGACCGCCTCTGAGGATATAATAAACTTCCTCCTACAGGGCTTTGATGGGGATGTGAACAGAATATGGCAATCAAATATCTTTGGGAAATCGCTGTACGATATTGCAGAGGAGGGTTTGACAAGCAAAATAGAATCCCTGCCGGAGAGTGCAAAAATGAAGTTGCAGCAAACATTGCAGAGAATAATCAACGAGGGCAGCGGCGGACTTATCTGCATACTGCTGTGACGGCTTTTGTTTGACTTAATGCGCGTGAGCATATATAATAATGAGGTAAAAGGATGGTAAATTCATTTTTCGTTATTAAGAAAAAGCAGGTCTTTGCCCTGATACTCGCGTTGGCAGTGTTTATCGCGTTATCGGCATTCGCGATGAATCTGGACAAAACAAAGGCTGTGGCCGCGCTTACACCGTCAGGCGAACCCACGCTCGTTGTTGACGCAGGGCACGGCGGGATAGATGGCGGCGCGATAGGTGCAAACGGCGCGAAGGAGAGCGATATTAACCTTGCTATCGCACTGCGCCTACAGGCTGTATCAGCTTTTTGCGGCAAAAGCTGTGTGATGACGCGCACGGACAACAGCCGTGCGGCAAACGCCCTGACATACAGTGAGCATGATGAGCTGGTATACCGTGTGGATGTTGTGAATTCAACCGACAACCCCGTGCTGTTGAGCATACACCAGAATTGCTATCCTACAGCCCAACCAAGCGGCGCACAGGTTATCTATTCTCAAAACGGCACGAGTGAGAGCTTCGGACGCCTGATGCACGATAATCTGGTTTCCTGCCTCGACCCACAAAATCGGCGTGTGGCTGAGCCGGATAAAAGCAAGCTCTATATCCTTTCAAATGTTGAGTGCCCCGCAATACTTGTGGAGTGCGGTTTCGTCTCGAACCATACGGACATAACAAAGCTGACCGACAGCAGATATCAAACGGCGCTGTCAACCGTGCTTATGGCATCATTCATTCAATTTGTAAATTCAAATCTATACACATAATTTCTGGAGAGAAAATATGGCGGCAAAACAAAAGACAATTTATCTCTGCTCCGAATGTGGCAGTGAAACCCCAAACTGGGCGGGCAAATGCCCGTCCTGCGGTGCATGGAACACCTTGGCTGAAATGAAGCTGGATGCAGGTTCATCCCGCGGTAGAGGTGCCGTGCGTGCATCGCGCGCAGTATCCAAAGCCAAAAAAATATCCGAACTTGACACAACGGCTGAAATCCGATTTGCAACCGGAATATCTGAATTTGACCGTGTGCTGGGCGGCGGTGCTGTTGTGGGCGAGTTGGTGTTGGTTGGCGGTGCGCCCGGCATAGGCAAGTCAACGCTACTTCTGCAAATGTGCGGCAAGGTCGGCGAAAAGCGCATACTGTACATCACCGGTGAAGAGAGTGAACGCCAGCTTAAACTGCGCGCTGTGCGCCTTGGCGTGGAGAGTGAGGATATTTATGTCCTCGCAGAAACGGATATTGACAGCATTATAACCGCCATTGATGAGGTAAATCCGGATGTTGTTATTATTGACTCTATCCAGACCGTTTCTGACGGGAATGTAAGCTCAGCCCCCGGAAGCATCACGCAGGTGAGAGAGTGCACCATGCGCCTGATGCGCGTGACAAAGGAAAAAGGGCTGACGATGTTTGTGGTCGGGCATATAAACAAAGAGGGCAGTATTGCAGGGCCTAAGGTTCTGGAACATATGGTGGACTGTGTGCTGTATTTTGAGGGTGAGAGAAGCACCAGCTTCCGTATTCTACGCGCTGCAAAAAACAGGTTCGGTTCAACCAATGAGATCGGCGTATTTGAAATGGTCGATACAGGACTTAAATGCGTTGAAAATCCCTCTGAGATGCTTCTTTCCGGCAGACCGGAGAACAGCCCCGGCACTTGCGTTGCATGCATCATAGAGGGTACACGCCCGATTCTGGCAGAGGTTCAGGCACTGCTGTGTCCGTCCGGCTATAACGCAGCGCGGCGCAGTAACGGCATTGACTATAACCGCACTGCAATGCTGCTTGCGGTGCTTGAAAAGCGCGGCGGTTTGCCCGTCTCCAATTGCGATTCCTATATAAACGTTATCGGCGGTCTATTTCTGGATGAACCCGCCGCGGATCTTGCGACTGTTCTGGCCATTGCGTCAAGCTATCTTGATAAGCCGCTGGGTGCTGACTTGGCGGCAATTGGCGAGGTCGGACTATCCGGTGAAATACGTTCAGTCAGCGCGCTTAATCAGCGGCTGACTGAGATCTATCGCCTCGGCTTCAAGCGCTGTGTTGTTCCGGCGCACATTCGCGATGAAATAAAAAGCTTTGATGGGATGAAAATTATCCCTGTTAACCATGTGAGGGAGGCCGTCCGCGCGGTACTGGGGAAAGATGGCTGAGTTTGTTGGTACTCCCAATCTCCCAAGATGTGCTGATGCTGTGATTTTAGGCGAAAAATATGCAAAAAAGCTTGAAAAACCACTAAAAAAGCTGAAAATAAACCCGCTTTTTGCACCAGAAAACCCTGATATTGACCGCCGATTGTCCGGCCATGCTGATTTATCTCTTTTCCACGCAGGAGGGGAGAGGATATGCCTTGCGCCGTATTTAAGCGGAACTGAGTTTGCGCAAAGCCTTATAAATCTCGGCGCGGAAATTGAATTTGCGGATATAAGACAAGGCGCTGAATATCCGCTTGATGCGCAGTTAAACCTTGCCTTAGTTGGAAATAACGTGATTTGCAGCACGAAAACGGCATATTTGACCGCTGTTGAATATTTATCGTGTGTTCGCGGCGTAAATGTTATCAACTGCCGTCAGGGATATACGAAATGTTCGGTTCTTGTGGTGGATGAGCACTCGGTTATAACGCCGGATAAGGGCATTTCACTTGCCGTAAAGAAAGCCGGACTTGATGTTTTGGAAATTGAATCTGGTTATGTTACGCTTGATGGTTATGAATATGGCTTCATAGGCGGCGCCGGATTCAAGATTTCCGGCGATACCATGGCGTTCACCGGTACGCTTGACGCGCATCCTGATAAAATGCGCATACTGGATTTTATAGCGGCACGTGGCATCAAAGTGCTTTATTTAACAGATGAGCCGATATTTGATATCGGCAGTGCAATACCATTGACGGAAAAACTATAACCTGGCTTTCCTTAATAGTCGACCAGGTTATAGTTTTTGGTTTATTCATCTTTTTTTCGTCTGCCTATGGGATTTGCCATAGCAGCTTCATGAAGCTGGGCGTTATCAAGATGCGTGTATATCTGCGTGGTGTTCAGATTGCTGTGTCCCAGCACCTCCTGTAGGGCGCGTGTGTCCACGCCGTTTTTCAGCATCAGCGTGGCCGCTGTGTGACGCAGCTTGTGCGGCGAATATCTGGATGCGTCAAGCCCTGCCATCAAAAGCTTTTTATCCACCATCTGCTGGACACCTCGCGCCGTAATGCGGCGGTTCACACTGCTGATAAACAGCGCGTTTTTATCCTCAGGATGAATTTTGCCGTTATCACGCACGGCGAGATAATCATCCAGCGCCTCGCGACAGCCATCAGCAAAAAACACAACGCGTTCTTTGTTGCCCTTGCCCAGAACACGCACATAATCGTCGTAAACATCCGTAACGTTCATTGAAACAAGTTCTGACACACGCAGGCCGCACGAGAGAAACAGCATCAATATTGCGTAGTCCCTGTATGCAAAGCGGCCTTCACAGGCATCCAACAGGCGCTCGCACTCAGATTCTTCAAGGTATTTAGGCAGAGATGACTGACGTTTGGGCATGTCCAGTTCTTGACATATGTTAATTTCCAGAAGATGTCTCTTCGTGGTAAGATAATTAAAGAATGATTTGACGGATGAAGTTCTTCTGCATCGGCTGGCAGGGGATAATGCTGAATCCGATTCCGGAGAGAAGCTTTGATATCTGTAAAGCTCTTCAATTTTTATCTTCTTGATAAAGTCTAAATCGATATCAGTGATATCAATCTCGTTAAACGGTATGTTTTTAGGCGCGAGACCACGGCGAATTTTGAGATAGCGGAAAAGAATTTTCAAATCGGTATGGTAGGCAAAAACTGTCCGGTCAGAATGACCGCGTACTGTAGAATGATATTGAAGAAATTCCATAAGAATATCAGGAATGTCATTTATCTGATCGAGATTCATAAAAAGCCTCCATGTTGGGATTTTTGCTTATAAGAAGCGCAAGTAAATGCAGGTAACATAATTTAATATAATTATATGTCAACCACATTAAAAAATCAAGTGCAAACTTCGTTAAATCGATATTATGCGAAGTTTGCACATTGTGATAAGTTCTGTAAATTATGTTACCTGAGTTCGTTTTATTGGTGCACTCCCCGATATTAAAACCGCACAGGAATTGCCCCTGTGCGGTTTACCGTAATTTATTCGTAACTATTTGATATTATCTCTGGCCGGTCTTGTATAGAAATACATTTATAAGTGATTCTCTCGTGACGCGTATTGTATTGAGTATAGTCGCGATAGCTGCTGCTGTATCAATGAAAATTGCAAACCATATATTGCAGTAACCGATGATGCTCAAAAACACCAGTATCATTTTAACGACAAACGCAAATACTGCATTTTCAATCGCGATCTCACGCACGCGCTTGCAGACCTGAACTGCAAACGGCAGGTTGACAATATACTCCGGTGATACAAGAACATCAGCATATTTGCCGCGTTTATTTACCCTGATATCTACATCCGCCTCGCTGTGAGATTCCACGCCGCCGGAATATACAAACATCACAGAACCCTTTGCACCGGATTTAAGCTCCTGTACAACGCGAAGCTTTTTTGCCGTGTCACATTCGCAGTATATCTCGCCAAATTCCAGATAGTCCGCGATTTTCCGACTTTCTATGTTTCCGTCCTCAGTCAGCAACACACAGCGCTTCACGCCGGCTTCTTTCAGCTCATTACCAAGTCCGTCTGCTTCAACTGTCAGTTCAGATTCAATCACCAGCTTGCCAACATATCTGTCGGCAACCGTCATGAAGAAATTATGTCCTTCTTCGTCGCCCTCAAACGGCAGCTTTACTCCCCTGCCGACAAAAAGCTCCCGCGTTGCCAGGACAACATGCGCATTGCCTATATCCAGCTCAACACCATAGCCCGGGATATCTACGAAATTGCTTATTACCGATAATTGGTAATCCTTGGTGTAAACAGACGCAATTGCCCTTGCAATCGGCTGGTTTGAATAATAAAGCGCGTGAGCTGCAAATGTCAGAAATGTGTTGTTATCTATAACATCAGTTTGCAAACAGACAAGCCTGGGATTTTCCTCGCAGAAAACGCCTGTATTATCAAACACGGCAATTTCCGTGTCGGCGGCAACCTCCATAAGCTCCGCACTGTCAAACACAACACCGTTTCGCGCGCTAAAGCACATCCCGATTATACCGGCAAGCGGCATAGACACAACAATTGACATCGGTGTTGCAATCAAAATAATAGTAAGCGCACGGTGGATGGACACACGAAAGCTGTAATTTGTGATGATTGGCAGTGCGACAGCGTATACAAGCGACACTATCATCGCATATTTCAATATGCGCCCTGCGCTGGAGCCGAGAACGGATTCAATATTCATCTGTCCCGCGCCGTCACGCAGAATGAGATCAATCAGGCGATTTTTTGTGGCCTCATCCTGATATTCAAGCAATTGTATAGCGGATCTGCGCGTTCTCTCCTCTACATAGGCAATCAGCAGCAGACCGATCTGATACAAAATAACCAGCGCCGCGCCCTCTGCACCGTAGCCGATAATATACGAGATCACCGCAACAAGAGCAACAATAAGTGGAGTAGAGAAAAACTCTCTCTCCGCTATGCTGGCGGCGGCATCGAGAACTATGTCATAGCCTGCGATACCGGCCGATACAATAAGCAGGAGAAGCCCCACCCAATCGGGCAGCTTGCTGAATATAAGCGATATTGCAAATATTACCGATGCAAGGATCAGCCTGATAACAAGAATGGTGTCATACGAGCCCGCATCTATACTGCGTCCGCCGCTGTGCGCCGGTTTAGATTCTGGTCTCATAATATACCTCCTGCTTATTGAATGATATTTAGTTAAATTGACTAAAAGCTAACAAATCAGGCCTTGCCATCGCAGCCGAGAACGTCAACGATCTTGTGCTTGACCATTTCCTTGATGGCGGTACGTGCCGGTGCAAGATACTGGCGCGGGTCGAAGTGATCAGGATGCTCGTTGAAATACTGGCGGATAGTGGCGGTCATTGCAAGGCGAAGGTCAGAGTCGATGTTGATCTTGCAGACGGCCATGGAAGCGGCCTTGCGGAGCTGCTCTTCGGGGATACCGATTGCGCCGGGCATATTGCCGCCGTTCTCATTGATGATCTTAACAAAGTTCTGAGGAACGGAGGAAGAACCGTGCAGAACGATCGGGAAGCCGGGCAGACGCTTCTCAACATCCTCAAGAATGTCAAAGCGGAGCTTGGGATCAGTGCCGGGCTTGAACTTGTATGCGCCGTGAGAGGTGCCGATAGCAATTGCGAGAGAGTCACAGCCGGTGCGCTCAACAAACTCCTGAACGTCCTCAGGTCTGGTGTAGGAGCTGTCCTCAGCAGAAACATTGACCTCGTCCTCAATACCGGCGAGAGTACCCAGCTCAGCCTCAACGACAACGCCGTGGTCATGGGCGTACTCAACGACCTTGCGGGTGATTGCAATATTATCTTCAAAGGACTTGGAAGAAGCATCAATCATAACAGAGCTGAAGCCGCCGTCAATGCAGGACTTGCACAGCTCAAAATCGCTGCCGTGGTCGAGATGGAGTGCAATGGGCAGACCGGTTTCAGCAACGGCTGCTTCAACAAGCTTGATAAGGTAAGTATGGTTAGCGTAGGCACGGGCGCCCTTGGACACCTGAAGAATCAGAGGAGCGTTGCACTCCTTCGCGGCCTCGGTAATCCCCTGTACGATTTCCATGTTGTTCACGTTGAAAGCGCCGATAGCGTAACCGCCTTTATAGGCCTTTTCAAACATTTCTTTGGTTGTTACCAGTGGCATGAGTCAAAAATCTCCCTTACGAATTGATAATTTTGTACAATTAGCACATTTACAAAATTTCATTTATATTATATCCTCAAAGAAGGATATAATCAATACACACAATTACCAAAACAACAAAAATTTTTCAAAAAAACGGAGGAAAATAAAGATGAGCAAGAAATTAGTGGGCGCGTGTATTTTCGGTCAGTCCGGCGGCCCGACCGCGGTTATCAACGCCAGCGCGTATGGCGTTATCAGGGCTGCACTTGACGCTGAGGAGATCACCAAGGTCTACGGCGCTGCACACGGCATAAAGGGCGTGCTTGATGACAAGCTGTACATCATGGACGAAGAAGACCCCAAAGAGCTTGCGCTGCTGCTGCACACCCCGTCCTCAGAACTGGGTTCCTGCCGCTACAAAATCGCTGACCCCGAAAAAGACGATACCGACTATAAGCGCATCCTTGAGATATTCAAGAAGTACGATGTCAGATACTTCTTCTACAACGGCGGTAATGACTCTATGGACACCTGCAACAAGATCAGCCGCTATATGGAGTCTGTCGGCTATGAGTGCCGCGTAATGGGCGTGCCCAAGACCATCGACAATGACCTTTACGGCACTGACCACTGCCCCGGCTTTGCAAGCGCCGCAAAGTACATTGCAACCTCCTGCATGGAGATAAACAAGGATGCACGCGTTTACGACACCCCGATGATCACCGTTGTTGAGATCATGGGTCGTCATGCCGGATGGCTTGCCGCCAGCGCCGCACTTGCAAGTGAATACGGCTCCGGCCCTGACCTTGTTTACCTGCCTGAGGTCAACTTTGACATGGACAAGTTCATAAATGATGTTGACGAAGTGTACAAGAAGAACGGCAAGGTTCTTGTTGCAGTCTCAGAGGGTATCCACTATGCTGACGGCAGCTTTGTCTCCGAGGCAAAGACCTCCGCAACCGACGGTTTTGGCCATGCACAGCTCGGCGGTCTGGCCGTTATGCTGGCAGAGAAGCTGAAACAGCACACCGGCGCAAAGGTTCGCGGCATTGAGCTTAGCCTGCTTCAGCGCTGCGGCGCACATCTCGCTTCTCTCACTGATGTTAACGAGGCTTTCAACGCAGGTAAAACCGCTGTTGAGGCCGCTGTCTCCGGTGTTACCGGTCAGATGGTCGCTTTTGAGCGCGACACCGTTGACGGTAAGTATGTATGCAACTATAAGCTCGCTCCCCTCTCCTCCGTTGCAAACTACGAGAAGAAAGTTCCTCTGGAATGGATCAACGAGACTGAGAACGGCCTCAAGCATGAGTTTATCGAGTATGCACTCCCCCTAATTCAGGGTGAGCCGGATATCCCACGCGTGGATTCCCTCCCCAGGTATGCCCGCCTGAAAAAGGTTCTCGCAAAGTAAAAATACCACACTTTAATCACAGCGCCTCTCCTTGATTGTAAGGAGAGGCGCTGCTGCGTGTTTATCGTCACAAATTCTTTATCTGGTTTTGTATAAGCTTGCCTACTGTGTCTGCAAGCTGGTCAAGTGACTGTATGCGCGCAAAGTCGCGGCCATATACAAGCTTCGCTGCGGGTACATCCTCGTCTTCGCCTGTGAACACGCATATCACACTTATCCCATCGGCGCGCGCACGGCGCACCTCCAGCGCACAATCGCGCAAACCCGCGTCCTGCTCATATGGTATTGCTTCGCCGCCGTTCTTTGACGGTATTTTCACCACGTCATTCGGCTTTACATCGGACAGGATGATGAGCAGCTTGTGTTCATAGGGCGCGTTATTCATCAGATGATGCGCCGCAGAAATGGCCAGCCCGTCGCGGTTGCAGCCATTTGAAACGTATTCAAATATTTTGCGATTGTCCTGCTGTCTATCATAGTCGCGGAAAATGCGCACAATGGTGTAGCCGGTCATAGAACAAAAGGACATTACGCGACACGGTATGCCGCATTGCGTGAGGCTTTCTGCAATCATATATCCCTGCGCACTCACAGTCTCCTGACGGTTTTTCTGCGATGTGGATGAATCCAGCAGAATGTCAACGGAAAGGTCGCCCATATTATCCTGCTCATTCTTCACGAACACTTTTTCGTCATTCAGCTTTGCCGCGCGCCACGCAAGAAGTCCATTTATACGCCCTGAATTTGCCTTAATGGGTGCAGGCTGCAAATGCAAAAGCACGGAATTTTGTATTTTTCCGGTGAGCTTGGCAATAGTCACGCGGTTTTGCGCCTCATTCTGTGAATAGCTTTCACGATTCTTTTCAATCTGCGCACTCTCACGCTGACGTGACAGCGCCTCAAAGCCGTTTTGAATTTCGGCAAGCTCCGGCCGCTCTCCACGCGTGAAATGTATGTGGCACATTTCGTGCGCACCTGTGCACAGCGCTTTTTCCAGTTCGACCGTCTCACGCTTTGAAAATGCGCTCTTGCCGTATTTTGTCTCCATAAATACGCGCAGTTCAGCCTCGGTCAGTTTTGTGTTCAGGTCATGGTTGACCTTCCCAACGCCGGTACCGGAGTAGGCATTATCTGGGTGTTCGGCTATACCAATGCCAAATTTTTTAATGCTTCCGCTCCCCTGCCGTTTGCCCTTTTTGCCAAGGCGCGGCAGTATAAAGCGATGTTTTTCACGGCGCTGCTCTTCTGTTTTTATCTGAAACCAGCGGGTGAACAGCTCCTTTGTACGCGCAACGATATCCTCAGTTGTCATTTCCGGGGTAAATTCCAGCTCGTCCAGCAGCTTTTTATCATAGCCGTTCAGCTCAGGCTCTTCACCCAAGGCGCGCATGAAATGGGCAAGAGACAATGCCTCATAGAGATGATAATCGTCATGACCGGCAAAGGCTTTCACAGCGGCGCGGGCATACTTTTCCCTCAGTGCTGAAAGCGCGGGGCGTGTGGCCAGTTCCTTTTGATAGATGCTGTTTTCAAGGCCAAGCCAAAATAACCCCTCGTAATCATCAGCTTCTTCATACTGCTCAAATGCGCGAAACAGCGGCACGAATTGTGCGTAGTCATAGTGCCGTCTTGCCGCGCCTATGATACAGTTCCAATATATATCGGCGTTGCCCTCACTGTCGTACGCCTTGAAATCCGGCTGAAAATCATAGCTGCCCGCACAGTTCCATACAATGTTTAAGGCACGCTTCTTTTGAAGCTCGGTTATAGTGACCATTTATTTAGTGAAAAGCCTGTCCTCATCAAGACCGGCGGGAATACGCGTGGTGATAACGTCCAACACAAGCTGACGCTCAAAATCGTCAAAGCTCTTGTTCACGATTCCAAGCTCCAGCGCCTCATCAAGCGTCAAACCCTGCCGCGTAAGGCTGACAGAAGCAAGCAGACCACGCAAATCCAGCGCCTTGGTTGATATCTCGGCGCTGTCACATTTGACACGAAGCTCCTGAAAGAACTCCGCAAGCTGCTGTGCGTATTCATCTTTCAGCGTGGGAAACTGCGCAAGCATAAGCTTTTTCAGGTTCTCACACGAGATTATGGGCATATTTATCACCATGAATCTCGATGCAAGGGCCTCGTTCAGCTCGCGTGTACCTGCATAGCCGTAGTTCATTGTGGCGACAAAGCGCGTGCAGGGCGAAAGCGAAATGCGCTCATATCCCGGCACATCAATTATCCGGCGGAAGTCCAGCGTGGCATGAAGCACAGAAAGTGCCTCATTTTTGGCCATATTTATTTCATCCAGCACGCCAAAACCGCCCTCAGACGCGCACTGGTATATTGGGCCGTGGCGCAGACTGACCTCGCCGTTTTTGAACGTGTCCGCGCCGATGAGAGATGCGGCATCTGTATTGAGATAAAATGAGATATCCCATTGCGGGCGGCCAAACACCGCAGAGAGATTTTCTGCAAGCACGTTTTTGCCTGTCGCTTTAGGGCCGACAAGCAGCAGATTTTCGCCCGCCAAGAGTGCGGACAGTGCTCTGCGCCAAACCTCCGTGCCGTAATACATATATTTAGGCTTCGGCACGCGGTAATTCTGATTGTCATCAATCGGGTAACTTTTTCTAAATTCCTCTATGCGCACGATAGTGCGCTCATCTATACCTTCTTCGCGCAAGAAGTTTAACATATCCTGCATTGATTTATCCTCTTTCTTTGCAAAATCTTTATGCGTTCATTATATGCGTCCGGTGCAGTTAAGTCAAATGATTCTTGCAATTTCGCACATATAACGCTAGAATACACTTGATATTCAATCAAGGCGGTGACAGCATGACAGAGCACAGGTTGAGACACAAGATCCCAGAGATAGACAACAATGGAACACTTACATATGGCGGAAGTCAGATGCTGTCTGACAGTGCCGCGATAAAGAAATGCGGCTGCGGCGTTGTTGCGGCGACAGATTTATTCATATATGCGCACCGTTTCTTTGCCGGATGCTCGTGCGATATGTTTGATGGTCTTGGCCGCGTTCTGGCGATACCTCTTGATAGATATAATAACATACTAAAATCACTATGCCGGCGGTATTTTCCATTGGCGCCGCCATTTGGCATAAATGGTCTCGGTCTTGTCTGCGGCATTAACCACTATTTCAAGGTTCATTCATGGCCGCTGCGTGCACAATGGGGTGTGCGATACCGTGAGCTTTGGCGCAGTATCGAGGATATGATAGATTCTGACATTCCTGTGATAATTGCAGTCGGTCCCAATATGCCGCGCTTTTGGGCGAATAATCAGTTGGGACTGTACAAGTATCTGCCGGATGGTAATTATCAGCGCATTGGCGCTGTAAAGGCACATTATATGACCGTGACCGCGATAAATGACACGTGGCTGACGGTTTCCTCATGGGGGCGGCGCTATTATATCAGCCGTGCGGAGTATGACGCGTACACACGCGCCTACAGCAATGGCGTGCTTTGCAACATCGTGTATATAAAGCGGGTGTGACAGCATATTCTCAATTGTATGCACTGCGTTAATCTTCATGTGCATATAATCGGATATGCCGGAGCGTGCGCATGGAAACTATACTTAAAATAAACTCAGCGCTCAACGAATTTGTCTGGGGCGCGGTTATGCTTGCCCTTTTTATATTTGTGGGGTTATACCTTTCGATAAAAACAAGCTTTGTCCAAACACGGGCAAAGCTTGTTTTCAAAAATACAATAGGGAAATTGCTTTCAGACGGTAAGAGGGAAAAGGGCAACGGCCTATCCCCTTTTCAGGCCATGACAACGGCACTCGCCGGAACTGTCGGAACGGGTAATATCGCCGGTGTGACGGGTGCAATATTTATCGGCGGTGCTGGAAGCATCTTTTGGATGTGGGTGTCTGCACTTCTGGGGATGTGCACAAAATATGCTGAGATAACCCTGGCTGTGCACTACCGGCGTACAAACAGTGACGGCTCACATTACGGAGGGCCGATGTATTATATGGAATCCGGCCTTGGCACCCGCTGGCGTATACTCGCCGTGATATTTGCATTTCTTTGCTGTGCGGCAAGTCTTGGCATTGGAAACATGACGCAAAGCAGCGAAATCGCGAGTGCGGCAAAGGTGCTGTTTGACCTTGACCGTAAAATTTGCGGGGTTATCATTGCTCTCGCTGTCGGGCTTGTCGTACTTGGCGGAATAAGGCGCATCGGCGCGGTCACATCTTATCTCGTGCCGATAATGTCTATTCTCTATATACTGGCGGGGCTGTATATAATAATAGTTCGTGCGCAGGATATACCGCACGTACTGTATCAAATTGTGTCAGAAGCGTTTACCGTCCGCGCTATGGGCGGCGGGGCTGTCGGCTCCGGTATGCTGTGTGCGCTGAAACAGGGCTTTGCAAGAGGGGTATTTTCAAATGAAGCGGGTCTCGGTTCTGCCCCGATCGCCCATGCCGCTGCTGACACGGATGAGCCGTGTGAGCAGGCTATGTGGGGGGTGTTCGAGGTATTTGTTGACACCATTGTGATATGCAGCATAACAGCGTTTACCGTGCTGCTGTCAGGCATAACAGAAACCTCCGGTGGACTGGACGCGTATGTGTCTGGCGGCGCAGCGGCAGGAGCGGCGTTCAACGCCATAATACCGCACGGTATCGGCGGTGCGCTAATACAAATAAGTCTTATTTTCTTTGCTTTTTCCAGCATAATCTGCTGGTGCTATTATGGCGAACGCTGTGTTGATTATCTATCCCACGGCAAGCAGATTGCCGGTGTGGTATATAAGCTGGTTTTCATATGCTTTTGCTATTTGGGTGCTGTGGGGTCAGCATCACTTGTATGGGATGTATCAGACACGCTGAATGGCCTTATGGCAATACCGAATCTGATTGCACTATTATTGCTCAGCGGAACAGTCAGTGAGCTGACGCGAAAGTACATAAACGGCGAATAAATGTTTTTATCTGAAGCTATATATTTTTGTAGCCCTAGGCTGCAAAAGATGATATAATAAATTATATTTACTCAGCAAAACAAAAGAAAGGACTGAAAACCATGGATAGCGACCTCAGACAGCAAAAAATAAATCTGTGGATGTACCCCCTCGGCACTGTGGGAAGAGACATGATATATAATCTCTTCACCAATTTCATTCTCACATACATTCTTTTCACACGCAAGCTTGATGCCGCACAGCTTGCCGCTATTACCGCAATTATTGTCGGCGCGCGTATTTTTGATGCGCTGAATGACCCTATTATGGGCAATATAATTGAGCGCACGCGCACAAAATGGGGCAAATTTAAGCCGTGGCTTGTTATTGGCATACTGTCAACCTCAGTGGTTGTGTACCTCGCCTTCAACACTGACCTGCAAGGCTGGAGCTTCATCTGGTTTTTCGGGTTCATCTATTTCATGTACAGCATTACCTACACCATGCACGACATTTCTTACTGGGGCATGATCCCCTCTCTCGGGCGCGATGGACACGTGCGCAATCAATTCACATCCCGCGCCACGCTTTTCGCCGGTATTGGCGGCGCGTTGGCCGGCTTCCTTATCCCACGCTTTACCACCGGCGCGGGTACGCTGGGCGGTTCGGCCAGTTATGCATATGGCCGAATTGCGTTGGTTATCTGTGTTCTAGCGCCGCTGTTTCTCTGCTTCACAATATTCGGTGTGCGTGAAAACCGCGACTACAATAAAACTCCTGCGCCTCCTATCAGCTTCAAAAAAATCATTTCCACCATTGGCGGCAATGACCAGCTTTTGTGGATTGCGCTTATATTCCTCCTGCAACAGATAGGCAATGGTATTGCCGCAGGCGGCCTTGGCTCAACATATATTTATTTTGACCTCGGCTATCAGGGCGGCTATTATTCAAACTTCTCCACCTTTGGCCTCGCTGCGACTGCCGTGTTGATGGTTCTCTACCCCGCCATATCACAGAAAATTAACCGCAAGCCGCTGATGGGCATAATGATAATCGTCTCCGCAGTCGGATATATTGCAATGTTTGCAATCGGCGCATTTATGCCGACCAATAACCCCTCACTAAAATGCTGGCTGTTTACCGGCGGATATATGCTGGCAAACTTCGGGCAGTATTGCTTCTACCTTATTATGATGATATCCATCCTAAACACGGTTGAGTATAATGAACTAAAGAACGGTGAGCGGGACGATGCAATCATTGCGTCTCTGCGTCCGTTTTTGACCAAGCTCGGCTCTGCGCTGGTGGCGATCATCACCTACGTCAGTTACATTGTGTTTGGCGTACTCAATTACACGAATGATATTTCATCCCTTGAGCAGATGACCTCCATGGGTGAAATAAGCGAGACACAGAAGCTCAGTGAGATCGCGGGTGTTATCGCTAACGTCCAGACCGGTCAGAAGCTCGGCCTGCTTATTTGCATAACCGCGATTCCGTTTGTGTTCATGTTTGCATCTTACATACTCTATAAAAAGCACTATAAGCTGGACGAAGCTGAGTATGAGCGTGTGTGCAATGAGCTTGAAGCACGCAAGGAGACAGTGCAATGAGCATCACCCGCCTTGCAATCAAGTTTGCCGCTCCCCTGCCAAAGCTTGAAAGCTTTGAACGCTTTCTCTTTATCGGCCCGCACCCCGATGATATAGAAATCGGCGCGGGGGCAACTGCGGCAAAGCTTGCAGCTGTTGGGAAAGAGGTATGTTTCCTCGTGTGCATTGATGGCCGCTATGGGAGCGCAAATGCGCCTCGCGGCATAACGCCCGATGAACTGGCAAAACTACGCGCCGAGGAAGCGCAGCGCTCAGCCTCGGCGGTGGGTGTTCATGATGTGCGTTTCCTCGGTCTGTCGGACGGTGGATTTTATACAACGGATGAACTTCTGCGCGGTATAATGCGCGTAATAGGTGAATTTAAGCCGGATGTTGTCTTTGCGCCTGATCCATGCGTGACCAGTGAGTGCCACATTGACCATCTGAATGTCGGTGAGGCTGTGCGCCGTGCCGCGTACCTCGCCCCATATGCTGATATCATGTCGGGCTACGGTGCACAGGCCGCCAATGTCAAAGCTCTTGCGTATTACATGACTGCAAAGCCTAATCAGTATATCAGGACCACAGGTTATGTGAAAAAGCAGCTTGACGCTATTTTCTCCTGCCATATCAGCCAGTTTCCGGCCGGATGCTCTGATATCCAGTCAATCGGGTTGTACATTAAGCTTCGTGCGGCCGATTTCGGAATACGCGCACTGCGCGGTCAGGCAGAGGGCTTTCGTGTGCTGGGTGTGACGCAAATGCACTGTCTGCCGGAAGCCGGAGACTAATTAAGATACATATAAACTATAACCAGCCTCCTGCGCCGTTGGGTGCGGGAGGCTGGTTATATCATTATTCCCATGTTTTCCAAACATCCGGACAATAGCCGACGGTGGCCTGCTTGCCGTTGCGGACAATCGGGGTTTTGATAAGATACGGTATTTCATAGAGCTTATCAAGCTTGGCATCGGTTGATGCCAGATACTGCACCAGCGGGTAATCTTCATCCTTTGTGTCAATCATTGCATCAAGACCGACAGCGTTTTTAACGGAGTTCAGTTCTCCCCTGCTCATACCGTATTTAATAATATCAATAAACTGATATTTTATCCGGCGCTCTTTGAAATAGCGTTCGGCCTTTTTGGTGTCAAAGCATTTTGCTTTGCCGAATATCTGTATATTCATAGCCGCCGTTTATATCTCCGTAATCACGGGCAGTATCATCGGGCTGCGGCGCGTGGTCTTGTAGAGATAGCCGGAGATATTATTCTTGACCTTGTTCTTGATGGACGTGAAGTCATTTATGTGCTGCGCCTCACACGCCGCGACAGATTCAAGCGTGACGCGTTTAAGCTCCTCTATAAGATCCTCGGCTTCCTTGACGTATATAAAGCCGCGTGTCACGATTTCAGGCTCTGCAAGAATCTTATGGTCAAGGGAGGAAAACGGCATAACAACAACAACCATGCCGTCCTCGGCAAGGCGGTGTCTATCGCGCATAACAACACTGCCGACTTCACCAACGCTGCTGCCGTCAACCAAAACAGCACCTGCAGGGACAGTATCCTCACACTTGATGGATTTCTTGGTGATTTCAATTACTTTGCCATTTTCGCCGATAACTATGTTTTTCGGGTTGACACCCATTAAGCGGCCAAGCTCCGCGTGTTTGACAAGCATCCTGTACTCACCGTGCACAGGGATGAAGAATTTCGGCTTAACGAGACCGAGAATCATCTTCTGCTCCTCCTGTGAGGCGTGGCCGGAGACGTGAAGATCGGTGTGACGGTCATATATGACCTCTGCACCCTTATGGAACAGCTCATCAATAACGCGGCTGATGGTGTTTTCATTGCCTGGGATGGCGGAAGCTGAGATAATAACCCTGTCGCCGGCATCCACGGTTATCTGCTTATGCTCTGAAAAGGCCATGCGGTACAGTGCGGACATTGCCTCGCCCTGACTGCCGGTGGATATAATGACGACCTTGTTCTTGGGCAGCTTGTTCAGATGCTCAATATCCATCATCACGTTTTCGGGTATATCCATGTAGGACAGCACCGATGCCACACGGAGGACATTTTCCATACTGCGTCCGGTAATACCTACCTTGCGGCCATATTTATTCGCAACGTTTATAATCTGCTGCAAACGGTGGACGTTTGATGCAAACGTTGTGATGATTATACGCTTATCACAGCCCATAAAGAGCTTATCAAAGCCCTCCCCTACCTTGCGCTCAGAATCGGAGTGGCCTGGCTTTTCCACATTGGTGGAATCGCTCAGAAGTGCAAGCACGCCATCATTGCCAAGCTGACCAAAGCGGGCAAGGTCGAACATACCGCCGGAAATAGGCGTTACATCAATCTTAAAGTCACCTGTATGAATGACAGTACCCAGCGGCGTGCCTATCGCAAGGGCGACAGCATCCGGTATGGAGTGGTTAACATGGATAAATTCAACCGTGAAGCAGCCAAGGCGAAAAACAGAGCCTGTCTTTTTGGTGAATATCTGCGTGTTATAAAGCAGGTCGAACTCCTCAAGCTTCAGCTCAACGAGAGCCGCTGTGAGCGGGGTTGTGTAGATGGGCACATCCAACTCACGCAGGACGTAAGGCACAGCACCTATGTGATCCTCATGGCCGTGTGTCAGTATAATACCGCGGATTCTGTCCGCATTTGAGCGCAGATAGCTAATGTCCGGCAAAACAATGTCAATACCGTACATATCCTCATCGGGAAATCCCATTCCGCAGTCAACAACGATGATGTCTGTTCCACATTCAAACGCAGTCATGTTTTTGCCGATCTCGCCGAGACCGCCTAGCGGGATAATTTTTAATTTAGAAATCATATTCTCTCCATTTCTCAAAATACGTTATGACAGCATGCAAAACTGTCTCCTATGTATGCATTAAAGTATAACCGTTTTCAGGCAAGTATAGCACCGATTGCCTGTTTATTTTTCACTCACATCTCTGTGCGCCCTTCAATGGCGCGGTTGAGGGTCGCATCATCGGCAAATTCAAGGTTAGAACCAACCGGAATACCATAGGCAAGGCGTGTCACCTTAATTTCAAAGGGTTTTAGCAGGCGTGAAATATACATGGCTGTCGCCTCCCCCTCTGTGTCAGGGTTTGTCGCCATTATGACCTCATCTATACCAGGCTGTGCCGCGCGGACAAGCAGCTCTTTTATTCGTATATCCTCCGGCCCAACGTGGCTCATAGGTGATAGGACGCCGTGCAGCACATGATATGTACCGTTATACTCGCGGCCGCGCTCAATGCTCAGCACATCCTTCGGCTCAGACACAACGCAAATCGTACCCTTGTCGCGGCGGTCGCTTGCGCATATCTGGCAAACCTCACCCTCGGTCAGGTTCTGGCATATCGGGCAACAGTGGACGTTCTTTTTCGCTGTTTTAATCGCGTCGGCAAAGGCAAGCGCTTCTTCATCCGGCAAGGCCAGAACATAGAATGCAAGGCGCTGGGCGCTTTTTTTGCCTATACCGGGCAGGGATGCAAATTTATCTATAAGGTTTTCAAGGGATGCAGGGAAAAAAGACATCTTATTGTTCTCCGATTATTGATTATTCTTGTTATTTACGCATTTCGTATTGTGCTGATTGCAGCCGCTCTATCTGCGGCATCAAACACGGCAGACCCGGCCACCAGCACAGAGCAACCCGCATTTTTCACACAAGCCGCGGTTGAAGCATTTACACCGCCGTCCACTTCAAGCTCAACCCCGGGCTTTATGCAGGCAATATAACCGCGAAGCTTCTCTATCTTTTCAAGCTGGTCATACATAAAGCTCTGTCCTCCGAAGCCTGGCTCAACCGTCATGACGAGAACAAGCTCAATTTGTTCCAGAAATGGCAAAACCGCCTCAGCCGGTGTGGCAGGCTTTAATGTGACGCCGGCACGTTTGCCCAGTGCGTGTATTTTATCAATGGCAAGGCGTATGTTCTCCTCATCATCTGCTTCAACGTGGACGTTTACGAGATCTGCCCCCGCATTGCAAAACCGCTCAACACAGCGCACAGGTTTGACGATCATAAGGTGCACATCAAGAAACATATCCGTTGCACGGCGCAAGGACTTTATAACCGGAATACCAATGGAGATATTCGGCACAAAAAGGCCGTCCATAACATCAACATGAAGCCAGTCCGCACCTCCGCGCCTGACATCTTCCACCTCATCACC
The DNA here is from genome assembly GCA_964495355.1 of uncultured Oscillospiraceae bacterium. Lineage (GTDB taxonomy): Bacteria > Bacillota > Clostridia > Oscillospirales > Oscillospiraceae > Limivicinus. The sequence continues at coordinate 34,637 of CAZBVU010000004.1, forward strand.
GAGGCGGGCAAAATCCGCAGATAAAATTGACGGGGCCAGCTTCACCATGTTAGTTTCTCCTTAAAATTTTCGGTCTCTTCGCAACATATATTTATTATACTACAAGAAATAGTTTAATTGCAATATTGACGTAAAGAATATTTCGATATAAAATAGAAGTTACGTAATATAGAGAAGATGGAGGTCTGTAATTTGGCAAGGAATAGAAAGTCCAAGCGCGTAGGGCATATTTACGCATTTGCCCTGACGTGGGTTGCATTTGCCCTGACCGTGCCGTTATACGAGACGTGGCAGCTCATTACCGCGCTCATATCTAGCTTTTTGGTGGCGTTTGTCGTGTGGCGCATTGGAAAGAAGAAGGATGAAAAGCTTGCAGACAAAGAAAAGGCAGAGCAAGAAAAGCAAGCACCAAAGGCAGAACCTGCAAAAAAGAGCTATGGCGCAGAAGTGGATGCGGTGCTTGCCGAGGGCAACAGGGCGCTTGCTGAAATGGGACGGCTTTACGCCTCCATCAAGGATACCGATGTGCGCATGAAAATAAATGAAATAATGCGCATTACGGATAAAATAACGCAGGACGCTATTGATGACCCATCAGATATTCCACAGATAAAAAAATTCCTCAATTATTATCTCCCTACCACAATCAAGCTGCTCAATGCGTATGACAGGATGAGCGCACAGGGCATTGAGGGTGAAAACCTTGATAAAAGCATGAAAAACATTGATGAGATGCTGGACACTGTAATTGAGGCTTATAAAAAGCGCCTTGATTCCCTCTTTGCAAATCAAGCACTTGATATTGAGACGGATATTGAGGTTATGAATTCCATGCTTGCCCGCGAAGGTCTGTCCGGCAACAAGGATTTTGACACTGCGTCAGAGATGCAGCAGGCCACGCAAACACAATAATAACAATATCAGATTTAGATAGAAAGGAATATGATCATGAACGACCAGAATAATTCTTTCCCCAGTCTTACATTAGAGCCGAATAAACCCGCCGCACAAGCTGCTGTTGAGTCTGCTCCCGCACCTGTAGTGGAGGAGACTGTTGCCGAGGTCAAAACCGAAAAGCCTGATCTCAGTGCTCTGTCCGCGGCAGAGCAGGCCGCCGTTATTGATTTTTCTGAGAAGATAGACGTCACAAACACAGAGCAGGTCATGAACTATGGCGCTGCTGCACAGAAGAATATATCTGAGTTTTCTGATGCCGCACTTGGCACTGTGCGCACCAAGGATCTCGGCGAGGTCGGCGATATGCTTGGTGATCTGGTGGTTGAGCTTCAGGGCTTGAACTTCACGCAGGATCAGAAGAAAGGCTTGTTTGGCCTCTTTAGAAAAGCGACAAACGACATTGCCTCTATGAAAGCCCAGTTTGACAAGGCTGAGGTAAATGTTGATAAAATAGTAGAGGCGCTTGAAAAGCATGAAGTCACGCTGATGAAAGATATCAGCATGATGGATAAGATGTACGAAAAGAATCAGGAGTACATGAAAGAGCTGACCATGTACATCCTTGCAGGCAAGCTGAAAATAGAGCAGCTTCGCAATGAGGAGCTGCCCAAGTATGTCCAGCACGCAAAGGAAACCGGCCTGCCCGAGGATGCACAGGCCGCGAATGACTTTGCAAATCTTATCGGCCGCTTTGAGAAGAAAATTCACGATCTTGAGCTTACACGCCAGATTTCCGTCCAGATGGCACCCCAGATCAGACTTATCCAGAATAATGACAGCCTCATGGTGGAGAAGATTCGCTCCTCCATCGTCAACACCATTCCTCTCTGGAAAAACCAGATGGTTCTCGGTCTCTCTATGTTCCACTCTGAGCAGGCAATGCAGGCACAGCGCGAGGTTACTGACACCACCAACGCCCTCCTCATGCAGAATGCAAAGGCTCTGCATCAGGGCAGCGTGAATGTCGCGCGTGAATCTGAGCGCGGAATCGTCGATATAGAGACGCTTAAAAACACCAATCAGGAGCTTATCAATACGCTGGATGAAGTTCGCCGCATACAGGATGCCGGCCGTGCCGGTCGCGCCCAGGCTGAGGCGGAGCTTAACCGCATAGAGGATGAGCTGAAGCAGAAGCTTTTGGAGATGAACGGCTGATGCTGTATCTCCGTCACAGGAGGACACTATGAACACATTAAAAAAGCCCGCAGTCGCGATTATTCTTTCAATCGCGCTGGTCATCGGGTCAACATTGCTGTCAGGTTCGGCAAAGCTGAAAAAGGATATACAGCAGGTGTCAGACGGCTTTTATAACGGCGTGACCTATGATGGGTACACTCACCCCAGCATTTACAGTCAGCTCAACAATATTATCGGCGCTGTCGATGGAATGTGCGCCATTGCCGAAAATAATGGCTATAACGCAAATGAGCTTTCAAACGCCTCATATTATCTTAAAAGCAATCTATCCACCATGCATGATTATATCAGCTCTATTTATTGGAGCTACAGTGAGCTGTGCGATGCGCTGACATCTTTTAAACCGAAAATCGACAGTATGGAGCTGAACGAGCGGGATTCTGAGGGCATGGAAAAATATTTGGAGACCATCTCAAACGCCCAACGCGTAATAGAAAGCGCCGGTTATAATGAGAGTGTGCGCAATTACAAGAATGCTATGGGAATCCCCGCTGAGTTTATTGCCGATATATGTGATGTATATGGGCCGGAGTATTTTGCGTGATATGAAGATGAAACGATTTTTCGCCCTGATCGCCGCGGTAATACTGTGCGTATCGCTGTGCTCCACTGCTTATGCCATTGTTGATAAAAGCGACTCTTTCTACGTTGCTGACTATTCCAATGTTCTTTCCGGCGAAACAGAGCAGATGATAACAAACTACAACGGTTCGCTTGAACAGCAGTGTCAGGGCGCGCAGATAGTTGTTGTCACAGTGGATTACCTTGACGGAATGTATTCGGACGAGTATGCCTATCAGCTTTTTAATGATTGGGGCGTTGGTTCATCAGAATACAACAATGGTATGCTGTTGCTTCTTGCCGTGCAGGAAAATAAAGCTTGGCTTGCATATGGCCTCGGCTTGAATTCCCAACTTGACACAAACAAGGTCGATGATATGCTCAATGAGTATTTCTGGACAGACTTTGACAAGGGAAAGTATGATGACGCTGTTACAAAGCTGTTTAATGCCCTGCTTGACTGGTACGATACGCAGTACGGCAGTGAAACTGCATCATCCGGCACGTATCAGCTTATACCTGAAACCAGCGTTGGTTACAGTTACGGCAAGCCGCAGGTAAATACTTATCACAGGAGTGTGTTGAGCCGTATGATTTCCTCGTTAATCACGCTGTGCGTTATCGGATTTGTTATAGGTGGCTTGTTCGGCAGGTCGAATAGGAATTATAGCAACTACAACAGAAGATCCGCTGGTTCGTCATGGCTTCCGTGGCTGCTGTACTTTGGTTCAAGGGCAGCTCGCCGCAACAGATTTGACCGCTTTGATCGCTACGATAATCACAACTGGCCGCCGCATGATAACTTTGGCGGCAATCCGCGCGGTGGATTTGGCAATCACGGCGGATTCGGAGGAAGCGGACGCGGTGGCTTTGGCGGCTTTGGCGGTGGAGGCCGTGGTGGTTTTGGAGGCGGCAGTGGTCGCGGCGGCGGAGGTTTTTCCGGCGGTGGCGGCGGCAGACGCTGAAACAAAGAAATAAACAAAAAATACAGCGGCAAAGCCGCATGGAGGTTAATAATGTCAATAGAAAAAGGCCGTGCATATTTTCGCGCACTCGGCATTGAGGACAGGGTGAGGGAATTTGATGTGTCATCCGCAACTGTGGATCTTGCTGCGCAAGCGCTAGACGTGGAAGGTGCGCGAATTGCAAAAACGCTGTCATTCAAAAATGAAACCGGCTGTATGCTTATTCTTGCCGCCGGTGATGCGCGAATTGACAACCATAAGTTCAAAGATAAGTTCCACTTCAAGGCCAAGATGCTTTCGGCAGACGAAGTGTTGGAGATGGTTGGGCATCCTGTCGGCGGTGTGTGCCCGTTCGGCATAAACGAGGGTATTCCCGTGTTCCTCGACGTCAGTCTCAAACGGTTTGAAACTGTGTTCCCCGCCGTGGGCAGTGCCAGCAGCGCGATTGAGCTGAATCTGGATGAGCTTTTTGAATACTCTAAGGCGCTTGAATGGATAGACGTTTGCAAACTGCCTGAATAAAGATTATTAAGCTAAAAGCCATGCGGCAACTCCGCATGGCTTTTACTATTAGTCGTTCTCAATTACGATTTGGCAGGTTCGCATTGCTGCAAGCGCGGTGTTGTGGCTTTCGGGTGTGACACCGGCACAGCAGGATGCATCAACGCGTATCTCAACCTCCGGCAAAAACGCCTTAAGCAGCAGTGCATTTGATATAACGCAAATATCCGTGCACAGCCCAACCAGTGTTATACTGCCGATGCTGTCAGCACGGTCTGCTGTAGCCAGCATTTCACCGAGGGCATTACTGCCGAAGGTGGGTTTATCGACAGGCGGCTCACTACACAACGGTGCAAGTTGGGCGCATATCTGCCAGCCCTCACTGCCCTGAATACAATGCGGCACAGGGAGGCGGTGTCCCTCCTGCGTGTCCATATAATTTTCAAAATGAGTGTCGCGCGTAAAGATCACTCTGCCGTCGAACGCTTTTATCTTTTCCTCAACCTTCGGCACGATGGACACGGCCTCTTTTGTGCCAAGTGCGCCGGTTATGAAATCATTCTGCATATCGACAACAATGAGAATGTTTTGCATGGTTCTTTGCCTCCGTTTATTTTAAAGTATTTTAAAATTCAATGGTCTGCGGCATTACATCCGCGTCATGGCTGGCAAATACCCCGACACAGCCCGCGCGTTTGCTCATCTCTTTCACCCATTTCAAGCTTTTCAGCTGTAACTTTGGGTCAAAGCCAAAGCCGGGGATGTCAAGCATTTCCCATGAGTGCTTACTTAAACCGGCATCGGCACACATCAAAACGAACTTAGAACCGTTAACAGCCACAATTCCGGCCATTCCATCGGTATGCCCCGGAAGATTGACCATGTACAGTGTCTCGTCACCGAAAATATCGACCGCCCAATTATTTGGCACTTTGGAAAATCCGCGATAATATACGCGCTCTATCGGGTAATCCATCCACAATTTCCACGGCTGTCTGAGCTTATACACTGTGCGGCAGCTCCAGAAATATTCATCCTCCGGCATTATAATGCGCCGCGCCTCCGAAACGTGCTTAACGCCGCTGACGTGATCCGGATCCAGATGCGTGATTATTACAAGGTCAAGGTCACTTGGTCGTATGCCAAGCTGTAATAGCTGCTCATCTATCGCCTGCCCTGCTTTCAGTTCCGGCTTATAAAAAGATGCAAGAGGTGCACCCAGCACTTTCCTTGCCGCCTGCGCGTCATACGTTCCATTCGGGCTGATATCACGGCACCAACCGGTATCAACAAGCACAAGGCCGCGCGGATGCTCGATGAGATAGCACGCAACCGGCAATTCCTTGCGCGAAGAATTTGGCGCGGCAAGCTTTCTGCCCATTGCACTCGGCCCTGATCGCCCGCCGCTTATCGCTGCAGAGGAAAGATTGACAGCTCCGCAGTGGAGAATGTGTATTTTCATAGCCGCCTCCGTATTTCTACCAGTTGGTCAGCTAAATAATATCACCTTGCAAGATATATGTCAATCCAACTTAGCTTTTGCTGAGATTTGCGATGCAGGAAATGATATCTCCGTTAATATTTCCGGTCAAAACACCGTTATAGTTACAGATAAAGGCACCGGAAATAAGGATCATCATTGCCTCGGCCTCTCTGCCATCGGCGCCGTCACCGTATATTTTTCTAAGGCACAGCTCCATAATTGTGCGCCATTCAAGAAACTCGTCTTTTATTAGCTGAGCGATTTCGTCATTGTACCGCGCAAGAACATAGGTCTGCGTTGTGGCGTTCGGGCGAATTTCCCCCGCCTTTCCCCCAGCGACATATTCCATAAAGGAATTCATGTATGCAAGATTGCTGTCATAATTCTCACGCGGATGCTCATTAAACCATGCCACGCATTTCTCCGTCATATAATCCTTGGTATAGCGGACGTAGCTAACAATAAGCTCCTGCTTATTCTGAAAGTAATATAAAAGCTTCGCGTGGGACATTCCCGCCTCTGCCGCAATATCCCGTAGGGAAATCTGTGACAGGGGCTTTCGCGTTATGCAGCGCTGAAAAGCGTCCAGTATCTGCATACGCACAGCAGTTTTATCAACTATTGCAGGCATTGTTTTCACCCTCAACAAACAAAGCAAGTTTTTCGTTCAGCTTTTTATATATGCGCTCAACAAACCACGGCTCACTGGACGCTTCAAGCGCCTTATCAAGCGTGAACCATTTCACGCCGCTGTTTTCACCGTCACAGACGTGCAAGGCGTCAGTTTCGTCAGCTTCGAGGAGATATGTAACGTTGAGGTGCAGGTGACTTGGGACATATTTGCCTTTCTTTTCATGGCCATCAACAGTCAGCGCTTCAACGGAAAAAATATCATTACTGATTGGCGTGATATGTTCTACACCGGTTTCCTCCCGCGCCTCGCGCAGGGCAACAGACAGCAGATTGCGCTCACCATCGGCATGACCGCCTGTCCACGACCATGAATCATAGATGTTATGATACACCATCAACACCTTCGTGCGCTCACAGTTTACAATCCATGCTGAAGCTGTCATATGCGCCAGCAGGCTTTCGCGCGTATAGGGGTCAATACTTGCGCCGGAAAGAAAGGCCAATATCGCGTCTCTGTCTTGTTCTTCCTGCTCATTAAACGCCTTATATTCGCGTAGCTGCAAATAAATTTCATCAACAGGCTTCATGATGCTTTTTTCCTTTCATTCGGCAACGGTGTAAACATCGCGGCGCAGATGCAGAAATGTGGGCAGTCTGTGCCGGATTTCATCTATACGGTCAAGGTCTACTGTGGAGTAAAGTATCTGCTCACGCTCATCACAAGCAGTAACCACGTCACCAAATGGGTCACACACGGTGGAGTGTCCCCAACATTCATAATCAAAACCGTCATACCGCGCTGCCGATGCACCTACAACGAACAGCTCGTTGTCCACTGCGCGGGAGCGAAGTGACATCTCCCAATGTGTCGGTCCAGTGGACATATTAAACTGCGCCGGCAGGAATATAATCTGCGCTCCGCGCACAGCCATTGCGCGAAACAGTTCCGGAAAGCGGATATCAAAGCACACAGCAACACCCATTTTGCCGTACTTAGTGTCAAACACAGTCACTTGGTCGCCTGGGGTGAAGGTTGCCGACTCACTAAAACGCATACCCGGGATATCAATATCAAATAAATGTACCTTGCGGTGCCGTGCGATCTGCTGTCCGTTCTCATCAAACACAAAGCAGGTATTATAGATTTTATCACCGTCAACCTCCGGAATAGAGCCGCCGACGAGAACGATAGAGTTATCCTTTGCCCACTGCGACATAGCAGCAACGGTCTTTTCGTGACCAAGGCGCGCCATCGTTCTGAAATATGGGCGTGAATACGGGCAATTGAACATTTCAGGCAGGGCAACGATCTGCGCACCGTTTTGCGCCGCCTCATGCACCATGCGGCCGACCTTTTCCAGCGTTTCATCCTGATTTATCTCTGTTCTGACCTGGCATACAGCAAGCTTAATAATCATAGTGTGTCCAAATACCTTTCAATATCAAATGGCTTTGTCTTTTCATCCTTGCGCAGATACAGCGGGTGGTGCGGATGACCTTTGACAGAACATTTCCCCGCACACAGCCACAACGCGCCATATTTCTGGCCCAGCGTGACCATATCGCGCACACACTGGGGTAAATATGGCCGCTTTTCTATTATCGTTCCCCATGCAGCCCATACCGCAGGTGAATATCCTTGTTCATGGACATTTTTCAGTATGTATTCAAACGCGCGCATATTCTCTTCGTGGAGCGCACTGTTTAAGTCAATATCCATATCGTCAGGTCTCGTCGCGCGCTGTGCGTACACATTGAACATTATCCAACTGTCATAATCGTTGCCGTCTGCAATACGCGATACGGATTTTAGCGTGTTGTCCAAATCATCCGGCGCGGCAGTTGATGGGTTTATGCCGATGCATATCAGAGGATTTTTGCCGCGCGTGCCGAGGATATATCGGTATTCCGTGTAAAAATCCGGGACATACAGCCATTTTTCATTGTCATATCCGCCGGTTTTGCCGGACAGAGACAGCGCCTCTTCAAAGCTTAATAAATCCACAGTCTGGCTTGCACCGCTGGGAATGTGCATATACTCCCCTCCTCACACGATAATATAAACCCACGCGGGCAGGGTGAGCATACTGAGCACAGTGGTGACAAGCACGCTCTTTGAAGTGAAAACAGGGTCATAATCGTACTGCAATGCAAGCACCGTGACGATAACCGCACTCGGACAAGCGGAAAGGATCGTGACTATCGAAATAAACAGAGAATCGCTGGTCAAGGCACTCATAATGCACCATGTTATCGCCGGAATGAGAATAAGCCGCACAAAGCTGACAATGTATACCCTCTTTTCCTTGAATGCATCCACCAGTGATACACCGCCAAGGGTAACACCGATAACTATCATCGACACTGGCATGGTTGCCGCTGAGGTGGAGCTGATAAGCTCGGCAAGGAATGTCGGCACAGGTATATCAAAAATAAATATAATAAGTGCGATAAACGTTGCGATAAGGGGCACAGTCAGAGCGTCTTTCAGCTGAATCCCGCCTGCAATGTTTTTGCCGCTTTTCAGGCGCCACACGCCATAGGTATAGAGAAAAACGTTATACGGTATGCAGCTTAGCGCACAATACAGCACAGGTGCAGAACCGAACAGACTTTGCAGCAGCGGCAAACCGACAAAGATGTTGTTCATCACGCTCATCAAAAGCTCAAACGCCGGGGCATTTTCGTCCTTTATTTTAAATATGCGCACGATGAGCGCTGAAACCATGTAAGCAATTGCAATCATCAGCGTCAACAAACCAATAATACGCAAAAGCTCCCAACCGGAGAATTGAGGACGGTTATTTATTACCGAGTTTAAAATCGTGCATGAGAGGAACACATTCAACACAAGAAAACTGAGCCCGCGTGAGAAATCCTTGTCCAGCACCTTTTTTCTTGCAAGCACATAGCCGACCAACATGAGCGCGACGAATGTGATCATCTTGGAAATAAGACTTTCAAAACTCATAACCAATCCCCTTTTTTGACTATAGAAATAATTAAATGTTCAGTATGATCTTTGCGACGTAAATATATATAAGCAGCGAAACCGCGTCCGTAACTGTGGATATGAGCGGGTTTGCCATAACAGCGGGGTCAACACCGATTTTCTCTGCCAATATTGGGAGCGTACTGCCAACCACCTTTGCAAACATAACAATGAACACAACGGACAGACTGACAGTTGCAGCAACTGCAATCGTTACGCTGTCATTTCCGAGAAGCATTCCGTCCAGCAAGAGCATCTTGACAAAATTCACAGCGCCAAGGGTTATTCCGCAGAAGAATGACAGGCGCAGTTCCTTCCACATGACCCTCATCGCGTCAGACGGCTCAGTATCGCCCAAGGACAAGCTGCGTATAACAGCGGTTGATGCCTGTGCGCCGGAGTTGCCGCCCGTACCCATAAGCATGGGGATAAAGGCAATCAAACCAGCCTGCGCAGCAAGCATATTTTCAAAGCCGGTCAGTATCATGCTGGTGAATGTTGCCGACAGCATCAAAAACATCAGCCACGGGATGCGGTTCTTCCACATCTCAAATATACCCGTGCGTGAATACGGCTTATCCGACGGCGTCATACCGGCCATGATTTCAAAGTCCTCAGTGGCCTCCTGCTCCATAACGTCAATGATATCGTCAACCGTGACGATACCGACAAGCCGCCCTTCCTTATCCACGACCGGCAGTGCCATAAGGTCATAGTCAGAGAATTTCTCAGATACGCTCTCCTGATCTTCTGTGGTGGAGGCAAAAATAACGTTTCTGTCCATCAAGTCCTCAATGACAGTGTCATCATCACTGAGGAGAAGATCCTTAACAGTTACTATGCCCTCAAGCTTACGGTCAGCCGAAATAACAAAGCAGACGTAAATAGTCTCCTTATCCTCACCTATACGGCGTATACGCGCAAGGGATTCTTTCACGCTCATGTACTTTTTCAGGTCAATAAACTCAGCCGTCATTATGCTTCCGGCAGAGTTATCGGGATAGCGCAGATATTGATTTATAAGGTTGCGCGTTGCAGGTGTTGCCGTGCGCATTGCGCGTTTCACAACGTTTGCGGGCAGTTCCTCCATCATGTCAACAGCATCGTCAACATACATTTCTTCCATAATTCCGGCAAGCTCGGAATCTGTGATGGAGTTGATGATCTCCTCCTGCTCCGGCGCGTCAAAGTTTGCAAAAACCTCAGCAGCAGTCTCTTTCGACAGTAATCGGAACACCATCGGCATCCTGTTGTCGCCCAGCTCTGCAAGGAATTCTGCCACGTCAAATTCGCGCATTTCTTCCATGCGCCGCTGAAGCTGTTTCATATCGCGTTTGTCCAGCAGCTCCATCAGCTCGTCTGAGCGCTTTTCCTGTATGGCCTCATAGTCCATAAGCTCTATTTTTTCTTCTATTTCTGCCATTTAGAAAGCTCACCGCCTTTTCAAGACTGAATTCTCCATCCGGAATTAATATTTTATCACAGTAAACATTTTATATCAAGACGTAAAAACGCTGTGAAAGCTATGAAAAAGCACCGTCCTTTATATAAATTCTATCCCCCCAGGGGGCTTGTGAAAAATATGTTTTTTTCGTATAATTTCAGCAATAACCCCGAAAATTGAGCAACAGGAAAGGGATATACTCTAATGAAGTACGTCAAAAAAACCGTCTCCCTCTTAATAGCGTTCGCAATGCTGTTTACACTTTGCGCCTGTGGTAATGTAGGCTCATCTCTGCAAAACGGCAATACGCTGGTATATGGTTCAGGTGATTATACGCGCATTAACCCTGCCATGGACGAACATTGTGAAATAAACCTCCTGCTGTTCAATGGGCTTACCGCGCATGACGGCGATAATCAGATAATCCCCGGGCTTGCCGAGAGCTGGGAATATGATGACAGCAGCTATACTTACACATTCCATCTGCGCGACAATGTGACATGGCATGACGGCGAGACATTCACAGCGGACGATGTGAAGTTCACAATAGAGGCGATGATGAACCCTGACAACGGCTCTGAAAATGCGCCAAATTATGAAGATATTGAGGAAATAAGCGTTGTAGACGCGCATACGATTTCATTCAAGCTTGCAGCACCCAATGTTGCGTTTCTTGAATACATGACCATGGCCATACTGCCCCGGCATCTTTTGCAGGGTGAAGATATGCAGGAATCAGCATACTTCCGCGCCCCCATCGGCACAGGCCCATATAAGCTTGAAAGCTGGGATGCAGGACAGTCAATCGTCCTGACTAAAAACGAGGATTATTATCTGGGTGCTCCCAATATAGACACGATAGTGTTTAAAATTGTGACTGACGATAATGCACAGGCCATGCAGCTTGAATCCGGTGAGCTTGACCTTGCACTACTCGACCCGAAAAACGCACAGAACTTTGCCGGCAATGATAGCTTTACCTGTTATGATATGACCACATCTGACTACCGCGGTATAATGTTTAACTTTTACAACGAATATTGGACGGAAAACCGCGATATTATCCCCGCTGTCTGCTGTGCACTCGACCGTCAGGCAATAATTGATGCGGTGCTGCTGGGTCAGGGGATGGCGGCGTACAGCCCATTGCAGCGCAATATTTATAACAACGAGGATATTGAGCATTACGATTATGACCCGGCAAGGGCGAAGTCGATTCTTGAAGATATCGGATGCGTCATGGGTGAAAACGGATACCTCGAACGCAACGGTGAGGAAATCGGCTTTGTTATAAGCGTAATGGCAGGTGAGCAGGATCGCATAGACATTGCGCAGGCAGCGGCACAGCAGCTTCGCGAGGTTGGCATCAACTGCACCGTTGAGATACCCGCGCAGATGGACTGGGCAGGTCAGATGGCGTGCTTAATCGGCTGGGGAAGCCCCTTTGACGCTGACGATCACACATATAAGGTATTCAGCACGGACAAGGGTGCAAACTATTCCGGCTATTCAAACGCAAATGTGGATGAATACCTCACTCTCGCACGTCAAACCGAAGATCCTTCCCAACGAAAAGAGTATTATGCCCTGTTCCAGAATGAGCTAGCAAATGATCCTGCATACGCATTCATCTGCTACATTGACGCAAACTACGTTGCAAGTTCCGGTTTGTCCGGCATTGCCGCTGACACTGTTCTCGGTCATCACGGTGTGGGCATATTCTGGAACGTACAGGATTGGACCCTCACAAGATAACATAAAAAGAAGGTTTTCCCATGTCTGAGCTTTTGCAGGTTAATAATCTATCGGTCAGCTTCTTCACTAGAGCCGGTGAAGTGCAGGCCGTGCGTGATGTCAGCTTTCATGTGAACGCAGGCGAGGTTTTGGCCATAGTCGGTGAGTCCGGATGTGGTAAAAGCGTACTGTGCAAAAGTATTATGAAGCTGCTGCCTCAGACGGCGAAAATCAAATCCGGCACAATTATAGCGGACGGTATCAATATCACTGACTGCACAGAGCGGGATATGTGCGCATTGCGCGGAAAGCTCTTTTCCATGATCTTTCAAGATCCTATGACATCGCTGAACCCAACAATGTCCATTGGCGCACAGATTGCAGAGGCTGTACTTGCGCATAACCCAAAGCTGGGCAAAGCAGATGTTCATAAGCGCGTTATTGAGCTTATGGAGCTTGTCGGAATATCCCGCGCTGAGGAACGTATGCAGTTATATCCACACAGTTTTTCCGGTGGGATGCGTCAGCGAGTTGTTATGGCCATTGCACTTGCGGGTGAGCCGCAGATTCTCTTTGCAGACGAGCCGACAACGTCCCTTGATGTCACAATTCAGGCGCAGATACTTGATCTTCTGCGCGATATTCAAAATAGACTCGGCACGGCGACAGTGTTTGTAACACATGACCTTGGCGTTGTGGCGCGTATTGCAGACCGTGTTGCAGTGATGTATGCAGGAAAAATAGTGGAAACCGGAACGGTGGAAGAGATATTCTATGACCCTCGGCATCCGTATACATGGGGGCTCTTGCGCTCTCTGCCTATGCTGTCGCGCGGGAAAGAGTCGCTTCCCCAGCTTCCCGGTATGCCGCCGTCACTGATTGACCCACCGGCAGGAGACGCCTTTGCCGCGCGTAACGAGTACGCACTGGCTATAGATTATGAGCAGGAACCGCCCATGTTCCGCGTAAGTGACACGCATTTTGCCGCAACATGGCTGCTGGATGAGCGTGCGCCAGAGATCAAACCGCCGATTGGAGGATATACAAATGAATGATGATATCCTGCTTGACGTGCAAAACCTCACGCACATTTTCCCCTTGACTAAAAAAGTTTCAATAAAAGCTGTTGATGATGTATCATTTAACATTCGGCGCGGTGAGATATTTGCACTGGTCGGCGAATCTGGCTCAGGTAAATCCACTATTGCGCGCTGCATTATGAACATATATAAACCATATAGCGGAAAGATAATCTATAACGGCATTGATACCTCTGAGCCGTCAGCTTTCCGGGCAAACAAACGGATGCTGCAAACGACACGGCAGATAATATTTCAGGATTCTGCATCCAGTCTTGACCCGCGTATGAAGGTCGGTGAAATAATTGCCGAGCCTTTGCGAATAAATAAAATCAAGCCCCCACGCGGCACTTACCGCGCAGAGGCGCTTTTCCAAATGTATTATGTCGGTCTGGAAGCCGAACATATAGACAAGTACCCCTCTGAACTGTCCGGCGGTCAGCGCCAGCGTGTTGCTATCGCCCGCGCACTCGCAATGGAACCGGAGCTTCTTGTTGCGGATGAGCCTATCGCCGCTTTGGATGTATCTATTCAGGCGCAGATAGTCAATCTTTTCAGGCACTTGCAGCGCGAGCATGGTTTTTCATTTTTATTTATCGCGCATGACCTTGCAATGGTGGAGTTCTTGTCTGACCGTGTTGGCGTAATGTATCACGGCAAGCTTGTCGAGCTTGCACCGACGCGCGCACTGTTTGATAATCCCCTGCACCCATATACAAAGGCATTGCTTTCAGCCATCCCCATCCCTGACCCACGCCTTGAACGCGCCAGAAAACTGCCCTCCTTTGACGAAACCGAGTTCCCGCACAGCGGCACATTGCAGGAAGTGGAGTGCGGACATTTTGTACTTACGGGAGGCGAAATGTAAATGAATCAGCAAGCAGTCTTATATTACGCGAAAAAGTTTATAGTTTTCCTCCTTAGCGTGCTTATATTGTCTGGCGCAGTTTTTTTCATCTCTCGTCTTGCACCGGGTGACCCTTTGGTGTCCTATTATGGTGACCGTGTTGAGAAAATGAGCGCTGAGGAACGCGCATGGGCTGAAGAAAAGCTTGGGCTGAATGAGCCTATATTCACGCAATATTGCCGCTGGGTGCAAAATGCGCTGAACGGCGATTGGGGCGTGTCCTATAAATACAAAATGCCGGTTAACGAAGTGATTGAAAGCCGCATTGGGAACACGCTTATACTCGGCGGTATCGGGTTTGTGCTTATTTTCGTGTTTTCGCTTCTTCTCGGTGTTTTGTGCGCGTGGAATGAGGATAGACTGGCCGACAGAATAATCTGCAAACTTGGCACTGTCACAAGCTGCATACCGGAATTCTGGCTGTCGCTGATACTTATACTTGTCTTTTCTATCACGCTGAAATGGCTGCCCAGTTCAGGTGCGTACTCGATTGGCAGAAAAAATGATGTTATTGACCGTATTGTGCATCTTGTTTTGCCGATGTCCGTTGTCGTTCTCAGTCACCTGTGGTATTACGCATATATGATACGAAACAGGATTCTTGACGAGGTGCGCGCGGATTATGTCCTGCTGGCCAAAGCAAAAGGTTTATCCCGCCGCGCTGTCATGTTCAAGCACTGTCTTAAAAACACCATTCCAAGCTATTTGAGCCTGATGGCAATTTCGGTGCCGCACATACTTGGCGGAACATATATCGTTGAGGCGGTGTTTTCATACCCCGGCTTGGGCACACTGTCATATGAGAGCGCACGATACAAGGACTATAACCTTCTGATGCTGCTGTGCCTCATATCCGGGATAGCGGTCATACTGTGCAGTATGCTGGCGCAGATAATAAATGAGCGCATTGACCCGCGCTTTAAAGCTGACGCCGCTGCGTCAGCAATGGAGGTGACTGCGCAGTGACGGATAAATTTGAAGTTGTCGGTATACGCGATATTCCCCCAGCCGCGCGCGAGAATAGATTCACCTTAAAAGGAAAGCCGGTTATCTCCGCACTGATTCTGACCGTGATAATCTTTTGCTGTGTATTCTGCGAGATTATTATGACGAAAGATCCTACATATATGGACTTGCAAAATTGCTCAGTTGCGCCGTGCAAAGAGTTTCTGTTCGGCACAGACACTATGGGACGCGATATTTTCTCCATGATATGGTATGGCGGGCGGATATCACTCTTTATCGGTATATCGTCCACGCTTATCTCCACATTAGTTGCGATAATATTGGGCGCTGTCAGCGGCTGTGCCCCGCAGTGGGTCGATGCGCTGCTAATGAGGCTGGTTGAAATTGTGTTGAGTGTGCCTAACCTGCTTATCATTGTTCTGCTTCAAGCTATATTGGGGAAAGCAAATGTATTCAGCATTGCACTGGTCATCGGCATTACAAGCTGGACAAGCATTGCAAAGGTCGTTCGCACCGAGGTAAGGCAAATGCGCAACTGCGAATATGTGACCGCGGCGAAATGCATGGGCGGCGGGTTTTTCCACATACTGTGGCGGCATCTCACGCCGAATTTCTTCTCGTCGATCATGTTCATGGTGGTAATGAACATTCGCAGTGCCATTATAGCGGAGTCAACATTAAGCTTTATGGGCATTGGTCTGCCACTGGAGGTAATATCATGGGGCAGTATGCTGTCGCTTGCTGAGAAAGCATTGATGACGAAGTCATGGTGGATTATTCTTATCCCGGGGGCTTTCCTCGTTGCCACACTACTGTGCATAACGAATCTTGCGGGCTTCCTCCGCAAGCAGACAACAAACAACCAAAGTAACCTATAACGAAATCAGGAGCAGGTATTCAGCCTGCTCCTGATTTTATGTATTCACTTTTTCTTTCTACGGAAGATTTTACTTCTGAAAAGGATAATATTCATCACAGCGAAAAACGCAACGAGAATTATCAGCGTCAACACCGGTTCTTTCGGTGCAAAGGTTGCAAGCAGCATAATCGGGAAACCAAACGCAATTGCGGGGAAGTTCTGATACACAAGGTTATCTGCGGCCGGCGTTTTGAAATCGCCGTCAATCTCCCTGAGGAGGATTATACCTGTACTGGCTGTACCTGTCAGCATACCGTACATCACCAAAAACTGCTCCTGAACATAGTTGGGAAAGAGAGTTTTTGCAACGTAATAGTTATAAATATATGTTATAACAAGGCCGACAATGCCCATTATCGCGATAACACCCCAGTAATCTCTCAGTGCGCCGAAGCGAATCGCAGCAATACCTGCAATAACCATAATATCGTAGAAAAAGTTGCTGGCGCGTGTCATGAGAAAGCCGTTGACGTGGTCTTTCTTAATGACACCTTTTTTCTTCAACCAGTTCAGTGCAAGCTTCATCAAGGTAGCTGTAAGCACACCAATAAGGAAGTTGAAGCCGAAGATGACAGACTTCATCCCGGGCAAAATAAGCCCCAGCAGACACATCAAAAGATACGCAAGGAAATACGCAAGGAAAATCAGCGCTATCTGCACGGTCAGCTTGTCAACACTGTCCTGCATGGGTATCTCGTTATCAGACTGGATTTCTTCTGAGCGCAGTGCACCCTCTTCTGTGCCGGACACGATGACAATTCCTTTTTTCTTCAGCAGATACAGATGGAACACACCGCCAACCGCTGCACTGAGGAAGCCGAGCGCCGCAATGGTGAGGCCAAAGCTTTTCCCACCGACGAAACCAAACTGATTTTCATATATGCCGCCATAATTCAGCGCCTGACCTGTCCCCTGCCCATAACCGAACGGAAGAAGAACGCCCGCCGCGGGGAAGAAACCCGCGATAAAGAACGTTGCCGCAATAGAAATCGCAAGGCCAAACACAGCTTGCAGGAGGTAGGTTGATACGGTTGTTACGCCCGTATTGAATATCTCCACCGTTCTCTCTTTTGTCAGCTTGCCTTGTGAGGGTCTGAACGCTGATGCAATAAAGCCAAGTGCAAGGCAATGATATGTAATTATCTCTAGATTGGTTGTGCCGTTACCGCCGAAAAAGGCCGTGTCAAACATTGCGTTGCCGGTGATAAGCTTGTATGCGCCGGCAATGATCAGCAAAATGCCGCCGCCCAGAACTGACACCGGTATTAGCGAGCTTTTCAGTGCTTTCACACTGCGGCGGAGTATATTTGCCGCCAGAAGCGCGATAAGCAGCACCGCAATCAAGTTTATGCTGCCCCATACGTTATAGTCCCAGAAATTTTCCATTTTCGTCTCCTCTAATTATGTTTTTATAGCGATAGTATATATTCACATATTTAAGCGCGTTGAAGCGTTTATCACCTTTTAGCTGGTACACCTTGTCTGCATGGTAAATATTAAGCTTATTTCTCCCCAAGACAGTCACAGCAGACACTGTGTCGAATGGAAAAATGAGCGCATCTTCGCCCTTGTTTATCACAATTCTGTCACCGTAGAGCGCTATGTCCGCAGATTTCAGCAATAAAACCTTGCGCTTATAGAGAATGACCTGAGAAAGCCGCGCATTGTCCGTAAATATCGGTGTATCGGTATAATTGCACACATCAAGATTATTTATATAATTCTTTTGAAAATCATACCATTCCGCTACATATTTAAACGGCAGTTCAAAGCCCTTTGTATACAGCTTTTTATCAGCGCCATATTCAATTTCTCTCTTACAGCGCGTGCATGAAAAAGTATTACCGCGGCTTTCAAATTTTGTCAATCCGCAGTCCGGGCATACATATAACATACGCTCTATATATTCAGCGCGCTTATTTGACTTGTATTCGCCGCTATAACTCGCCTCATCAACATACAGTCCGTCTTTAATAATGCTGAAAAGCTCATCATTTGTCAGCTGCGCATACTCCTCCGGCTCTATAACGCGCGATACATACGCTTTCATACGGCCGCGCCTGTTTCTGTCGCTCCACCGTGGCTGAACACCATATCCGCCCTCTATTCTGTAAAGCGCAATGGGCAGTTTCAGTTTCTTTGCCAGTGGCGCGATTGCCGGATTCATGTATTCTGTCCTGCCGCTGTAGGTTCGGTTTCCTTCAGGCGCGATAGCAATTGTGCCACCCTCCTTGGCAACGCGCAAGCACGTTCTGACAGCGGTAATATCCGTTGTCTGCTTTTTTATCGGAATCGGCGCGACAAGCCAGCGCAATAAAGAGGATATCCAGCCAAGCGAAAAAATATCTTCCGTGGCGAGGTAATAAATCGCGCCCCTAAATGACATACCGACAAAAAACTGATCAAACGGCGTTTGATGATTCATTAGTATCAGATATGCACGCTTCCCCTGTTCCTTAAACCTGACGGCATTTACACCATACACCAGTCTTGTATAAGGGGAAAGAAAAAGATACACAATAAAGCTGATTATTCGGTGGCGTTTCTTCACCCATTGATTTTTATAATTACTGTTTTCCATAAATGGTGCGGCCTTTCAAGAATGCATCTGTATATGATATCTTATCAGAAGTTCAACTGAATATCAATTATTATTGAAGTTTGAATCGCTGTCATACACATAAATTTTACGTAAAAGAGTATATCTTGTCGCCGCACACTGAAAACCGCGGGTATGCTTTGTAATTAGCATACCCGCGGTGATAATAAGATTTAGTTTTTTACAGTCTGTCAACCTCATCCAGCCATATTCTCGCCGATGCATCAGACGGCATACGCCAGTCTCCACGCGGAGAGAGAGAAACCGTACCTACCTTTGGGCCGTCCGGCAGACATGAGCGCTTGAACTGCTGCACAAAGAAGCGTCGAATAAATGTTCTAAGCCACTTCAATATGGTTTCGCGGTTATATCTGCCGGCAAAAGCATACTCTGCCAGATGATAAATCCGCGAAGGAGATGAGCCGGTGCGGAGCATATGGTAGAGGAAGAAGTCGTGCAGCTCATATGGGCCGACAAGATCCTCGGTTTTCTGGCTCATTTCACCTTCGTTTGTCGGCAGCAGCTCCGGTGAAACAGGCGTGTCGAGAATATCTGCAAGCACCGCCGCTGTTTTATCATCAAGGCGCTTCATTTCGCAGTAGACAATATGCCGCACAAGCGTTTTGGGGACAGATGCATTCACCCCGTACATTGACATATGGTCACCATTATATGTTGCCCAGCCGAGAGCAAGCTCAGATAGGTCGCCCGTACCAACAACAATGCCGCCGCACTCGTTGGCAATGTCCATGAGCACCTGTGTTCGCTCTCGCGCCTGTGAGTTTTCATATGTGACATCGGTAACGCTTTCATCATGGCCGATATCCGCAAAATGCTGGCGCACAGAGGCGCTTATATCCACCTCTCTAAAGCTGACGCCAAGGCACTCGCACAGAATCTCAGCATTGCTGCGGGTACGTTTTGTTGTGCCAAAGCATGGCATTGTAACTGCGATAATGTCGCCGCGGCTGCGATTGAGTATGTCCATTGCGCGTACTGACACCAAAAGTGCGAGTGTACTGTCCAGTCCGCCGGAAACGCCGATAACAAGCTTCGGGCAGTTTATATGCTCAACGCGGCGCACAAGACCGTCCGTCTGTATGCGCAGTATCGACTGCGCACGCTCCTGCAATGCGCTTTCATCATCCGGTGCGAACGGATTTGTAGCGATATACCGCGTCAGCTTTGTTTCGCACACATCCTGTGAAAAATAGATACGACGGCACGCTGGTGCAAGGCTTTCATCGAAGCTAGTGGATATATGCCGCGCACTGACGATGCGGTGCAGGTCAAGCTCTGTAGTTAGTAGCTTCTCATCGGCATAGGGCTTCTTTTCCGCAACCTGAGTGCCGTTTTCATATACCATGCAGTGCCCGCCGAATGAGAGATCCTGCGTGGATTCACCGTACCCACAGCTTGCATATATATATCCGCACACAAGGCGCGATGAGTGCGCGGCAACAAGCTGTCTGCGGCAATCATCCTTACTCACCAATTCATTTGACGCGGACAAATTGGCAATAACCGTTGCGCCGGAAAGGCACAATCCTGTAGACTGCGGTATCGGTGTCCACAGATCCTCGCATATCTCAACGCCCAGTACAAAGCTGTCCATCTCGCGGCAGCAGAACAGCAGCCCGCGGCCAAACGGCACACGCTCACCAGCAATATCAATTTCATCCTCACCACGATAGTCAGCGCCTGACGTGAATTGACGCAGTTCATAAAATTCGCCGTAGTTGGGCAGGGTCACTTTTGGGACAACGCCGAGTATATGTCCGTTTTGGATAACAGCGGCGCAATTATAAAGCTTTCCCATAAGGCGCAAAGGCAAACCGGCAGTTACGACAAGCGATTTACCGGCTGTATAGTCTCTAAGTGCGGCCAGTGCATCAACTGCACCGCGCAAAAGTACGTACGAATAGAATAAATCGCCGCAGGAATACGCGGTCAATGACAACTCCGGCATTACAAGCAGATTTGCACCAAGTGCAACGGCTTCATCAACACATTTCTTGGCCTCGTTCAGATTATGAATCGTGTCCCCTACTCTGACAACAGGACTCGCCGCGACAGCCTTTATAAATCCGTATTTCACAACAAATGCGCCTCCTGATATAAACTTATGTTGTGTGTTGATTTTAAACCACGCAAAAGCGTATGTCAATGAAAAATGAGTAAAAAATCGTGCGCGTCCGGTGTTACAGTTTAGGCCGGAACTGTGAAATGAACATTTGCAATTTGCGATTTGTTATTATTAAATAATTTCTTAATGCTTAAAATTATAATAATTAAAATCATCTTCGCTGAGAGGTCTTTATAATGGGTCTATCTGCAAAACTTGTCAGCGCGCAATTGAATTTTTTCAAGCCGTTTGTAGCTAATTGCTCGCTTGAAGTTACCCGAAAGGGGCAGGACAAGCTGGGCGAGCTTATGGAGGCAATACATCGGCACAATGTCATTGTACGCGACCACAAGTTTGAAAATTTTGATGGTGCGTGGGTCATCCCCAAGGACGAACGGCGTTCCGGCGTGATATTATATCTGCATGGCGGCGGTTACACCTGTGGTGATCTTGAATATGCCAAAGGCTTTGCATCCACACTTGCGGCTGAATGTGAAATGAGGGTGTTTTGTGCGGCGTATCGCCTTGCGCTCGAATACCCACACCCTGCCGCGTTGGACGACGCAGAAGAAAGCTATCGCTATCTTCTAACAAAGGGGTATAAACCGGAGCAAATATGCTTTTGCGGCGAAAGTGCCGGAGGCGGGCTTATATATGCACTTTGCCTGCGGCTGAAAGCATTATCTATGCCGCTCCCCTGCGGATTTATCGCTATTTCGCCGTGGGTCGATCTCACGCTGTCAGGTGAATCTTACGAGACAAACAAAGAAAATGACCCTCCACTGACGCAGGAGCTTCTGTCGTTCTATGCCGAGTGTTACACAGACAATGTAAACTTGCCGGAGGTATCGCCGATATTTGGTGAGTTGGATGGTCTGCCGCCCACGTTGATATTTGCGGGCGGTGATGAAATACTTCTGGACGATGCGCGGCGCTTGCATGAAAAGCTTTTATCGAGTGGCTGCAAAAGTGATATTGTCATAGCACCGGAACGCTGGCACGCATATGTGCTGTATATGCTCAGTGAAAACATGGGTGACTTCGACACGATCAACCGATTTCTTTCAAACGTGCTTTTATTTGGCACTAAACCGCAGTGGATTCGGCTGGACAACGCCGCCAAAATATACCCTGCTGCACTGCGCCGCAATTGGAGCAATGTTTTCCGCGTATCCGCTACGCTTAATGAACCTGTTGACCGCGATATACTCCGCGCCGCGCTGGATGTAACGATCAGGCGCTTCCCATCAATGGGTGTTCGTCTGCGCAAGGGCTTTTTCTGGTTTTATCTTGAACGTATTCCGGAAGTGCCGCAGATATATGACGAGAAAAGCTACCCTCTGGTGTATATGGCCTATTCGGAAATACGAAATTGCGCATTTCGTGTTATCGCATATGAAAACCGCATTGCGGTAGAGATTTTCCATGCTGTAACCGATGGCACAGGCGGCATGATATTCCTGAAAACTCTGCTTGCGGAATATATTTCGCGCAAATATGAGGTTGAAATACCGAATACAAACGGCGTACTGTGCCGTTTGGAAGAATCTGCGTCCGAAGAGCTGGAGGACAGCTTTCTCAAAAATTCCGGCGATGTGGTCGCGAGCCGTAGTGAGGCAACGGCATATAAGCTGTCCGGCGCGCGTGAGCTTGACGGATTTGTGCATCTGACAATCTTCTTAATATATATGCTCAGTGACAGGTGGGCACTGGTTTTTCACATTCGCCCTGCCAATATGTGTCGGCGCCTGCGCAATAATCACAGCCGCGGCCGCACTTTTGCGGTATGTCCGCCGCGGACAATTCTTTATTTTCGGTGGCACGTTCATACTTATCGGGCTGTACAACGTGCTGATTGAGTTCTTGCTGAATGTCAGCTTCTCTTTGCACGAGGGGTTTATCTGGTCATTCTACCCTCTTGCGGTGTGCGTGCTTCTAGGTACGACGCTTATAATAATCGGATGCAGCAGCCATTTACGTGAATCGCTGCAAAAAAAACTTTTTTTATAATTACAGGTTTCACTCAAAATCAATATGTTTACAGAAGCAATAGCACTATTTGCAAGTTTATGCGCACCCGTTGCTCTTTCAATTGCATTATATTCTGCGTATAATATGATAAAAGATTAGACGAAAATAAATGCAATCAGGGAGGTCAACCATGAAAAAGCTGCTTTCTATTTTGCTAATCTCTGCTGTAATGCTCACTGCTGCCGCCTGCGGAAGTTCATCCTCTGCACCTGCGGCCTCTGGCGCGGCTGCATCCGGCAGTGCGCCTGTTTCATCAATTCCCGTTGAGGATGGTCTTTTGCGTGTTGCCGCGCTTTACGACATCAGCACTATGGACGTTGCGCAGACGACTGATAACTACATGGTGCCAATGAATATTTTTGACCGTCTCTTTGAATCTGAGGTTCAGCCTGACGGCAGCACTGATATCGTGAACAGTCTCTGTGTGGATTACACCGTTTCCGAGGACTGCCTTACCTACTCCTTTACTCTGCGAGAGGGTGTTGTGTTTTCAAACGGGAATGCCCTTACTGCGGATGACGTGCTTTACAGCTTTGCGCGCCTCCTCACCGCCGGTGGTGTTAATGATGATATCC
Source organism: uncultured Oscillospiraceae bacterium (assembly GCA_964495355.1). Classification (GTDB taxonomy): domain Bacteria; phylum Bacillota; class Clostridia; order Oscillospirales; family Oscillospiraceae; genus Limivicinus. The sequence continues at coordinate 58,305 of CAZBVU010000004.1, forward strand.
CTCTGGAAATTCTGGGCGGTACAGAGCTTCAAAACGGCGAGAGTGACGAATTTGCAGGTTTTAACGTAATTGATGATTATCATTTTGACATTACGCTTGTTGCCGCCAATGCAGGTTTTATTGCGGAGCTTACCGGCCCTGCTATGAGCATAGTTGATAAAGAAACCATGGAGAGCGTTGATAATTTCGGCCTGAGCTGTGAGGATACTATTGGCACCGGCCCTTACGTCATCACCGAGTGGGTCGTCAATGACCATTATACGCTTGAGTACAACGATAAATACTGGGGCGATGAACCGAGCGTGAAGAAAATGGTCGTCTCCATCATCCCTGACCCCTCCACGCAAAACCTCATGTACCAGAACGGCGAATTGGACATAATCGACCTTGAATCGCTGGATTCCAGCATTGTAGAGGCAACCTACAAAACCCTCTATTCTGACAAGATAGTTGTCAGCCCGCGCGTCGGCCTTACCTACTTTGCACTCAACGCCAACAACGAATATCTCTCCGATGTAAATGTCCGCAAGGCTTTGCAGATGGCTATTGATGCCGACGCAATCGTTACCGCAATCTATGGCGGTGACGCAATCGTTGAAAACGGCATTATTCCGCAGGGCGTTTGGGGCTTCAACAGCGCGCTTGAACGTCCGGCATATGACCCCGCCGCGGCAAAGGCTTTGCTTGCAGAGGCCGGATATGCAGAGGGTGAGATTCATTTTGAGCTTGCAATGGATTCCTCTGCCTCCGGTAATGTCCAGCTTGTCTATCAGGTAATTCAGCAGCAGCTTCAGGCAATCGGCATAAGCGCTGAGATAAAGAGCTATGATGAATCATCCTGGCTTGACCTGCGCAAATCCGGCGAGATGGATTCCTTCGTTGCAAATTGGACAATGGATTATAATGACCCGGCAAACATCATGTACACCTTCTTCGGCAGTGCTGACAAGACCGCAATACGCAGTCTCAACTACGCTGACGCGGATGTGATGGAGCGTGTTGCTGCCGCGTCCGGTATCACAGACGATGCCGCGCGCATGGCCGAATATCAGGCACTGGAAGAAAAGATTGTTGTTGAGGATGCCGCATGGGTTCCGCTTCTCGGCAATACACATCTTTTCGCACTGGGTGACCGTGTAGAAAGCTTTGTCCCCTACTGGGCCGGATTCAGCAACTTCTACGCGTCTGATGTTACGCTGAAATAATATCGAAACTACAGGCACGATAAATGGACGCTCGAAATATCGGGCGTCCGTTGTGTGCGTTTATGAGGTGGTTTTTTATGGCAAGAAATATACTGAGCCGCGTATTGCAGGCTGTCATTGTGATGCTGGGTGTGGCGTTGTTGGTTTTTATTCTGCTGCGCATTGTACCCGGTAATGCCATCGTAACAATGATGGGTGAACACGCCAAGGTCGAAACTATTGAGCGTATGACAGCCGAACTTGGGCTTGATCAGCCCGTACATATACAGTTCTTTCGCTATATATCCGGCGCACTCACCGGTGATTTCGGCACAAGCTATTCGCTAAACCGCAGTGTGGCAGAACTTATCGGCGCCGCATTTCCGAACACTTTGCGTCTCGCCCTCGCTGCGGCGCTTGTTGCGTGGATAACCGGCATTGTCTGTGGGATAATTGCCGCTGTGAAGAAAAACGGTATACTCGACCATTTATTCATGGGCGTGTCCCTGCTGGGCGTTTCCGTACCGGTATTCATGGCCGCAATGGTTCTGCAATATTTTCTGGCGTATAAGCTCAAATGGGTGCCCATCTCCGGTATAGATAGCTGGAAGGGCTATATTCTTCCGGCAATTGCGCTCGGCTGGAACAGCGCCGGCAGTATTGCACGGCTCACGCGCTCTACCCTGTTGGAGGTCATGCAGGAAGATTATATTGACACTGCCCGCGCAAAGGGGCATCGTCAGCTTGGAGTAATCACCAAACACGCCCTCAGAAATGCGCTGTTGCCGGTTATTACGATGATGGCCGTTCAACTTTCATCCCTGTTGTCCGGTGCTGTCATCTGCGAAACCGTATTTTCCATAAACGGCATTGGCCGACTGCTTGTTCAGGCGATTGAGGGGCGTGATATCCCGCTTTTGCAGGGTACTATACTTTTCTCAACACTGCTCGTTATTCTCGGTAATTTGGTTGCAGACTGTCTTTACACTCTGCTTGACCCGCGTACCAGCAAGGAGGTGTAAGCGTGAATACAGACAGCATTTTAACTGCGTCATTGGAGTCTCAAATAGGCGAGGCCGAAACCTTTTCAACCGCAATGAAGCGACTCTGGCGTGAAAATAAGCTTGCATCCGCCTCCGCGATCGTAATTGTACTTTTCATCCTTGCGGCAATTTTTGCGCCGCTCCTCACGCCCTACACGTTTGACGGGATGGATCTTCTGCACCGCCTTGCACCTCCGTCTAAGGAGCATTTGCTGGGCACAGATGAGGCCGGACGCGATGTGCTCACCCGCCTTTTATATGGCGCGCGTATATCTCTGCTTGTGGGCATCGTGCCTACCATTATATCCATGCTTGTCGGTGCAGTGCTCGGCATAATTGCAGGCTATAATGGCGGCTGGGTTGACACTCTTATCATGCGTTTAGCGGACATTATGCTGGCGTTTCCATCAATGTTTTTGGCGATGGTTATCATGTACACACTTGGTGACGGCATGATAAACATTTTCCTCGCGCTTGCTCTTGTAAACTGGGCAAGTGTGGCGCGAATTGTTCGCTCAGAGACGCTAAAACTGCGCGAATCTGAGTATGTTGAGGCAGCGCGGTCTATCGGCGTGAAACGCGTGGTAATAATGTTGCGGCACATTATGCCCAACTGCATCCCCTCACTTATCGTATTGTTTACGCTCAATATTCCTTCCGCCATACTCTCCGAAAGCTCATTGAGCTTTCTTGGCATCGGCATAAAGGCACCGCAGGCATCTTGGGGACTTATGGTAAACACAGGCAGGCAGTTTCTCTACAGTCAGCCGTGGCTTAGCTTATCACCCAGCATTGCAATAATGCTTATTGTGCTATCATTCAATTTTCTCGGTGACGGTCTGCGTGATGTGCTTGACCCGCATTTGAAGAATCAGTAAGGACGGTACACAGATGGAAAATAACATTGTCTTAAAGGTTGAGCATCTATGCACCAGCTTTTTCACCCAGCACGGCGAAGCAAAAGCCGTAAACGACATATCTTTCACCGTGCCGCGCGGCAAAATAATCGGCATTGTTGGTGAGTCTGGCTGCGGCAAAAGCATGACCGCGCGCTCAATCATCCGTCTACTAAAATACCCAGGTAAAATTGTCAGCGGCAGTATACTTCTCGCAGGAAAAGAGCTTACCGCGCTTTCTGAGCATGAGATGTCTACTGTACGCGGTGAGGAAATCGGCATGATATTCCAAGAGCCGATGACAAGTCTTAATCCTGTGATGAAGGTCGGCAAACAGGTGCGTGAAGCTGTGCTGCTGCACAGGCGCGTTACTCCGAGTGAGGCAAAGGCTGAGGTTATCCGTATGTTCCGTAAGGTTGGCATATCTGAGCCGGAGCGCCGTTATAACTGCTATCCACACGAGCTTTCCGGAGGTCTGCGTCAGCGCGTTATGATCGCAATGGCAATGATATGCCGCCCAAAGCTTATTATTGCCGACGAGCCAACAACCGCGCTTGATGTCACGGTGGAGGCGCAAATTCTCCAGCTTATGCGCGACATGCGCGATGACACCGGCTCTGGCATCATCCTCATTTCGCATAATCTCGGTGTTATTGCACAGATGTGCGATTATGTTTATGTGATGTACGCTGGGCGCATTGTTGAGCAGGCAGAGACGTTTGAGCTGTTTTCGCACCCAATGCACCCGTATACCGTTGGGTTGATGAACTCTGTCAATTCCCTAGACCGTGGGCAGAATGAGTTGGAGACTATTCCGGGCGTTGTGCCTAATCTACTTCACTTGCCCGCTGGGTGCAGCTTTTCGCCGCGCTGTAGCAAGTGCACCGGCAAATGTGCGGACGCTGTGCCCGACTTGATCGAGGTCTCTCCCACTCATTTTGTGCGCTGTGCGAATATTCCGGAGGTAAGCCATGAGTGATATTTTGCTTGAGGCCGTTGGCCTTACAAAGGAATTCCCACTGAAAAACAAAAAACGTGTTCACGCTGTATCTGATGTATCGTTGCAGATATTTAAGGGTGAAACCCTCGCGCTTGTAGGTGAATCCGGATGCGGCAAATCTACTCTCGGGCGCACACTGATACGCCTATTACAGCCTACAGCAGGAAAAATCTATTTCAACGGCACGGAAATCAGTGCGCTGAGCGAAAAGAACTTTTCCCCCTACCGCCGCCGTATGCAGCTTATCTTTCAAGATCCTTACGCTTCCCTTGACCCACGTATGACCGTGCGTGACATAGTAGCAGAGCCGCTTAAAACATATCACATTTGCAAAACCGCAGAGGAGACAACAGCACTTGTCATTGAGCTTTTGCGCGCTGTTGGAATACCAGAGGAGTTTCTTTACCGTTATCCCCATCAGTTCTCCGGCGGTCAGAGGCAGCGAATAGGCATTGCGCGCGCAATTGCGCTTGACCCTTCGCTCATTGTGTGTGATGAGCCGGTTTCGGCCTTGGACGTTTCTGTGCAAAACCAGATTCTCAATCTGCTTAAAAAGCTTCAGCGTAAGCGTTCACTGACGTATCTTTTCATCAGCCACGATCTATCCGTTGTGCGCTTCATTGCAGATCGCGTATGTGTTATGTTCCTTGGGCGTATGTGCGAGGTTGGCAATACCAACGAGGTATATGCCTCCCCCATTCATCCATATACACGTTTTCTTATAAACGCCATCCCCAAGGCAGACCCTAATGCCCGCACAGAAAATCGTATGCTGCTGTCCGGCGAATTGCCAAGCCCCATTGACCCACCCGCCGGTTGCCGCTTCCATACGCGCTGTCCTTACGCAAAAGACTGCTGCCGCACGGAAATACCAGAGCTTCGCGAAATAAATGGGCGTTTTGTCGCCTGCCACAGAGCAGAAGAATTTGTATAAATATGATTGCATTGTTTCATGCTGTATAATTTAAAATCGAGCCGCGGCTGAATTAAAAAACTCTGCCGCGACTCGATAAAAGTAATTTTTACCCTTTTATTAAGCGCAGTGCGAAAAAATCCTAATAAATAAATCGAAAAAATGAAAATTAGGTATTGCTTTTTTTGAAAGTATGTGCTATTATAATCAGGCGCTGATGAAGAGCGCAGTAAAATGATATAAATCCGGGTGTAGCGCAGATGGTAGCGCGCTTGAATGGGGTTCAAGAGGCCGCTGGTTCAAATCCAGTCACTCGGACCAAAAAATCCTGAAATCTTACGATTTCAGGATTTTTTCTTATATCTAAGTAATTCCTGATGCGAATCCCCAACCAAAATACGCAAATAATCTGTTCGGCCAAGTACGCGTTTAACGCCTCACATCATTCACTGTTGATTTTAAAGCTATTTTGCTGTAAAATACGTTTGGTATATTCCTCAAAACGCTATTATTGACGCATGTTTTTTCTATGAATGGGCGTTATTTTTATGCTGTACCAAAATAATTCTGCTCTGTTGAGGATTTTATTGAAAATATAGTTGCAAAGCAGGGTTGATATAGTGTATAATATATTGGAAATGCTGAAAAATCCTTTTTATTTTTCATATTTTTATAGCATGATTTTTTGACAGAGAGGAAGCAACAAATGGAAACCAAAAACATTCGCAACATCTGCCTCATGGGACATGGCAACAGCGGCAAGACCAGCCTCGCCGAAAGTATGCTTTATGTCACAGGCGCTATTGACCGTCTCGGTAAGGTCAGCGATGGCAACACCGTGTGCGACTATGACGCCGAAGAGATCAAGCGCCAAATCACTATAGCGACTTCACTCGCTCCTGTGAATTACGCCGGCTGCAAGATCAATGTTCTCGACTGCCCCGGTTACTTTGACTTTGCCGGTGACGTTCTCTCCGCAATTCGCGCGGTTGAGTGCGGCGTTATTCTCTGCTCCGCTAAGGACGGTATTTCCGTCGGTGCTGAGCGTGCTTGGAAGACTCTCAAGGCCGCAAACCTGCCTGTCATGTTCTGCGTGTCCAAGTGCGATGAGGAGCACGGTGATTACTACGCAGTTGTTGATGCTTTGAAGGCTAAGTATGGTTCTATCGTATGTGCTGTTACTGCTCCTATGTCCGATGGCACCGGCGTTATCGACGTTGTTCACAACGTTGCGTACAAGTCCAACGGCGCAAAGGTCAGCAAGGTTGATGTTCCTGCTGCTGATGCCGACAAGGTTGCCGAGCTTCGCGAAGCCCTTATGGAGACTGCGGCCGGCGCAACTGAGGAGCTTATGGAGAAGTTCTTTGACACTATGGAGCTGAGCGAAGAGGATATCATCACCGGTATCAAGGCCGGTCTGAAGGATCGCTCTGTTGTTCCTGTGTTTGCTTCCGCTGCAATGAGCAATATAGGCACTGAAGCTATGCTTCAGGGTATTGTTGACTATGTCTCTGCTCCCGAAGACAAGTCCGCAGACCCCACTCTCGCATTTGTTTTCAAGACTGTTTCCGACCAGTTCGGTAAGTACAGCTTTATCAAGGTTCTGGGCGGCACTGTTAGCGGCGATATGTCCCTGCGTGACGTTCGCACCTCCAGCACCGACAAGCTTGGCCGTCTGTACAATATGTGCGGCAAGAAGAACACTGAGGTTAAGGACTGCTGCTGCGGCGATATCGTTGCCGTCGGCAAGATGGATTGGAAGACCGGTGACACCATATGCGATCCGAAGAACGAGGTTGAGCTTCCCGCAATTGAGATTCCCGAGCCCTGCTACTCCATGGCAATCTCCCCCAAGACCAAGGGTCAGGACGATAAGGTTGCCGCAGGTCTTGCAAGACTGAACGAGGAGGACATCTCCTTTAATCTCGTCAACAACGCTGAGACCCACCAGATGGTCATTTCCGGCGCCGGTGACATTCAGGTTGACGTTCTGTGTGCAAAGCTGAAGAGCCGCTTCTCCGTCGAGACCGAGCTCAAGCCCGCACGCGTTGCATATCGTGAGAAGATCAAGGGCAAGGTCGAGGCACACGGCCGTCACAAGAAGCAGTCCGGTGGTTCCGGTCAGTTCGGTGATGTTTGGATTCGCTTTGAGCCGCAGGAAGAGCAGGATGACATGATATTCGCTGAGGAAGTATTCGGCGGTTCTGTCCCGAAGAACTTCTTCCCCTCCGTTGAAAAGGGGCTGCGCAATGCAGTTGTCAAGGGTGTTCTCGCCGGTTATCCTCTGGTTGGCCTGAAAGCCACCCTGTACGATGGTTCTTACCACCCTGTTGACTCCAACGATATGGCATTCCAGACGGCTGCACGTCTTGCATATCAGGATGGTATCCCCAAGGCAAAGCCCACCATTCTCGAGCCTATCGGCCTGCTTCAGGTCACTATCCCCGATGCAAATCTCGGCGATATCATGAGCGACATCAGCTCCAAGCGCCGCGGCACTGTTCTTGGCATGACAGCTGAGGACGGTATGCAGACTGTCGAGGCTGAGGTTCCTATGGCAGAGATGAGCTCTTACACCATCGACCTGCGCTCCATGACCCAGGGTCGCGGTTCCTTCTCCTGCAAGTTCATCCGTTACGAGGAGGCTCCCGGTAACGTTCAGCAGAAGGTTATCGAAGAGGCAAAGGCTCTTGCAGAGGCTGAAGGCTGATTATAACAAACTATAAAAATCATCTGGCGGGCTTTTTAAGCCCGCCAGTGTTCTAACGGCAAAGGAGGATGCACCATGCAAATCAAACTGAAGGATCTGAAGGATTTCGGTTGGGCCATAGGTATTATTATATGCCTTGTCGCGCTTTTCATCGGTTTGGTCATTGCCAGTGTAAACCGATACAGCGGCAGCAAGATTACAACTAACACACCAATCAGTCAGGAAAGCGCTGAAAATAACAGCGACGTAACCACGCTTGCCCCCGGGTCTGGCGGCAATCTAAGCAATCTTATAACACTGGATGAAACGCCGGATGCCGGTCAGGAGTATATAGACAGGCTGACGTTCCTCTGTGACAGCTCCTTCATTGGTGTGCGCGATTACGGCCTTTTGTCCGGTGGAACGAATACAGACCAGGTATGGGGTACAGACTCCGGTTCAATGTTTGTTTCAAATCTGAGCACTGCATCAATTGTCCTCCCACCTGATGGATCAACTATGTCGATTGCTGATGCTGCTATGGTGCGGCAACCGGAAATACTTATAGTGGTCGTCGGTCAGGACGGGCTTAACGCCGTTGATGAAACAGAATTCAAAACCGCCTACGCCGCAATGCTGAATAGCATCCACAGTGCCAGTGAAGATACAAAGATAGTGTGCTGTTCGATAAGCTCAGTTACGTCGAATTACAGCGGCGCTGATGGACTTACCACCATTATGATCAGCGACGCGAACGACTGGATACGCGAGGTATGCGCATCAATGAATATCAGATTCTGTGATGCAGGTAAAGCCGTGGGCGATGGCACAGGCTCTGTTGAAGCAAGCTATCTCTCATCCAACGGTAAGACGCTTAATTCAAGCGGAATAAACGAGATTCTCACTTATCTACGAACTCACAAAGTACAGGAAGACAACTAAACAAACAAATCATGGGTGCATCTCTAAAGTGAGGTGCACCCATGATTTTATAATATATAATATCTAATTTTTATGCGAGAGTGACTTTGTTGTAGTTCTTTTTGCCGCGACGAATAATTAAGCCGGCGCGCAGTTCGTCTGCAGTGTACTTTTTACCAATGTCGGTTATCTTTTCATCGTTGACAGTGACACCGCCCTGCTGGATATTGCGGCGTGCGTCAGATTTGGTGGTGCAAAGGCCGGTCTTGACAAGCAAAGTCATGAGATCCAAGGCACCATCAACAAGGTCAGCCTCAGCAAGCTCAGTCGTTGGCATATTCTCGCTGTTGCCAGCGCCTCCAAACAGAGCCTTTGCGCCCTCCTCTGCCTTCTTGGCCTCTTCCTCACCATGAACAAGCGCGGTCAGCTCGTATGCAAGGATTTCCTTTGCGCGGTTAAGCTGGCTGCCTTCCCACTTGTCCATCTCGTCAATCTGCTCAAGCGGCAGGAAAGTGAGCATACGGATGCACTTGAGAACATCAGCATCCTCGACATTGCGCCAGTACTGATAGAAGTCAAAGGGACTGGTCTTGTTCGGGTCAAGCCAGACAGCGCCGGATGCAGTCTTGCCCATCTTTTTGCCCTCGGAGTTGAGCAGCAGAGTGATTGTCATTGCATGCGCGTCCTTACCCAGCTTTTTGCGGATAAGCTCAGTACCGCCAAGCATATTGCTCCACTGGTCGTTACCGCCAAACTGCATATTGCAGCCATAATGCTGGAAAAGATAGTAGAAGTCATAGCTCTGCATGATCATGTAGTTAAATTCAAGGAAGCTGAGTCCCTTTTCCATTCTCTGTTTGTAGCACTCAGCGCGGAGCATATTGTTGACAGAGAAGCACGCGCCAACCTCACGCAGAAGCTCAACATAGTTCAGGTCAAGCAGCCAGTCGGCATTGTTGACCATCTGCGCCTTGCCCTCGCCAAACTCGATAAAGCGCTCCATCTGCTTTTTGAAGCACTCACAGTTGTGGTCAATCGTTTCCTTGGTCATCATGCTGCGCATATCTGTGCGGCCGGACGGGTCGCCGATGTGACCGGTGCCGCCGCCTATAAGCGCAATCGGTCTGTTACCGGCCATCTGTAGGCGCTTCATGAGGCACAGCGCCATAAAGTGACCGACATGGAGAGAGTCGGCAGTCGGGTCAAAGCCGATATAGAAGGTTGCCTTACCGTTGTTAATAAGGTCGCGGATTTCCTCCTCGTTTGTTACCTGCGCGATAAGTCCGCGCGCAACCAGTTCCTCGTAGATTCCCATTTCTTCATTTCTCCTATATAATAATTATTTATTATCTACTATCACTTGCTCGGCAATCTCAGCGCCGTACTGTATAAGTTCATCACATGAAATACCGGCTGCTTTAAGCTCTACACAGCGTACACAGCCGAATTTTTCTCTAAAAGCACCTGTGCAAAGCTTTGTAAGCTCTGCAATCCGCGTCTTGGCCTCAGAGTTTTTACCGTCAGTGAAAGGATTGGCCATACCAACAGCCATAACACATCCGCTTATCGCGCCGCATATCTCACCACAGCGCACACCTCCGCCAAAGCCCGCAGATATAGCAAGAGCTGTGTTTTCATTAAGGCCGGTATACTTACCGCAGGCACTCAGGACGCTTTGTGCGCAATTGAAGCCGCTGTCATGCAGCGCCTTTGCATTGTCTCTTACACCCACATTATCTCCCCCTTTCTATAAATCCGCTCACTTATTCGCCTTTTTGAAAGTGTCGGCAGCATCAAGCTGCTCTTTCGCGCTGGCAAGCGTTGTGTCGGTTATGTGATCGCCGCCGTGCAGACGTGCCAGCTCGTGGCAACGCCCTGTACGGTCAAGAGCGGAAACCTCTGTATATGTTCTGCCGCTTTCCTCATGCTTTGCAATGAGGTAATGGCTGTCAGCCATTGCAGCGATTTGAGGCAAGTGGGTAACACACATTACCTGCTTACCCTTTGACACTGAATAAAGCTTTTCTGCGACCCTCTGCGCCGCAATTCCGGACACGCCGGTATCTATCTCGTCAAATATCATCGTGCCGACCGGATCATTTTCTGCAAAGACATTTTTCATTGCAAGCATAATTCGGCTCAACTCACCGCCGGATGCAATTTTGCTTATGCGGCCAAGCTGCTCACCGGCATTTGCAGACATTATAAAGCGCAGATTTTCAAGACCATAGGAATCAAAGCCCTGTTCATTCTCAACAGGAACAAATTCGACCGCGAACCGAACAGACGGCATATTAAGCTCCTGAAGCTCTTTTACAATGCGCTTTTCCAGCTCTTTTGCACTGTCACGGCGCAGTTGACTGAGCTTCTTACCAACCGCCAAGCAGAGCTGCTTTTTCTGGGCAAGTTCTTTTTTCAGCTTAACCAATCTATCATCCGCATACTCAATATCATCAAGCTTTTTGCGGCATTCATCCAGATATGATAGAAGCTCCTCATCCGCGCGGCCATATTTACGCTCAAGTTTATTTAAAAGCGAGATGCGAGTTTCAAGACTGTCATACTCCTCGGGTGAAAAGTCAAGCCCCGCGCGGAAATCGCGCAGTATTTCCGCTGCATCCGAAAGAGCAAAGGCAGCATCGTTTATAGCGTTTGCAGCTTTTTCAAGCTCAGGCGCGTATGCAGACGCTCTTGTTGCATAATAAGCTGCATTCTGCGCCATCGAAACCGCGTTATCATCCCCACCGTAGAGGGAGCGAAATGCCTCATCTATCGCCTCGGTAAGCTTCTCACTGTTCCGGAGAAGATCTCGCCGCGCAACAATGCTGTCCCTCTCCCCTGCTTTTATATCAGCGCGTTCAAGCTCTGCAATTTGATATTTCAAACTGTCGCTCAAACGCTCTTTTTCAATCTCATCCATTGTGAGCGCGGAGATTTCTTTTTTTATTGCGCAATACTTTTTATATTCGGCGTTATATGCATCTAAGGCGTCATCATATGCGCCAAATGCGTCAAGATACTGCCGGTGGCGCTTCTCATCCATAAGCTGCCGGCCATCATTTTGGCCGTGGATATCCACCAGCAGGTTCGCAAGCTCCTTCATCTGCGCGGCTGTCACAGGCGTACCGCATACGCGGCAACTACTCTTACCGTCTGTGGTAATGCGCCGCTGCATGATAAGTTCGCCATCAGACTCTATCTCATTATCGTCAAGCCACTGCTGGGCGCAATCAGCATCGAAAACTGCGGTCACAGTACCGCGCTCTGCGCCGCGGCGCACAAGCTCACGGCTGACACGTTCACCCAACACAGCACCGATAGAATCTATTATTATTGATTTACCGGCACCGGTCTCACCCGTCAGCACGTTAAGGCCGGATGTAAAGCTGATATCCGCTCTTTCAATAACAGCTATATTCTCAATGTGAAGCTCATTAAGCATACGCTATACTCCGTATCTCAGGTTAAAAAAGTTCGTCTATTTCGTGGTAAAGTCTAATGGCTGCGTCATTATCGCGCATGGCAATGAACGCAGTATCGTCACCGGCAATCGTGCCGACAAGACCGCTGATCTCCATTCCGTCAAATGCTGAGCAGCAGATCGGCGCAAGTCCGGGAGGCGTTTTGATAACAATAAGATTCTGCGCTATGTCATAGGACAGCACACTCTTGCGAAAAACCGCCCTAAAGCGCGGGTTATAATCATCATGCTCCGGCGCGGCGGGCGCAACATAGCGATAACTGCCGTTTGAGCCCAGCTCCTTGACAAGGCGCATATCCTTGATATCGCGTGAAAGCGTAGCCTGTGTGCTGTTAATGCCGCGTTTTGCAAGTTCCTTTATCAGTTGACCCTGCGTCTCAATGTCCTGCTGTGAAATAATTTCAAGTATCGCTCGCTGTCGTCCGTGCTTCATGCCGCGACCTCCGTTTTATATTTATGTCAGTTTCTCATATGCAATATCGTAAAAGCTCTTTAGCCCAAGATTCACCATCTCGGTATAATGCGCGGAACGTTTGACCCTGACAATGTCATTGTTCGCAAGGTCAGCGGCGGCATAGCCATCAACAGACAGATACGCACGACGGCCATGAAGCTTTTCTGTTTTTACCGCAATATTGCGTGCGGGATTAAGTACAAATGAGCGTGAGCCCATCACATGGGCGCAAATCGGTGTGACAATTATGTTCTCTGCATCCGGCTCTACAATCGGCCCACCGGCCGACATGGAATAACCGGTTGATCCTGTTGGGGTGGAGAGAATTATACCGTCACCGGACATCTGCATAATGGTGTCACCTTCGCACGTGGCTGTCAGCTTGACAACATCGCCGTAACCGTGAATAACAGCATCGTTCAGTACGCAGTCACTATAAATTATCTCTCCATCACGCTCCAGCGTAACATCCAGCATCATTCGATGGCTTATCGGCGCATTTCCCTTTGCAGCTTCCAGAATCAGCGGGAGGTCTTCCGGCTCAAGTATCGTCATGAAGCCCATTGTGCCAAGATTAACGCCAAGTATGGGTACATTATACTCATGCAGTGCTCTTGCCGCTGCAAGGAGTGTGCCGTCACCGCCGATAACGATAACCAGTGTACATTCCTCGGCAACGTCAGAAAGCTTCTTTACGCATATATCCTGCGGCAAAATCGCCGGATCATCGTCTGCAAACACGGGGCAAATCGCAGTTTCATAACCCGCATCGCACAGCATTTTATCTGCCTCACGCGTAAGCTTAAGGTCAATATCTCTAAATGGATTGGGACATAATGCAATCAATTGGTGTACACCTCGCTCAAAGCGCCTCATGAGAAGCCTGAACAACAGCTGAAACGTCAATTCCTGCCGCCTGTGGCTGGTCGGTGTTCTTCATATGGCAGATATACTCTATATTCCCCTCAGGGCCTTTTATGGGGGAAAAGTCAAGCCCAACAACGGAAAGCCCGATTGTCGGCGCAAAATCAAGGATACCACGCACAACATCCTCGTGCACCTTTATATCACGAACAACACCTTTCTTTCCAACCTCTTCCCGCCCCGCCTCAAACTGGGGCTTGATAAGGCAGATAATATCGGCGTCATCCTTCAAAAGTGCCTTGACAGCCGGAAGCACAAGCTTAATGGAGATGAACGAAACATCCATCACCGCAAGGTCAAGTCTCTCAGGTATCTGTTCTTCGGTGACGTAGCGGAGGTTCGTGCGCTCAAGATTCACAACGCGCTCATCATTCCTGAGTTTCCACGCTAGCTGGCCATAGCCCACATCAACAGCGTAAACCTTTTGCGCGCCATGCTGCAAAAGAACATCGGTGAATCCTCCTGTAGAAGCGCCGCAGTCAATGCAGTGCTTGCCTGTCGGGTCAACCGGAAAAACACGCAGTGCTTTATCAAGCTTGTATCCGCCGCGGCTGACAAAAGGCAGGGTTTCCCCACGAATTTCGACCGCAGCATCCACAGGGACGGACATTCCCGGCTTGTCTGCGCGCTGACCGTTCACAAACACAACGCCGCTCATAATTGTGGTTTTTGCCCGTTCACGGCTTTCTGTAAGGCCGAGGTCAAAAACGAGTTGATCTAATCTTAGCTTCTTCATTCAGATTTCTGCCCCACATTACACATTTCCAGCACAGAATTAACTATACCCTGCGCATCAATGCCGTGATCACGCTCAAGCTCGGCAACAGTGCCCTGCTGCACAATGCCCTCGCCAAGGTTAATAAGCCGCGCTGAATCCAGTGTAACACCACTCATTGCGCAGTGTGAAAGAATCCTATCACCGATACAGCCCATTGCACAACATTCCTCTACCACGACAAGATGCTTTGTCTTACGCGCAGAGGACAGCGTCTTTTCAAACTCATTAGGCTTTATAATTCCAAGTTTTACGATTTCCGTGCTAATACCGCGCTCTTCAAGCATTGCCGCGGCTTTCAGCGCTTGATTTATCATCACGCCATAGCAGACGATGGTTACATCTCTGCCCTCGCGCGCTATAAACTCACATTCAACATGACTTTCAGTATACTCCGCCTCACCTCCGCGCGGATAGCGCACCGCGACAGGACCGTTGGTGTTGAACACGGCTTCCTCCAGCATATCATGAAGCTCCGCAAAGCTTGCCGGGCTCATCACCGTCATATATGGGACAGAGCACAGATAGTTGACATCAAATACACCGTGGTGTGTTTCGCCGTCGCTCCCGACAAGGCCGGATCTATCCACGGCAAACACGGTGTGCAGTCTTTGGAGCGACACATCATGTATAAGCATATCATACGCACGCTGCAAAAAGCTGGAATACACCGCAAACACAGGTATTGCCCCCTGCTTTGCCATGCCTGCCGCCATTGCCGTGGCGTGCCCCTCTGCAATGCCGATATCCATAAACCGCTCCGGAAATTGCCGTGCGTACTCGGAAAGGCCGGTGCCAAAGCACATTGCCGCCGTTATTGCGCATACTCGCTCATCCTTTGCAGCAAGCTCACACATGGTATCGCCAAAACAATCGGAAAAGCTGCGACCGCTTTCTTTTACCTCCCCGGTAAGCGGGTCAAATGGACCGACTCCGTGGTATTTTTCCGGATACTCCTCAGCGTATTTGCAGCCCTTGCCTTTCTTCGTGAGAACATGGACGATCACAGGCTCTCTCATATCTTTGGCAAGTCTAATCGCCGCTTCAAGAGCGTTTATATCATGCCCATCAATAGGCCCAAGATACTCAAACCCCATCTGACTAAAGGTGTTATCCGGCAGAAGCCAGGATTTAAGCCACTCTTTAATTTTGTGGTTAAAGGTATACAGTGCCGGAATTTTTCTAAATTCCTCTCTATACCAGCGTTTAAAGCTGATATATGCGGGTTTATACCGCATTGCGCCGAGAAGCCGCGACATACCGCCGACATTTTCGCTGATGGACATATTGTTATCATTCAGGATAATGACAATAGGCTCACCGCAGGCAGCAGCGTCCTCAAGCCCTTCATATGCAAGTCCGCCGGTCATTGCACCGTCGCCAATGACCGCTACAACATCATATTTTTTTCCTGTTACCTTGCGTGAGCGCGCCATACCTGTAGCAACAGAAATTGATGTGGATGAATGACCAGTCACAAATGGGTCATCCGCACATTCGTTGGGCTTAGGAAATCCCGAAAGGCCACCATGCTGACGCAATGTAGAGAAAGCATCACGGCGGCCGGTTATTATTTTGTGTGTGTAGCTCTGGTGGCCAACATCAAAAACTATCCTGTCGACAGCGGTATCGTACACACGATGCAGCGCGACTGTCAGCTCAACCGTGCCAAGATTGGACGAAAGATGCCCGCCGGTCTTGGAAATGCTCTGCACAAGAAATTCGCGTATTTCTGCACAAATGGTATCAAGTTCATCCGCTTTGAGTTTTTTTATATCATTAGATGAGTTGATTCTCTCTATAATACTCAAATCTTCACCCGAATCTATTTATTTATTTCTGATAGCAAGCTGATCAGCAAGGTCAGATAGGAATTCCGTATCCTCAAACGCTTCTTCAAGCACACCTTTTGCAAGCGCGGTCAGCCTGTCTATAGTCTTGCGGCAGCC
Source organism: uncultured Oscillospiraceae bacterium (assembly GCA_964495355.1). GTDB lineage: Bacteria > Bacillota > Clostridia > Oscillospirales > Oscillospiraceae > Limivicinus. The sequence continues at coordinate 74,534 of CAZBVU010000004.1, forward strand.
ATCCTCGCCCATGAGTGCCATATAGGTGTTTTTATTCTCCTGCGCGTCTGAGCCGATTGGCTTGCCAAGCTCCTCCGTGCTGCTGAGTACATCCAGCATATCATCACGGATCTGAAACGCCATACCGATTGCCGCGCCGTAATGCCCGGCCGCGTCCATTTGCAGACGTGTTCCGCCCGCGGCCGCAACGCCCATCTGACACGCCGCAATAAGCAGCGCGCCTGTCTTGCGGCTGTTAATGTCGGTAAGTTCCTGCTCTGTAAGTGCTTTACCCTCACCAAGCATATCAAGATACTGTCCACCGCACATTCCGTCAAATCCAACAGCCTCAGCCAGAATCTCACCGCAAAGTGCTTTTCTGTCTGCTGGAAGCTGAGAGGACAGTATGTAGTGGAACGCCTCTGCCTGCAAGGCATCACCGGCCAGTACAGCCACACATTCACCATATACCTTATGGTTTGTCGGTCTGCCGCGGCGCAGATCATCATTATCCATGCAGGGCAGATCATCATGAATGAGGCTATAAGTATGCAGCATTTCTATTGCACACGCAACAGGCAATGCGCTTTCTATATCGCCGCCGGCTGCGCGGCAGAATTCCAGCACGAGCATCGGGCGAATACGCTTACCTCCGGCAAGAAGGCTGTACCGCATAGCCTCGGCCAGGCCAGCCTGCGGCACGCTGCTCGCGCTATCAAGCACCTTATCAAGTGCCGATTCAATCAGTGCCTTGTATTCTTTTTCGTTCATTGTGCGTTATCCTCAAAGGGAAGCTCGATTGGTTCCCTGTCCGGTCCTTTTTTCAGCTTAACCACACGCTGCTCCGCCTCGTCAAGAAGCTTGGAGCAATCTGCGATAAGCTTTGTCCCCTCTTCAAACATGGCCAGTGATTCGCTCAACGGCATATCACCGTTTTCAAGATGCTTGACTATCTCATCAAGTCTGCTGACCGCAGCCTCAAAGCTTGGCTTTTTTGCCGCCATAAGGCACCTCCATATTACACCATTTTCTTCTCTGTCACACCATTTACAGTGCAGTCAAGTGCACCGTCAACAACCCTGACAGAAATATGTTCACCCTTTGTTGTATCGGATACTGATTTTATCAAATTACCATCGTCATTACTCGCAAGCGCATATCCACGCGATAGAACCTTTAGCGGGCTCATCGCGTCAAGTGACGCTGCAAGGCGCACGAATTCATGCCGTTTCTGCGCATTGACATATTCCTGCGCAGAAATGAGCCTCTCGCGATAATGATCAAGCGTGACGCGCCTATCATCTATGCTTGCCATCGGGTCGCGCATAACGCGTTTTGAGCTCAGTGCATCAAGCTGCGAACGAAGATAATTTATCTTCTTTGTCATCGCCTGGTGTGCACGGATATCATACGAACGCAAACCGTCAGTAAACTCTGTAATATCCGGCACTGCAAGCTCCGCCGCGTTTGACGGGGTTGAGGCACGCACATCGGCCACATAGTCTGATATTGTCACATCCGGCTCATGCCCGACAGCAGAGATAACCGGTATCTCAGAAGCGTAAATCGCGCGGGCAACACGTTCATCATTAAATGCCCACAAATCCTCAATAGATCCGCCGCCGCGGCCTGTTATGATAACATCCGCAACCTTGAATTCATTGGCATAGCGTATTGCACCCACGATTTCAGGCGGCGCTTCAACGCCCTGAACACGCACCGGCAGAAGAACAACCTTTGTCATAGGCCAGCGTTGACCGAGAATTCTGATCATATCGTGCACAGCGGCACCGGCAGAGGATGTTATGATCGCAATCTTCTCCGGAAATCTGGGCAGAGGTTTCTTCTGTGCCCTGTCAAAAAGCCCCTCTTCACTGAGCTTTCTTTTAAGTTGCTCAAACGCAACCTGCAAATCGCCCATGCCCTCCGGCATAAGCTCAGAGCAGTAAAGCTGATACGCACCGTCACGCGGAAAAACGGACACGCGGCCAAAGGCTGTTACGCCCATACCGCTTTCGGGTCTAAAGCGCAGTTTAATGGCGCTGTTTTTGAACATTACGCAGCGAATACTGCTGTCCGCATCCTTCAACGTGAAATAATGGTGGCCGGATGGATATATCTTATAGTTTGACAGTTCACCGCGTACACACACGTTTGCAAGAGCGCTGTCGCTGTCAATAAGCCCTTTTATTCTGTTGTTAAGCTGAGATACAGAAAGCGTCTCTCGCTCCATGCTTACTCTCCATCCGCTTCGGGCGCTTCTGCGGTTTTATCTTCTGCGGGTGCAGCATCGTCCAAAACGTCCTGCTCCATTTCGCCGCGCATAAACCCGCCGAGAACACCGTTTACAAACGCAACAACGTCCGGTTCATCATAGCCCTTATCAAGCTCCACCGCTTCATTTATCGCGGCAGAAGCGGGAACATCATCAACATAAAGTATCTCGCATATCGCACACCTGAGCACCGCAAGAGCGGTCTTGGATATGCGCTCAACCTTCCAGCCCTTAGAATAGCGCTCGATATAGCCGTCTATCTCCTCGCGATTGTCAGTCATAAGCGCTGTCAGATTGCGGATATATTCAAGCTGCTTTTTGTTGGGAAATTCGCTGAACAGTTCATCCTCTGTGCCAAGAGTGGAATAGTGCTCCTGTGAAAAGAAGCTGTCAAAAAGCTCTGCCGGTGCAACGTTTGATGCCGCTGCTGCAAAGCCAAGCTGTATTGCGATCTCTCTGGCAGTAGTTCTCGTCATTCCTTACCCCTCCGCGCTTTTATTTATCAAACGCAACGCCGGAAACGTGGACATTGACCTCAGCCTTGTCCATTCCGGTGGCGGAAAGCACCACGCTCATCACTTCGTCCTGCACTGTTTTTGCAACATCCATGATATTATAGCCGTATGAAATGGTGATGATGGCATCAACCACTATCTTTCCATCGTCAAACTGAACCTTAACACCCTTGGAGAGCGTCTTTATACCGATAAGCTCCACAAGCTCTGCCCCTGAGGTGTTGGACAGACCTGCAACGCCCTCAATCTGGCCTACAGCCTCTCTAACGAGTGTGGAGATAACCTCTTCAGAAATATTTATACTGCCATTAGCTTCGCGGCAGGTAATGTAGCTTTCGCCCATAATTATTCCTCCTCATATGATGTCAGAGTATTGTACCACGTTATGCAAAAAAAATAAAGCCTAAACGTGAAAAATAGCTGTAAAATGCAAAAATAAACCGACGTGCAGTCTGATTACACGCCGGTCAAGACATATATTTGTCAAGTTTTCACTTCAATGATGCTTAGTTGTGATGCCTGATATGTTGTTTCACTGCATATTATTTCAGTTATGCGCGCCACGGCGTCCTCACTCAGCCCCTCCTCGGGGGCAGGCACAGCAACGGTAACGGTGTCATTGCCTATGTACACAACGCAATCGGCAAATTCCTTTGCGATAAGAAGATTTTCTATCTGTGACTCCTGCATGGAGTTTGTTGCCATGACTGATATCGCGTTCATGGCACTGTCAATCGTTTCCTGTGACGCAGTCTCCGCTGCGGCCGCCGTCTGCAACAGCTCCAGCGCCTCATCGCGCGATACCTGACGCGTCAGGCGAGCCTCGGCAAAGTACTCATTCTCTGCGCTTGCGGCGCTTGTATCTGCTGACTGTGCGCTGGCATCCAACATCGCTTCATCCTCGGCTGACACCATCTCGGCATCCGGATTACCCCAGCGGCTATTGTATGACCAGTTCAGCGCGACCGCCGAACCGACAAATATCAGAACCGCCAGCATTGTGAGATTTCTTTTCCTGCTCTTCATAGATTATTAGCTCCTCCCCTTTTATTCAGTCATTTTCAGTATGGTTATTTTATCAGAACCAAAGCCAGTATATGAGCTGACTGCGCGAATTATATCCAGCCTGACCTTGGCATCTTCTGCCCCATCGCATACTATCACCACGCCGCTGTCAGACACGATAACCTCTGTACGTCCTACACCTTTTGTGCACGTCAGCACAGTTTTCAGTGGGTTTTCGGTCTGTTCCGTTGAGGCGGTATACGTGCTTTTGCCCGGAATCAGCATGAGCAGTACACCAAGAACCAGCACCAAGAACGGATATTTGAACTTTTCAAGTTTTAACGCCTTATCTTTAAGTTCATTCATCGCTCTGCCACTTCACCCTCTCCTGCGGTATACCCAGCTCGGCCATCAGCTTATCCTCAAACACACCGCGCAGTGATACGTCAGCGTTTGCTGTTATGCTTACCGAATACGGAACCCAGACTGCCTCCGTGCTCCACTGCACCTCGATCCTCGCCCCCTTTACATCAATGCCAAGCTCTTCGGCTTTGTCCATAATATATGCTTCGTATTCCTCGACTATTACCGCGCGGTTAAGGCGGCTGTTTATCTCATCAGCTTTCGCTGTTAGCTGCGCCTCCTGCTCACGGTACTGTGCAAGGAGTCGGGCATAGCTATCCAGATCAATCCTCTTTATCGGTGTTAAAACTACGATAATCAAAATTGCCGAACACAAAATACCGGTTATGCGCTTGACACCCCCCTCCGGAATAATGCCCATTATCACGCCAAAAAGTATGGACAGTGCGCATACTTCGCGTATCATCGCGCTCATGCTGTCACCACCTTTATGGCCGTGGTAAAGGATATAAACAGCATTATTGCACAGCAGCCAACAAGCCCCAGTAATAAGCTCAATGCCGTGCCGACGTCATTTATAAAGGCTGCAAGCTTTTCATTTGGCACCATATCGCATATTGTTGCCGCTGCACGAAATAACAGCAGCTTAACTGACAGCACCACAAACGGCTGTGCGCACAGCGCTGCAACTGCAACGAGGCTGAGTGCACCGGCGGAATTTTTGATCATCCCCGCTGCTGACAGTACAGTTGACGCCGCATCTGATATTATTCCACCAACAACAGGCAACGCCGTTGATATGACTGTGCGTGCTGTTCTTGCCGCCACCGCATCAACACCGCTTGTTACTATTCCGGTTAGACCGATATAACCGCTGAACAGGATAGTAAATACCGTCATAAACGTTGTTGCCAACCATTTTGAGAAGCGTTGGCAGGTTTTCAAAACCGCGTTATCAAATAGATTATTACTGAGCGAGAGCGCCAGATACGTGTATGTAAGCGGTATTACAACGCTCTGCGCCTTGCTCATCAGCACATCAATCGCGATAGACACTGCCGCATAACGTGCTGATGCTGACACGACAGCACCGCACGCGGCTGCCGCCGTAAATACCGCCGGAAGCGCTGCACGGGAATAATCGGACATCCTCGAGAGCGTTTTGGCGGTCTGTTCAACAAGGCCATCCACACTGCCAATCAACATTCCCGCCGCCGCGCATACACCGGCAATGCAGATATAGTCGCGGATAATGCTGTTCTTCGTAAAGCTCCCTGCAAGCGCGGAGCAAAGCGCAATTGCGACAAGTGCCGCCGCGCTTTTGAGATTGGTTTGCAGTTCGTCCGCCGCGGTATTGACTACGCGCTCCCACAGGCGAGACAGTGCGCTCTGCGCATCGTAAGTGCCGTTTTTTCCAAGTCCTCCGCTTATCTGCTTTGCATCATCCGGTATTGCGTCCTCCACTTCCTGTGTACCTGCCATATCCACAAGTGTATCTACCGATACCTCTGCGTAGCATGATATTATAAAAAGTCTGGACATTAAAAGTGCAAGAATAATAGCGCGCCACAGCTTTTTCATACCATCCCTCCGATTAGTCTCAGCATACTGATAATTAGAGGCATGGCAACGCTCATTGCGCACATTGTTCCTGCTGTCTCCACTGCGGCGGCACTCGCCCCCTGCGCTGAATCACGGCACAGCTCCGCCGCAAGCTTTGTCACCAATGCTATCGCCATGCATTTCAGCACAGGCGCAATCAGAGTGTCCGATGTGCCGACTATGTTCTTTACCAGCTTTACCAGTTCATCAAGTTCACCGGCAAAGCTGAGCGCGGCAAGCAGTATCACCACTGCAGTAACAGTTCCGACCAGCAGCGATAATTCCGGATTTGCCCGCTTTATCAGCAGTCCTGTTACTGCGGAAATGAGTGCGATCGCCGCAGATTTAAATATTAGCTCCATATTACAGTCTGAATAATGTCTTTATAAGCTCGAAAAGCTCACTTATTTTCTGCACAACAACCATCAGCACAACGACAAGGGCTGTTATGGTGGTCATCAACGCTTGCTCGTCGCGTCCTGAGCGCTGCAAAAGAATGTTCAAAACCGCCACAAGGATACCGACTGCCGCAATCTTAAATATCAAATCAATATCCATTACCGCTCCTATATCAGCATGATAACGAGCAGCATACCCGCTGCAAATGACAACCCAAGTGTAAGCTTTTTCTGCTGTGGCTGCTCTGTACGCGCATTTTCAAGCGCCGTGTGCAGTGTGCTTGTACATCGGTCAATCTCCGCAATCTGCGCGTCAAGCTCACCCCGCCCAAGTATGCTGCCAAGGCTGCATATCTCCCTCCGCTCGTTCTCACTAAGCGCTGTGAGTGATTTTGCCGCACATTCGCACCACAACTCATCAAAGCTGTATTCTCCCAAGCTAGGAAGGCGCGTTGAAACATCCAAAAAGAAAACCGCCGCTTCACCTTTACAGCGTTCAGATAGCGTTTCAACTAGATCCGGTAGAGCACATACTCGGCACGACAGCTCCGCTTTCATCATAGCCAGCGCTTCACACATCGCAGCAAGCGTATCCAGCCGCTCACGCAAGGAACGATTATATATAAATCCCATTGCACCGCATGAGATGAGCGCCATTACTGCTCCCAATATTCTCATATAGATAACCTTTCGCACGAAACGACCCTTTTACCGTGCACTTTCGTTATGTTCAGTGCGTAATCGAATATTTTTTCATCCAGAAGCTGTCTATATAATTCTCTCGTTCTCAGATCGTTTATAGTTTCGGCGTGAGCTGTCGCAAGCAGCGCCACGCCACATCCGTTTATCTCCTTTATCGCGGCAATATCATCTTTTTCCGTTATCTCGTCCATTGCTATGTACGTGGGGTTCATCGCTCGAAGCAGCATTATTGCCGCGCGCGATTTCTTCACGCCAACCATAACATCACTTGAAGACCCCAAGTCAAAGCCCGCGCTTGCATCATAGCCGGCTGATAGTTCGCCACGCTCATCAACAACTGAGATACGCTCACCGGCATTGGACATTCTGCGTATCAGCTCACGCAAGGCAGTTGTCTTTCCTCCGCCCGGCGGTGAAATAATAAGGGCGCTTGTCCCCCTTGATTTTAGAAGTGTCCCCGCCGCGTCATCTATATTGCCGGTGAACTCAGCCGGAATCCTTATATCCAGCGAGGTTATGTGCCGATATCCGCTGATTTCGCCATTCTTAATCGCCGCCGCGCCGCACACGCCAATCCGCAGACCATAGTGGTTTATATATCCGTTTGCAAGCTCATCTATGTATGCGTGCATTGAAGCTCCGGTTACGCGCTCCAGCACGGCGGTAATGTCTCTTTCGTCTGCAGCACGTTTTGAGATGAAGCTTTCCCCATCCGCGCACAACGCACTGACGCGACGCCCTTTTCTCACGCGCAATTCCTCCGGCCGTACAGCGGGTGAATACATATCCCTCAGCTCGTCCGGCAAGAGGGATAGCGCCTTTTTCACATAATCCATATTGTCGTCTTCCTCTCTGCTGGTATAGTTATATCTAAATCTATGCCCGTATCACACAAATATTCTTGAAACCAGGAGGAATATGTGGTATTATCTTAGCATATACTTAATGCTTACCCGCATTATCTTAGTGAAAACTTAACCGGATTCTTCCGGCGTAAAGATTGGAGAGTAACAAATATGGAAATGAAAGTATTATGGGCAGGCGCTCTGTTTTTTGCCGGTTGGCTTTGGTTCTTCCTCTTTGTCAGGCAGTTCATTTTTAACTTCACAGTGGCCTATCCTCTTATTAAAAGCATGAACCGCACAAGCGAGGGTCTTATGCACAAATCCGCTACGCGCTACACCACCATATCCGTTATCATATGTGCCGTGTTTATCGCCCTGGTGCTGTTCGTAATCATCCGTTTCTGCGCAATGTATCTCATGATTAGCTTCTTTGTGGGCGGCGCTGTTGGCCTCGTTATGCACATAAACAAATTCACGCCGAAAAACAGACAGATGTTTGACGCGTTTTGCAGCACATATTATCAGTTCGTCCCCGATGACGAGCTTCGCACAGCCATGTACAACAAAAAGACCAGCCAGATGAAGCTTCGCCTGCACGCAATGGAGCTTTCCACCGACTTCATACCCAGCTTCAAATAAGATTTTCTTTAAAACATTAAATGCACCACGCGGTTTTTTTCATCAACCGGCGTGGTGCGTTTTTGTTAATTTATATTCTAAGGTGCAATATTATTTTTCCGGCCACGGGCTGAGCTTGCCGTGGTCAACAATAAATGCGCGATCGGCAATCAATGCCATTGGTGTGTCCGAAAGTGAGTCAGAGTAAAAGCATTCAGTGTGTGCATCGGGATACTGCGCATAGAAGCGGCGAACCTTTTCTTCATCGTGGCAGTTTTTGCCCGTTATTTGTCCGGTTTTCTTGTCCATGCACGTGCCGATAAGCCGCACACCAAGCCGCTTTGCAGCAGGCTCAAGAAGAAACTCCGGCGAAGCGGATATAATGATATCGTCCGCTTCTTTCTGCTTTAGATACCATTCACCGACATCGCCAAACTTCTCCTCCCAGAACTGCGCAACAGCCGTATCCGCGTCAATATAGCGCAGGAAAGAAAATATCTGCTCTTTCAATGCAGTCATATCAATCTTGCCCAGAAGCTTTTCTACGCCCTTTACCGCCGTGCGCGGAAGTGTGCGCAATACGGCTGCCGGATATTTTTTTGCACAGTACAACACGAACGCAACGGAGCTATCGCGTACATAGATCGTTTTGTCAAAATCGTAGGTGTTCATAGGTTACAGAACGTAATGGACGTAATCTTCCTTGCGCGGCTTCATTGCGGGCTGTTCATCGGGATAACCGAGGATGCAGTTGCCAATGCCGATATAATTGCCCTCGATGCCCCACTTTTTCAGCAGTGCCTTGCCCTCTGCGCTGTCAAACACCTCTTTGGCACGATTTACCCAGCACGAACCAAGGCCGATTGCGTGCGCGGCCAGCATGAGATTACCCATTACCAAGCTGCCATCTGCCACGGCGTTTTCATTGCCCGCGTCTGCCAAAACAACAAGCACGGTCGGCGCACCGTAAAACGTGTCCGCCGTAGAACCCATAACAGCCGCGTTCAGCTTTGTCATATAGGCAATATCCTCTTTGTTTTGCACCGCAACGATGATCGGTGACTGAAAATTTCTCGCTGTCGGGGCGCTCTTGCCGGATTCCAGAACAATATCAAGCTCCTCACGAGTAATCTGTTCGGGCTTGAACTTGCGAATACTGCGGCGGGTAAGAATGTCGCTAATGGTTTTGTTCATGTAATTATCCTCCTGATTATTATATTTCAATATTTATTATATACGGTTCTATATGCGTTCAAAAGTATAGCAGCAGAGGCAACGATATCTATTACCGCCGCCGGAAGAATAGAGATCACGCCGAGAGCGCCCAACAATATCAGCAGAAGCTTTATCGCGCCAAAGGCAATGACATTTTGTGCCGCCGCATGGTAGGCAAACTTTGCCGTGCGCATTGCAAGCGGCACGCGGCGCAATTCATCCGCCATAATGAGGATATCTGCCGAATCAAGCGCCGCCGGTACGCCGAGTGACGCAATGGATATTCCCACATCCGCCCTTTCAAGCGCCTCAGTGTCACTCGCCCGGTCGCACACGACCGCAAGCGCTGACCTGTCCGGCTTTGTCGCAAGCAGATACTCAACAGCGGAAACCTTTTTCTCCGGTGTCTGCTCCGACTTAACCATGTCAAAGCTCACCGAGGATGCCACCTGACGCGCGATGGAACGCACATCATCCGTTAACAGCACTGTGTTGCGCACGCCGAGGACACGGAGCTCCTCCATCGTGTCAAATGCACCCTCGCGCATGCGCTCATTCAATATGAGATAGCCGCAGTATGTACCGTTTAGTGCTACGTGTATCGCAGTGCCTGTGCGGTGCGGGATATTGCAGTGCACGCCCTTTTCCTCTAGCAGCGCCGCATTGCCAACGTATATATGGTCATCCCCAACAAAGGTGCTGATGCCGCGCCCGGGGATGCTCTCGCTTCTCACTGTATCGCGCGGCTCATGCTCAAATGCGCCGCAGGCAACGCATATCGCCCGCCCGATTGGATGGCCTGAATACTGCTCTGCGCGGGCAGCGGTCAGAATGAGGTCATACTCTGATATACCACCCTCCGGCGCATAGTCTGTGACAATGTATCTGCCCTCTGTTATTGTGCCGGTTTTATTGAAAACCATGGTTTTTGTGCGCGCAAGCACCTCTATAAACCGCGTTCCCTTTACAAATACAGCGCGCTTTGCCAACACCGCAACCGCACCAAGAAAGCACAGCGAGACGGAAGCCGACAGCACCGCCGCGTTTGAAAGTGCCAGCAGCACCGCCGCGCGGCCTATCCACTCTTTGTAATCGCCGGTAAGTATTGACGGGATTAGTGCCAAGAGTATGGCCGCAAGCATTATAGCCGGTACAAACCACGCTTCTAACGTTTCCACGTACTTTTCAAGCTTGGTTTTGTAGCGCTGTACATTTTCCTGCGCGCGGCATATTCTCTGTGCAGTTGAATCATCGAATGTACGCGTGACCTTGACACGCACGGCTGCATCCTTGTTGACACATCCTGAAAAAACATGACTTCCGCGCCTGACATTGTAGTTGTCAGCCGAATCTGTGAGGGTAGATATATCCACACCGCTCAAACCGTCAATTATCAAACCGTCAAGTGCGAACATCTCGTCCGGTTCAACTTCTATTATGTTCCCAACCTCAGCGGCATGGGCGCGCATAGTCTCTGTTGTGCCATCCTCCAGCAGCACTTTCACATTCTTCGGAAGCTCAATATTCATGCCTAGCTGCATTTTACGGCTTACGCGGTCGGCGGCACCCTCCAGAAGCTTTGCTACGCGATAGAAAACCATCACCGCAGCACCGGCGCTGTAATCACCGTTTATAAACGCGGCCGCAGAAGCAATTATTACCGGATAACACTCATCAAAAATGTTTTTGTTGGCCAGTTCATCAATTGCGCGGAAAAGCACCGTGTAAAATGACGCAAGCAAAACTGCGGCAAAGGCCACAAGCTTTGCCCACCCATCAAGGCCGAGTGCACACGCCACAAGAAACAGCACCAATGAGCCCACGGTTTCCGCGATATTTCTCTTGGTAAAATCAAACTCAGGATGCTCACGCGCAGTGGTTGTGATCGCAAAATTCCACTGCGGCTTTTTCGCGCCGCGCTTTCTTTCCCGCCGTTGCGATTTATCCTGATTACGATGATGCTTTCCCATTCCGTTTTCCCCTCTTTTTATATCTTACCGCGCGAATAATGCACACAATCGCAACGCCAACAACAGCGCCGCATGAATCTATCATAACATCACTAAGCTGTGCCGAACGCCCGGGCACAAAGTATTGATGCACTTCATCCGTGCAGGCGTACAGCGCGCAGAACACCCACGCGCACAAAAAAGCTGTCAATTGCCGACTTTGTTTATCTGCTATAAGCTTACCGACAAAAAGCGCCGATGAGAGCCCCAGCATAAAATACTCAAACAAATGCGCATACTTTCTTATATCATGCTCTGCGCCCTGACCGGTGATAGACGGCAGCAGTGCAAGCAGCATCTTCACCTTCTGCAATAAGCCGTCACTTAGTCCCTGTGAAGCGTCTGCATCCTGCGCAGAGAAAAAGAAAATTGCCGCCATGCAAAACACCGTCATCGCCGCGTAAATTATCAGCTTCACACTGCGCGGCTTATCAATTTCTGGCATATCCGCTCCGCTCTCGCTGTCCTAGCACAATGTCATTCATGCACTGATTTTAGCACAGTATTGTAAATAAATCTACATTTATATTTGCGCGGTGGATTGTTCTTTATTTATTTGCAAAATTTACATTTTCCGTTTCCGTATATCTTTGCGCGATATGCAAAAGATATGTTCGGGCAAATGACCCGAATAGAGAAAAAGGAGATGTAAACTATGTCTACCAATTCCACTAATCATCTTGTGAACCCCGCTGCACGCGATGCAATGGAGAAGTTCAAGATGGAGGCCGCTTCTGAAGTCGGCGTTAACCTCAAAAACGGTTACAACGGCGACCTCACTAGCCGTCAGGCCGGTTCTGTCGGCGGCCAGATGGTCAAGAAAATGATTGAGGCCTACGAGAACGGCATGAAGTAAAATTTCGCAAAGCCAATAGAGAAATCAGGAGAGCATATGCCCTCCTGATTATCTTTTTACAATTATAATATCCATGACGAGGGCAAAATCTTTCATTACAGGGAAAAATCTTATAATAAAATGAGCCATCGTGTGATGGCTCATAAATCAATCCTTATATTCAAACATCAGGTCGTACATACTGACGGTGTCGCCGTCCTTGACGCCCATCTGCTCCATGCGCTCAAACACGCCGGACTCACGCAGAACGCGGTCAAAGTACATCCGGCTTTCAACATCGTCAAAGTTGATGGTAGCAACCAATCGCTGAAGCCACGGCCCCTCAACGATCCACATATCGTCAAAGTGCTGGATATCCAATGCGGTAGAGGTGTCAATAACCGGTTCGGGCGGGACGTAATCCGCCTCAAAGCTAAGCACCGGTGGAAGCGTGGACAGGCGGTGTGCGCACTCCTTAACAAGCTCACGCGTACCCTCATGCGTAACAGCGCTCATGCGGAAGAACTCATACCCTTGCTCCTCAACGCGCGCTTTCAGCCGCTCGATATTATCACTGCCCTCTTCAACAAGATCACACTTGTTGGCAGCGACGATCTGCGGTCGGGAAGCCAGCTCCGGACTGTACTCTTTAAGCTCTGCGCATATCGCGTCAAAGTCGGCCACGGGGTCACGCCCCTCTGAGCCGGAAACATCGACCAGGTGCACAAGCAGACGGCAACGGTCAATATGACGCAGGAAGTCATGCCCAAGACCTGCACCCTCGGACGCGCCCTCAATTATACCGGGGATATCCGCCATAACGAACGAAACACCCTCATCCACGTACACAACGCCCAGATTGGGGAAAAGCGTGGTGAAGTGGTAGTTGGCAATCTTGGGGTGTGCCTTGCTGACGACAGAGAGCAGTGTGGACTTGCCCACGTTGGGGAAGCCAACAAGACCCACATCAGCCAGCAGCTTCAATTCCAGCGTTATGTCATGGCTCTCACCGGGCAGACCCGGCTTTGCAAAGCGCGGTACCTGACGCGTCGGCGTGGCAAAGTGCATATTGCCCCAACCGCCGCGGCCGCCGCGTGCGGCAACCCAGTCCTCACCGGTGGACATATCGTGCATGATTGCGCCGGTCTCCGTGTCGCGCACGATGGTTCCGCGTGGAACCTTTATATACAGCGTCTCGCCGTCCTTACCATAGCAGCGCTTGCCCTGCCCGTTTGCGCCGTTGCCGGCTGAGTATTTTCTTTTATAGCGGAAGTCCATAAGCGTTGACATATTGTCATCGACGCGGAACACGATGTTACCGCCGCGCCCACCGTCACCGCCGTCAGGCCCGCCTGCGGCCACATACTTTTCCCTGTGAAAAGCAACAGCGCCATCGCCGCCCTTACCGGCGTGGATGCTGATTCTGGCCTTGTCAACAAATGCAGATGCCATAGCGTTACCTCCAAATTACAGGATAGGAAAAGGCCGGACAACTTGTCCGGCCTTTAAGTCACAATTACTGAGCGATTTCTTCGTAAACAGAGACCTTTTTGCGGTCCTTGCCCATGCGCTCGAACTTCACCTTGCCGTCTACGAGAGCGAACAGAGTGTCGTCCTTACCCTTACCAACGTTGGTACCGGGGTGGATCTTAGTTCCGCGCTGTCTGACAAGGATGTTGCCGGCCAGAACAAACTGTCCGTCGGCTCTCTTAGCACCAAGACGCTTAGACTCACTGTCGCGGCCGTTCTTGGTAGAACCCATACCTTTTTTATGTGCCATTTAGGTTTCTCCTCCTTTAGTCATTTATCAGTTGCGGAAATAATTAGGCGTTGATAGTCTCAATCTGAACCTTGGTGTACGGCTGTCTATGACCCTGAGTTCTGCGATAGCCCTTTTTAGGCTTCATCTTGTAAACGCGGATCTTAGCGCTCTTGCCGTTCTTGACAACGTTAGCGGAGACGGATGCGCCTTCGATACAGGGTGCGCCGAAAACAGCAGTCTCGCCATCGATAACAGCCAGAACCTGGTCAAACTTAACAGCCTCGCCTGCTGCGGCGTCCATCTTCTCAACGAAAATGACATCACCCTCAGCAACACGGTACTGCTTGCCACCGGTCACGATGATAGCGTGCTTCATCTTGTATATCCTCCCTCTTTGCAGGTCTCGCTCCTAGGGTGCGGGCGCAACCCAACTTAATACCCCTTCAATGCGGCTTGAATAGAATAACACGTCAGTTGCCCATTGTCAAGCAAAATCAGCGACTTTTTTGATATTTTTCTTGAAAATGCCTGTGCTGACGGATCCAGATATGCAGATTGAAATATTTTTTCAGCCGACGGCCTCAATACTGTTTTTATCTATGAGAATATAGCCGCCATCCTCGCCGCTTTGACTGAGAAGCAGGCAGGTTTCACTCCCCTGCGCGTCAAGATAGCTGACCATAAGCTTCGGCATACCATCAGGTATAAGCGTTTCAAGCTGCAGCACGCAATCGCTCATATAGCTGACCGCCCAGAGCTGTGCCGTCTCATAGAATTGGTCGGTATAATCAACTGTCGAAAGACGCACATCGTACACTGTGCCAACGGCTTCAAGGCACAGCGCCTCGCCGTCAGTGTCTACTGTTACCCTATCAATTATCTCTATACTGCCATCGACAACATCACTCTGTGCCTTTAGCTCAAGTGTACCGGCATCAGTATCATGCTGCGGCAGAAGATATTTATCGTACATCTGCCCCTCAAGTGCGCTGTACGGCACGGTAAATTTAATAATGCCTGATGCGTAAGACCCAAGCTCATAAAGCGAGGAGAAGAACACAATTCCCTCGCCGTTAAAATACCACGATCCGTCACGCACGAGTGCTTTTACTGCCTCCTTCGCAACTTCATCCGTCATATCCTCATATACAAGGCTGAAGTAATATCCGTTTTCATCCTCAGTGTAGACATTATATATATAGTCTTTGAGAAATTCGATGAAGCTGTCACTATCGGCTGACAGCTTATCCAGCGTAAGCGTTTCGCCGCTTTCCGCGTCAAACGCGTAACCGCGGTCAAAGGAATTGCCGTGCGCGCCGCCGGTATAGGTGTAAGTGTTATAAACAACGCACAAAACGCGGCTGTCTATGCGCTCTACCCTCGCCGTGCGTGCGGCACTGTATTCCAGCGGTAGGTCAGCAAGGCCGTTTACGGCGGCATAGCCATAGTTATCGGTTGCAGCCTCCAGCATTGCATTCACGCCGCTTATTACGCCGTCTCTTATATCATACTTACTCGTCACACCGTAGTCATTGCCGGTATAAAAGGTCTCATCCACAGTGGCAATATACTCATTTATCGCGTTTGTGGCCTCGTCTCTGCCCTCAATATATACGCGCGGTGTCTCATATGAGAAGTCAAGAATAAGTATTTCACCGTTCTGCGGGTCGTAATGCTGCTCTGAGTATTTATCAATGCTAACAATGACGTGCTGCGGCAGAGTTGATTCAGCCACGCTTTCAGAGGTGTCAATCTCAGGCGCGGTGGGGACCGGCTCGGCAGTAGCCTGCGCATCCACATCCGGCAGCGGAGGCAGCTCCACATTTTTCAGATTTTCAATCTGCGAGCAACCGCACAGGCTGAAAACAAGTGTCAATATAAGAATAGTAGATATTATCTTTTTCATGGTTTCCTCCGGAAATAGTCTCTTTGACAGGGAATAAAAAGCTGTCGTCCTTATGACGCGAATCGCCCGAATTTGTTCCTTATCTACAACTTGCGCATCATTCCGCATTTAAATTATAAGTCACTCTGCGGGAAAAATCAAGAAATAGCCGCTCATGGCAAAAAATATCTTGAATAAAACGCATAAAGCTCTTTACTATTTTCCGATATTGTGATAAAATAAACTTAATTCTGTGGTTATACCACAAAATCAAATAATTAGAGGTGTAGATATGGAAAAAAGAGCAAACATACTTAAGCTCGCATCAAAGATCAGTATGGAAAGCCTGACCTACACAGGCATTACCTACAACGATCCTGAGTACCGCATCCTCGCGCCGGTTGTCACCGATGATATGTGCAAAGTTATGATGCACATGAAGTTGGAAACCACCCGCCCCATTGAGGATATCGCAAAGCGCTCCGGTGTCAGCGTCGAGTTTGCACAGGAGCAGATCGACAAGCTGATGAAGGCCGGTATCGTGCGTGAGCGCACCAAGGATGGTGTTCACGGCTACTTCTACCCCATTTGGGTTCCGGGCATCATGGAAGGTATGCTCTCCAACCGCGAGCAGTGCGACCAGTATCCCGACATTGGCTATTGCTTCGAGGAGTACACCCGCCGCCGTCTCGAGGTTCTTGCACCGACCCTCAACTCCGGCAAGCTCGGCATGGCGTTCATGCGCGTTATGCCTGTTATGAGCGCAATTGAAAACAACTCCCGCACCGCATCTTACGATGAATTGACCACTCTCATCGAGAAAGCCACTGCTCTCTCCGTTGGTCCCTGCTCCTGCCGTCGTTCCCGCCGTCTGATGGGTGAAGGCTGCGGCCACCTTGAAGAGGATATGTGCATGTATCTCAACGATAACGCTGAGACCATGGTTAAGGTCGGCGCACATCGCCCCATCACCAAGGAAGAAGCATATGAGATCCTCAAGCGCGCTGAGGACAACGGTCTTGTCCACGAGATCAACCAGACCCAGGGCTTTGAGGACACTGCTGCTATCTGCAACTGCTGCGGCTGCTCCTGCTTCGGTCTGCGTATTGCTGAGTACTTCAGCTGCAACAACGCTATCCACTCCAACTTCACCGCAAAGGTCGACAAGGAGAAGTGTGTTGCCTGCGGCCAGTGTGTTGAGAACTGCCAGACCAACGCTCTGAGACTTGGTCAGAAGAACTGCACCACCAACCCGCACATCTCCGACACCTACGATTCCGATGTTGCTATTCCTTGGGACAGCAAGAGCTACAACGTAGAGTACCGCACCAACCGTTCCGACGTTATGGAAAGCGGCACCTCTCCCTGCAAGGCCACCTGCCCGGCACACATCCCCGTACAGGGCTACATAAAGCTCGCTTCTGAGGGTCGTTACACTGAGGCTCTTGAGCTTATCAAGAAGGAGAACCCGTTCCCCGCAGTCTGCGGCCGTATCTGCAACAAGGCTTGCGAAGCCGCCTGCACCCGCAACATCATTGACTCCTCCGTTGCTATTGATGACATCAAGAAGTTCATCGCCGAGAAGGATCTCGACGCTGAGACCCGCTACGTTCCCAAGATGCTCAACCAGATCGGTCAGCCGTATCCTGAGAAGATCGCCGTTATCGGCGCTGGCCCTGCCGGCATGAGCTGCGCATACTACCTCGCTGTCAAGGGTTATCCCGTGACCGTGTTCGAGAAAGAGGACAAGCTCGGCGGTATGCTGACCCTCGGCATCCCCTCCTTCCGTCTTGACAAGGCTGTTGTCAATGCTGAAATCGAAATCCTCAAGGAGCTCGGTGTTGAGTTCAAGACCGGCGTTGAGGTTGGCAAGGATATTACCCTCGATCAGCTGCGTGCTGACGGCTACAAGGCATTCTACCTTGGCATCGGCGCAAGCATCGGTTCCACCGTTGGCTGCAAGGGCGATGATCTGGCCGGCGTGCTCACCGGTGTTGACTTCCTGCGTGATGTCAACCTCGGCAAGTCCGTTGAGCTTGGCAAGTCCGTTGCTGTTATCGGCGGCGGTAATGTCGCAATCGACGTTGCTCGTACTGCTGTCCGTCTGGGCGCTGAGGATGTAACCATCATCTACCGCCGCAGTGAGGATGAGATGCCCGCCGCAAAGGACGAGGTTGAAGAAGCCGCCGCTGAGGGTGTTAAGTTCCGCTTCCTGTCTGCTCCGTCCGAAATCACCGGCGAGGGCAAGGTTGAGAATATTGTTGTTGAGCTCATGGAGCTTGGCGAGGCTGACGAGAAGGGTCGTAGAAAGCCCGTCGGCACCGGCAAGTTTGAGACCATCAAGGTTGACAATGTTATCTCCGCAATCGGCCAGAAGATCAATCTTAACGGCATTGCAGACTTCAACACCAACAAGAACGGCACTGTAGTTGCCGATGCAAAGACCTACCAGACCAGCGTTGCAGACGTGTTCGCAGGCGGCGACGTTGTTACCGGCCCGAAGTTTGCTATTGATGCAATTGCCGCTGGTAAGGAAGGCGCAATCTCCATCCACCGTTATGTCCACGCCGGTCAGACCCTGAACCTCGGCCGTGACAACCGCGACTACAAGGCACTCGACATCAACACTGTTGCTGTTTCCGCCGGTTGCTTTGATACAGCTCCGCGTCAGGTTGCAGCTTGCGGTTCTGCTGACGAAGCCAAGAAGACCTTCAAGGATCTGCGCGGCACTCTCACCGAGGATCAGATCAAGAAGGAAGCAAGCCGCTGCATAGGATGTGGCTGTGTTGTTCTTGACGTTGACAGATGCATTGGCTGCGGCATTTGCACCACCAAGTGCAAGTTCGATGCAATCCACCTCGAAAAGACCATGGACTTCAAGGGTGAGCAGTACTTCCATACTCTTCTCACCGCTGTCAGCAACGTTCCTGCTGCTGTCGGCCGTCTGGCAAAGAAGAAGATCGCAAAGAAGTAAGGAATACAGCCCATGCATGAAATCGGTATAGTCCGCAGTATGTGCAAAACAGTTGTTGACTTTATGCATGAAAACAACATTGAGCGCATCAGCGAGATCGTCTGCGAGATCGGCGAGCTTTCACAGGTTATCCCTAAGTATGTGGAGGAGGTTTATCCTCCCGTCAGGGATGAAATGCCTGAATTGGCAGGTGTGGAGCTTGTGATTGAGGTCGTGCCCGGTATGGCCGAGTGTGATGACTGCGATGAGATTTTCAACGTTGTGGAAAACAAAGGCTATTGCCCCAACTGCGGAAGCTTTGACAAATCTGTTCTTACCGGCACTGAATTTAACATAAAAGAAATTCATATTCCGGAAGAGGACAAATAAGCACTCCATATATACTTTGTCTGCCTCGATTTTTCGGGGCAGACATTTTTTCTCTCAATTTTTGTTTACATTAGATTGTGTAGTTGACTTGGTGAAAAGTGGGGTGTAAAATTAAAATATCTAACAACGAAAAACAAATATGGAGGTACATTATGCCAACTTTTACAGATTTCACATTCAGATCCAGTACCGCAAGAAACACCATCCACGCAAGAAAATGCGCTCCTGACAGTGCACCGCGTGCAATCGTGCAGATAGTGCACGGCATAGCAGAGCACATCAACCGTTATGATGATTTCATGAATTTTCTTGCAGAAAACGGCATCCTCGCCGTTGGCGATGACCATCTCGGCCACGGCCAGTCCGTAACAGAAGCAGATGATCTTGGCTTTTTCAATGATAAAGACGGCTGGGATTACGCCGTGATGGATGAGGAGCGCCTGCACGACATAATGGTTGAGGAGTATCCGAATATCCCCTACCTTTTCTTCGGCCACAGCATGGGCAGTTTCATCACCCGCACGCTCATAATCAAACACCCCGAAATGTACGATGCTGCAATTATCAGTGGCACTGGTCATCAAAGCAAGGCACTGGTTTACGGCGGCGGTATTATGGCAAATGCATTTGTCACGCTGAAAGGCGCACGCAGCGACGGCAAAGCCCTCAACGATGTGGCATTCGGCACATATCTCAGCCATATTGAGAACCCACGCACACCGTTTGATTGGCTGAGCCGCGACGTGGCCGCGGTTGACAAGTATATAGCCGACCCAATGTGCGGCTTTATCTGCAAAGCAAGCCTGTACCGCGATATGATGGGTGGCGTGAAATTCGTCACCTCGCAGAAGAATATCAACAAGATGAACAAGGAAAAGCCCATTTACTTCATGTCTGGCGCGGAAGACCCCGTTGGCGATTACGGCGTTGGCGTTGAAAAGGCATATAAAGCATTCTGCGATGCAGGTCTGCTCGATGTGAAAATGCGCCTCTACCCCGGCGGGAGACATGAAATGCTGAATGAAACCAACCACGCAGAGGTATATAAGGATATACTCGACTGGATAAACGAGAAAATCTAAATCACAATTATAAATAAAGCAAGAAAACCGCCGCTCAAATTCATGAGCGGCGGTAAATTATTGTATAAGATTGTAAAGCACGAATTACTCTTCCTCGGAAGCGTCAACCTCGGGAGCAATGCCGGTTGCCTCGCCAGACTCAGAAACCTCGTAAACGAGTGCGTCTTCGCCGGACTCAACCTCGTACTCTTCCTCTTCCTCGACAGGAGCTGCGGGTGCAGGCTCAGCCAGTGCGCGGATAGAGAGGGATATCTTGTGCTTGTCCTCATCAATAGCGGTGATCTTTGCATCGACAACATCACCAACAGTCAGGACGTCCTCAGGCTTGCCAATGCGGCGGTTTGCGATCTGGGAGATGTGGATAAGACCATCAACACCATCAACGACCTCTGCAAATGCGCCGAAGGGCATGAGCTTAACAACCTTGACGGGAGCGACATCGCCCACACCGTACTTGTTGGTGAAGATGACCCAGGGATTGGCCTCAGGATCCTTGTAACCAAGGGAGATCTTGCGCTTTTCCTTGTCGAAGTTTATAACATAAACCTCAACCTCATCACCGACAGAAAGAACCTCGGAGGGCTGGTGGATGCGACCCCAGCTCAGCTCGGAGACATGAACCATACCGTCAATGCCGCCAATGTCAACAAATGCACCATAGCTGGTGAGAGACTTGACAACGCCGGAGTACTTCTTGCCGATCTCGATCTCGTTCCAGATAGCCTCAGTGCGCTCACGGCGCTCTGCCTGTGCAACGCGGCGGATAGAGCCGACAACGCGCTTGCGTGCCTTGTTGACCTCAGTGATCTTCAGGCGGACAGTCTTCTTGAGAAGCTGTGCGAGATCAGCCTCGCGGGGCAAATCAGTCTGGGAAGCGGGAACGAACACGCGAACGCCCTTAACATTGACGACAACGCCGCCCTTGTTCTCCTCAGTGACAACGCCTTCGAGGACGGTGCCATCTTCAACAGCAGCCTCAACAGCGTTCCAGCTCTTTGCAGCGTCAAGACGCTTCTTGGAGAGCTGTGCAGTACCTTCAACATCGTTCACGCGAACGACAACAGCCTCGATAGAGTCACCGATTTTGACAACATCTTCAACTTTGATGCCGTCATCAAGGAACTCAGACGTCGGGATGAAGCCGGAATACTTGGTGCCGAGGTCAACACTGATCTCGGTAGCAGTAATCGCAACTACGATACCGGTTACCTTATCTCCATTATATATAGTTTTGAGAGTTTCCTCCAACAGTTCGTCAAAGGACTTTTCATTCTCAAGCTTGGATTCTTCGACTTTGATTTCGTCA
>CAZBVU010000005.1:0-91330 GCA_964495355.1 uncultured Oscillospiraceae bacterium
GGGTCGGCTTCACTTATTGCACCAAACTAAAATGCCGGTATCGGCAAAAAAGAGAGAAAATGCCTGAATAAAAAATTGATATTTTGCCGATAATGTGATATAGTAAATACGTATTAACTATAGTGGAGGGGAACAATGCGGTATCTTTCGGTCACTGAAACAGCAAAAAAATGGGGGATTTCTGAGCGCAGTGTCAGAAATTACTGCGCTCAGGGTCGAGTTGCCGGTGCGTTTCTCACCGGCAAGACGTGGAATATCCCCGAAAATGCAGAGAAACCGGAACGTGCCAACAAGAAAAAGGAACAGCCGGTTACTTTGCTGGAGGTTTTGAAAGAACAGAAAGCGTGCAAATATTCCGGCGGCATATATCATAAAACGCAGATTGATTTGACCTATAACTCCAACCATATCGAGGGCAGTCGGCTGACCCATGACCAAACCAGATATATTTTTGAAACCAACACTATCGGTGTGGAGAACGAAGTGATCAGTGTGGACGATGTGATAGAAACGGCAAACCACTTTCGCTGCATTGATATGATCATTGATAATGCCAAAGCCGCACTTACAGAAAAATTCATCAAAGAGCTGCACCTGACGTTGAAGAATGGAACCAGCGATTCCGGGAAAGACTGGTTCGTTGTCGGCGATTATAAAAAAATGCCGAATGAAGTCGGCGGAATGGACACAGCGCTTCCGGAAGATGTTCACGATGAGATGAAAGCACTTTTGACAGAATACAATGCCAAGGAAGAAAAGACGTTTGAAGATATTCTGAACTTTCATGTCAGGTTTGAGCGGATACATCCGTTCCAGGATGGCAATGGCCGCGTGGGTAGATTGATTATGTTTAAGGAGTGCCTTAAATATAATATCGTCCCGTTCATCATTGAGGATGATTTGAAGCTGTTTTACTACCGAGGGCTGAAGGAGTGGGATAATGAAAAAGGCTATCTGACAGATACCTGCCTGACAGCACAGGATAAGTATAAAGCATATTTGGATTATTTCAGGATTGAATATTGAGAAATCTTTTAAAAGGAAAGGATAACTACATGACGAAAATACTTTTCATCTGCCACGGCAGGGTAAATGGACTACTCGCAATTCGGGAATAAACGGAGCAAAGTGGGGCAATAAAAGTGAGGATAGTGCCACGGAACTACCGTCTGACTACTTTTGAGCCGTTTTAAAGGCAGAAATGTACGGGTAATCGTTAAACAAGTATATATAGTAGTGAATCCCCTAAAAGTAATCGTTAAAAGGGTTTACTTTTAGACTACTACATTCAAGAATTAAGAGTGTAAATCAATGAATTATACGCACCTTGCAGCAATTGTAGGGTGCTTTCTTTACAGTTTGGTAGTGAATTTCTGAAAGAAGTGTGATACAATATTAAAAATAATCCTTTTTGTGTTAGCGGTAGCAGAGTAGGAGAATCTGTATGGTTAAAAATAATATTGAAGTTGATGTGAAAGTAAAATGCATAGAAAACGAAACTACGCAGGCAAAACTTGCGGAGGACATAGGAACAACAGGTCAGTATGTAAATCGTATCATCAAGAAAAAGGATGGAGTAGTAAACAAGACTTTTGTTCAGATGATGGAATCTTTGGGGTATGATATTGAGCTGACGTATGTGAGACGATAAGGAATGCTGTTAATAATTAAGCCAAGATGATAAATATCAAAGAAAGGCTCAGCAATATAAAATGAGCAAGGAAAATGTGGATATAAAATATGAATTGATACCCTATGATGGGTTTATCGGCTCAAAAGAATTTGATTTTGATAAAGCCATTTATGATTTGAATAGTCAGATTGAAGTATTATCAAGCCAAGCAGATAACTTGGATTATGTTGTCGCAATTGCAAGCGGTATTGCTTGTGGCCTATTGGACATTCTTTGGGTCGGAGAGTTTGATCTGGCAAAAGGGCGTAGTGTTGCTAGTGATAAAGTAGATGCCTTTGTAAAAAAGACAGCAGAATTGTTAGAGGGAGAGAAATTCGATGATGTAAAATCCGCAGTGAAAGCTTTGGAGAAACGATTCCCAATTCCGAGTGACGGAAATACGCCTGATTTTGGTGGTGGATTGCAACACCATCTGAGAGATTTTGCTCACCACCCAACAATTGTGGGTTTGGCATTTTCTTTGTTGACACAATTTACGGAGAAATCATATGGAACAGATGTTAACGGTGTGTTCCTTGTTGTCGATGTTCCGAAAAAAAGCGAGCCTTTCATTGGAAAGGATGTGCCTCAGAAGATTTTAATGGGAACTATAATCTGGTTCTTCCATCTTGTAAGTGATGTGGCTGGGTCAAGTAGCACGGCAGGTGTCACTGGTGGTACAGGAATTCCTGGACCAATCCTTGCTTTGGCAAAGGAGATTTCTGCAATACCGTTTTTCAAGGATATAAAAGTCGATGATGATATATCCTTGTCACTCTTCCTTTCAAAGCTGTTTAACGGTACACTTATGATGCAGCGTGACGAAAAAGGGCAAATAATCAAGGAGTCCGTTATTAAATTTGATTTGCGTGGTGAACTTGGTGTTGCTGTGGAACTGTGTAAACAGGCTGTTCCTGTAATTGCTAACGAGTGCATTGTGCGTGTGTTTTATTTTATAAGGCGCCTTGCAATGGCAATGAAAGAAAATCATATTAGTTGCCTTGCAGACATGAAAAAGATTGACTGGAATTCTGTTAAGCCGGCAAACAGCCCGACAATTGCGCGTATGCTGACTATTTCGACGGGCGTATTTACTGCACTTGATGTTGGTGAGGCAATCACAACCCCCAAATATTGGGTATCCGTTAATTATGTCGGCGTAGGAAGATTTGCAGTTGCTATTGGTTCAGATATTAGTTGGGGGCTTAAGGCTAGAAATGTTAAAAAGGTTCGAGATGTGTATGAGAACATAAAGCAGCAGACCTTCAGGAAGGCCGATGCAGATATCTATAAGAGAATAGGAGAAAACATGGATGTACAGATGGATAAACTTGGTCTTTCGTTGGAACAGACAGAGATACTTTATAATCTTGAATATTACAAAACACTCAATGATATAGAACGTACCAACATTCCTATATCGGGAGAAGGCATTAAGGAACTGAAAACTGCATGGCTTCAGGAATGGTCGAAGTTTATTTCTGATGGTTTTGAGAGTTTTACACAGGTTTCCGGAGCAGAAATGCATTGGTTTACTATGGACGAATTGCAGCAGTGCATTGCCGGACAAAATCCTAATGAACCTTGGTATCGTTTGATCCTTCTGGAGGCTATGTTATTTGAAGCGTACTATCCTCTTGGAATGGAGAAGGGTAAGAAAGGCAATGATGTACCTTCTAAAAAGTACAAGCATCTGAACAACCCGATTAACGGATTCAAAAAAGGTGAAGGTGACCGGTTTTTAAACAAGCAATTCACTGGCAAGTATTGTGAACAGGGATATGTGAAACGACTGCGTAAGTCTTATAACAAACGAATGAATGAACTTAATGAAGTTCTTAAAACAGTGATTACATCACTGTCAATCACTGCGGTTATCACAGTAGTTACTGTTGCAACTGCGGGTGCCTTTGCAGGATCGATTGCTGTAGCATTGGTAGGTTCAAATTTTGCAGGACTTAGTGGCGCAGCATTAACCAGCGCCTGCCTTGCGTATCTTGGTGGAGGCGCTATAGCTGCAGGCGGTGCCGGAATGCTTGGCGGAACAATTGCTATCGTTGGCGGCGGAGCAGCACTTGGAATAGGTGTTGGTGCCGGAGTTGGAGGTGCTGTTGCTTCGGCAGGACTCCTGGGCAAGAAAAATACAATTATGCAGTCGGCAAAATTGCTCACTTCTGTAAGAGAAATTTTCCTCAATGACGAACATGATGTTGAGTTTTCTAATAGTGTGTATGAACAATATCTTCAGAATATTGCAGAAATTGAAAAAGGGCTTATTGACCTTAGATTGGAGAAGGATGTAGCAAAGGGCAAAGAGAAAAAAGCCATTGCTGAAACTATAAAAAAGGCAGAAGAATCTGTGGAAGCAATGAAGGTTGCTCGAAAGAGTATGCTAAAATACAACAGTTCTTTTGCCGAAGGACTGCAGGTACAACGTTAATTCTGCATTGCAAAATTGGTTAGATAATAACACTGAAATCGAGGTGAGAACATGGCAAAAACCCGCATAAATTGGCATAAAAAAGCATAATTAGGAGTTTATAATTGATATGACGAAAATACTTTTTATCTGCCATGGCAATATTTGCCGCAGTCCGACGGCGGAATACATAATGAAAGACCTGGTGCAGCGCGCGGGGCTGGAGCGGGAGTTTGAAATCGCCTCTGCTGCGACGAGCACGGAGGAGCTGGGCAACAGGGTGTATCCGCCGGCCTGCAAAATGCTTGCCGCGCACGGTATCGACTGCTCAGAAAAGCGCGCCCGACAGATGCGCAAGAACGACTATCAGCATTACGACCTGATAATCAGCATGGACGAGGAGAACCGCTGGAATCTCGCGCGCTTTTATGCGCCCGACAGTGACAGAAAGCTGCACAATCTGCTGGACTACGCCGGCCGCGTGGGTGAGGATGTCGCAGACCCGTGGTATACGCGCGATTTTCAGCGGGCGTGGGACGATATTTACGCCGGCTGCATCGGCCTGCTTGACACGCTGACGGACAGCGTCACATTGGATTTCGGTGAGTGCACCTCGCGTGAGGCGCTGTATGGTGTGCTGCGCGGCCGCATGGCGTGGGAAAGCTGGTACGGTGAGAATCTGGACGCACTGTGGGATATATTGAGTGAGCCTGAAAAGCGCAAGGTGAAATACCGCATCCTGCCGCCGCGCTGTGGTGATGCACAGCTTCTCGCCTATGTGGGGAAAATGTGCGCTATTTTCCGGGATGCGGGCGTGTTGGCTGTATAATATTTGTAAACAATCCATCAAATTTCTTAAATATCTCTTGGAAAATAATCTGGAAGTGCTATTATCAACATATCATAATGGAGATAATGGAGAGTTTTAATCTTATGGTGTTACTTGTATTTTTGTGTGTTGCCGTGGCTGCTGCGGCGCTGTATATATGGCTGGCAGAGGCCGTGGTGTGGAAAGCGCTGCTGGTGTTCGTGGGCGCATTTATCGCCGTTCATGTGTTATACTTTGCGATAGCGGCGCTGGTGACGTTGCTTGTGGACAGGTCAAAGCCTATTGCAAAGCAGAATCCGCTCTGCCGCGCCTATGTGAAGAGCGCGACCGGCCTTTTGATGAGCTACTGCGGGGTGCGCGCCCATGTAACAGGGGAGGAGCTGCTGCCCGAGAGCGGGCGGTTTGTGCTTGTCAGCAATCACCGCTCCGGCTTTGACCCTCTTGTTGCGCTCAACCGCTTCCATAAGTATGGTATCGGCTTTATATCTAAGCCTGCGAATATGGCGCTGCCGCTTGTAGGGCCTATTGCGTACGGTGCCGGCTGTCTTGCGATAGACAGAGAGAATGACCGCAACGCGCTGAAAACCATCTTGCAGGCGGCAAGCTATCTGAAAAATGATGTGTGTTCTATCGGCATTTACCCGGAGGGAACGCGAAGCCGCAGTGGTGAGCTGCTGCCTTTCCACGCGGGCTCTTTCAAGATACCGCAGAAGGCGAATGTGCCGCTGGTGGTGAGCTGTGTGCGCGAGAGTGAGCATATTACAAAGAACATAATGCGCAGAAAAACCGATGTTTATATTGACATATTGGAGGTCATTCCGGCAGAGACCGTGCGCACGATGACCACGCATGAGCTGTCCGACCATGCGCGCGCACTTATCGAGCAGCGCTTGACGGAGACCGTCTCTCAGGGAGGTGCAGCATGATGAAAAAGGTGGCGCTGATAACAGGCTCATCCCGCGGCATTGGCGCGGCAACTGCGATAAAGCTTGCCGAGAACGGCTACAGCGTGTGCATAAACTATGTTGAGCGCGAGGATAAAGCGCGTGAGCTGGAGCAGCGCCTGTGCGCGGCAGGATATGAGGCGATGAGCTGTCAGGCAGATGTATCTGACAGGCGCGCCGTGGATGCCATGGTAGCCGCAATCGAGGCGCGCCTCGGCGCGGTGACGCTGCTTGTAAATAACGCAGGTATTGCGCGCCAGCAGCAGTTTCAGGATATAAGCGAGGAATACTGGCAGAGGATATTTGCTGTGAACCTCGGCGGCTGCTTCAACACGACACAGGCCGTGCTGGGCAATATGCTGCATGAGCACGCGGGCTGCATCATCAATGTCAGCTCAATATGGGGCAGTCACGGCGCATCGTGTGAGTCGGCATATTCCTCCACGAAGCACGCCATAATCGGCCTTACCCGCTCCTTGGCGGCAGAGCTTGCGCCGACAGGCATCCGCGTGAACGCTGTTGCACCCGGCGTTATAGACACGGACATGGTGAAAGTGCTTGGTGAGGAGACGCTGGACAGTCTCGCCCGCGAGGTGATACCTCTCGGCAGATTGGGAAAGGCGGAGGAGATAGCGGACAGTGTGCTGTATCTCGCCCGTGCGGAGTATGTTACCGGCCAGGTGCTGGGCGTTGACGGCGGCTTTATTATCTGATTATTTATGTATAAAATTTTGCACACCGTGGGAAAATTATAGTGCTGTTACATATGATGTAATGGGCTATTATTTTCACGGAGTGTGAAACGTATGGTCAAAAGAGGAGATATTTATTACGCTGATCTCAGCCCTGTGGTGGGCAGTGAGCAGGGCGGTATGCGCCCTGTGCTTATCGTGCAGAACGACACCGGCAACAAGCACAGCCCAACGGTGATCGCCGCTGCGATAACCAGTCAAATCGGAAAGGCGCGCCTGCCCACGCATATTGAGCTTACCGCCCAGTCCGTTGGGCTGAACAGGGACAGCGTTATCCTGCTTGAGCAGATACGCACGATAGATAAATCCCGTCTGCGGGAGCGTATGGGGCGATTGGATGACGGCACTATGACCGCCGTAGACAATGCCCTTGCTGTCAGTTTTGGGCTGCAATAGAAGAGAATAACACATTATAATTTAACCTCGCTCATATAAATTGAGCGGGGTATTTTTATGCGATAGTGAGGTGCGGCCGATATGGAATATCCGCTGATAATAGACGGTAAACGCGCGGGTACGCTCAGCGTGGAGGAGGACGGCCTTTTTACCGTATTTGAGGCTGCGGCAGATACGGCCGACAGGCTGGTGCGCTTGGCGGTGTATGGTGGCGGCGCGGAGGGTTATCTGGGTGTGATGCAGCCGTGGAGCGGAGGAATGTATCTGCACCGCCGCCTGACCCACCGTGAGCTTGCTGCAATGCCGCAGAGGATAGAGTACGCTGCACCCGCAGGGCAGTGCACAGTGCCGGAGAATACGGCGCATGAAGCCAATATGGATGCAGTAATAGCCGCGGATGAGCCGCCGCAGTGCGCGGAAAATGCTGTACCCGTTGCACAGGAAGCGGAGCTTATGTGGTTCAAGCGGCCTGACGGCACACTCACCGCGTTCGATGGTGTGGCCAGCCTTGTCGCGATACCGGCGGAGCTTCGTCATCCTGCGCCGCACGCTGTGTTAAAAGAGCTGGACGGCCGGACATATATGATATTTCGCTATTGAGTGCGGTCGAAAACCGTGGTATAATAATACAATACTTGAAGATGAGTACGGAGGATAAAACTATGCAGATGACCGATCTAATTGCGAAGAAGCGTGACGGCGGCAAGCTGACCGCCGAGGAAATAGATTATATGGTGCAGGGCTATACGCGCGGTGATATTCCGGATTATCAGATGTCCGCAATGTGCATGGCGATACTTTTTGTCGGCATGGACAGTGAGGAAACGCTAAACCTCACCCTGTCGATGGAGCGCTCAGGCGACACGATAGACCTCAGCCCTATCAGCGGCATAAAGGGTGACAAGCACTCCACCGGCGGTGTTGGGGACAAGACCAGCCTTATCCTCTGCCCGATGGTTGCCGCGTGCGGGGTGAAAATTGCGAAGATGTCCGGCCGTGGTCTGGGTCACACCGGCGGCACGGTAGACAAGCTGGAAAGCTTTCCGGGCTTTTCGACTGCGCTTACGGATGAGCAGTTTTTTGATAATGTAAATAGAATCGGCATTGCCCTTATAGGTCAGACAGCGGATCTTGACCCTGCGGATAAGAAGCTGTACGCCCTGCGTGATGTCACGGGTACGGTGCCCAGCGTCCCGCTGATGGCAAGCTCCATCATGTCCAAGAAGCTGGCCTCCGGTACAGATGTTATTGTGCTGGATGTCAAGTGCGGCTCCGGCGCGTTTATGAAGACCGTGGATGAGGCGCGTGTGCTGGCCGAGACGATGGTTGAGATAGGCAAGGGCGCAGGGCGTCGCGTTGCCGCGTGCATAACGGATATGGATCAGCCACTTGGACGCTGTGTCGGCAACGCGCTGGAGGTTAAAGAGGCTATAAGCGTATTAAAGGGTGAAACAAAGGGCGACCTGCTGGAGCTGTGCCTCACCTTGGGAAGCTGCATTCTCACGGCTGGTGGCATCGCACCAGATAATGAAAGTGCGCGCGAGATGCTGAAAAACGCGGTGGAAAGCGGCGCGGCACTGCAAAAGCTTGGTGATCTTATCGAGGGTCAGGGCGGTGACAGAAACGATGTAATTGACACCTCGCGTCTGCCGATGGCAAATGTGGTGCTGACAGTCAATGCACCCGAGGGCGGCTATGTTTCGCACATTGAGGCAGACGAGGTCGGCCTTGTGTCCATGCACCTTGGCGGCGGCCGCGTCACCAAGGAGAGCGATATAGACCTCTCTGTTGGCGTTATCCTCAATAAAAAGGTTGGCGAGTATGTCGCCGCGGGCGAAAAGCTTGCCGAGATACACGCGGCTAATGAAGAAGATGCCGCAAAAGCGGCAGAAAGCCTTATCAAGTGCTACACGCTGACAGCACAGCCGGTTGAGCAGCCCACATTGATAAAGCAGATAATAATGTAAATGTGATAATGTTGTAATAGACAATATGCGGAGGTGAGAGATATGAAACGTTGCATGGCGGCGCTGTTGGCGCTTGTGCTGGCGCTGTGTCTCTCGCCGTCTGCCTTTGCTGATGAACTGCTCGCACGCCCCGGTGAAGCGCAGATAAGTTACATTCAGGCGGGTGACTATGAGATATATCGCGGTGATTTCTACCTTTGCGCGCTCACAGCGTTAGAGCGCGAGGGTGATGACCTCAAGCTGTGCTTTGATAACTCCCGCATAGTTCTGCGCGACTTTTTCGCCACGCGCGATGTGCGCCGCTCATTCTATTTTTCGGATGGTACGGTGATAGATGCATCAGACTTCGATGCGGATGGGCAGTATACAGGCACTTTGCATGACGGCACGCTTGTCTCCAAGGGTGATGAGGCGGAGAAGTCGTCAGATATGACTGCGGCCAACGCCGCGTGCATTACTGTCATAAAGCGGCGCGGTACGAGCGAAATTAAGGACAGCACGGGTGCGGCGGTTTATGGCGAGGTTCGTGCGGCTGCGCTTGCCGCTGCGGATGTGTATGCCGCGCTTGGGTGCAGTTGGAACGATGTGTCCGTCATGAGCATTGAAATGGTGCGCACGGACGATGGCAGTATGAGCGTTGAGCGGGAGCTGCTTGAGTGTACAGATGGTGTCAGCGTTATTAACCGCCGCCCGTCGGTGGTGCACATCTCCAGCAGCGCTGAAATTGTGCCGGTTGCGCGAGGCAGGGCTACTGTGATGTACCTCAACGCCCTTGGTCATGAGCTTCAGCGCCTGAGCATACGAGTAGCAGAGGAAGGCACTGCACTGACGGTGGAATGTGCGTGCCCAAGCTGCAATGAGGAGCAGGGGACGGCGCTGCATATGCAGTCCTGCGGGCATCATTCCTGTGACACCGGTTTTGATGCACAGGAGCACACCGTGCCGGAATGTGGTATCGCGGGGCATTGTGTGCTGGACGAGGCGTATCACGGAAAATGCCGAAATTGCCTGCAGACGCTTTGCAATGGTGAGGCGCATGGCTCAGGCGTGTGTCAGCATCAGCATACCTGGCAGCAGGTGAGCTATAGCTCGCCGTCGGCAACCACGGCCGGTGAATCTGTGGCAAAGTGCGTGGTGTGCGGTATGACCTATACGCAGACTATTCCGCCTACCGGTGCTTGATAACGATGTATGTAATACAGAGAAAATAGAGAATCAGGAGTGGACATGAGAAAAAACAGGATTGAGTCGATGGATGCGCTGAGAGCATTCGCGTGTTTGGGCGTGCTGTGTCACCATATGTACCTTTGTGTATTTGGACATCTTGGAGTGGCGTTATTTTTCGTGATGAGCGGCTTTTTGTCAGCTTACAATTATCTTGACACGATGGATACCGAGCATATAACCCCGAAAAGCTGTGTGAAGTTTTCCTATAATAAGATCACAAAGCTGTATCCGCTGTATTTTGCTATGTTGCTTATCCCGCTTGCAGGGCAGGTATATGGGGCAATAAACGGCCTTATATCATGGGGTAAGGTGTTTGGAAAGTTCGCGGCCAATGCGTTGCTGTTGCAGTCGTGGGTTCCGATAAATGAGTATTATTTCTCTCTAAATGGAGCGGCGTGGTATCTCTCATCCATCGGTTTTTCTTATTTTATGCTTCCGCTTATATTGTGAGGAATAAAGAAGCTCCACTCAAATTCAGCGGCGCTGGCAACGGCATTTGCAATATGGACTATGCAGCTTTTCGTGGGGTGGGCAGGTGAGTTTATCTATGTTAAACTTGTGTCTCCGGATAGTAATATGAGGAGAGATTTCGTCTGCTGGTTTACTTATATTTTTCCCGTGTTTAGAGCGGCAGATTTCTCTATTGGTGGAATTATAGCGTATATTTTCCTGAACAGGAGAAAAAAAGAGCATTCAAAGATGCAGTGGACGTTTGCAGAAGTAGGAGCCGTGGCTCTTATTACAATAGTCCATATATGCTTTAAACAAGGAAAACTGCCGTTTAATGACACCTCCGCGTACGTGTTTGCGTGTGCAGCGCTTGTATACACCTTTGCCGTGAACAGAGGCTATATATCCTCGTTTTTTACAAATAAGGTTGTAAAGTACATATCCAATATAAGCTCCGAAATATTCTTGACGCACGCCGTGGTCATATTCGTCTGTTCTCCGCTGATAGAGCGCTTGCCGTTGGAATTTGCCGCAAAGCGTATAGTATATGTTGTAAGCATATTAGTGTTGACCTTCGTTGCGGCCAATATTGGCAAGTGGTTTAATAATACAATAAACCGCAGACGCAATTTGGTTAAAGCATAATCCACCTTAAGAATCCCAACGCGTATAACCGCAGCAAAACCCGAAATTGGAAGCGTGAGTATCACGAACCGATTTCGGGTTTTGGTGTTTTTGTTCATTTATCACGTTATTTCCGCTGACGATGCCAGCTCGGCATCATTCATCGTCATAATAGCGTCTGCGTCTTGCGGCGGCACGGCGGCGTGCCTCGCGCTTCTGCCTTGCGGCGGAAGCGGTCATCAGCGCAATAACAAGGACAATTGCGCCTATACCAACATACAATATCCACTTTCCGCTCGACGCGGGCTTGACATACTCTATCTCGCGCGTGGTCTCATAATCGCATACATTGCACTCACCGTGCTCCTCACCTGCCTGCTTTTTGGTGGCCTCGCGGGTCGTCTCCCATGTCATAACGTGCTCCGCTTCACTGCCAAAATCGCCGCAGTCGCAGGCGTACCAGTGCTTTGCATCGTTATAGCTCCATTCGCGTGCGTAGCTGTGCTCATGGTTTGTTTCGACGGGCTTGTCGGCGCTTTCCTCCGTTGTAACTGTGCTGCTCGGCGTAGGGGTAGGCGTGGGTGTCGGTGACGGAGAGGGGGACGGCTTTTCATAGTCCACACGCAGCTTTGCCCCATTCGTTTCTGCTGAACCGCCCGCACCGGAGAACGTGCAGTACACCACGCTTCCGTCAAGCTCACGCGGGATGCCGCGCAAAATCAGCTTGCCCAAGGTGTCGTCGCTATAGGTCATGCCGGGGTAGGCATTCATAAGCTCGGGCATGGTGTACACCTTGCCGTTTGCGTCCTTCAGCTTCCATACGCACTTATCCGCGTCAGAGGCCGTAGCCACGAACGAACACCAGCTGCCCTCGTCCACCAGCTCACTCCCCGGGTGCTTGATGATAGTCGGCGCCCAGACGGACGGCGCGTAGGTGCGCGTGGCGATAATATAGCGGCCGTTGTCGTAAATGTAATAGTCCACACCGGAGTTGTTGAGATATGCTGACAGACCGTCGGCAAAATAGTACCCCTCAGCGGCATCAATGCGTATCTGCACGGTGGTATAATCCGTTGTGAACGTGCCGTCAAGGTATGCGCCGGTGCTGTCATACCAGCTCAGCCCATAATAGACCGCGCCCTCGGTGCTGGTCGCGCCTGTGATGTCATAGGCGTTCTGCCCGGCCACCGGATCTGAAGAGATCGTGATAAGAACCTTTGTTATCGGCTGATATCCAAGCTCGGCGGCATTTGCCGCGGCGGGAAATCCGCACACGATAAACGTGAGCGCGCAAACAAGCAAAAGTATAAACGCCGTTGTCCGTTTTGTTTTGGTCATGTCACGTCCTCCTTGATGTTATATTATTAAGACTATTTTTTCGGCGAAAAGTTTCGCCGCTGTCCATATAAAAATTATAGAATATGTGCGCCGCGAGGTCAAGCAAAATGTTGACGCGGGCAGGCTGAACGCTTATAATAAACTGATATTATGAATGATTTCAGGAGCGTTTCCGATGATAAAATACAATGCCGGGAAATGTGATATTGCCGTTATCGGCGCGGGGCACGCGGGGATAGAGGCCGCGCTTGCCGCGGCGCGTATGGGGCTGGACACTGTATGCTTCACGATAAATCTGGATGCTGTCGGCAATATGCCGTGCAACCCCGCAATAGGCGGCACCGGCAAGGGGCATCTTGTGCGCGAGCTGGACGCCCTCGGCGGGGAAATGGCAAAAGCGGCGGACAAGGCGTGTATACAGTACCGTATGCTTAATCTCGGCAAAGGCCCCGCTGTGCACTCTCTGCGTGCGCAGGCTGACCGCCGCCGCTATCAGGAGGTTATGAAGCACACACTGGAGACACAGCCGAACCTCCGTGTGAAGCAGGCAGAGATTGTAGATATCGGCGTGGAGGATGGACGCGTGACGTCCGTTATAACCGCGACCGGTGCTGTGTGGTCGTGTGCGGCGGTTATTATCGCAACAGGCACATATCTTGCAGGACGCACCATCGTGGGCGAGGTTCTGCGCGATTCAGGGCCGGACGGGCTTGCCGCGTCCATACCACTTGCGCCGAGACTTGCGGAACTGGGGCTGAATATGCGCCGCTTTAAAACCGGCACACCCCCCCGCGTGAATGCGCGCACGGTCGATTTCTCCAGGATGGAGCTGCAAAGCGGCGATGCAGAACCGGAGGCGTTCTCCTTTTCCACAAAGACTGCACCGGCGAATGTGGCTGTGTGCTATCTCACCTACACCAACGAGCGCACCCATGATATCATCCGCGCAAACCTTGACAGAAGCCCGATATATTCCGGCGTTATCGAGGGGGTAGGGCCGCGCTACTGTCCCAGCATTGAGACGAAGGTGATGACCTTTTCCGACAAGCCGCGCCACCAGCTGTTTGTTGAACCGATGGGGCTTAACACGGAGGAGCTTTATATACAGGGCTTTTCTTCCTCCCTGCCGGAAGAGGTGCAGATACAGATGCTGCACACCATTGCGGGGCTTGAACACGCGGAGATGACCCGCTGTGCCTATGCGATAGAATATGACTGCGTTGACCCGACTGAACTGTACGCCACCTTGGAGACGAAAAAGATCGCGGGGCTATACGGCGCAGGGCAGTTCAACGGCTCGTCCGGATATGAGGAGGCTGCCGTACAGGGCTTTGTGGCCGGTGTAAATGCCGCGCTGAAAATAAAAGGTGAACCGCCGCTTATCCTGCGGCGTTCAGATGGGTATATCGGCACGTTGATAGATGACCTTGTTACCAAGGGCACGAATGAGCCATACCGCATGATGACCTCACGCAGTGAATATAGACTGCTGCACAGGCAGGACAATGCCGACCAGCGCCTGACGCATATCGGGCGGCGCATCGGCCTTGTGTCGGAGGCGCGTGAGCGCGAGGTGAACGAGAAATACGCCGCCGTTGAGCAGGAGCTCAAGCGCCTTGAAAAGACGCATATCGCGCCGAGTGATGCGCTCAACGCCATGCTGGAGGCGCACGCCACCGCACCGGTTGCAACGGGCGTGTCCCTTGCTGATCTCATCCGCCGTCCGCAGATCAGCTATGCCGACACCGCGCCCTTCGACTCAGAGCGCCCTGTGCTTGCGCACGCGATAACACAGCAGGCCGAACTGCGGCTGAAATATGACGGATATATAAAGCGCCAGCTTCGCGACGTGGAAGAGTTTGAGCGCATGGAGGCGCGCACCCTTCCGGAGGACATTGATTATGACGATGTGGCCGGACTGAGGATAGAGGCGCGCGAGAAGCTGAAAAAAATACGCCCTGTCAGCTTCGGCCAGGCAGGACGTATATCGGGCGTATCACCGGCGGACGTGTCGGTGCTGATGATATACACAGAGAGCAGAGGGAAAAAATGAGCAAGGTCGTATTGGGTTTTTCCGGCGGGGTGGATTCCGCCGTGTCAGCCGCGCTGTTAAAGGACGCAGGGCATGAGGTCTTTGCGCTATACATGGATAATACCGATGAGCACGCGCTGAAAGACGCTGTTGATACGGCAGCCTTTCTCCATCTGCCGCTTGAGGTGGTGGATGTGCGCGCACAGCTTGAAGAGCGCGTGTGCAAGCCGTTTACCGCGTGCTATATGCGTGGGGAGACGCCGAACCCCTGTATAATCTGCAATCCCACGCTGAAATTTAAAACGCTGATTGACGCGGCGGACAGGCTGGGCGCAGAATATGTCGCCACCGGCCATTATGCGCGAAGTGCAGACGGCGCAATATTCAAAGGCCGTCCCTCGAACGACCAGAGCTATATGCTGTGCCGTCTCACGAAAGAGCAGGCCGGGCGCGTTATCTTTCCCCTTGGTGATTTTGAAAAGACGCAGACCCGCGCCCTTGCAGAGCAGCTTGAGCTTCCTGTTGCCCATAAGGGCGACAGTATGGAGATATGCTTCATCCCTGATAAGGACTATATCTCTTGGCTTGGCGGGCGCACAGAACTGCCGCCGCCGGGTGATTTTGTATTCCACGGCGAGGTTGTTGGCCGGCATGAGGGGATATACCGCTATACCGTCGGTCAGCGCCGTGCAGGGCTTATTGATGGGCGTAAGGTGTACATTTCCCACATTGATGCCAAGGTCAACACCATTGAGCTTGCACTTTGGGAGGAGCTTTTCAAAACTGAGGTGCACGCGCGTGATTTCAACTGGCTGATAGATATGCCCACTGAGCCGATCCGCGCAAGCGTGCGTGTGCGCCATACAAAGTGGGAAAACCCCGCGTGCACTGCGTATATAGAGGGTGAGAGCGTGCGCATAGTGTGCGATGATCCGGTGCGCGCACCGGCGGCGGGACAGTCCGCGGTTTTGTATGATGGGGACAGGCTGCTTGGCGGCGGCTTCATCTATTGATTATTTCATGAGAGGGAGAATTAATTGTGACTGACCTGCATTATATTATAGAACGCGTTGAAAAAGCAGAGCGGGAGGCGGCAGAGCTTATCATGCACGCGCACGGCATCCTTGCCGAGGTGAAGTCCGGCCACCGCGATGTAGTCACCGAATACGACAGGCGCGTGCAGGCGCTTTTGATGCAGCGGCTGAAGGAGGCCGTGCCCACGGCACAGTTTTTCTGTGAGGAAAACAGCGTGCAGGATGATCTCTTGGCACCGGATGTGTTTGTCATCGACCCGATTGACGGAACAATGAATTT
The DNA here is from genome assembly GCA_964495355.1 of uncultured Oscillospiraceae bacterium. GTDB lineage: Bacteria > Bacillota > Clostridia > Oscillospirales > Oscillospiraceae > Limivicinus. Next base: position 15,965 of record CAZBVU010000005.1, read on the forward strand.
TGTCCGCCGGATGCACCATAGCTGCGTGTCAGTTGCGTATATGAGCGGCGGTGCTGTGATGGCCGCGTGTGTCTATGACCCTTATAAGGACGAGCTTTTCTCTGCCGTGCGCGGTGAGGGTGCGTGCTTGAACGGGGCACCTATCCACGCAGAGCAGGCGCCTTTAAGCGAGACTATCTGCTGCATGGGCACATCACCCTATCGTCCGGAGCTTGCCGATGAGACCTTCCGTCTTGCCCGTATAGCGTTTGATGCCAGTCTTGACCTGCGCCGCTTTGCCTCGGCGGAGCTGGATCTATGCGCGGTTGGCGCAGGTCGTGCGGGACTGTATTATGAGCTGTCAGCTTCACTTTGGGATTTTGCGGCCGGTGCGCTGATTGTGGAGGAGGCCGGCGGCGTGTGCACGGATATCACCGGCGCACCCTTGAAGTATGACGGGCAGAAAAGCAGTGTTCTCGCCGGAAGTGCGCTTGCCCATGCCGATTTTCTGGCGCTGATAAAGGAGAACTGAGTTGGAGATAAAGCTTGACCGCGCGGCACCTGTGATATTTAAGCCCTGCGTCACCAGCACCAACACCGTTTTAAAAGGGCTTGCGGCCGGTGGACTGGCAGACGGCTTCACCCTCGCGGCCTTGCAGCAGACGAGTGGGCGCGGCCGACTTGGGCGCAGCTTCACCTCGCCCGAGGGCGGGCTTTATATGTCCATGCTGCTGTATACAGGGACAGACCTTGCCCGTACCGCAACGCTGACACCGTGCGCTGCCGTGGCGGTGTGCCGTGCCGTATCGCGCGTCTGCGGCATCACGCCAGATATAAAATGGCCGAACGATTTGCAGCTTGGCGGAAGAAAGCTCTGCGGCATACTGACGGAGAGCGGCTTCATTGGCGGCAGGTACTACGCCGTTATCGGCCTTGGGATAAATGTGAACACTGACTGCGCACTATTTCCGGAGGATGTGCGCGATATAGCCGTGCCGCTTTCTGAGGTGCTGGGGGCGCCGGTGGATATAGAGACGATGCTCGTAGCTGTTGTGGAGGAGCTGGATCGGATGTTTTCCGCGTGGAAAGCCGACACACAGTGCTGCCTGGCAGATTACCGCCGCCTCTGCATAAGCACGAACCGCCCTGTCACGCTTATCCGCGGTGATGAGCGCCGCGCCGCCGATTCACTGGGCATAGATGATAATTACGCCCTCATTGTCAACGTAAACGGCACAGAGGAGCATATCACCATGGGCGAAGTCACCCTTCGCAACGCGTAGGGGTAGAGATTCTGGAATATAACCAAAGAGAGAGTGCACTGCTTGTGCACTCTCTCTTTGGTGTCTCCTCTCCCCGAAACACAAAAACACCCCGAAATCCGAAGATTTCGAGGTGTTTGGCACGCCGTAAGGGATTCGAACCCCTGACCTTCTGGTCCGTAGCCAGACGCTCTATCCAGCTGAGCTAACGGCGCATATCTCTCGTTGAGAGCTTAGTTATATTAGCACAGCTTGAGCGAAAATGCAAGAGTTTTTTTAATATTTTTTCATGAAATGCAAAAAATATTTTCAAAGCCCGATTTATGCCCAAAAACTTGGACATTACAGAGCAGAATCCACACCGCCGTGCGCCCGGTTACCAACCCATTACATCGGATATGGAGTCCGCAACCTCACCCATGGTTTTCAGCGTTTTCCCGACAATGCTTTTTACGCAGTGCTTTTTCGGCCGCATGGCGAACATTGCGCAGCTGCCGACAACAAGCCCCATACCCATGCCTACATAAAAGTTTCTTTTATTCATACAGTGGTCATCCTTTCACAAAATGATTTGGCTATAATAGCTGACGGGAGTTGAACCTCTATCAGCTATACTATTATGTGCATAAACTGCAAGGATTTGCATTGCCTGTGCTATGCAAATTGTGGTATACTGATAAACAAAAGAACACATAGATCCGGAGGATGGGATATGAGCATGAAAATACTGGCTGTTGGCGACGTGTGCGGAGAGCCCGGGCTTGATTATCTCACAGCGCACCTAAAGGACTTTAAGCGCGAACACAACATAAACTTCACCGTTGTCAACGGCGAGAACACAAACGTTGTGGGCATCACGCCAAAGCAGGCGGACGCACTGTTTCGCGCCGGTGCCGACGTGGTGACGCTTGGCAACCACACGTGGACACGCACGGAGCTTCGCCCCTATCTGAACGAGCGCAGGCGAATACTGCGGCCGGCAAACTTCGGCCCTCAGTGCCCGGGCAAGGGAATAAACGTGTATTCAACGCCGTTTGGTGATATTTGCGTGCTGAACCTGCTGGGAAGATTCACGCTGGACACGAACACAGACAACCCCTTTGTGATAGCGGATGGCTATATGGCGGAAATAAAAGAAAAGATCATACTGGTCGATTTTCATGCGGAGGGGACGAGTGAAAAGCGCGCTATGGGCTTTATGCTGGATGGCCGCGCCAGTGCTGTGTGGGGCACACACACCCATGTGCAGACCTCTGACGCGTGCGTACTGCCAAACGGCACGGGATATATCACCGACCTCGGCATGACAGGCCCTGAGCTGTCTGTTTTGGGCATTGATCCGGAGCAGAGCATAGGCAAATTCATGGGCGATCCGCCGCGGCGTTACGAATCGGCAAAGGGTCGGTGCGTAATGGAGGGGTGCATTTTTGAGATAGACCCTGACACAGGCAAGTGTCTCAGCGCGGAGGCGGTAAGGGTACGATGAGGCGGACATTAAAGATTTTACACGCGGCGGATCTGCATCTCGACTCACCCTTTGAGGGGCTGAGCCGCGGCAAGGCGGCCATTTTGCGCACAGAGCAGAGACAGCTTTTGTCTGCGCTGGCGGACGCGGCGCGGCGCGAGGAAGCAGATCTTGTCCTGCTGAGCGGCGACCTGCTGGACAGCGGCAGTGCATACCTTGAAACTGCGGAGGAGCTTGTGCAGAGCCTGCAAAGCTGCGGCGTTCCGGTGTTTGTCGCGCCCGGAAATCATGACTATATCTCCGCGCGTTCACCATATATAAAATTAAAGCTGCCCGCAAACGTCCATGTTTTCGCGACTGCGGACATAGAGTGTATCGCGCTGGACGCACTCGGTGTGCGCGTATACGGCGCGGCATTTACGGAGGCGCACAGCGGCGCACTTCTGAACGGCTTCACGGCAGAGCGGACGGAGGGCATATACAACATCCTGTGCCTGCATGGTGACGTGGGAAATGCGTCATCCGCATATAACCCGATTACGGTGGACGAGCTGGCGCGTTCCGGCATGGATTACGCCGCGCTGGGGCATATTCACGCGGCCAGCGGGCTTTTGAAGGCTGATGAGACGTATTATTCCTGGCCGGGTTGCCCAGCCGGACGCGGCTTTGACGAGACGGGCGAGAAGTATATAAACCTCATTGAGCTGAGTGACAGCGGCTGTACACTTACCCCGCTTTCCATATATCAGCGCCGATATGAGACGCTGGAGGTGGATGTTACAGGGATAGACCCGTTGCTTGCAGTGCACACGGCGCTGCCAGACGACACTGTGTGTGACATCTACCGCATCACGCTTACCGGCGAAACGGATACGCCGCCGGATCTTGCAAAGCTGCAAAATGAACTGGGAGAGCTGTTTTTCCAGCTTCAGCTTCGCGATAAGACGCACATACGCAAAAGCGTGTGGGAGCGCGCGGGTGAGGACAGCCTGCGCGGGATATTCCTGAAAAAGCTGAAAAAGCTGTACGATGAGGCCAACAGTGATCACGCGCGTGAGCAGGTCGAGCAGGCTGCGCGTTGGGGTCTTGCCGCGCTGGACAACGCAGAGGAGGTCGTGTGCCATGAAGATAAATAAGCTGACCGCCTCCTTTGGCAAGCTGGAAAACGAAAGCCTCAGCTTTCACCCGGGGCTGAACGTGATATACGCCCCGAACGAGAGCGGCAAATCCACATGGTGCGCATTTATCCGCACGATGCTCTACGGGGTGGATAGCTCGGCGCGCACCCGCGCGGGCTATCTGCCGGACAAACTGCGCTATGCGCCGTGGTCAGGTGCACCGATGGAGGGCAGCATGGAGCTGACCGCAGATCATTTTGACATCACGATATCCCGCACGACAAAGGCCAAGGGTGCGCCGATGCGGGAGTTTACGGCCGTCTACACAGACAGCAATGTTCCGGTCGAGGGCGTTAACGGCACAAATGCAGGCGAGCTGCTGACCGGCGTGAGCCGCGATGTGTTCACACGCAGTGCATTTATCGGGCAGGGGACAGTCGCTGTGACCGGCAACCCTGACCTTGAAAAGAGAATAAACGCGATAGTATCCAGCGGCGAAGAACAGACCTCATACACCGAAGCGGATGAAACCCTGCGTGCGTGGCAGAGAAAGCGCCGCTTCAACCGGCACGGCTATTTGCCGGAGCTGGAGGCACGCATGGATGATGCCCAGCGCACACTTTACCAGATGGACAGCACCGTGGATGAAATCGACGCGCTGGAAGAGAGACTGCAAGAAGAAAACGAACGCTGTGCCGCACTGGAAGCTGCTGTGACCGACAGCCGCAAGCGGCAGCGCCGCGAGGCGTTGGAGATGCTAAGCCGCAGCAGAAGCGAGTTGAAGCAGGCCGCAGAGGAGCATGACAGTGCGCTGGCAGAGCTTGCACAGGCCAAGAACGATTGGCGCGGCGCTCCGTTCGGCGCAATGAGTGCGGATGAGGCCGAGGATAGCGCGGAGGACGATTTGGACGCGCTGTCGGCGCTTCGCCGTGCAGGGAGTGCAAGGCCGATACCGTGGCTTGCGATAATCTTTTTTGTCCTCGCCGTGGCGAGTGCCGCAGTGTACAGCACGCTTGGCAGTGTGTGGCTGATGGTTATGGCGGGGCTATGCTGTGCGGCGGCTGTGGTGTTTGTGATGCGGTATCTGAAAGCGCGCCGCGCGGCCGAGGAAGCGCGGGAACAGCGCCACAGGATATTGGATAAATACGGTGCGCACAATGCGGGCGATATACGCCGTGCGCTGGACGAGCAGCGGCGGCTGTGTCAGGCGTTGGATGACGCGCGTGAGCGCGAATGGGCAGCGCGTGAGCAGTATGAGCTTATGCGCGAAAAGCAGGAGCGTATAGAGAGTGAAGCCCTGGATGAGCTGGACTTCTCCGGCGGAAGCTCTGAGGCGGCGCGCTTGAGCCGAGAGCTGGCAGGCACCAGAAACGCGGTGGAGCAGCTATCCGCGCAGATAGCGCAGCTGCGCGGCAAGCTTGCCGCGACAGGTGACCCACTGGTTCTGGCAAGCGAGCTGAAAACCATGGAGTGCGAGTATGACGCGATAAATGATGAGTATGACGCGCTCACACTGGCGGTCAACACCCTGCACGCGGCAGATTCTGAGCTGCAAAGCCGGTTTTCACCGCAGTTGGGCAAGCTCGCGGCACAGTATATGTCGTTCATGACAGGCGGGCGCTATTCCGACGTGCTTATTGACCGTGATTTCACCGCGCGCACAAAGACGCAGAATGATACCGTTGCGAGACAGTCAGAGTATTTGAGCGCGGGTACGCTGGATCTGATGTATCTGGCGGTTCGCCTTGCGGTGTGTGAGCTTGCAATGCCAAAAGGGGAGAGCTGCCCGCTTATCATAGATGATGCACTGGTCAATCTCGATGAAGAACGCTTGAAGCAGGCAATGGCGCTCCTGCGTGAGCTTTCACACGAAAGGCAGATAATCCTCTTCACCTGCCGCGAAGTGCCAACAGCGTAATGGAAAAAATAAAAAACTCATCGCAGAGATACGCACTCTGCGATGAGTTTTTCGTATAATCTTATTTTACAGCAGCGTGAAGATTGAATCGTCATTTTCAATCCAGTCGCTTACCATGATGGTTCGGTATTCTGTCGGCGTAATGCGGATGACAACTCGTTCTATACCTGCGTTTATTATCTGCCTTTTGCACATGGAGCAGCTCATTGCATCGTGCAGCAGCTCATTCGTGCGCGCGTCACGGCCAACGAGATACAGCGTTGCGCCTATCATGTCGCGGCGTGAAGCCGAAATTATCGCGTTAGCCTCCGCGTGGACGCTGCGGCACAGCTCATACCGCTCACCCGAGGGGATGTGCAGCGTTTCGCGCGTGCATACGCCGAGATCACTGCAATTGCGGCGGCCGCGCGGTGCACCGTTATAGCCGGTGGAGATTATCTCGTCACTTCTCACGATTATCGCGCCGTACTTGCGCCGTAAACAGGTGGAGCGCTCCAAAACAGAGTCAGCAATGTCGAGGTAGTAATTCTGCTTGCTTGTGCGGTTATCCATAGTGCGGCCTCCTCTTTTTTCTTGATTATAGACCACAATATCCGCTAACGCAAGAAAAAATAAAGCTCTTTCGGAGTTCTTAACAGATTGAATAATATTATAATGGATTTTTGGCAGTATGTATGGTACAATACAGGCTATGAATAGAAGAAATTATCAAAAAGAACTGGACAGGATCATCCAAAAGCGTGGGAAGAAAACACCGCGCGTGCTGCTGCATAGCTGCTGCGGCCCATGCTCCAGCTCGGTGCTGGAATACCTGACGCAGTATTTTGACGTGACACTTTTATGGTATAACCCCAACGTCTACCCACAGGAGGAATTTGACCGCCGCTTCCGTGCGCAGGTCGAGATGATAGAAAAGCTTGGACTTACCGAAAAGGTGAGCATATTGGCAGAGCCGTGGAAAAGCGAGGACTACTACGCCCGCATAAAGGGGCTTGAAAATGAGCCGGAGGGCGGCAAACGCTGTACCGAATGTTTCCGACTGCGCCTTTTGGAGTGTGCGCGCCTGGCAAAGCACTATGGCTATGATTATTACTGCACCACACTCACCGTGTCGCGCCATAAGGACGCGGTGCTTATAAACAGCATAGGTGAAGAAGTGGGACGTGCCGTTGGCATCAGCTGGCTGCCGAGTGACTTCAAGAAGCGTGACGGCGAAAACCGCTCAGTGGAGCTTAGTGAAAAGTACGGCATATATCGCCAGCTTTATTGCGGGTGTGAATTTTCACTCCGCCGCAGACAGCAGGGCAAGGATCAGCCCGAGGCAGATGGCAAGCTTGAAGGAGACACAGAATTAAATGAAAAATGAAACGCGTATGCTGTGCGCCGCTGCCGTTGTGGGTGCGGCCTACGCTGTGATGACTGTTGCCCTTGCGCCGATAAGCTATGGCGCGGTGCAGCTTCGTGTGTCCGAGGCGCTTTGCATAATGCCGTATTTCATCCCCGGCACGGCGTGGGGGCTGGCTGTGGGATGCTGCATTGCAAATTTGATGACCGGCAATATATTTGATATTATTTTCGGCTCACTCGCCACGCTGGGCGCTGCTCTTTGCACCGCGTGGATAGGCAAACGCCCGCACACACGCGCAACGGCGGTGCTGGGCTGCATGATGCCGGTGGTGTTCAACGCGCTTGTTGTGGGCGCTGTGATAACGCAGGCGTATAACGGCATGGATATATTCACGCATCCCGCTGTGTTTGCGCTCAACGCTGTGCAGGTCGGCCTGGGCGAGGCGGCTGTGATGCTGCTGATGGGCTATCCGCTGATGCGTTTTTTGCCGCAGAAAGCGTTCTTTAGGGAGTTTATTGCAAAATGCAATTAAAAACAGACTATATATAAAAGAAAGGAAAACAACATGAAAGTCAGAAAAGCCATAATCCCCGCCGCAGGTCTGGGCACGAGGCTGCTGCCGAACACCAAGAGCATCCCTAAGGAGATGCTGCCTCTGGTGGATAAGCCGGTCATCCAGTACATTGTGGAGGAGGCTGTGTCCGCCGGTGTTGAGGAGATCCTCATCATCACGAACCGCGGAAAGAGTCCGATTGAGGATTATTTTGATTATGCTCCTGACCTTGAAGAGCGCCTTATACGCGACGGGAAAGAGAAGGATGCGCACATTGTGCGCTCTGTCGCGGATATGGCGGACATATTCTTCCTCCGTCAGAAGGAGACAAAGGGGCTCGGTCACGCGGTGTGGCGTGCCAAAACCTTTGTCGGGGATGAGCCGTTTGCAATTCTGCTCGGTGACGATATCATGCTCAGCGAGAAGCCTGTGCTAAAGCAGCTTGTTGAGGCGGCAGAGGCGAATGAGTGCTCTGCCATCGCCGTCCGTGAGCAGCCGGATGATCAGATATCAAAATACTCCTCCGTCCGTCTGGAAGAGCAGCTTGGTGAGCGGGTATATCGCATAAGCGACATGAACGAGAAGCCCACGCTGGAGGAGAAGCTGTCCAACTTCGCAATCATGGGGCGCTACGTTCTCACGCCGGCCATCTTCGATATTCTTGAGCATACCGCGCCCGGGCGCAACAACGAGATACAGCTCACTGATGGTATGCGTGAGCTTTGCCACAGGGAGAAAATGTGCGCGGTGGACTTTGAGGGGCGGCGCTATGACACCGGCAACCTCAAGGGGTATCTTGAGTCTACAATCGACTTTGCCCTGAAAAATGCCGAGGCCGGTGAGTGGCTGAAACAGTTCATCATCGACAAGGCGGAAATGCTGAAATAAACCGTTGACAAAGCCGCGTAAACGGTTTATTATCAATACGGTAAAATTGAATAAGGGGCGCTGGGTCACTTCCCGGCTGAGATGGGGCGAAATGACGCTCCGGTACCCTCATACCTGATCCGGATAATGCCGGCGTAGGAAACATCAGATACGTCTTTATCGCGCAGGATCAAGTTCTCTTGGTTCTGCGCTTTTTGATGTATGTGTGCTTCCGGAAAAACTAATTTTTTCGTGGAGGTAAAAACATGAAAACCAACTCTCATCTCAAACTGCGCGCTCTGTGCGAGGGCGCAATCTTCGTGGCGCTGGCGCAGGTGCTGGGCTACATCAAGCTGTTTGAACTGCCGCAGGGCGGTGCAATATGCCTTTCGATGCTGCCGATATTCGTCTACTGCGCGCGCTGGGGCTTTGCACCCGGTATGCTGGCAAGCTTCGCGTTCAGCGTGCTGCAATTGCTTCTTGACGGTGCTTATGCATGGGGCTGGCAGTCCATCCTGGGCGACTATATTGTGGCGTACACCGTGCTGGGGCTGGCCGGAATCTTCAGCAAGCGGAAAAACGGTTTCTTCATCGGCTCTGCTGTCGGCTCACTAGCACGCTTTCTCGTGCATTATCTTGTGGGCGTGTGGGTCTGGGGCGAATACATGCCGGACGCGTTCTTTGGCATGACCATGACCACACCGTGGCTGTATTCAGCGCTGTATAACGGCAGCTATATGCTGCTTGACCTCGTGTTCTGCCTTGTCATCGGTTGGCTGCTCTGGAAGCCGCTGGGCAAATATATCCGCGGCGAGGATATAAAGTGAGATGGGATAGCGCGAATACTGCCCTGAAATGACCTTATAACCAAAGAGAGTGCACTGCTTGTGCACTCTCTCTTTGCATATTAAGGTTATACAGCTTATTCAGCGTCCTCGAAGAGGCCGAAGCCAGCGACCTCTGTTGCAGGAAGCGAGAACACTATCGTGCCTGCCGCGCTGTCGGGGCCTGCCTTTTGCAGTATGGCGCGCATTATCTCAGACTTTTCATGCGCGGCTGCGACAATAAGCACAACCTCTTTTTCATCGGCAATTGAAATGTTGTGGAAGCGGGCGGTATTCTGCGCGCCTGTTCCCTTGCCGTGCAGCACCGTGCCGCCTCTCGCGCCTGCGCTGCGGGCAGCGTTCATCACCATATCGGTGCTGCCGGAATTTGCTATCGCCACTATCAGCTCATAGGTGTAGCTCTGCGGCGGGGTGTATTTTGCGGTTTTTTCATCTCCGTTCAGGTATGCCAATACTTTACCTCCTCCAACACTTTTTATCGGCACAGCGATCACCATCCCGTGCCCGGGAACGCCAAGATGCAGATACCGCTTCTGCTCGGCGATAAGGCGCGCTGTTTTCTCCTGCGAGGCCACTGTCATGACCACACGCTTTTCATTAGATTCTATCCCCAGCAGATCCAGCATGGTCTGCATTGCCGTGCCGCGCCCGTGCAGCGCCACCGTCATGGGCAATTCAAGGTTTGCGCATATGTCCGTCAGCGACTCGAGCATATTGGGGTTGATAATGGATATCACATAATTCATGCGCCGACTCCTTCCCAAAGCTCAACAATATCGAAATCGCCATAGCTTTCCGTTTCGCGTCTGTTGTCCTTCTTGTGCTCATAGATGAAGCCGACCGCCTGTATCGACAGCAGCGGCAGCATCGCCACCAGCGCCACAACGCCGAAAGCGTCGCTTAGCACATCGCCGCCGAGAGAAGCGCTTGCGCCCATCATGAATTGCAGCATGAATGTGGCCGTCATCGGGCCGGACGCAACGCCGCCGGAATCGAACGCGATAGCCGTGTATATATCCGGCACGAAGAACGACAGTCCCAGTGCAATAGCGTAGCCCGGTGCGAGGAACCACAGCAGGGAAACGCCGGTCAGCACGCGCAGCATGGAAAGTCCCATTGCCAGCGCAATAGCCACGGACAGGCTGAGCTTTATTGCTTTGCCGGGGATAGCACCCGCGCTGACTTCCTCAATCTGCTTTTCAAGAACGCCGACAGCAGGTTCTGCCGAGATGATAAACCAGCCCAGCAGCATAGACAACGGAATGAGCAGATACTTTGTCCAGCCCTGTGTCAGCGTGGCACCCAGCTCCGCCCCAAGGGAGGAGAAGCCGATATTTACGCCCGTCAGAAACAGCACCAGCCCAACGTATGTATACAGCAGGCCGATAAGGACTTTTTCAAGACTGCGCTTTGTCAGATGCAGGACGCAGAGCTGGAAAATGAGGAAAATTGCCACGATGGGCAACATGGCAATTGCCATCTCTTTCATATACGCGGGGATGCCTGTGATAAACGTCTTGCCGATCTGCGTTGTGTACGCATACTCTGCCGAACTGAGGCCGACCACGCCACTGCTGTCGCGGTAGAAGAAGCCAAGGATCATAACCGACAGTATCGGTCCTACGGAGCACAGCGCCACAAGACCAAAGCTATCCGCCTCGGCGCGATCGTCACTTCTAACCTTTGATACACCGAGACCCAGCGCGAGGATGAACGGCACGGTCATCGGACCTGTCGTCACACCGCCGGAGTCAAACGCGATACCAAGAAAGCTCTTGTCTGTAAATGCAGCCAGGGCGAATATCACCGCATAGCACACTATCAATATCCATCTGAGGCTTGCACCGCTCAGTATGCGCAGCATACACACCGACATGAAAAAGCCCACGCCCACGCCCACGGTTATCAGCAGCACGCTGCTTTCAATGTGCGGCACAGTCTGTGCAAGCACCTGCAGATCCGGTTCGGAAATCGTGATTGCAAAGCCCAGCAGGAAGCTGACACCGAGAATAAGCGGGGTGTTGCGCGTCTTGGTCAGCGCAGAACCGATACTGCTTCCTATCGGGGTCATTGACTGCTCCGCACCCAGAGAGAACAGCCCCATGCCCGCTATCAGCAGTGCCGCACCTATCAAAAAGCACAGCAGCAGCTCCGGCCTCATAGGTGTCACGCACAGGCACAGCAGCAGCACAATTGCCATTATTGGCAGCACCGATACGGCAGACTCCTTCATCTTTTCCAGCAGCGCAGTTTTATCTCGCTCGATATACTTGATTTTTCTGATAATACCACTCCTCTGATTTCTTTGTAATAATTATACCACATTTCATCCTATGCGACAATGCACGGCGATAAGATGATACAAAATGTTCAAATTTTTTAACAAGTCTCTTAACATCTTCCGACCGGATGACATCGCACTTTGAAGCAAGGCGCAAAAAAGGACACATCCCTTTTGCAAAAGATGTGTCCTTTTTGATATTCGGTTACATGGTGCATGATTACTTCGCGTAATCCACAGCCTTTGTCTCGCGCAGAAGATGAACCTTTATCTGACCGGGGTAGGTCAGCTCGTCCTCTATCTTCTTGGCGATATCCCTGGCCAGCAGAACCATCTGATCCTCGCTGACATCCTCGGGCTTGACCATTATGCGGATCTCGCGGCCGGCCTGAATAGCATAGGAGCTTGCAATGCCGGGGAAGCTCTTTGAAACCTCCTCCAGCTTTTCCAGACGCTTGACGTAGTTTTCGATGTTCTCACGTCTTGCGCCGGGGCGGGAAGCGGAAATAGCGTCCGCCGCCTGAACAAGGCAGGCAACAACCGTGTGCGGCTCAACATCGCCGTGGTGCGCCTCAATTGCGTGGATAACCGCCTCAGACTCTTTATACTTGCGCGCGATATCAACACCGATGGTGACGTGGCTGCCCTCAACCTCATGGTCAATGGCCTTGCCGATATCGTGCAGAAGTCCTGCACGTTTTGCCGTTGCAACATCAACGCCCAGCTCACTTGCAAGAAGCCCCGCAATGTGAGAGACCTCTATAGAGTGGTTAAGCACGTTCTGACCGTAGCTGGTGCGGTACTTCATGCGGCCAAGCAGCTTGACAAGCTCAGGATGCAGGCCGTGAATATTCGTCTCAAACACGGCACGTTCGCCCTCGGCCTTGATAGTGGCGTTGACCTCACGCTGTGCCTTTGCAACCATTTCTTCGATGCGTGCCGGATGGATGCGGCCATCCTGAATAAGCTTTTCCAGCGCAATTCGCGCGATCTCGCGGCGAACCGGATCAAAGCTGGAAACGGTGATAGCTTCAGGGGTGTCGTCAATAATGAGGTCACAGCCCGTGAGTGTTTCGATAGAGCGGATGTTGCGCCCTTCGCGGCCAATTATGCGGCCTTTCATCTCGTCGTTGGGGAGTGGTACGACAGAGACGGTGATCTCACTTGCGTGGTCTGCGGCACAGCGCTGAATTGCCGTGGCAATTATCTCTCTGGCGCGCTCATCAGCCTCATCCTTGTACTGCGCCTCGACCTCTTTGACCTTGACGGCCATCTCGTGGGTTACTTCATCGCGGACATTGGCGATAAGATACGCCTTTGCATCCTCGATTGAGAAGCCGGAGATCTTTTCCAGCATCTCCAGCTGGCTCTTTTTGATAAGCGCAATTTCTTTCTGCTGGGCATCAGCCGCGGCGATCTTGCCGTTCAGCGTCTCGCTCTTTTTCTCAACAGCGTCAACCTTGCGGTCGAGCGTCTCTTCCTTCTGCTGCAGGCGGCGTTCCTGCTTTTGCAGCTCCGCGCGGCGCGACTTTTCCTCCCGCTCATATTCAGAGCGAGCCTTGTGTATTTCTTCCTTTGCCTCTACAAGAGCTTCTCTCTTCTTGCTCTCTGCACTTTTTATTGATTCATTTATTATACGTTTTGCTTCTTCTTCCGCACTCGCAATTTCTCTCTCAGCGACCTTTTTACGGTAGACGATGCCAAGTATAAAGCATACAGCCGCACACACGGCCAATATAACGATCCATAAAGGCGTTGGCATAGTAAGTAAACACACCTCCATTCCTTAAGAATTTTTTGGTGGTTTAACCATATTTAGATGTAATCTAAATAAAGACAGACACAGCACAGTGTCTAGTCGGACTTGAAAAAGTAATATTCCGGCAAAGCGTCCCCAACGCTTCACAAATATTAACTAAGTTATTTTAGCGCCTAAACGGTGTTATGTCAAGTAAAATGCTGCTGATTTTTGAAATTTATGTAGCGCGGGGGAGAATAGGAGGTAATTCGGTGTATAAAAAAAGGCTGACCGTATTGGCCAGCCTGATAGTTTATATGATTTATAATATACCCCGTGCCGCTCACAGGCCAAGGAAGGTCCTCCAGCGGGAGATATACGCGTCTGCGATGTCCTTCGTCTCGGCCTCGGCTGCCATACGCAGCAGCGGCTCTGTGCCGGAGAAGCGGCATATGACCCAGCTATCGTCCTTGAAATAGACCTTGCAGCCGTCCTCGCGGCTGATATGGTCAACATTCTCACCGAAATCGGGGCAGACCATATCTTCAAAGAGCAGCTTTTGCAGCTCTGCCTTGCGCTCATGCGTCATGGTGAAGGATGCCTCCGAATATGCAAGCTCACCATAAAGCTCACATATCTCCTCATAAAGCGCTGAAAGCTTTTTGCCCGTCACGGCGAGCATCTCCACCAGCAGTGCGGCGGCGTAAATACCGTCCTTGCCGGAAATGTGCCCTCTGACGGCCATGCCGCCGGAGCTTTCGCCGCCGATTATGGCATCCGTCTCCGTCATCTTTGCGGACACCCATTTGAAGCCGACCGGCACCTCGTAGCATTTCTGCCCCAAGCCCGCCGCCACGCGGTCAAGCAGGTGTGTGGTGGAATTGTTGCGCACACACGGGCCTGTCCAGCCGCGATATTTCACAAGATAGTAATACAGCAGCACCAGCAGCTTGTTCGGGTGGACAAACTGCCCATTGTCGTCTATAACACCGAGACGGTCAGCGTCACCATCTGTGGCAATGCCCAGGTCACAGCGGTAGCGGTCAAGCACCACGGCGGACAGCGGTCCCATCGTCTCCTCATTCGGCGCGGGCAGCTTGCCGCCGAAGAGCGTGTCATGCCTGTCGTGAATGATTTCAAGGTCACAGCGGCAGGTCATCAGTATCATGCTGAGACAGGTCTGACTGACGCCGTACATCGGGTCGAGTGCAATGCGCAGCTGTGCCTTTTTGATGGCCTCGACATCCACGGCGGCCAGCACACTGTCAATATATTCGTTGGTGGGGTTATTTTCGCTGACAAGGCCAGATGCCACAGCCGCGTCATAGTCGATGCTCTTAATCTCGCTCTCACTGAGCTTTTCAATCTCGGCCTCGATCTTGGCGGTAACTGTCCTGTCGGCATCACGCCCGCCGGCGGTAAACACCTTTATGCCGTTGTATATCGCGGGGTTGTGGCTGGCTGTTATGGCCATGCCATAGGGCATATCGTGCGTTTTCACCATGAACATCATAAGCGGCGTGGGGGAGGAACGGTTAATCATATACACCCTGAACCCATAGCCAACCAGTACCTCGGCCGCCCAGTGCGCCGACTCCTTGGAGAGAAAGCGCCTGTCATAGCCCACGCAGATCTCCTTGCCCGCGTGACCCTCTTTCAGCATAAGCTCACATAAGCCTGCTGTCAAAAAGCGAATGTTCGCCTTTGTAAATTCGTCCGCAATTACGGCACGCCAACCACCTGTACCGAATTTTATCATTTTGTCACCCCGTTTATATTTCTGCTGTCTGCGGCAGGATATGAAATTGCACATCGTTTTCCTATGACTGGGAAAGTACAAACGTACAACCTCCAGCCAATACATTTTATCATTTTACCGTGCAGAATACAAGCGCCAGTACATTTATTTTGCGCATTTATAATGATTTGACAGGGTGAGCTTATTCAAAACGGATGGTTAAAATATTTGCCATTGCTTCACATCCAGGAATTGATATCTGTGGGATTGCCATAATCAATGCAAATCATTTTCTTTGCTCTACTCTATTCCACATTTGCATTTTCACAGCGTGCTATCCAGCGGTCAAGAAACGCCATCTGCTCCGGCGTGTGGAACCAATGTTCGCCGTCTTTCATCACGGTCAGCGTGGCGCTGTGTGCATTTGTAAAGGCGGTCACTGTTTCCAGGGCGGTCAGATTATCGCGCTCACCGTACAGTATATCTGTGGGCACGTTCCAGACAAATGGATATTCGCGCGTGTAGCAGAGATAGCGCCAGGACAGGGGTTCGCCAAAGTCGGTCTCAATTATCCCTTTTTCACACAGCTCTGCCTCTGCCACGCCTGCCCACTGCATCATGTCGCAGATCAGCCGTTCCATGCTGACGATAGGCGAGATGAAATATGCGTGTTCAAGCTTCTCCTGCGGCAGGGCGCACATGGAATAGTACGCGCCTATGCTGTTGGCAATCAGAATAACGCGCTCATAACCGGCAAAAAGCGCTTCTGCAAATGAAGAAAACTCCTCTTTAGCATCCCACGCCGTTTCAGAGACGTAATCAAAGCCGACTACATCACATTCGGGGAATAACGGCTGGTAATGCGCGGCTTCATCCGCCGTGCCGCCTTTGCCGTGAACGTACAGAACCAAGGTGCTTTTAGGTAGCTTCTCAAAGGTTACGGTCTGCTGTTTCATAGAGATTTTGCCCACCTTGTAGCCGTATTCAAGCAGCTCCTTTTTATAGGTGAGAAAGGAATGGTCAACGGGAACGCCGGCGATACGGTCAAACTCATCAAAGGAAAGAACGATTTCACGCTCCGTGCGCTGACGCATATAGCTCCAAAGCTTATCATATTTGCTCATAATATTTCTCCTGCAAGGGCACTGAATATGTATAAGAACTTATGTTCCATAACGAATAATATATTATAGCTGTTCTAACAGAAAAGTCAATAGCCGGATGCTTTGGGGGCGAAAAAAGCCGCCCGAATGAATATGTTCAGGCGGCTTAATAATTATAGATTTACAGCTTTTTGTTCCTGTCGAAGAAGGAGTTGGCGTAGCCTGCGACCATGGGGACAACGTTTTTTATCTCGATATTCGTTGTGTTGATGCACAGGTCATAGCCCTCGCGGTCACCCCAGTGAACAGAGGAGATAAGGTCATGATTGTCGGCCCTGTTCTTGTCTATCTGGCGTATTTTGCGCTCCAGTTCGCGGTCACTTAGCTGCTCATCGGAGCTTGCGCGGGCGCGGCAGCGGGCAAGCTTTGCATCCATATCCGCATATACAAAGACGCGGAACGGCGAATAAGCCTCCAATATCGCGTCAGCAGCACGGCCAACTATCACGCAGTCACCCTTTTCGGCAAGTGAGCGGATGATCTTGTGCTGAATTCCCAGCAGCTGAGGTGCACTGTTATTTATGAAATAGTTCATGGAAAGCGTGTGCGAGAAGGTGAGAGGATAGCTGTAGTGCAGACTGTTCTCAAGAACGTGCTCCACATACCCTGCATCCATTTCGGCTTCCTCGGCAATGGCTGCGATGATTTCACGGTCGTAATAGGTGAAGCCCAGCTCGTCGGCAAGCCGTTTGCCGACCTCACGGCCGCCGCTGCCAAATTCACGGCTTACAGTGACAATTCGCATAATTTTACTTTCCTTTCGTTAAAATAATATCTTATCCGACTTTTAAAAGCCAGCCCTCAAGCTCACCTTTAGGGCTGGCTTTTGTATACAGGAATGATCAGGCATCCAGCGCGATAAGCTTGCCCTGCACGACGAATCTTGCATTGTCGTATTCATAGGTGCAGGTGGAAAGTGTGATCACGCGGTCGTTGGCGGTAACCTCAACGTCAGAGGTGAAGTCAGACTGGCTCTTCATCTTTGCGACCCATGCGCCATAGTCCTCGGCAGAGTAGAAGTCACGGGTATAGGTATCTGAGTCATAGTTGCAGATGTAAGCGGAGAATATCTCAATCTTATAGTTCTGCTTGGGGGTGTTGAGGTACATGACAGGGTGCGCCTCGTAGTAGCTCTGCTCTTTATAGTTGATAAGAGAGTTGAACATTGAGCCGTCCTTCATGTTGTGGCCGTAAACAACGGTGTTAGTGCCTGAGAAATCGGGGCCGCACTCACAGTCAACAAACAGTGTGCCGCTGGAGTTATAGGTGCCGTCAAGCAGATGGTGGAGGTACTCGTTGTTGTCACTGCCCTGCGCGACAGGGTAGTTGATAACAGTATCCTTGCTGTAGAGCCAGCCGCACACATCGGAGTTCTGCGCAAGCAGACTGTCAAAATCAACAGTGATGGGGGAAACCTCCTTGCCCTCGTCATTCTCCGTCTCGTCCACATTGGTGACGGCAGAGCTGGCTGCGGGCTGTGCAGTCGGTTCGGTAGATACGAATTCCTCGCTCATCTTGTCATAAGATTTCTGTGCGATCTTGTACTCATTGAGTGTGGAAAAAAGCTTGTACCCGCTGAAGCAGAACACGCCAAAGCAGATGATGCAAAGCAAAATAAGCAAAATTTTTGTGGTTTTATTCATGTATGTAGCCTCCCAGTGAAACTTACATGGACATTATACAACATTATCCCAAAAAAGAAAAGAGGGAATTATGTTAATCTATCCATAAATCTAAAATAGAGACGTGCCCAAGGCGTGTTTTGTTCCGTGCTGAGTGTGGTCAATTGACAAAATCGCGCGGCTGTATTAGTATTCTATATAATATTTTAACGAGGTAGCATATGAACAAGGCAAAAAATACGGGTGCCGTCGGCACGGTTTTGATAATCACAGCGGGCGTTTTCTGGGGCAGTATGGGCATATTTGTGCGCGCGCTCGGCGAGTATGGGTTCGATTCCATACAAATCGTGTGCCTGCGCCTGACTGTTGCGGCAGTTGTGTTTGCACTGCTGCGCGCGGTGCTTGACCGCGGACAGGCCAACATCAGCGCGCGTGATATCCCGCTGTTTCTCGGGCTTGGTCTGGGCAGTATACTGTTTTTCACGGTGTGCTATTTCACGGCGATAAATATGATGACACTGTCCTCCGCGGCGATACTGCTGTACACCTCACCCATATGGGTGATGCTGATGTCGTGCCTTTTATTCAAAGAGCGGCTGAGCGCGATGAAGCTGGGGGCGCTTGTGTGCTCATTCGGCGGGTGCGTGCTTGTGTCCGGCATCGGCGGCGCGGGGATGAGCGTGACCGGACTGCTGGTGGGACTCTGCTCCGGCATAGGGTATGGGCTGTACAGCATATTGGGCGCGGTTGCGCTGAAGAAGTATTCGCCGCTCACCGTGACGACCGGCACATTCGTTGTGGCGGCAGTTGGGGCGTGGTGCATATGTGCACCTGCGGATATGACGGCAAAGCTTATGGCGGCGGAAAGCGTCGGCACACTTGCGGCGCTGATTGTTATAACAGGGCTTGTGACGGCGGTGATACCCTTTGCCGCGTACACAAAGGGGCTTGAATATGTTGAGCCGAGCCGCGCGGCGATCCTCGCCACGGTGGAGCCGATGGTGGCAACACTGCTGGGCGCGGCGATTTTCAAAGAGGTTGTAACGCTCATGTCCGGCGTCGGCGTGGCGCTGATACTCGCCTCCGTGGTGATGCTGAACCTGCGCGGGAAAAAGAGATAAAAAGTAAATATAACAGAAACCGGACAGCCGCAATATATAAGTTTGCGGCTGTCCGGTTATCTTTATTATTATGTTATGCGCGCTCACATCTCGCCGTAGATATGTTTTACGGTTGCCTGGGCGCAGGTGATGAAGCTTTTTATGCTGTGTTCGTTGCGGCGGTTGGCGTTTACAACGATGCCCAGATGCCGGCACGCGGCGGGGGCGAGCGGGATGGCCAGCACATGGTCGGAGATACCGTCCATTATCAGCTTCGACAGCACGCTCACGCCAAGGCCGTGCGCCACCATTGACGCGATAGACGCGTCATCAAGTCCGGTATAGTGTATCTCAGGATTGACGCGCATCCCATTGGCTGAGAGCGCCGGCATAATGTCAAGCTCCTGCCCGTCCGAGGGCATGAGAAATTCGCGCCCATCGAAAAGCTCCACCGGATATTCGCCGCCGTTCAGCTCCACATCCGCCGGAAGTATCGCCAGAAGTGCGTCATCATGCAGGTCTATCCAGTCCATGCCCTGACACAGTGACGGCTGATAGCTGACTATTGCGCAGTCCAGCTCCTCATTACGCACGGCGTTGTAGACCTCCTGCATACTGCCCGTCCGTATCGTCACGCTGATCTCAGGGCTAACACGGCGCAGGTCGGACAAAATGGAGGGAAGCCACTGGCGAAATACGCTTGCGTATGTGCCAAAGCGCAGCACGGTGTAGCTGCGCTGAACCAGCCTGTCCACACTTTTTTGCAGCTCGTCTGCACAGCGCATAAGCTCCTTCATCTGCGGCAGAAGCTCACGTCCGGCAGGGGAGAGGTGCACGCCAACCTTGCTCCTGACAAGTATTTTCACGCCCAACTCATCCTCAAGTGAGTTCATCATGTGCGTCAGCCCCGACTGGGTATAGCCCATCTCTTCTGCCGCAGCGGTCAGACTGCCTTTTTCAAGCGCCGTCAGCATGGCGGCAATTTTTTTAGTGTCCATTTTGTTAAAAAATTCGCTTCCTTATATATTACATTTTCTAATGATAAACATAACAATGTAGAGTTTGGAAAATGACTTCTCTGGTGTTATAATCCCGTTAAGATTACAGGAGGAACTGTAAATAAACCATAAAGAGAGGTATGAAAATGGAAAACAAACGCGGGTCATGGGGCAGTAACCTTGGGTTTATCTTGGCAGCCGTCGGCTCAGCCGTGGGTCTGGGCAACATCTGGGGCTTCCCATACAAAATGGGCAAGAGCGGCGGCTTCACGTTTCTTATTATTTACCTTGCGCTTGCGGTGATCGTCGGCCTGACTGTTATGGCCAGTGAGCTTGCACTCGGCCGCAAGACCGGTACAGGCGTTGTCGGCGCGTACCAGAAGATAAGCAAGAAGTATAAATGGGTAGGCTGGCTGGGCATTATCGCCCCGTTCCTCATCATGAGCTTCTACTCCGTCCTCGGCGGCTACTGTGTGCAGTACATGAGCCTGAACCTTGCGGAGCTGGGCTTCGGCCTGAGCGGGCTGTTCGGCGGCGCGATAACCGGCAGCAACACCTTCGGCGCAATGCTGACCAATCAGTTTGGCTGTGCGCTGTTTACGCTGCTGTTCCTTGGCGTGTGTATGCTCATTGTAAAGGGTGGCGTGTCAGAGGGTATTGAGAGATTCAATAAAATTGGTATGCCGGCGCTGTTTGTGATGCTGATAATCGTCATTGTCCGCTCGGTCACGCTTCCCAACGCGGTTGAAGGACTTAAATTTATGTTCGTGCCCGGCTACGCGGTCGAGGGCGGCTTCATTGAGGAGGCACCCAGCTTCATCTCCGTGCTGGGTACTGCGGGCGGCCAGATGTTCTTCTCCCTTTCCCTTGCAATGGGTGCAATGGTCACCTACGGCTCTTACCTTGATAAGAAAGAAAACCTTGTTAAAAACTCCGGAATAATCGTTGTGTGCGATACGCTGGTTGCGCTGATGGCCGGTCTTGCGGTCATCCCTGCCGCCGTTGCCAACGGCATCAACAGCGGTATTCCTGTCAATGAGATCCAGCTCGGCGGCCCGAAGCTGCTGTTTGTCACCTTGCAGGACGTGTTCTCCAACATGGGTCCCACCGGCCCGCTGTTCGGCGTCATCTTCTACCTGCTGGTCATCATTGCGGCCATCTCCTCTGCGATTTCCCTGATGGAGGTCATTGCGGCCTACTTTATTGATAAGCGCACTGAGCAGGGCAAGAGTGCCGACCGCACCAACATCGTGCTTTGGGTGTCCGTTGCCATCCTTGTTGAGGCGCTGCTCGTCGCAATTGACGGTCTCGGCTCCAACGGCGTGTGGGTCCCGTTCCAGAGCTGGTTTGGCGTGGGCACCTGGAATGACTGCTGGCTTGACTTCATGGACTGCTGGTCTGAGGGTATCGCAATGCCCATCGGCGCAATGCTTATGGCGCTCATGATCGGGTGGGAGCTTGAACCGGATTATGTCCTTGAGGAGATCCGCTCCGGCAACAGCTCCAAGCTGTTTGACGGCTTCTACCGCGTGTGCATGAAATGGCTGGTCGCGCCGATAATGGCGTTTGTCCTCGCCGGTCAGATGATCGACTTCTTCCCGGTTGAGCCGACCGTGCTTTACTGCATCGCGTTCGGCCTGCTGGCAGTGTTCTTTGTCTACACCCTCATCGGCCGCAAAAAGGCTGTGAAAACCAAATAAGAATATACGCGACTCATATACTCCTTGACCTGATGGATATTTGCTATCCATCAGGTTTTCTTATTTTACGCGGTTTTTTAGCCCCAAAAACAGGGTTAAAAAACCGACAAATATAAAGAGCGCGTTAAGATTTTGATATGACTCGTTAAGCTTATTTGCGAGAAAATGGATAAAAAAACGCTTTTTCCCCTACAAAAAAACGGTATCCGGCGGAAGTAAAAAAACCGAAAAGCGCCGTGTGAAGCGCCTTTGCGGGTTCGGCACCGCTTGTTAATTCTTTCTCTTTTTTATGGTTGATCGTATCCATTAGATTTTCTCATCATAAATATAATAATGTAGAATTTCGTAAATTGCAAGAAAAAGTTTATAATTATGACCACATTGTTAATGAGAGATAAACGACAGCATTTCTTGGCGCAATGATCAATAATTAAGAGAGGTATGAAAATGGAAAACAATCGCACTTCATTTGGCAGTAATCTCGGCTTTATCATGACTGCCATTGGCTCAGCCGTTGGTCTGGGCAACATCTGGGGCTTTCCGTACAAGATGGGCAAATGCGGCGGCTTCACCTTTCTGATAGTATATCTGGGTCTCGGCCTGCTGGTGGGCATGGCGGTTATGGCCAGTGAGCTTGCACTTGGCCGCAAGACCGGCACCGGCGTTGTCGGCGCATACAAGAAGGTCAGCCAGAAGTACAAATGGATAGGCTGGCTGGGTCTGCTGTCCCCGCTGCTTATCATGGGCTTCTACTCTGTGCTTGGCGGCTACTGCATCCAGTATATGTGCCTCAACCTTGCAGAGCTGGGCTTTGGCCTGAGCAACCTGTTCGGCGGCGCAATCGCAGGCTCCAACACCTTCGGCGCAATGCTTGAAAACCAGTTTGGCTGCGCAGTGTTCACGGCGTTGTTCCTCGGCTACTGCATGTACATAGTTATGCGCGGCCTTGGCGATGGCATTGAGAAGTTCAACAAGATCGGTATGCCGGCACTGTACCTCATGCTGCTTGTTGTTATCGTGCGTGCACTCAGCCTGCCCAACGCATCCGAGGGTCTCAAGTTCATGTTCGTTCCCGGCTACGCTGTTGAGGGCGGCTTCATTGAGGAATCACCCAGCTTCATCTCTGTTCTCGGTATCGCGGGCGGCCAGATGTTCTTCTCCCTGTCGCTTGCAATGGGCGCAATGGTCACCTACGGCTCCTACCTGAACAAGAAAGAGAACCTTGTCAAGAACTCTGTCATCATCGTTTTCTCTGACACTCTCGCGGCATTCATGGCGGCTCTCGCTGTCCTCCCCGCGGCCGTTGCAAACGGCATCAACAGCGGCATGGCCGCTGGCGACATTGCCCTTGGCGGCCCGAAGCTTCTGTTCGTCACCCTGCAGGACGTGTTCTCCAACATGGGTCCCACCGGCCCGCTGTTCGGCGTTATTTTCTACCTGCTGGTCATCATCGCGGCAGTCTCCTCCGCAATCTCACTCATGGAGGTTATCGCGGCGTACTTCATCGACAAGCGCACCCTCCAGGGCAAGAGCGCAGACCGCAAAAAGATCACCATGGCTGTCTCTGCTGTCATCCTTGTTGAGGCTCTCATCGTTGCACTTGACGGCCTGGGCACCAACCCCATCTGGCTGCCTCTCAAGGACAGTGCAGTTGCCGGTACCTGGAATGCAGACTGGCTCGACTTCCTCGACTGCCTGTCTGAGGGCATCATGATGCCTATCGGCGCAATGCTCATGGCACTTATGATCGGTTGGGAGCTTAAACCTGACTACATGCTTGATGAAATACATTCCGGTGAAAAGTCGAAGTTCTTCGATGTGTTCTACCGCGTGTCCATCCGCTTCCTCGTGCCGCTGGCAATGGCGCTGGTGCTGGCAGGTCAGCTCTCTGACTTCTTCCCGCTGCAGAACGGTATGCACTATGTGATCGCATTCGGCGTGCTGGCTGTGTTCTTCGTGTACACCCTCATCGGCAAGAAGAAAAGCGCATAAAATATAATAAATTAATAAACCCTTAATAAAAACAGGCTGCTTCACTGATTGAAGCAGCCTGTTTGCTGTGTATATGTATAACACATCCCTCCTGCGCTTGGCAGGAGGGATGTTGAAATTTACGCTTTATTTTTCATTACGCTCTTCATTCTCAGACTATGGTCGAGAATACGCTTGCGCAGACGCAGGGACTTTGGCGTTACCTCAAGCAGCTCATCATCTGCAAGAAATTCAAGGCACTGCTCAAGGCTGAGCTGACGCGCCGGAACAAGTCTCAGTGCCTCGTCAGAGCCGGAGGCGCGGGTGTTGGTGAGGTGCTTTGTGCGGCACACGTTCACCGGAACATCGTCACTCTTGGGGCACACACCCACCACCATGCCGCCGTACACCTTCGTGCCGGGGGTGATGAACATTGCGCCGCGCTCCTGCGCGTTCCAAATGCCGTAGGCGACAGCCTCGCCGGTTTCCCACGCGATAAGTGAGCCGGTAGCGCGGCGGCTGATATCGCCCTTGAACGGCTCATACCGCTCAAACACGCTTGCGAGGATGCCTTCGCCCTTGGTGTCGGTGAGGAACTCGTTCCTGTAGCCGAACAGACCTCTTGACGGAACAAGGAACTCCAGCTTGACGCGGTTGCCGACAGGGATCATCTCCAAAAATTCACCCTTGCGCGCGCCGAGCTTTTCCATAACAGCGCCCATAAACTCACTCGGTACGTCCACAACAACGCGCTCAATCGGCTCGCAGCGCTTGCCGTCAATCTCCTGATACAGCACACGTGGGGGAGATACCTGGAATTCGTAACCCTCGCGGCGCATGGTCTCGATGAGGATGGACAGACTCATCTCGCCGCGGCCTGCCACGTTGAAGCTGTCTGTGCTGTTGGGTACATCGTTTACGCGCAGAGAGACGTCCTTCAGCGTCTCTTTCATGAGGCGGTCACGGATTTGGCGGGATGTGACGAACTTACCCTCGCGGCCTGCAAAGGGGCTGTCGTTTACGGAGAAGGTCATTTCCAGCGTGGGTGCGCCGATCTTCACAAACGGCAGAGGCTCAGCCGAGCCCTTGACGCATATCGTGTCACCTATGGTGACATCGCCAATACCGCTCATTGCGATGATGTTGCCCGCGCCGACCTCAGCCACCGGCACACGGTTGAGTCCGTCAAACTCATAGAGCGACACGGCCTTGGCCTTTATAGTGGGCTTGTCTGCATCGTGGTAGTTGCAGACCTCTATCTCGTCGTTCTGCTTGATGCGTCCGCGCTCAATGCGGCCAATCGCGATACGGCCGACATACTCGTTATAGTCCACACTGCTGACGAGCATCTGGAAAGGTGCGTCCTCGTCCATCGTGGGGGCGGGGATATAGTCGATTATCGTTTTGAAAAGCGGCTCAAGGTCAGTGCCGACAACGTCGGGGGAGTAGCTGGCTGTGCCCTGTCTGCCGGAGCAGAACAGCATCGGTGAATCAAGCTGCTCGTCAGTTGCGTTCAGATCCATAAGCAGCTCCAATATCTCGTCAATGACCTCATGTATGCGCTGGTCGGGGCGGTCAATCTTGTTGACGACAACTATTACCCTGTGGCCAAGCTCCAGCGCGCGGCTGAGAACAAAGCGCGTCTGCGGCATGGGACCCTCTGCGGCGTCAACCAGCAGAATAACGCCGTTAACCATTTTCAGTATACGCTCAACCTCACCGCCGAAGTCTGCGTGACCCGGGGTGTCAACTATATTGATTTTCGTGTCGCCATACCACACGGCGGTGTTCTTGGCCATGATGGTTATGCCGCGCTCACGCTCAAGATCGTTAGAGTCCATTACGCGGTCAACGATCTCCTGATTATCGCGGTATACACCGGACTGCTTCAAAAGTTCATCCACAAGTGTGGTCTTGCCGTGGTCAACATGGGCGATTATTGCGACATTTCTGAGTTTATCCATTTTACATTTCCCCTTGCATTAAGCTGCTCATTGAGGCAGCGCCCTGTTATAGATTAGATTTTCAACACAAAACTGAATTTTAACACCACAACGTCAAAAAATCAATACATAACCGCACATTTTGTGCAAAAAACGGTGAAATCGGCAGATAAAATGAGTCGGCACAGCCTGTAGACTGTGCCGACCGGGGTTGTTATTCCGAAAATCTGTATAAATAGTATGTGCAGCTATCCCCCGGGATCTCTGCAATCAGGGCGTAACCGTAATCTTCCAGTGCACCGTACGATGCAGCAGAGGAGGATGTAACCACATATTCGCACTCTGCCTTGCGCGCTTTCTGCCCTGTTGTGTCAAGGTCGAGCATACCCTCATCATCGTACATGAAGTCGGCCTTGTGCTGATACGGTGTGAGCAGGAACGCGTTATATTCACGCATCCAGAAGAAAAGGTTCTTCGGCACCAGCACGCGCACCTCGCGCTCACCGCTGTTGTTGTATATCGTGTCGCTTATTTTTTTTGCACCGGGGATAAGCTTTTCATAATTCTGCGCCCGCTGGAAGGATATGCCCGCCACGTTCAGGTCGGATATCAAAAACAGCGTACCCACTGCGGCAAGCAGCAGCACAGCGCGCTTCCACCGTGCTTTCAGCGCATAGAACGCGCGGATGATGCAGTAGACAAATACACCCCCGATGGGCAGCGGCCAGAATATGCGCACAACGCGCTCAGGGTCGCCCATGATCTTTATCATGTAGTGGATAAAAACGGGGTTGAAGATGAAAAGACACAGAATCAGCGATGGGTAGACAAAATACTGCCGTGCGCGGTCATCCTCTTTTGAGGGGGAGAGCAGCAGATAAATGCAGCACACAACAAACGGAATGAACAGCCGCCCATCCAGCGTACCCAGACGGTAGACAGACAGAGTCTCGTCAAGAATGATTTTCAAGCTTTCAAGCATACTGCACCCCTCCTTACATCATGAAGTGTGCCGCCATGAGTGCGATACTCGGCGAGGCACCCAAAGCCAGCTTCCATATGACGGAGATATCGCGTGTACGGATAACGTGCACCAGCCCCCAGCAGCCCAGCAGCATCAGCGACATCTCTGCACTGCTCGATGCCACCATGCAGCCGCCGAGGTTTGCAAGGAAGATACCGAACCATAGCCAGCGCTGTTTGCCGCGCACAGGCTCCTCCTCAATAAGCAGGAAGAAGTACAGCGCGAGCGGGCAGATTATGCTCGGCCCGAATGCCTTACCCATCCACGGGTAGCAGATGATCCAGGTGTATCTAAGGTTCATTGCCACGGCGCAAATCTCGTAAAATACGCTCAGCAACAGCAGTGCCATAAATGCCTTCTCGCGCTCACCCTTGAAGAAGAAAGCGGCGAGGCGGTAGAGAACGTAATAGAAAAGCGCGATGAAGAAGCCCGGCAGAATCGTGCGGGCAAGCACGAGAATGTGGAAAGAAAACAGCTTTGCAAACATCGCGAGGAACAGCGGCCACGGTGAAAATACATACGCGAGGTAAGAACTCATCTCCGCAAAGTAGTTGAGCGGGAAGCCGGTGGTGGGGTCTGTGCGCATAATATCGTCAGTGTACAGCGCGGTGTTGGCAAGGCCGAGATACCATGCATCGTCAATGTTCCATGTGCCGGCGCCGAAGGTCACACGCACGATCTGCCACAGCGCGACAAGCGCGAACAGAGAAAGCAGCAGCTTTTCCTTCTTGGAAAAGGCGGTTTTCTGCGCGACAGGCTTATCCTGACGCGAATTGAGGAAGAAGCCCAGCACGGCGCACGCAGTCGCCATAACGAAGAACAGCGCCGTCATGAACGTAAATGACCCGCCGATAACGAAAAACGGCAGGTATATCACCTCAAAAAGCGCAAGCATGGCGCACACGCCGAAAAGAAATATCAAGCCCCTGTCAAAGCTGCTCTTGTGCAGCAGGGCATAACCCATACCCAGCGGAAGCAGGAAAAGAGCCGCCGCCAACGCCAGAATACGGATGATGATCCATAAAATAGCCGACATGAATGATCCTCTCTACTCAGTCTGATTTATCGCAGAAATTATACCATACACGCATATACAAAATCAACTTCTTTAACAAACCCCTATAAAAGGTATGAAAATTCCGGCTGATGTGGTATACTATCAGCCGGAATGAATTTTACGGAGGATATGGTAATGGAGAAGATATGCGCGATAATCTCCGGTGGGGAATATGCGGCGGCAACAGGGATAAATGAGTGCGATTATATTATCGCCTGTGACCACGGCTACGAGCACGCACAGCGCATGGAGGTCGGCGTTGACCTTCTCCTGGGCGACTTTGACTCCTACGCCGGTACACTGCCGCAGGATGTTGAGATATTGCGTCTGCCGGTCGAAAAGGATGACACGGACACTATGTCCGCCGTGCGCCACGCACTGAGCAGGGGGTACAGGCATATCCGCATATACTGCGCGCTGGGCGGGCGGCTGGATCATCTCTATGCCAACATACAGACGGCGGCTTTTGTGGCCGGTCATGGCGCACGGGCAGAGCTTATCGGGGATGACACGCATATAACGGTGTTTGCAGACGGTGCACTGACCCTGCCAAAGAGAGCGGGCTGGTCGCTCTCTGTATTTTCGCTCACGGATGCAGCACGCGGCGTGAGCATAAAAAACGCGAAGTATGAGCTTGATAACGTGACCATCACCAACGCGTTCCCAATAGGCGCCAGCAATGAGTGGCGCGACTGCGGCGCGGCAGAGATCATGGTCAAAGACGGTATCCTCGCTGTGATGGAATGTAGAATTCCGGAGAACTGATTAACGCTTGCTTATTCGCAGTCAAATATTGCTTTGCCGGCGACATAGCCGCCAAATTCACTTTTCCAGCGCTTATGAATGGCGGACGCATCCCAAACCGGAAGCGCCTCCACCGGCATGTGCACAACGATCATCAAATCATATCTGTTGGGGCGCGCCACGCAGTTTTCAACAAAGCTGTAGCCCTCAACGCCCTGCGGGATGGCTTCCGCGGCAAACACTGCGCGTATCTCGTTTACGAGTGCGGCCTTATCCTCAACCGTGTCAACAAATTTTACTATAATACAATGCTTCATCATTCTCACCAATTTTATTTCTTAAAGAGCTTTGACCAAAATCCGGTCTTTTTGCCAACTTTTTCGTCTTTATTCTCGGGCTTTTCGGTGCTGCTGTCGGCCTGCTTTTCATCTAATGAAGCGAGCACTTTGTCACCATCGACAAGAAAAATGCCTGAATACTCACCCGCAGGTATTTCAACGGCGAGGCACAGCTCATCAATATGTGTATTGGCCTCTGCACTGTCGATTTCCTGAGTGCCTGCATACATTGCAAGCACCATTCCTTCATGACACAGTGCTTTTCCGTCTGCATTAACCACGTTCAGCACATCGCCCTTCTTAATCGTTCCGCGCAGTATCCTGCCGCTGAAAACTGTCCGTGTGGTGTCAATCCTTGCAATCGTATCGGCGGCGAAAAACAAGCTTGGCTTATGCAGAGGGATAAACCTCGGCGGCTTCTCTGCCGGAGGGGTTGCTTGCCGGACGTCAGTGGAGAGTGTGACCCAGGGATAGCATTTCTCTATAAGTGGAAGTATCTTACCAAGCGGGTCGTTGTTCTTTGGAAGCGTATCGTATTTACATACTACTTCCAGCTTTTTATCAGGGTAAACAGTGTTTAAGCCGCCCTCGAGATTTTCAATAATTGCGGAAAGCGCAATGAAAATGCAGTTGGGGAAATAATCTGCGTGCTTGATTGCAAAGCTTTTATTGAACAGATCGAGGCTCTTTCCATCCAGCAAACTGCGACCTATATCTCCTGCAAGGGTGAGGCGTTCCATTGGCTGAATGGTCGGTGCAATTTCTGAAACTGGTTTACCATTCACCATAAGCATATGGCCGCTTTTCCTCAAGTCATCAAATGCGCCCATATGTATTTGCATAAGGCTTCCTACTAGGTCTGCGTGTTCATTGCTCATGCGCTCGTTCAAGAGATTCCAATTTTCAATGATGTTCATAACGCGTTCCCCTTATCTTGCCGCTAATGCGGCATTTTTATATGCTTCGTCATTGGTGACTTCTTTTATGACATGAATCTCCTTGGGGAAGTGGATAGTCTGGTTTTCATCTCGCAGTTCAATTTCAATGATGGCTTTATCGTTCCAGAATGGGTAGATGTCAATTTCAAAATACTGATTATCGTATGTGAGGCAATATCGATCCTTCCTGATAGGGCGCTTTGTTGGGTCTGCATCCATCAAAAGCCGCAGATACTCTTTTTCGGACAGCCTTTTTTCAGTTTCAACGCGCTTAATACCGGATACCTTTTTCTTTGTGGTCAGATAGTATATATAGTTGCCGTCAGCACCTCTCTGCCGGACGCGGGTCTCCTCGCCGGTGGCAGAGTTGAGATAGGTTTGGATGATCTCTATCCTTTGGCAATTAGGCAGGGATTCAAGCCACTTTTTGTCCGGATATTCGATGAGATATTTCCGCTCTATCTCATAGGGCTCCGGCTCACCAAGGAAAGAGAATATTTCGGCGATCAAACGCTTCATCTTCGTATCAAAATCGGATGAATTGTCAATTACGCGGAGGTGGGGATGACCTGTCCATGCGGAAATCAGCTTGTCATCAAGCGCGGCGGCCTCCTCAACGGCTTCTGTCCTTGCGGAATTGTTGGCGGTGGTATAAAACGCCTCTGCGCCTTTTGCGGCGGTCACCAGATGAAACACCGCATCATAGCTGTCCCGCAGGGTGACCTCGTCAGCGCCCAAATAAGCGAGTACAGACGCAAATTCCAAACCGTCCATATAGGCTTTGTTATCAAGCGCACCGCGGTCACACACGATAAGCACCTTATCTGCATTCATGCTTTTGGCGGCCTGCTCAAACACCTTTTCCTTGTCAAGCTGCAAACGCATCTGGCATCTCTGGTAATCTTCGTTTGTGCCGCAGGTCCAGGGGGCAACACCGGCGGTTATCAACTCAGTTGCTGTCTCAGGGACGAATAAAACGGTATATCCCATTTGCGTAAATGCGTTCTGTATCCAGCTCATTGCAGTTGACTTTCCGGCAGATGGGCCGCCGGTGATAACAATTTTGGTGATATCCACGACTTTTTCACCCGCTCGTATTTTCAACAGCTCATCAATGCTCACATGAAAGAGTGCGGCCAATTTTCTCACTGCATCTGTGCTGGGTTTTGCTGCGCCGACCTCCCATTTTGAAACGGCTTTGTTGGTTACACCAATTTTCGCGGCTAACTCCGATTGTGACATTTTCGCGCGCGTCCGGAGCGTGTAAATGTAATTGCCAAAGCTATAGTCGTTCATTGGTATCCCTCCCCGCAATTGTTATTATATAGATGTTACGTGCGCTGTGCAATAGTCTGCCTGTCGAATTGCGGGAGAACTTACTCACCGCGTGTATAATCGCCGTGCACGCCGCCTGTCTTGGAAATAAGGCGTATGTCAGTGATGACAATATCGCGCTGAACCGCCTTGCACATATCGTACACCGTCAGCGCCGCCGTGCTGACAGCGGTAAGCGCCTCCATCTCCACGCCTGTGCGCCCTGCGCATGAGACTGTGGCGCGTATCTCCACGCTTTGCTGCGCCTCGTCCAGCGTCAGCGTCAGCTCAACGCCGTCAATGATGACAGGGTGGCACATCGGTATAAGCTCGCTCGTCCGCTTTGCACCCATTATACCGGCGATCTGCGCCACGCTCAGCACATCACCCTTTTTCATCCCGCCTGTTTTTATAAGCTGAAATGTATCCTCGTTTACAATCACCCGCGCAGCGGCAACGGCTGTGCGGGTGGTTTCGCTTTTCTCTCCGACGTTCACCATGCGCGCCCTGCCCTGTGCATCAAAATGCGTGAAATCCTTCATCACTGTTCCTCCCGAATCCGTCATTATTTTTGCAAAAATTATATTCCCGCGCCGCCGTGAAGTCAAGCCGCGCCCATTTTCTTTTTCCCCCATTTCTCCCCGCAAAGAAATATATTTTTACAGCGCGTACCGACAACGTTCTTTGAATTACATAACTATAATAAACATACACTTATGTAAACTAAACGGAGGTCTGGCAATGGCAGCAGGGGAAATTGGGAGACTTGCGTCGATAACGCAGGGGGCGTCGGCGCGGCGCATAGATCCGCGGCTTTATATGTCGGCGCGGTGCGCGGTGTATATGGGGCTTGGTATGATGATGTCGTGCGCACGCGTCATGGACAACGGCGCTCCGCTGGGGCTTAGCATGGTGGCGTGCTCCGGCGCGGGGCTAAGTGGGGTGTTTGCGCTGCTGGGCGCGTCACTGGGGTACGTGCTCAGCGGCGGGATAGAGTGGGGCATACGATATATCGCGGGGTGTGTGCTGGTGTACACGGTGGCATTCGTGTTTCAGGAGGTGTCGTTTTATAAGGGCGCATTCTTCATGCCCACCACGGCGGGGCTGGTGATGGCGGCAACAGGCTACCTCGGCAGTGTGTCACTCGTGCGGGCGACAGTACCCTTGTATGGTGAGCTGTTTTTGGAGACGGCGCTTGCCTTCGGCGGTGCGTATTTTTTCCGTGAGGCGCTGTCAGACCCACTGTGTACGACAGAGACCGCAGAGGTGAAGCACAGTGTGTCGGAGATGATAATGATGTCGTGCGCACTGATGAGCTTTGCGCGCATAACCGTGCTGGACGGTGCGTCTATAGGGCGGATGGTGTCGCTTATCCTGGTGATGACCTCTGCCATGAAGGGCGGGATGCTGACGGGCGCGGCAGTTGGCACGATGCTGGGGCTTGCAATGGATGCCGCAAGCGTGGCCGCGCCATTTTACACGATGGCATACGCGTTCGCGGGGCTACTGTCTGGCGTATTCGGAAAGCATGGGCGCGTGATTTTCGTGCTGTCGTTTATTCTCGCGGTCGCGCTGAGCGTGGTGTGCGCGTGGGAGGCGGTGTCATACATAGCGGTCGGGCTGGAAACCGGATGCGCGTGCGTGGTGTTTATGATTCTGCCATCGTCATGGATAACGCAGTTTGCGCTCATGCTGCAATTCACGGCGCGCGGAAGCGGGGAATCGGGCTTGCGGCGCTTTGTGGCAGGGCGCGTAAAAAACCTCAGTGACGCATATCTGGAGCTTTTTGAGACCGTGCGCCGCAACGTGGAGGAGCCGTACAACGATGAGAACATCGCCCGCGTATTTGACCGCGCGGCGGATGAGGTGTGCGTCAAGTGCAAGTATAAAAACCGCTGCTGGAACACCGAATATATGGACACGCTGTCTGCCATGAACGATGCGACCGAGGCCATGACCGAGCACGGCACGCTCACGCTGGCCGACCTGCCCGGATATTTCAGAGAGCGCTGTGAAGGGCCGGCGGCATTTGTGGCGGCGGTGAACGGGGAACTGCGCGGGCTCAGCTATCGGCGGGAGTATCGCGCCCATCTACAGGAGAGCCGCAGCGCGGCGTGGGAGGTGTACAGCGACATAGCGGATGTTCTGCGCCGTGTGGCGGATGAGCTGGGCAGCATCAACGGCACCGACTCCACAGCGGAGCGGCGGCTGAACCGCTATCTTAAAAGCCTTGATATTGACGCGGAAACTGCCGTATATCGTGACGGAAGCGGCAGGGTGCGCGTTATTATAGAGAGCGGCCGCCTCACGCCGCTGACAAAGCACCCAAATTATTTGGACAGAGTGTCCGGCGTGGTGGGGGTCAGGCTGTGCCTTCCACCGGAGGGTGAGGGCGCAAGCTCACGCCTGACGCTGCTGGAGGCGGAACCGCTCGCCGTGTCGGTGGGCATTGCGGCGCTGAAAAAGCGAGGCGAAAAGGTGAGCGGGGACAAGGGAACATACTTCAAAACGGATGAGGGTGTGCTGTGCGTGATACTGTCTGACGGCATGGGCACAGGTGATGAAGCCGCGCGCGGCAGCGGCGAGGTGGTCGCCATATTGGAAAAATTCCTGCGTTCGGGCGTTGAACCGGCATCCGCAATGAAGATATTGAACTCCGTCATGCTGCTGAGAGGGCAGGAGAGCTGGGGCTATGCCACGGTGGATCTGATGTGTGTTGACCTCTTCACCGGGGACACCAGCTTTTATAAATATGGTGCGGCACCGTCCTATGTCGTGTCCGGCAAGAGTGTAAAGCGCATAAAGGGTGAAACACTTGCGGCGGGGCTGGGTGTTGGCGAGGACGGAGCGCCGGATATTGTGCGTATGCGCCTGAAACCGGGCTGTACGGCGCTTATCGCGTCAGACGGTGTGATAGCGGATGCAGAAGATGAATGGCTGAAAAGCTTGCTCAATCGCGGGTTTGACGATATGAAGGCGCTTGCACGCGCGGCACTGAAAGAGGCTGAGAAGCAGTACGGCGCGAATGATGATATGACGGTCGTTACCGTCAGGGTGGAGGAGCGCGTATGACAGGGAAAAAGCACAGCGTACTGGCAAATCTCGTGTCACGCCTCAGATCGCGCAGAGGGTGTGGGGGCGGCGAGGCGATGGGAACAATATCGGGCGCGATAAAGGGGAATATGCGCAATGTGATAGTGGTAAACGCGCCGTGCGGCATATTTTCCGAGGCGTATTTCGTGCTGAGGGATGATTATTTCCACGCGCCGCAGATAAGCCGCGAGGCGCTGCTGCAACAGGCGCGGGAGGCGGCAGAGGACTATGTGCGAAAGACAGCACCGCAGGGAAAGCATACGCGGCGGGGCGTTATCGGCGCAATTATGTTGGCGCTGTTTATCGCGGCGCTCCTCACCGCCGCCGCACTGTGGCTGATATAGAGGTGAACGCCGCAGGTGCTTGTTCATTTTTCACGGTACTCTCTGATAAGAGAGCTGGATTGCGTTAGCAAGACTGCGACGGCTGCTTGCGTCCTAAACCTTTAGTAAGAAAGAACAACACGAATGACCACTGCGCATTTTGAACTTTTTGACATTAAAAAGTCTCTCCCCCCGGCAAAAAAATCGAGGATTTTTGCCACCTTCCTCGTCAGAGGGAGGCAAAATGTGGTGAGTGAAATAACAACAGGCTGTGCTGCAAATAGCAGCACAGCCTGTAATATTTTTAATGTTAATTTTAATATTTAATCTTACAGCGTCTGTGTTCCGGCGAGCTGGCGGTTTTTGTACGCGGGGTCACCGGTGACATCGCGCAGAATACTTATCTCCGGCGGGATGGCCGCGCCCTCATCGGCAGAGCCGTACACAAACAGTATCGCCTTATCAGCGGAGAATGGGTAAACATCTATCTCCATGCGGCGGTCAGCGTATGTAAAGCGGTACTTTGTCTTGCGCACACTGTGCAGGCTGACGTCACCCTCCATGAGGTATGCCACATATTCCTTCTCGGATACCGGGCGCTCTGTCACCCAGCGCTTGCCATCCTCTCCGATGCGCTTTTCAGTGTAGAAGTAGAGATAATCCTGCCCGTTTTTCTGCTGGCGGATGCGCCGCTCAACATTTGGCTTGGACGGGGCGAGATAGGTCTGCATCATGTCCATTGCGGCGGCGTTGAGCGTGTTTATAAGCACAGCGGAATCCGGCATGGAGATGAGGTACTTGCGCTTTTC
The DNA here is from genome assembly GCA_964495355.1 of uncultured Oscillospiraceae bacterium. Classification (GTDB taxonomy): domain Bacteria; phylum Bacillota; class Clostridia; order Oscillospirales; family Oscillospiraceae; genus Limivicinus. Next base: position 51,214 of record CAZBVU010000005.1, read on the forward strand.
CGCCTGCGGTGCGGGCTGACCGACCAGCGAGAACACAGCGGCCATTGCGCGGTTTATCTTCTCCTCAAAATCAACGGAGTTGTCGATTATATGCAGGTTCGGATGGCGGCTCCATGCGCGCAGAGTCAGATCGTCCTTCTCACGCGCGACCTCCACGCTTTCATAGCGCGCAACGTTGCCAAAATTATAGGCGTATTCCGCGCCCTTTGCACAGCTGACCAGATGCAGCACGGCATCGTACCCGCGCATGACATCATCCTCGGTCTTGCCAAAATACGCAAGAGTGTCGCGGAACTGCTCGTCCGTGATGTACGCCTTGTCGTCAAGCACTGCGCGGTCGTATACTATCAGCACGTTCTCCTCCGGCACAAGCTCCGCCGCGCCGAGGGCAAGCTTTTCTCTATGCAGTTGGTCGGATATGACAAAGTATTGGAACTGCTCCATTGTCACGCAGTCACCGAACGGCTTTATGCCAAAGCCGGATATGAGGTCTGTCGCAGTTTCGGGGATGATGATAACGCGCCAGCCGTCCTCCGTTTTGAATTCCTTTAATATGCGGCTGATAAGCGTTGTTTTGCCAGCCGCAGGGCCGCCGGTGAGGACAATGCGGGTGATGTTTTTGCCCATAATTCAAGCTCCTTTATGCCAATTATATCTATTTTATCATTTCACGCGCCGATTTTCAATATAAACGGCTTCAAAATGCGCCATGTTGCGTCAAATAAGTCCGGCGCGGCACGCCCCGTTTTCGCAGATGTAGAACTGCGCTGCGCCGTCCTTTGCTTCGGCATTTGCTGTAAATGGGGCGGCGAGTGCAAGCGCGGCGGCATTGTCAGGCGTTTTCAGCAGGACGGAAAGCTCCGGAGCATAGCGCGCTGTGACCGTGCGCAGAAGCTGCGGCACGGCGTTGTCGGGCGCAGCGCACAGGAGCTCCCGCGTCGGGTACACAGCGGGCAGAAGTGCGCACAGCGCGAATGCACACCCTGCCGGTGCTTTGTCGGCGTAGGAGAGCGTGCAGCGCAATAGAGCATCACGCGCAGAGCGCATATCAACGTCAGCTGTCAGGCGGAAAAGCTCATCAAACAGCACGGCGGCACCGCTGCTGCCGGACGGCATAGCACCGTCATACACCTCGCGCGGGCGGGTGATAAGCTTTTCGGACGTAGAGGATGTGCGGTAATAACCACCGTTGCCGTCAGAAAATCCGGCGATTACGGCGTCGGCCAGCTCACGCGCGCGTATCAGGTGCGCCGCGTCATAATCGACCTTATAAAGCTCAACAAGTCCCAGCGCGTAGAACACATAGTCGTCAAGCTGAGCCTCGCCGCTCAAGCGCCCCGTGGCAAGGCAGGCGCGCAGAGCACCATCATCCCACAGGCGCTTTTCCATAAAGTCGGCAAGGGACTGCGCCGCAGCGAGGTAGCGCGCATCGGAAAACGTGTGCGCGGCGCGGGAAAGCGCCATCAGCATCAGCCCGTTCCACGCGGTGAGCTGCTTTGTGTCGGTCCGGATGGGCATACGCTCTGCCCGGTAGAGGCGAAGCGTCTCGCGATAATCGTCATATCCCTCGGGCAGGAGATTCCAGCGCGTGTTTAAGAGAAGGTTGGGTATGCTCTTGCCGTGGAAGTTACCCTCTGTGGTGATGTCGTAGCAGTCACAGAAATGCCGCCCCGCGTCTGCACCGAGGACGGTGCGCACCTCCTGCGGCGTGAAGAGATAGTATGCGCCCTCAACGCCGTCGCTGTCGGCATCCTGCGCACAGTAATAACCGCCCTCGGGAGAGAGAAGCTCACGCATACAGTAATCAAGCGTGCTCTCCGCTACACTGCGGTATAGCGCCATGTGGCCGGACTGCCACGCCTCTGTATAAACGTAGGCGAGCAGGGCATTGTCGTAAAGCGTTTTTTCAAAATGCGGGGCAAGCCACTCTCTATCCGTGGAATAGCGGGAAAAGCCGCCGCCGAAATGATCATATATGCCGCCCTTGTACATCGCACTGAGGGTGCTCTCCACCATCGCGCGGGCGGAGCTATCACCGGTGTAGGCGCTGTAGCGGGTGAGAAATATGAGATCCTGCGGAGAGGGGAATTTCGGCGCTGTGCCGAAGCCGCCGTATTCGCTGTCAAAGGCGGCGGCAAGCTGGGCTTTTGCGCGCACGGCGAACTGCGCGTTAACCTCGACCGGCGCGGTGTAGCGCGGCAGGTTGAGGCGGGTGCATATGTCCTCTGCCACATTCAGCAGCGCGGCGCGGTCAGCCGCCCACTTTTGGGCAATGGCCGGCAGCAGGGACAGAAGCCCCAACTGTCCGTTTACGCTCTCACGCGGGATGTAGGTGGACACGAAAAACGGCTTTTGCTGAGGGGTCATTATCACGGTCAGCGGCCAGCCGCCTGAAATGCCAAGTGCAGTGCACACCGACATATAAACGCTGTCCACATCCGGACGCTCCTCGCGGTCAAGCTTTATGCAGACATAGTGCGCGTTGAGGATGGCGGCAACGGCCTCATTTTCAAATGACTCCCGCGCCATCACATGGCACCAGTGGCAGGTGGAATAGCCTATGCTTAAAAATATGGGCTTGTCCTCGCACGCGGCTTTTTCAAACGCCTCTGCACCCCAGGGGAACCAATCCACCGGGTTTTCGGCGTGGTCAAGGAGATATGGTGAGGTTTCGTGTATCAATCTGTTGCTCATGCATCGCCCTCCGTTTAAGGCCTACAATAATTATTATACAAAATATTATACATATTATAAAGGCTTATCCGCGCGGTTGCAAGTGAGTTTGTGAAAACAAAGCTGATCTTGGCATCCTAATTGCAATATTATAAGCCAATATGAGGAATTCATTGCATATTTGCATCGAATTTAACAATCTTTTTGAGTAAAAATACATCATTTTTTATTTACATTGAAAAAGAGTTGTGTTATTCTAAACGCAACGTCAGACAAAAAGTAAATATTTTATGAGGAGGAACACTATGGTTAATTTTGCGGAAAGAATGAATGATGTCAAGGCTTCTGACATTCGCGAGCTGCTTGCGCTTGTCAACAAGCCGGAGATTATCTCCTTTGCCGGCGGTCTCCCTGCACCGGAGCTTTTCCCTGTGGACAAGATCAAGGCCGCGCAGGACGCTGTACTGGAGGAGAATGGCCGCGCCGCATTGCAGTACGGGCCGACTGATGGTCTGCTTCGCCTGAGAGAGCAGATCGCAGAGAGACTTCTTGCAAAAAACAGCATCCACACGGATCCTGAGCATATAATCATGACCGCAGGCAGCCAGCAGGGGCTTGACTTCGTGGCGCGCCTGTTTGTGAACCCGGGTGATGTTGTGCTGATGGAAAGCCCGTCCTACCTTGGCGCTATCAACGCGTTCAAGCTCAGTGAGCCGAGCTTCCTTGAAGTGCCGACTGACGATGGCGGCATGATTATGGAGGAGCTTGACAAGATCCTCGCCACAACTGAAAATGTCAAGATGATCTACGTCATCCCCGATTTCCAAAATCCGTCCGGCCGCACCTGGTCGCTGGAGCGCCGCAAGAAATTTATGGAGATCGTCAACAAGTACGAGGTCATCGTTATTGAAGATAACCCCTACGGTGAGCTGCGCTATAAGGGCGAGTTCCTGCCCTCCCTCAAGAGCATGGACACCAAGGGTCTGGTCGTGTATCTCGGCACCTTCTCCAAGATTCTCGCCCCCGGCTACAGACTTGCATGGATATGCGCCAGTCGCGAGATCATAGAGAAGATCAACCTCATCGCGCAGGCCGCAGTGCTGCAAACCTCCACCATCTCCATGATGGTCGTGTCCAAGTTCATAGATATGTTTGACCTTGATGCACACGTTGAGACTGTCCGCTCCGTGTACGAGCACAGATGCAACGTGATGGTTGAGGCTATGCAGAAATACTTCCCCAAAGAGGTCAAGTTCACCATTCCCGATGGCGGCCTCTTCACCTGGGCAGAGCTTCCCGAGTATATTGACACCAAGGTTATGGCAACGCAGGCGCTTGAGCAGAATGTGGCATATGTCCCCGGTATCGGCTTCTTCCCCAACGGCAATAACCACCACTGCATGAGACTGAACTACTCCTGCATGCCGGATGATAGAATTGAAGAGGGCATAAAGAGACTGGCGGCCGTCATTCAGGCAAACCTCAAATAAGCTTTCACCTTAAATTCTGTAAATAAAGTCAAAAAGACTGCATCTCGCTATGAGGTGCAGTCTTTTTATATCTGATATCTCGCTGTCACGGCCGCGGAAGCGGAGTATCCAGCAGCACGCGCCCCAGACACACCAGCGTGTCGCGCGCCTGCGGGGGGATGGCGATGTTCTCACTCTGTCTCGCCGGATTTGCGCACAGCAGGTGCAGTGCGCCGGTGTAATCCTCACACCACTGCCGGCACAGCACACGCCCATTGTACATGAATATGCCCACGCCAAACTCTGCCGGCGTTTCACCGGTGCACACATATACCCGCGCACCCGCACTGATGTACGGTGCCATGCAGTCATCCGACACGCACATACTAAATCCCGCGTTTTCAGGCGCGTTATCGCGCGGTACAAGCTCGTATTCAACTGATGGCATCCGTATTCACCACTTTTCTGAACTTATGAGAGACTCTGCGCAAACACGCCTCAGCCCTTTGTGCTGAAACGATACTCTGCCCAGCGGTGATACTCCTCACCGGCGCGGAGAACCACGCTTGGGAACTCGGCGTGATGCATGCTGTCAGGGTAAGCTTCCGGCTCAATCGCAAGGCCGCAGTTTTTCCAGTGCGGCGGCGTCATGCTGATGGCGGTGTACACCTGAATGGCGGGGAAGTTTGTGCTGACCTCAAGGCGAACGCCGTCATGCTCCACCGCGCACGCGTCCTCACCTGCGAGGATGAAGGCATTATCATAGTCGCGCCCGATGCGGCGCATTTTACTGAAATCGAATTCACCGTCACAGGGCAGAAGCTTGCCTGTGGGGATAAGGCGGTCGTTATACTCCAGATACCCTTTGGCGTTGATGGACATATCATGCTCCAGCACGCTCTCCCCACCGAGGTTAAAGTACATATGCGAGGTGGGGGCGTACACCGTGTCAGCATCACACTTGCCGCCGAAGTCAAGGCGCAGCGCGTCCCCAGTGACGGTGTATGTGACGGAGGCGGTCAGATTGCCGGGGTAGCCGTTGTCCCCATCGGGGGAGAAGAGGGTGAAGCGCACAGCATTGTCGGACAAGACCTCAGCATCCCATGCGCGGCTCTCGTATGAGAGCGGGCCGCCGTGAAGCTGGTCTGTGCCCATGTTCGCGGGCAGTATATACTCCTTGCCGTTGAGGGTGAAGCGCGCCCCCCCAATGCGGTTTGCGCAGCGGCCTATCGCCGCGCAGATGTAGGCAGAGCCGCTGAGATACCCCTCTGCATCGTCATATCGCAGTACGGTCTCTTTCCCCTTGTATTTCAGACTTTCAACGATAGCGCCGAGTGTTATAACCGATACAGTGAGAGTGTCACTGCCGAAAGTATACTTCTGATATTTGCCATAATTGTCAATTTTCATCAAACTGCTCCTTTAAATCAATAATGGGCTTGTTATACCTTTATCATACGCCATAAAGAGCGAAAATGCAATAGTTTCCACGAATTATGGTATTTTTTTATCAAAGTTTTTTGTTATTTTAGCAAAAAATCTTTTTTGAATTCTGTGCAGTTTGCGAATTGTAGAGCTTTCGTATGGCGAGTATAATAAACGCACAAAGCATTTGAATAAAAAACCATAAAAACTAAACAGGAGGGCAGTCAATGCTGAATAACGAATATTTAAGCCGCGTATATGCGGAGGTTGAGCGCCGCGACGCTCATGAGCCGGAGTTTTTGCAGGCCGTGCGCGAGGTCTTTGAATCTCTGGAGCTTGTAGTGGATAAGCACCCCGAGTGGGAGAAGAACGGACTTCTTGAGCGCTTTGTCGAGCCGGAGCGTGTTATAGAGTTCCGCGTCCCTTGGGTGGATGATAACGGCGTTACCCGCGTCAACCGTGGCTTCCGCGTGCAGTATAACTCCGCAATCGGCCCGTATAAGGGCGGTCTGCGCTTCCATCCCAGTGTGAACCTCTCCATCATGAAGTTCCTCGGCTTTGAGCAGATTTTGAAAAACTCGCTCACCACGCTGCCTATGGGCGGCGGCAAGGGCGGCTCAGACTTTGACCCCAAGGGCAAGTCTGACGGCGAGGTTATGCGCTTCTGCCAGAGCTTCATGACCGAGCTTTACCGCCATATCGGCCAGTTCACGGACGTTCCCGCCGGTGATATCGGCGTTGGCGCGCGTGAGGTCGGATATATGTTCGGCCAGTATAAGCGCATTGTTGACCGCTTTGAGGGCGCTACCATCACCGGCAAGGGTATTCCGTTCGGCGGCTCTCTCGCAAGAACTCAGGCCACGGGCTTTGGCGTGTGCTACTTCTCTGCAGAGGCGCTCAAGCACCTGAAAAATACCTCCTACGAGGGTAAGACGGTCGTGGTCTCCGGCTCGGGCAACGTGGCGCAGTACTGCGCACAGAAGGCCACTGAGCTTGGCGGCAAGGTCGTCGCCATGAGCGACAGTCAGGGCTACATCTATGACCCGAACGGCATCAACTTCGATGTTCTCTTTGATATCAAGCAGAAGCGCCGTGCACGCATTTCTGTTTACGCGGATGAGGTTGCAGGCAGTGAGTACCACGAGGGCTGCAAGAACATTTGGTCTGTCAAGTGCGACATTGCGCACCCCTGCGCCTCGCAGAACGAGATGGACGCGGCCGGTGCACAGGCACTGGTGGATAACGGCTGCATGGCGGTCTTTGAGGGCGCAAATATGCCGCTCACGCCGGAGGCGATTGAGATTGTCAAGAGCAATGGCCTGCTCTACTCCCCGGGCAAGGCATCCAACGCTGGCGGCGTGGCCACTTCCGGTCTGGAGATGAGCCAGAACTCCATCCGTATGTCCTGGAGCTTCGAGGAAGTGGACGAAAAGCTGCACGGCATCATGAAGAACATCTACAAGGCCTGCTATGACGCCTCCGTCGAGTGCGGCAAGCCGGGTGACCTCATGGTCGGCGCAAACGTCGCGGGCTTCCTGAAGGTCGCAGATGCAATGATGGCACAAGGCAACGTTTGAAAAGCAAAAAACATATAATTTTCGGGTGTACGTTCAAGCGCACACCCGATTTTTTTAGCTGTAAAATTAGCAGACCATCATCCATACTGCTCTGCAACATATATGCTGCTGGCGGAAACAAGCTTGATTTTGCTTGCCGGGACAGTGGTTTTATACATAAGCTTTCGCCACAGTTTGGAGAAAGACAATGAGCTTTCCATGGTTAAAAGCGAAAATCTTATGCTTCAAACCGAAAAGGCATACTATGACCTTATGAAGCATCAAAATGAACAGCTTATGATTTATGCTCACGACACGAAAAAGCATTTATCTGCCATACAGGGCTTGAACAGCGACCCCTTAATAGACGTATATCTTGAAAAACTACTTGCCCAGTTAAAAGAACATACCAAGACCAGCCAAAGCGGAAACAAAATATTGGACGTTATAATAAACAAATACGCCACGGAGTGCCAAATGCTTGGAATTGATTTTGATTATGACTATAATGAAGAACAGCATATATTCACAGCAACAGTTATGATTGGACAAAAGACGTAGTGCAAGCTATGCCCTGACGTATTCTTTGCCTGTGCGCAAACAATGAGCTGTAGCAAAACTTGAAAAAGTGCTACAGCTCCGATTTTTATATTCAGCTTTTATTCTCATTTTCTCTTGCGTAGTAGAATATGTACTGCTGGGCGAGACCGGCGTACTCACCGAGGCAGGCTGGGTCAAAGTCGGGCGGGAAATGCTCACGCAGGGCGCGGCGTATCCACACATCAATGGGGAACGCCTCCATGTGGTAAAGCCCAAAGAGTACCACGCAGTTTGCTACCTTTTCACCTACACCGTTCAGCGCCAGCAGCGCGCGCTTTGCCTCCTTATAATCTGCGCCTATCAACTCGTCCAGCTTCAATTCGCCGCTTGCCACGGCGCGCGCCGCCGTCAGAATATACGCCGCACGATAACCGCAGCGCAGCGGCGCAAGCTGACTTTCCGTACACTCGGCAAGCCGCGCGGCGCCGGGGAAGGTGTAAAACTTTTCACCGTCCAGCTCTGTCACCTCGCCAAAGGCTTCGCACAGCCGCTCTACAATGCCCTTTATGCGCTTTATATTGTTGCACTGGGAGATGATGAATGAGCATAGAGCCTCCCACGGCTCTTGACGCAGTATGCGTATGCCCTGCCCGAATCGGACGCAGTTTTCAAGATACTCACCGCCGGAAAAACTGCGGCTTATCGCGACATAATCGCGCTCAAGGTCAAAATATTCGCGCCACAGCGCCTCGGGTGCGGCAGAGTGGATGAATATATCTTCGCCCTCTGCCCATATGCGCGCGGCATATCCGCGGACAACTCCCGTGTATACGCCCTTTTCGTCCGCGTTCCAGCGAAAGCACTGGCCGCACTCAAAGGTTTTCACAAGATCCAGCTCACCGGAGGATGCGAGGCGATATGTGCGCACATCGCGGTCGATAATTGCAGTGCCGTGCATACTCACGCCTCCAAATGCCCGTCACGCAGCATGGCGAAGGGGTCGCCGCCGTTGCCGACGAGGGAGGTGAAGCTGAGGCTGGCATCAACGTGCTCACTCATGGCAGAGCGGGCAAGCTCCGGCATACGCATACGGATGGCGGACACAACGGAGATATGGTTATACTTCACGCTGGGCATCCAGGGGTTCGCGTCACTGCTGCTGTCGGTGATGAATTGCAGCATGGAGGCCTGATACATCGTCAGCTTCGGCAGAAGCTGCTCATAGCACTGTATGATGTATGGGTTGCCGCAGGAGCGGATTATAAGCTGGTGGAACGGCATATCCGTGTCGCGCATTCCGTCAATGTCGCGCTTTATAACGCTGTCGTGGAATGCCTCCGCAAGGCCGGAAAGCTCACGCAGTGTGCTGTCATCCACAACGTGCGCGCAGATGGAGGCGGCCTCGCTCTCAATGGCGGTGCGCACGCGATAGAGCGCGATCATATCGTGCAGATTAAGCTCCAACACGAAGCTGCCGGTCTGGTTCGGGTGCTGCACGACAAAGCCTATGTCGATAAGCTTGGCTATCGCCTCGGCCACTGGTGTGCGCGAAATGCCAAGGGAGGCCGCGATCTGGTTGACGTTCAGCTTCGTCCCCGGTTTTATGTTGAGGTTTATAATATCGTCATATAAAAGTTGGGCAACAAGGTCGCGCAGCTTTGCATCCGGATTTTTTGCAATGCTCTGTTTCAGGCGGAATTGATCCATTAAATGACCCTCCAACACGTATTATCTATGGAAAATATACACCATGCCCCTATGAAAGTCAACGCGAAAGGAGATAGCACAGCAGCCACAGCGCACCCAGATGCAGCGGATACACCGCGTAAAACCACCGCGCTTTTGCACCGCGCCTGCCGTTATAGCACAGCACCGGCACCGCGGCGATACACGCGCCCAATACAAATTCCCACGTCATAAGCTGTATCACACCGTAGACGATAACGCCCCATATGGCGATCACCGCGGCCTGTGCTATGCGGCTGTTTTTCGTGAGGTACAGCGCCGCTATCAGCGCAAGCCCCTTGAAGCTGTAGTCACAGCCTGGCAGGAGGAGCACCGCCGCACAGCACGCACATAAAAGCACTGCCGCCGCGCTCCATACGCGCTTACCGCGCCGCACAGCATTTATAAGCGCGTCCAGCGCGGCGATAACGCCCAGCGACAGAGCAAGCGTGAAAAACACATTCAGGTTCGGTGAGAGAAGCTCAAACGCGGCAAGGGGATGGAGCCTGTATGAGGTTGATGAGAACGCAAGCGCGTAAAATGGCTGAGACAGCGCGCCAAACAACGCAAGCCGCCCCAGATAGCGCAGGGGTGAGCGGGTATGCTCCAAGCCGTTGACAATAAGAAACGCGAATATGGGGAACGCAATGCGCCCAAAGGAACGCATTGCGATATATCCGGCGGGATAGTTGCCGGAGAGAAACAGCGTGTAGCCGAGATGATCCACGATCATCGAGACCAACGCGATAAGTTTCAGGGCAAAAGCAGTCATAGTAGCTGTCCTTTTCTCAGATTAAAAAGAGCCTGTGGGTCAAACTGTCTGACCCGCAGGCTCATTGAGTGTCAGCCGGTAATCAGGAGGCGTTATCACTCATCATCGTCATCGTAATCATCATCGTCGTAATAATTATTACGAGCGGAGGCGGTTTTCTTTCCGCTTATATTTTTCAGCAGGAAGAACACACCCACACCGATAGCGACAGCGGCCAGAACCATTGCGATCATCGGCCCTGCAATACCCTTGAGCGGGCTTTCGTCCTTGTCAGCGGCATCATCGTCCTTGTCGTTGCCGGAGGAGGTGATGGGCGCGGTGTAGGTTACAGTGACCGGAGAGGAGTAAATGACCTTGCTGCTGGTCGTGCCGGAGGTGCTCCATACGCCGACATAGTAGTACTTGCTGCCGGAGATGGTGTCGGGCACATAGGTGGCGCTTTCCGCACCGGCGATTTTTGTGCCGTTGGCGTTGCTGTTAGTGTCGTTTCTGTACCACTGATAGTGCAGCGTGGAGCTGCCGTCATTCACGGCAGGTGCGGCAACAACGGAAAGGGTGGTGGTCTCACCTTCGCTCAGCACGGCGCTGACCGGCTGGGAGGAGATGGTGGGTGCGGAGAGGGAGACAGCAGAGGATGTGTCACCGGTGTTGGGGATGGTGCTGGCAGAGGGGGAGGTGGTGGGATTTGCCGTGGACGAGGGGTTATAGGTCGCCTGCGGCTTTGCAGTGGCCGCGGGGGTGCTTGCCGTGGAGGACGATGCACCGTTTACGCGGATTATTGCGCCGTTCGTGCAGAGGAAGGTCTTGCCGTCCGCCGCGATGAACTTACATTCCACGCTCCACTCATGCATACTGGCGGGGATGTTGGACAGCACCAGCGTATCGGTGTCCGCACCGGAAACGGTCAGCCCACTGAAATAGCTGGACGCATTCTTTGCGTTTACAGTCTTTGTGGTGTCCTTGCTGACAATGCGCCATACACGGCTGTAGGCATTGTCCGCGCGGGCGATGAACGTGGCCGAGCCGCCGACATTGACGGTCTCACCGGTCGGGTTCTTGGTTATCTTCAGCGGCCCGCCGTTCATGACAGTGCCTGACCCGTCATAGCTGACGTAGATAACGTTGGAGTAGACAGCGGAACTGTACTGTGCGCCGTTATATGCCTTGATGCCGACAAAGTAATATGTAGTGCCGGAGGTCGCGGCAGGGGGGGAGTAGGTGCTGGCGTTTGCGCCGCTGATCTGCGTGTAATTTGCGCCGTTTGCGCTGCTGCTCTTAAACCACTGGTAGTAGAGCGTGACACCGTTGCCGAGGTTGGGGCAGGTCGCGCTGACAGAGAGGGTTGCCGTCTGTCCGGCGGCGAGATTGATGCTGCCGGGCTGGCCGGTGATTGTGGGCGCGGAGAGCGCGGCAGAAGGATTGGTGGTGGGGACAGGCGTTGCGGCGTTGACAGTTACATTGCAGTAGATGGATGTGGCCTCAGCGACCTTCACACCGTCAACATAGCCGGAGGCAACGCAGTACACCGTGCGGTTCTGCGTGGGGGTGATGGTAAAGGATGTTCCGGCGGCCGCAGTGGTATCACCGACAACGCACCAGGTGTAGCTCACCTCGCCGTTGGTTGCCCCATCGACCGTTGCCGCGACAGACAGCGTGACCGACTGGCCGTAGGTGCAGCTTACATTGGCGTCAAGATTCTTGGTGAATCTCACCGTGTAGCTGGGGATGAACCCGTCAGCAAAAGCGGCGGCGGACATGGCGAGGATCATCACGAGAATGAGAGCATAGCTCATAATGACCTTGATTGTTCTCTTTTTCATTTTTATATTCCTCCTAAAAGGTTACATAACATTATACATGACGCGCTGTGTCTTTGCAACAGGAAAATACAAGTTAGACCGATAAGTGCGGACTTTCATGCTTTTTGCACCCGTTGCGGCAGAAAAACAAACGCTGTGACGCGGCATTGCAAGCTTAACATAATTTCCTTTGTCGTTGCTTGTGTTATTATGACGCACAGAATCAAAAAAAGTTGCATAGTTAATAAAAAATATTTTCAAATGTTTTGAATAAAAAATCTCCGAGGCATCAGCCTCGGAGAAAAGGTTTAATATTAAGTTTCTATCAGTCCTTATTCTTGCGGCGCTTGTAGATGACCACAGCCGCGCCGATGCCGACAGCGCTCACGCCCAGCAGGGCGATCCACAGCGCGATATTGGACTCGTCACCGGTCTTTACGCCGTTGAAGCTGGAGGCCGTGCCCCACGTGCGGAAGTAGCTGTTTGCGTTGCCGTAATCCGTCACGATGGAGAGGGTGTGGTAGCCGTTGTTGTTATAGTACTGATGCAGGAAGTTGAGGAACTCCGTAGAGAGGGTTACAACAAGCTGACCATTATAATTAGAGACGCTGTAGTAGCTGTTGCTGACCTCACGGTTATCGACCCAGACGTGCTCACCAAAGTTCTGGTAGGAGTCATTCACGGAGAAGGACAGCGCGTCAGTGCCGTTATATATCGCGTTTGCACCGCCGACGACCTGCGGGGCGTAGCTGACAGTTACCTGGGCAGAGCCTGTGTAGGCAACACCGTCTATCACGCAGGTGGCAGACACGGTGTAGTAGCGGTTGAACTTACCCAACACCGTGGCCTGATAGCCGCCGACATTGGACATATAGCCGTGGTTGGTCAGACCCACACCGTCAGCTATGCCGCTTGAGAGCGACCACGTGACAGGGATGCTTGCGGAGGAGAGGTTAACGCCGCTTTGGTTGACGATCTTTGCAGTGAGTGTTGCAACGCCGCCCTGCGCGAGGGTGGAGCTGTTGGGCGTGACCTCAATGCGGTAGTGTGCAGCCTCCTTTACGGTGACAACGCACACGGCAGACACGTTGCTGCCGTCCTGCGCGGTGGCGGAGATGTTGGCCGTGCCGACCTTGAGCGCAGTGACGAGACCGGTTGCTGTATCGACAGTGGCAACGGAGGTGTTGTCAGACGTCCATACGATGGCTCTGTTCTCAGCATTCTCAGGCAGGACGCTTGCGGCAAGCTGCTTCTTTACGCCGACCTCGATGGAGGCGGTGGTGTCACTGAGCTTGATGGAGCTGACCTTGACGGGGTTAACGGTTATCTGGTAAGTGCCGGTGACAGTGCTGCCGTTGCTTGCATCCTGCGCTGTGGCTGTGATGGTTACAGTGCCCTTGCTGACACCGGTAACAACGCCGCTGGTATTCACCGTGGCAATTTTGCTGTCAGAGGAGGACCAGGTGAGGTTATTCACCTTTGCACCTGCCGGGTCAACGCTGGCGGTGAGGTTTGTACCGTCGCCAACAAGGATGGCGTTACCCTTGGAGGAGGTTATATTCAGGCCTTTTGCGATGATCGCAGGGTCGGGAACGGATACGGTGAGGGTGCAGCTGCCGCTGATGCCGCTGCCGTCATTCGCTGTGGCGGTGACGATTATCGTGTCACCGTTGGTGAATTCCGCACCGGAGACGAGGGAAACTATGCCGTTTACAACCGTGGCCTTGTCAGCGGAATTAACAGACCATGTAAGGGATTTGTCAGTCGCGTTCTCAGGTGCGACAGTTGCGTTGACTGTAAAAGGCGCATCCTTGGTGATGGTGCCGCCGGTCAGCGTGATGCCTGTGACGGGCTGGGTCACGGTGATTTCCTTTGTGGCCATGAACTTGTGGGCGGCTTCTTCATAGGTGCTCTCCTCAACGCCGATCCAGCAGGTGGAGGTGATGGTTGCCTTGCCAGGGCCAACAGCCTCAATGGCGTTATTCGTGTCACCAATGGGCTTGATAACGCTATCATCACTGGAGGTTAGCGTGCCCCAGCGGATAGCCTCACCCTCGGTGAGTGTGATGCCCTCAAAAGAATAGCCGCTGACGGTTATTTCTTCAACCTTATCGCCGACCTTCATCGTGTCGGGGAGATTGTCGAACGTCATGGCAGGCTCGGCCTTTTTTTCTTCCAGAGGCTCTTCGCCGTCTGCATATGCACCGGCTGCGCACATGGCAGTCAGCATACACAGCATGAGCAGTACGGAGATCACTTTCTTCATGGTTTTCATATTTATTTCCTCCTTATGAGGTGAATTTTTTACATCGGCTTGCCGGATATCATTATACCACACGTTCCGTGTATTCGCAATGTGCTGCACCGCTTTTTGCGGCTGTGCGGTCTTGCGGCAATGCCCGATATTTGCCTTTCGTGTGTTAAGACGCGGCACTTGCAGAAATGTTCCCATGTGGAAAAAGAAATTTTACAGGAATATTGCGGCAGAAGCGGAAATGCCTGATGCGTCGGCAGAGAAAAGCGTAATTTCCGCAAAGTCACTATGGAAATGCAGATAAAAACACGGTATAATATTCTTAACATTACGATTTCTTCTATATTATCTATTGTACGAGGTGCGGCATGAAAAAACTGCTTTCATTTATACTTGCGCTGGCAATGCTGCTTCTCTGCGCCTGCGGGGGCACGGCGGCCACGCCGCAAAGCACTGACGCGATACCTGCCGGTGCGGGGAACACGGTCGAGGTCGGCGCAACACAGCGCGTTGCAGTGCTGGACTTTTTCAAAACCATACGCACACTCAGTGAGGAGCGTGACGGAGAGGCGATATGCACAGTGACCTATCCGGAGCTTGCACTCAGCCGGCAGGATGCGGAGAAATACCCCGTCCTTGCCCGCTCACTTACTGCACTGAATAATGACGGTGCGCAAAACAGCCAAAACGCATATGCTCAGCTTCTCACCGCGGCAGAGGGGGCGCTTATGCGCTATGCCCAGCAGACGGAGCAGCAGGAGACGCAGGAGGAGAGCGCTTTTCAGGGCTTTTACCGCCATGATGACCTTATCTTACCCCGTGCGGACAGCCGCGCCGTCAGCATCCTGTACAG
This sequence comes from uncultured Oscillospiraceae bacterium, assembly GCA_964495355.1. GTDB lineage: Bacteria > Bacillota > Clostridia > Oscillospirales > Oscillospiraceae > Limivicinus. The sequence continues at coordinate 66,280 of CAZBVU010000005.1, forward strand.
CATGACAAGCTATTCCGGCGGCACACAGGGTGAGCTGTACTATTACTGCACCAACCTTGACACTGCCACAGGCTGCGTGCTGAACGTGAGTGACGTTGTGCTGGACATGGCCGCCCTGCGCGAAAAGCTGGAGCTGCAGCTGAAAAAAACCTATCCGGACGCTGAATTTGCCGCGCTTGAGGAAGCCCTGAACGCGTATTTTTCAGACCCGACCTCGTTTACATGGACGCTCGACTATGAGGGCATAAGCTTTTATTTCAGCCCGGGTGAGCTGTCATCATACGATGATGGGCGGATGATATGCTCTCTGCGCTATGATAATAACAGAGGGCTGTTCAGCGAATATTATACCGCTGTGCCCGCAAGCTATGCTGTTCCCCTCCTCAACGGGCGCAGTATGGACGTTGACATCACCGCCGACGGTGTGAGCGACACGATAAGCGTAGAGCCTATATATGAAAAGGACGGCGATGGGATAGATAAGCTGACGATAAGCGTGAACGGCAAGGAATATACCGCCAACACACCCATGCTGGAATGTATAGCGTACATTGTCAATATCGCCTCTGCGCGCTATTATCTTTTCATCAGTGCACAGAACCTCACCGGCTACGGCTATGTCAGCGTGTATAAGCTGGACCGCTCAGGCGCAAGCCTTGTGGGGATGATGTATGAAAGCAGTCTCTACGCCGCCGAATATGCGGAGGTCTGCCCCGGCGTTCCGCTGCTGACAGATCCGGAGGAGTTCGTCCTCGGCACGCGCATACAATATCTCGGCACGCTGACCGGTCTTAAAACCTACGCCCTCGGTACGGACGGTATGCCCACATCGGGCGAGGCGTACTATCAGCTATACGGTGCAGAGCCGCTGACATTGAAGCGTCAATTGATCACCGCTACGATAGATGCCTCCGGCAGCGGCACCTTTGCCGCGGAGACCTTTAACCCCGGGACACGGCTGAGCTTTTTGAGAAGTGACGGTGCAGGCAGTGTGGATATGTACACAGATGACGGTGTGTACTGCCGTCTCTACGTCAGCGGCAATCCCGGCAGCCAGAACGTGAACGGAATGTCAGCAGATGAGGTTTTTGATGGGATGGTGTATTGAACCTAAAATAATATAATAAGGTACGGAACTAAAAGCGGCGTTTATTCGTCATAATATTTGTTTAGATATAAAAATAAGGAGGTAGGCTTTGCCAATGAACCAACTAAAGAGTATGCCGACTTCGGGCGTGATTGTGATTTTCATTATTGCGGTGCTTTTCGCGGCGGCGGTGCTGCTGCTTTTCGCCGTGTGCGCGCGCTACAGGCGGCTTATCCGGCTGGTTGCCGACAATCAGACCTCGGGTGACGATTTTCTTCGCTGTGTATCGGATGATTTTGCCGCCGCATATAAGCGCTACGGCGTGGATGTGAACACCCCCGCGATAATCACCAACGCGGTGTCTGTGAAGCTGTCGAGTGCGCTGTTTTGCGAGCGATTTTTGAATAATGCGGTGTCGCTGTTCGTTACGCTGGGGCTGTTCGGTACGTTCCTCGGCCTCAGCCACTCTGTCGCCTCACTGACAGAGCTTATCGGCTACAGCAACACTTCCGAGTGGCTTAGTGTGCTGGACAGCGTCGGCGGCGGATTGATGAGCGCACTTTCCGGAATGGGTGTTGCGTTCTACACGTCACTTGTCGGCGTGGCCTGCTCCATCATTTTGACGCTCCTGCGCGCCGTTTTCAATCCAGAGACGCTAAGACAGCGGCTTGAAACCCAGTTGGAGCTGTGGCTCGACCATTCCGTTGCACCTACGCTGTCCACCATTGCGGCAAAGGATGACGTGTCCCTCGTGCACCAGATGATAGACGCGATGAACGCCGCGGCAAACAGCATGGATCGCACACTCACCAACGCCGGCGCGGAATTTTCCAAGACGATGGACAACAGCCGCGTGTGCCTCGGTGCGTTCAACAAGACCGTTGGCAGCTTCAATGACGGTGTGCGCGACTTCTCCGAATTTAATTACAGTCTGCAAGGTACGGTGGAGCGCATGGATGTTGCGATACGCGACCTTGTCTCTGCCCTGCGCGCTGTCAACCGCGAAAGGGAGAAAGGAGACAGACAATGAGACGTCATTCATCGCGCCGTACAGATTCTCTTGTCGCCTCCAATCAGGGTGAACAGGGCTTTTGGCCGTCCTACGCTGATATGATGTCGTCCCTTGCGCTGATACTCTTCTTCTTGATGCTGGTGTCGTACATACAAAACCTTATCACCGGCAACGACCTGCAAAACACGCAGGAGGTGCTGGAAAACACGCAGAACCAACTCGTGATAACGCAGACGAAGGTGAAGGATGCAGAGGATGAGCTGGCCTCAATAACGCTTGACCTTGACGCGGCAAAGCTGACGCTTTCGCAGAAAGAGAAGGAGATCAGCGAAAAAGAAGATGAGCTGACCGAACAGCAGGCGCTTATCGCAAAGCAGAAGGAATATATGTCCTCCGCCGATGCGGAGCTTACTGCCATGCGCAGTCAGATGCAGACCATTGCCGTGCTGCGCCTGTCGATATTGGAGCAGATACGCGACAGCATTGTGTCTGTTATGGGGGATGCCTCCAAGGTGGAGATAGGGGACAACGGCAACATCATCCTCAGCGAGGGTGTGTTCTTTGACCTCGGCTCATCACAGATAAAAGCGGGCAGTGAGGTCGTGCTGGATAAGCTGGCGCAGGTGTTTGCGGCGTTTCTGGCGGATGGTGAGAACGCAAAGTATGTGGACAGCATCGTTATCTCCGGCCACACCGACTCTACCGGTACGGCGGCGGAGAACCGCGTCCTCGCGACAGACAGGGCAAACTCCGTCCTGAACTATCTGCTGAACGCCTACAACGGCACACTCACGCCGTATGCGCAGTATTTCTGCGCGGCGGGCTATGGCGCAACGCGCCCTGTTGCCGACAATGCGACCGATGCAGGCCGCGCGGCAAACCGACGCATTGAAATATCCATTATACTAAAGGATGAAACTGTGCTGGACATTGTTGAAAGCTATCTTGAGCTTGAGCTTCCCAACGGCAGTGAGCAGAACGCCGGTTAAACCATTGACGTTTGCGCAAAGTTGGCCGCAAAACGAAAGATTTTGCGCATATCCAACGTTATAATACTAGCTTTCCTGACAATATTTATATACAATATGGATTGGAGTATATAATAATTTGGAGGCATGGGCGATATGAATTCAGAGCTTGCAGCAAAACAGTTTAAGCTTAACGGCGCACCTGTATCGTGCGAAAGATATGGCTGCGGCCATATAAATGAGACCTATCTTGTCGTGACGGACAAGGGAATACGTTATATCCTGCAAAAGATAAACAGGCGTGTGTTCACTGATGTGGCGGGGCTCATGCAGAATATCGCCGCCGTGACAGCGCACATCGCGGGCAAGGCAGATGACCCGAGGGGCAGTCTGCGCCTGGTCAAGACGCTTGACGGGCGTGATTATTATGAGACTGAGGACGGCGGATGCTGGCGTGTGTACGACTTTGTGGAGGACAGCATATGCTTGCAGCAGCCGGAAAGCCAGCGCGACTTTTTCGAGAGCGCCGTTGCGTTCGGCGGCTTCCAGCAGCAGCTTGCGGACTTCCCAGCGCACACCCTGCATGAGACGATACCGAAATTCCACAATACCGTCTCGCGCTATGCCCAGCTTCACGCCGCGATAGAGGCTGACCGCGTGGGGCGCGTGGCCAATGCCCGGCATGAGATAGAGGAGTACCTGCGCCGTGAGAGCGAGGCGGCAAAGCTGCTGGATATGCTCTCCCGCGGTGAATTGCCGCTGAGAGTGACGCATAACGACACGAAGCTGAACAATGTCATGCTGGACGCGAAAACCCACAAGGCGCTGTGCGTAATTGACCTCGACACGGTTATGCCCGGCCTTATGGCCTATGATTTCGGCGATTCGATACGCTTTGGCGCATCCACCGCCGCCGAGGACGAGCGGGAGCTTGACCGCGTGTCGGTCGATCTTGAATTGATGCGCACATTCACACGCGGCTTTGTGGGCGTGTGCCGCAATATGACCGACGCTGAGGTGCAGAGTCTGCCGCTTGGCGCGAAGCTTATGACGCTGGAATGTGGCTCGCGCTTCCTTGCGGACTATCTGGATGGGGACAGGTACTTTGCCGTCCACCGTCAGGATCATAATCTTGACCGCTGCCGCACCCAGCTGAAGCTTGTGCAGGATATGGAGCAGAAGTGGGATGCCATGCTGAACATAGTCAACGAAGAAAGAGAAAGCAGCAAGCGGTAAGCGGAGAAGTCTTGCCGTATAAGGAGCGGTGGTATATGGACAGCGAAAAGAGCATGAATATACTGGTCAACAGCGAGAAGCTGAGAAAGCTGCTTACAAGCCTGTATATGATCGCCGGAATACAGACGAATATTTACGATGAGCACGGCGAGGATATCAAGCTTTTCGGCAATCATGCGGATTTTTGCCGCATAATAAACAGCACCGCCGCCGGACATGAGCGCTGTGTTCAATGTGACCGCGCCGCCGTGAAATGCTGTGCCGACAGCAGAAAGCCCTACCGCTATCGCTGTCATGCGGGACTGAAAGAGGTTATAATCCCAATATTTGACAGCGGGAAGCCTGTTGCGTTCCTGGCGTTCGGTCAGGTGCTGGACGATACACCGTACAGAGAGCAGTGGAATCATACCCTCACCACCCTCTCGTGGTACGATGGGGATATTATGGAGCTGCGCGACTGCTTCTGGCGGCTCATCCAGCTTTCGGATGATAAAATGCACGCGTATGAGGATATATTGTGCGCCCTCACCTCCTATATCCAGCTTGAGCGCATAATCTGCTCAACAGAGCTGAGCGATGAGCAGCGCCTGGAGGAGTACATAGACAAGCACTATATGGAGAAGCTGTCGCTGAAAAAGATATCCGATGACCTGCATATGGGCACAACGAAGCTCTGCGCCCTGGCCAAAAAGCTCAGCGGTGACGGCAGTGTTACAAAGCTTACCACAAACCGCAGGATAGCTGAGGCGAAGATACTGCTGTATAATAAAAGACTCTCTGTCGCGGAGATCGCGGAGAGAGTCGGATTTAGTGACTATAACTATTTTACAAAGATGTTCAAAAAGACTGTCGGTGTCACGCCGTCACAGTACAGAAAGCAATTGCGAAGCGGCGAACTGCCGTGAGAGCGGGCGCTTATTTTGCGCCTCTCCAGCTCTCGCCCGGCTCCCAGCCTGCTAAAGGCAGGCGCTGCATCGCGCCGAAAACCTTGCTTTTCATATCGGGATACTGCTCACACAATGCGGTGAGCAGTGTTTTTATCTCGTGGCGCTTGCTGGCCTTGTCCTGCGGGCAGGGGTTTTCAACGATGGGCAGCTCAAGCGCGGCGGCAACGTTGGATATCTTCTGCTCACCGGCGTAGATGAGCGGGCGTATCTGCGTCACGCCCGAGCGGTCAAGATACGTCACCGGACGAAAGCAGCTCAGCCGCCCTTCAAACAGCAGACTCATCATAAAGGTCTCCACCGCGTCATCAAAATGATGGCCGAGTGCAAGCTTGCTCATGCCAAGGGATTTTAGCGTATCATTCAGCGCACCGCGGCGCATCTTCGCGCACAGTGAGCAGGGATTATCCTCCCTGCGCACATCGAACACGACCTCCTTGATGTCGGTTTTTACGCAGGTGTAGGGTATGTCCTGCTCACGGCAGAACTCCTTTACCGGCGTGAAATCCATCCCCTCAAAGCCAAGCTCAATGGTGATAGCCTGCACCTCAAAGGGCTTTGGGTAGTAGCGCTGCAAGTGCCGCAGTGCGGCCAGCAGCAGCATACTGTCCTTGCCGCCGGATACGCCCACGGCAATTTTATCACCGGCGTCGATCATGCCGTAATCGTCCACTGCGCGGCGCACCGTGCCTGTAAAATCGTTCAAAAGCTTTATGTCCATGGTACATACCTCACCAAGCATGAAAAAATTAAAAAATCGTTTTGAGGATACGCGAGATTTTCAAAGCATTTCGGAGAATTTAAGAGATTTGAAAATCAGAATTAAAATTAATGTTGACAGGGGATAATGATTGTGGTATAAAAATAAAGCGCGTTTGATACGAGTATTGTAATCGCGCGCCCCTGAAATGTCAAAACATTTATTCTATATGGAGGACCGATATGTCTACAACAATGGTAACCAAGGAATCCGTTACCCGTAAGTGGTACATCCTTGATGCGGCCGGCAAGCCCATGGGCAAGACCGCCGCTCTCGCCGCTGACCTGCTTCGCGGCAAGCTCAAGACCGATTACACCCCGCACGTTGACTGCGGTGACTATGTCATCATCATCAACGCTAAGGACGCTGTCCTTACCGGCAAGAAGCTGGAGCAGAAGTATTACCGCACTCATTCCGGCTACCCCGGTGGCCTGAAGGAGACCCAGTACAAGACCCTTATGGCAAAGAAGCCGGAGCTGGCAATGCGCCTTGCCGTTCGCGGTATGCTCCAGAAGAACACCATCGCCCAGTGGCAGCTCAAGCGCCTGAGAATTTTCGCCGGTGCAGAGCATGGCCATGCAGCACAGAAGCCCGAAGTTTGGGAACGCTAAGAGGAGGTAAATGAATATGGCAACCTATAAGTGCAAGAAGCCCTATATGTACGGCACCGGACGCAGAAAGTCCTCCGTCGCTCGCGTTCACCTCATCCCCAACGGCACTGGTGCAATCACCATCAACGGCCGTGATATCGACGATTACTTTGGCCTTGAGACTCTCAAGCTCATCGTTCGTCAGCCCCTGGTCACCACCGGCACTGTCGGCAAGGTTGACATTGAGGCAACCGTTTCCGGCGGCGGCGTCTCCGGTCAGGCCGGTGCTATCCGCCACGGTATCGCACGCGCTCTCCTCGTTGTTGATGAGAGCTACCGTCCCGCTCTCAAGTCCGCTGGTTTCCTGACCCGCGACCCGAGAATGAAAGAGCGTAAAAAGTACGGTCTCAAGGCCGCTCGCCGCGCTCCCCAGTTCAGCAAGAGATAATCAGTATTATTTCTGCTCAAATTGCACACAAAACTCCCGAAACCGTATGGTTTCGGGAGTTTTTGCTGTATGTTGCGAAATGATGTCTAGAATGGGAAATATCCGTTCTTTAAATCCAAAAACGAAATCTAAAGAATCTGGATTACGGTATCACAGTCAAAAAGAAAAGCTTTTTGAACGAATAGTAGACAACAGCAAAAAGAGCGCGCAGAGCAGTCCTGCATTTCGGTCAAATGCAAGGCTGTTCCGCGAAGCCAGTATCTCAACTGTTCCTTTCTCATTTCATCGTAATAGTGCTGCCTCACTGATGACCGGCATATCGCGAGGCAGCCCTATAATTATCCTCAATTCACGGTGGTCAACGAACTTGTTTTGATCTTTTCAAATTCTTCGCGCAGCTCACTTAAAAACGCTGTAGGGTTCTCGCAGGCATACACGAGGAACAGTGCCAGGGTGAGCGCTCCGCAGGATGTCTTGCTGTGTTCCAAATCCACATAGCTTCGGCAGGACATCGCCAGCAACTGCGCCATCTCTTCCTGCGTAATATTCAAAACATTCACTCGCATATGATACAGCTCGTGATGGAATAATTCTTTTAGTGCTTTTGTGTAGTGGTCTCTCATGGTGTTTTTTTCTCCTTCGTTGAAAACATGACGAGATTCTAACAACGATATGAAGTATGCACCATGAGGTACACCTCGGATTTTTCCTTTATACGGTGGAAAACAGCATAAAAATTGCAGCATTTAGGTATTAGTGCTGCGTATAGACGGATTTTGTAAGCTATAGAATGTCCCGCCGAATGGATTTTGACGGCTGCATGGCAGGAAGATTTTGTTTGAGTTTGTATGTAAAGTCCGTTTTATTGGACAGCCTACGCGGTACAATAGGGTCAGTCAAAGAAGTGTAGACTAAAATAGACTGAAGCATAGAAAGGCAGGGCGACTACAATGGCATATAAGATAGGTTTTACGGCGGAATATCCGGCAGAAAAGAAAACTGAAGCGACTTATACCGCACAGAAAGAACAGCCCACGCCGCGCAGATCTGTGGTACAGGTCAGCTTTCCAGGGCGTGGGATGTCCTTAGCGTATTACAATGATTCATTTGATTTGAAGTGCGGCGACTTAGTCTACGTTGACGGCAAGCTGGAAGGTCAGCTGGGGCGCGTCACGGAGGTGAATTATAATTTCAGAATCAGGGTGTCTGATTATAAGCGCGTGATTGCAGTGGTTGACACGGAGGTGCACGGGCAGTTTTACATAGCGGGGTCGCATTTCGTCACCTTTGACCGTGACGTGTTGCCCCGTGAGACGGTGATGCCGTGGTTCAAGGCACCGGCGAGGGACGATGATGAGTTCGTCAGTGGCAGTGATGTCACTTCGTTTCGCTTGGATGCACTTGAAGACATGAATATTAACGAAGCGATCGCCGAACGCGGCTACGGCTACTATAGGGAAAACAAGGTCAGATATATTTCCATTGACGGCACCAGAGGCTACGCCATCGTTGAGGGCAGTGAAAACTATGAGGTTGAATTTGATTATCTTGACGGCGAGGTTAATTATGGCGGGCTTGGCTACTATGACCGCGAGATCAGCGGCCTTACCTGCTCCTGTTTTTGCAGCTATAATTGCAAGCATGAATTTGCCGCCATGCTGCAATTGAAAGAAACCTTAACGCTGATCGAGCGCAATTATCAGGATGAGTTTGTGCGCACCGGCTATTTTGCCGCAGTGGATAAAGGCACACTGTTCAGATTTGCCATAGACAGCAAAACCAGCGGTACATTCACGCTGTAATATGTCGGTGCGCCAATAGTGGCATCTTGAGGGGGACGAAGAATAACATCTGCGTCCCCCTTGTACGTGTTTTTCGTTGTTAGTTGATGTTTTGCAGTAATGCTGGCATTATACCATATATCAACGGGTTTTAAAAGTATAAATATTCCAGCGATAAGCCTCCGCTCTGATAGCGGAGGCTTATTTGTTTGCTGCGCTTTACAATAAAAGACATGGCGAAAAACGATAACAAACGCTTGTTGTAAGCACTTTTCCGGAGGGTCTGGTCTTTGTAAAAAATAATTGGAATAATGGCAAAAATTCCTTGAAATGTACCAAGTAATGTAATATAATGAAAAATAATAACAGGGATACGTCTGCGCATTTTTTGCGTATTAGGGCTAAAATGGCCCGCGTAGTGACAAAATGCGTGGTAGGTGAGTCCCCTAATCACACCATAAGCGGAAATTTGCCGTGCGCGGCGGCGCGGGAAAGCCCAAACGTCGGCGGCACGGTGGATACATGTAAAACAATGCAAGGAGAGGTACGTCTATGAAAAACCATTTGCGTAAGATCTTATCTTTCATCCTGTGTCTTGCTATGTGCTTGTCTCTGTTCCCAACCGCCGCATTTGCGACGGAGATCGACAGTGACGCGGGCGATGGCCAGACGTATGTTGAGCCTCAGGAAGAACCTGTAGTGACTGACCCTGTGGTGGAGACACCGGAGGCACAGCCGGTTCCCGAACCTGATGTGACGCCTGAGCCAACGGTTGAGCCGACAGACGAGCCGACACCTGAGGCAACGTCTGCTCCGGAAGATATGCCGGCGACTCCTGCGCCTGAGGCAACGCCGGAGGTCACACCGGAGGCAACACCTGAGGTGACGCCGGACGCAGCCGAGGAAGAGGCTGAGGATGAAGACGTCATGCCCAGCGACCTGGTAGACGATGCCAACACGCTGGCGGAGAATACCCTCCGAGCAAATCTTGCTGCGGCTACGGCGGGCAGTGCCGTAACTTTGACAGAGAGTGTTACACTGACAAGTGACCTCACCGTGCCGTATGAAGTGATTCTTCATATCAATAACGGCGTGACGCTTACCGTACCCAATGGCATAACGCTGACGAACAATTACCATATCTTCCTCCAGCAGGGGAGCAACCTTGTTGTGGAAGGTGGGGGTATGCTGGCCAATGTGCTTGTCGGCCCAATTCATCCCTGTGTCTATCTTTACGGCGGTGTACTGACTGTTGTTGGGACGATAACTGCCGCCACTGAGAATTCCTATGTGGGTGTATATGAGTCATCATATTACACATCCTTGTCAGCGGCAACGAATCTGACCGAAGATATGTTAGCGTATTCCGGGACAATAACGAGCGGGGAAAGCCTGAATACTGTCCTTATGGAGAACTGGTCGGATTATTTCCTTAAAATATCCGGTACAATAAATGTAGCCGACTATACAACTATCTATAGAACTGTGAGCTTTTTCGGCGGCACAGTGATCGTCCCCAGCGGCGTCACATTCTCGAACTGTGGCAGACTGTTTCTGGTGGACGGCTGTTCCCTCACGATTGAAAAGGGCGGTACGTTTTATGGCAATACGCCGGAGTGTGACGAGACCAGCAGCTTCACGGATAACGGCAACATTGCCCAGGTGGTGACGAGCTGGGCAGAGTTTAAGTCCGCTGCAGAGAATAGCCGTACCATCTCTATCAACATCATCGGTGATGTGACGCTGGAAGAGGACGTTGTCGTCCCGATGGATATCCCAGTGAGCATAACCGGCGGCAGTCTCACCATCCCCAGCGGGAAGAGTCTGACGGTGGGCGCACGCCTGTCATTGGGCAATATCAGCACCGGCGAGGGCACAGTTAGCTCCAGTCTCGTAATTGCCGAGGGAGCTACGCTCACGCTGAAAGACCCGACCAACGTGGGCGGGTGGATACCTGTGGCATCGGTCTATGTCTCCGATGGTACTGTGACGAATAACGGCACGATAAACCTTCAGACCAGTGATGGTGCGGCAGTCAGCGGTAGACCGGCCGTGGAACTGTATGGTGGCGAATACACTGGGGATAGGTCTATAGTAAAAGTCTGCTATTATGGCGTGGAAGATGCAGCGGAAATCAACACACGCCTTGCCGAGGGCTACGGCTATTACGTGTTTATTACATACACGGATAAAACCATAGATGTCAATATGACCATCCCTGCCGGGGTAAATGTGACCATTCAGGCAGATGTGTCCGGAACAAAGGCCACCTATACCGTTGCAGAGGGCGTTACCGTAACGAATAACGGCACATTCACCACGAATGGCGATGTCGTCATTGAAAACGGCGGCGAATGGAGCGGCACTGCGCCCACTTTCACGGGCGAGGGCAAGCTGATCGACAATAACAGCTCCACCGGTGCGGACACAACCGCAGAGGACACCCTCCGCGCAAATCTTGCCGCGGCAGCATCGGGCGATACCGTCACCCTGACGGAGAGCGTCACCCTGACGGAAGACCTCACCGTGCCGTATGGTGTGACTCTTGAAATCGATAACGGCGGAACACTTATCGTCCCCAATGGTATAACGCTGACGAACAATTACCTTGTTGTGTTACGGACGGGCGGCAACCTGACTGTTGACGAGGGCGGCAAGTTTGCCCATGAGTACTTGGAGGAAATAGAAGAGGCAGTAATACCGTGGCTACATCTTTACGGCGGCGTGTTCACGGTTAAGGGTGAGATAAGCACAAACCGTACAGAAGATGTCTATTATGCTATATACCATTCAAATTATTATGAGTCATTGGCAGATGCGACAAATCTGAGAGAAGATGTGCTCGGGTATTCTGGAAATCCCCAAAGTGGCGAGGAAATAAAGACTGCCCTTGAAGCAAACTATCACCACTGGGAGTTTGGGTTTTCTGGCTCAACAATAAGCATCGTGGATGGAACAACTATACCCGCAGATAAATTTGCGGTATTCAATGGTGGAACGATTACTATTCCTAACGGCGTGACGTTTACAAATAACAGTAGTGTTAATATGAACAACTTTACTGTGATTGTCGAAAAGGGCGGCACGTTTATAAATAACGGTTTCGTTGGCTTGTCTGCTGCTGTAAATATCGGTTCTGTTAGCTTGCCTGCCAGCACTTTTACAGTCGAAAAGGGTGGTACTTATGTAGGTGGCGCGCCCAGTTGCAGTGGAACCAGCAGCTTCACGGATAAAAACATTACCGCGGCAGAGGACACCCTGCGTGCAAACCTCGCCGCGGCAGCATCGGGCGACATCGTCACCCTGACGGAGAACGTCACTTTGACGGAAGACCTCACCGTGCCGTATGGCGTACGTCTTGATATAGGCGAGGGTGGCACGCTTACCGTACCCAGCGGCATAACACTGACGAACCATTACTATATTTTACTGGAAACGGGAGATCTTACTGTTGAGATAGGCGGCAAGCTTGCTAATATGATGGTAGTGCAGGAAAGCGGCGGCACAGCTATGCCATGCATATATCTTCATGGCGGCGTTCTCACGGTTAATGGTGAGATAAGCACAGACTCTTTAAATATCTTTTATGCGTCATATAATCCGGCCTATTATACGTCATTGGCAGATGCGACAAATCTGAACGAAGAAGTGGTGGCGTATTCAGAAAGTGCGGCGAGCGGCGAGGATATAAAGAATGCCCTTGCAGCGAACTATTACTATTGGAGCTTTACGCTTCCTGACGCGATAAGTATTGCGGATGGGACAACTATACCTGAAGGTAAGCTTGTGGTTTTGAATAGAGGGACAATTACGGTTCCCGCCGGAGCTACATTCACAAACAATGGCATACTGTCACTGTATAACGGCTGCACGATGGTTGTTGAGAAGGGCGCTACTTATGTTGGAAATGAGCCCGATTGTGATGATACCAGTATCTTCACAAACAATAACAGCTCCACCGGTGCGGACACAACCGCAGAGGACACCCTGCGCGCAAACCTCGCCGCGGCTACGGCAGGCAGTGCCGTAACTATGACGGAGAGCGTTAAACTAACGAGAGACCTTACTGTGCCGTATGGCGTGACTCTTGTGATTGAAGATGGTGCAACGCTTGCTGTCCTCAGCGGCGTAACGCTGACGAACCACTACACTATTTCCCTCCAGCCGGGCAGCTATCTTGCTGTTAATGCAGGTGGTAAGCTTGCCCACGTATGTGAACCGCAGGAGAGCGGTGACACAGTAACGCCATGCCTGTATCTTTATGGCGGTGTTCTCACCGTTAATGGCGAAATAAGCACAGACGCAGCAGAGGCCCGCTTTGCAACATATGACCCGTCCTGCTATACATCAGTGACCAAGGCGACTAATCTCTCTGCTGATGTGCTGGGGTATACCGGCAGAGTAGCGAGTGGCGAAGAAATAAAGAACGCGTTTGAAACGGACTTCTACAATTGGAGGTTTATCCTTTCCGATTCGATAAACATTGTGGACGGGACGACTATACCCACAAATAAAAAAGTGGATATCGGCGGTGGAACGGTTACTGTTCCTGCCGGTGTGACGTTTACAAACAATGGCACGCTGACATTGCAGAACGGCTGCACGTTCACAGTTGAAGCCGGTGGCACTTATGTCGGCAATGAGCCAATTTGCTATGGAACCAGTAGCTTCGTCGACAAAAATACTAACATGGCAGAGGACACCCTGCGTGCAAATCTTGCCGCGGCAGCATCGGGCGATACCGTCACCCTGACGGAGAACGTCACCCTGACGGAAGACCTCACCGTGCCTTATGGCGTACGTCTTGATATAGGCGAGGGTGGCACGCTTACCGTACCCAGCGGCATAACACTGACAAACAATTACTTAATTCACCTCATGCAGGGAAGCAACCTTGTTGTTGCTGTGGGAGGTAAGCTTGTCAATATGTATGATTGGCAGGAAAGCGGTAGCACAACAGGACCCTGCGTCAATCTAAACGGCGGTGTCCTGACGGTTTACGGTTCTGCAAGCACAGATACAGCCGGAGCCGAAATGGATACATCTGCATATGTAGCAGGATATTTTTCACGCTTTTATAGTTCCCTGTATGAAGCCACAAATCTGTCGGCTGACGTGGTGAGATATTCCGGAAGACCCACAAGCGGAGAGGATATAAAGACTGCGCTTGGAACGAACTATTATGGCTGGTATTTTGAGATTTCTGACTCAATAAGCATAGAAGACGGGACAACTATACCCACTGATAAACAGGTGACGTTCAGCGGTGGAACGGTTACTGTTCCTGCCGGTGTGACGTTTACAAACAATGGCACGCTGACATTGCAGAACGGCTGCACGTTCACAGTTGAAGCCGGTGGCACTTATGTCGGCAATGAGCCAATTTGCTATGGAACCAGCAGCTTCACGGATAAAAACATTACCGCGGCAGAGGATGCCCTCCGCGAGGCATTAGCAGCCGCGGCGGAGACTGGCGGCTTCGTGACCGTGGACAAGGATGTTACGCTGACAAGTGACCTCACCGTGAACGCTGAGAGCGGGACGCTGAAGCTTGAGCTTGCAGGCGGTAAGCTCACCATCCCCACAGGGGTAAAGCTTATTATAGGCAATAATGCCCAGCTTATTTTCGCGGGCGGCACGATTGAGGGCGAGGGTACAGTCGCTCTCGCGACAGGTGCAACGGCGCACCTTGATGCGGACAAGTATGCTGATGTGGACTTCGCCGCGATATCCGGCGGCAAGGTGGACGCTTCCAACACGGAATATTTCGCCTCCTTTGCGGATGAGGCCGAGCTGAACCGGCACCTTGCGGCAACCGGCTTCAAATCCGTCAGCCTTGTACAGGCCGATGATACCACTGTCACCCTTACCGCTGACGCGACAATCGCCGAGGGAACGCTGGTTGACGTTTCCGACGGAAGCACCCTCGTTGTCTCCAACGGTGCGCTCATAAATAATGGCACGTTCCAGATAAGCGGCAACGGCACATTCACCGTCAATTCCGGTGCAGTGTTTGTCAATAACGGAGAGTATATCTGTGACTATTACGGCATAGTGAACATCGGCGGCGCAGTTTCCGGCGCAAACTCCGGTGCGATAGCCGTGACTGCAAGAACAGTGGATGAGCTTAACGCGGCTATAAATGCCAACGTGAGCTCGATAACTGTTCCGACCGGAACATCTATCAATTTTGAGAACTCGTTTACAATTCCTGAGGGCGTGACGCTCTTTGTGGAAGGCAGTGCATTCCTCCATTTCCCCGCAGGGGCGAATCTTGTAAACTGCGGTACATTGGAGGTTGTCGGCAATGTCAATGTGTACGAAGGCTCTGGTGTTGAAAATAACGGAACTATCAATGTTACAGGTGGCTTTGTTGTCCACAGTGGTGCGCAGTTTAATAACAACGGCACTGTGAATGGAGAAATATTAAAGGTTACCGACACTGTCAGCACAGAGGGAGAACTCAGATACGCCATTAATGAGTGCGATAATATTGATGTTGTTGGTGATATAACCATCACAGGGTACTTTGCTGTCCCCGAGGGCAAGACTGTGAACATTAGGGAGGGTGGTAAGATAACCGTCCCCAGTGGGCTGATTATCGACATTTATGACACGATAAACATCTTCCCGGGCGGCAAGCTTGACATTAAGTCCGGCGCAGCGGCGAGTATACACACAAAGAGCGATGGCAGCTTCCCCGCAATTGAACTGCTTGGCGGTACTCTGACTGTCAACGGCGATATAAGCACGGACGCGGCAGATGTCTATTATGCGGTATATGATTCTGCATGCTACACGTCCTTGCCCAATGCGACAAACCTGAGCGCTGATGTGTTGGGATATCGCGGCGTTGCGGCGAGCGGCAATGATATAAAAACAGCCCTTGAAACGAACTATCACCACTATGATATCACAATTTCCGGACTGGTAAGAATTATTGACGGGACTACGATACCTGCGGGTACGACAGTTCAGCTCTTGGGTGACATAAGCACAACCATCGTTGTCCCCAGCGGCGTTACCCTGACGAATAACGGCGAGCTGAAAACAGCTGTCAACATCCTCGTTAAAGAGGGCGGCGCGATTGAGGGCGAGGTAACGTGCATCAATGGTGCTAAAATATATAACGCCAACGAGCAGGGTATAAGCTCATATGTCACCACGGAGAGCGAGCTTCGCTTAGCAATTGCAGCGGGTGTAGATAGCATCTCTGTGGGTGCGGATATCACAATAGATGGCGACCTTACTATACCGGAGGGTATGCATATTTCCATCGGCAATGGAAATACCCTCACTGTGAATGGCACTTTCGAGACATATAGCGGAGGGAACATAGGAGAACAGGCAGAGCTTGTGGTGAATGATCTGCGCATAATGAGCGTAACGATCGGCGAAAGGAATAGTATCACGCTTTTGTCTCTCGATGGCGGCAAGCTTACGGTAAGGGGGTCTTACTACACCGATGCTGCGTGGATACCATTTACTATTCTTGTTAGTGCGGATTTCTATCCCTGCGGTGTAAATGAACTTTTTGCCACGGCAATCAATGGTAATGTTGATATTGACAATGTTCAACTCTATATGGAAATTGCAACGGAGGATGATATTCGCACGGCTATTGACGCAGGCTTCGGCGGGTATTCGTTCTATAGCGCAGAGGGGATAACCGAGATCACTCTCACCAGCGACCTTACCCTGACAGGTAAAGTGAGAGAAGACGGCAATATTATGTCGTATCAGTTCTATGATTGTACTATTATTGTTCCCGATGGTGTCACACTTACAATAGATGAGAATGTGGGTATGGCGTTGACCCATAACGCATATAGCGACAGCGAAGAAGCACCCAAGCTCATCATAGAAAAGGGTGGAGCACTTGTCGAAAACGGTCACTTATCGCTTTATAATGGTGCAACTCTTGTTGATCAGAACGATGGATATGAGTTTGACGGCGTTGTTGACACTGAGGAAGACCTCCGCTACGTCATCGGTGCAGGCTATGACACTGTCAATATTGAGGGTGACATCACCATCACCGAGGATATTGACATTTCAAGTTTGCTCACCATTGTCAGCGGCGGCAGCCTGACGGTCAAGAAGGGCGTCACGGTCAATCTCAACGATAGCATAAGTATACTTACAGGCGGTTCAATGACTGTCCAGTCCGGTGCACAGGTTATTTACGGCGAAAAGCAGTATGACGGTTGGACGCGCGGTGTAGTGATTGGCCTCTACGGCGGCAAGCTGGTTGCGCCTGAATCCAGCCTTGTTAAGGACGCGTTCAGCACGCCCCCGAACAAGATATATATTGATACGACCGCCTATGACAATACGAACAGGTATACCAGTGCGCTGAACGGCGTGAGCAAATCGAGTGTTGCTGGCAACTTCGAGGTTACAAGCGCAAAGGACATAACCACGGCGCTGAACGCGGGATATAAGTACAACAGTATTGTGTTCGTGCCCATGGAGGAGGGCGATATCTCCATTTCCGGCGCGGTCACCATCCCGGCAGATAGAAACGTCAGCTTCTGCGCGAAAAACAGTGAAGTAAGCGATGTGGCGATAAACTTCGTCTCCGGCTCTACGCTGACGAACAACGGCATTTTGAACATCCTGTCAACCGTGAATATCTGCGAGGGGGCAAAGTACGTCTCCGGCAGTAAAGCCATCCTCAATCACAATGACTTGATGAACTTCATCGGCGATACGGCTAACGCCTGCACCCACACTTGGGAGATGCAGAGCACTGAGCCTGCAACCTGCGATGTTGACGGCGTGAGAACAGACTATTGTATGCGTTGCGGCTCAACGCGCACAGTCACCATTCCTGCGACAGGGCACAATTATAAGACTGTTGCTGCCGAACCTGCCACCTGCATAGACGATGGCACGTATGAGTACCGCATCTGCGTAAATGACTGCGGAAGCGTATACGTCAAGGGTGCAGACGGCAAGTGGGGCGAAAAGCAGCGTGTTGAGACTGAGGAAGCGTTTAACGCACTTATCACCGAGCCTAAGAGCGAAGAAAAGCACGCCTACGAGGTAACCGCACCTACCTTCTATATGGATGGTGCAAAGGTATGCTCCGTCTGCGGCAGCTCCATTGGCGTTGATGAAGACATAACGCTGAAAGCGGCGATATATCGCGATGACTGGAAGATCCCTGTAAACATCAATATCAATACTGCGGGCGCCCCCGAGGGTGCAGCCGTAGTTGGCGGCAGTGCGAAGGTGCTGGCGGCATACAATGGCGGCGGGCTTGACTTGAACGCTCTCGTAAGCTGTGACAACGTGTCTGATAAGGACATTGTGCTGGCTGGCTGGACGGTCGAGAGAAGCGACGGAAAGGTGTTCTTCTATGAAGAAGGCCGACTGGACGGCTT
This sequence comes from uncultured Oscillospiraceae bacterium, assembly GCA_964495355.1. Classification (GTDB taxonomy): domain Bacteria; phylum Bacillota; class Clostridia; order Oscillospirales; family Oscillospiraceae; genus Limivicinus. The sequence continues at coordinate 84,495 of CAZBVU010000005.1, forward strand.
CTATGATGCAGACGTGTACGGCATAAGCCCCACCGTTGTTGCTGATATGTTCACCTTTGACGCAACCAGCTTCTACGATATTATAAATGAAACACCGACCCTTGGCACAGATGTACCGTACACAATAGATGAAAACGGCATTCTCCGCTATGAGAGTGGCGAGGAATATGTCAGCTTCACCTTTAGCGCCGTCTGGGTCAGGAATGAAAAGACACTCTACTTTGAGCGCTGGACGACAGAGACCGATGCCATCAACGAAGACGGCAGTGTTAACAGCGCTGAAAAGGTCGCATTCCCCATTGCTGTTCCGGTGGACAGCATCACGCGCGGCATGAGTGAGCCTATCTTCGCAAGCGAGGCTGAGCTTATCCGCCCGACGACAAATATCACAGGCTACACCTTCTCACGCTGGGAGGTCTATCTCAACTGGGGTGATGACTATGTTGGCGCAGTTGAGGTCGGCACAACGATAAACGACCTGTTGGCCGGCAGAGAGCTGCAAGACAGTGATGAGCTTGTCCTGCGTGCAGTGTACGTCCCGTCCAGCACGGTTTGCGTTGCAGGCGTGGAGGGGTGCTGGCAGCTGTACGCCGATGGTACCCTTGTGGTAGACAGCTTCGATAATGAAGATTACAAGGCTTATGCCTCCAGTGTAGTAAATGTCAAGCTGGCTGACACAATTTATCTCGTACCGATGAGTGCGTTTGAGGGCTTCACAGCCATGAGGTCAATCGGCCTTGAAAATGTATCTAATATTCGTGCATACGCATTTGCAGACTGCAAGCTCCTGAACGGTATCAACCTTGACGCAGTAATGTGGATGGGCGAAAGCGCATTTGCAGGCTGCAAGAGCCTTGAAAGCGTGAACTTAAACAACGGCATTACGTTCATTGGGAAGAATGCGTTCAAGGGCAGCGGCATCAAGTCTGTGAACTTGGAGCTTAATACAGGCTATGCAGTAAGTGACGGCGTTTTCATGGATTGCGTAAACCTTGAATATGCGCGTATAAGCGTGCCGACAGAGGCTTACACGCTGCCGCAGAGCATCTTCGAGGGGTGCACAGCCCTCACACGCGTAGATATAAGCGGCTTCTCCGGCATAGGCAACCGGGCGTTTGCCGGCTGCACAGCGCTTACAGGCGTTGAGCTCTACGGTGTGTGCGTAATTTACAGCTATGCATTTGAAAACTGCACAAAGCTTGCCAACATCTCCTTCGATGAGGCAATGCTTGGCACTATAGATGCTGATGGCAACTGCAATAACCTTGGCGAGATAGAGGATAATGCCTTTGTGGGCTGCAATGCGCTAAAGACAGTTTATCTCACTGGCTCTGCGGCGCAGTGGACAGCCATGAAGAACAGCGGAAATATCGGCAGTGTGGGCAATGATAAGCTTATCAAGGCCACCGTCAAGGCGCAGAAGGATGTTACAAGCGTTACCGTCAACAATGCACCCAAGTATGTCGGTGTGGGCGGCACACGCGCATTGACGGCGAAGGTCGCACCTGCGGATGCATTCCCGGCAGATGTTGTCTGGGTGTTCTGCGATGAGAACGGCGAAATCAGCTATCTTGAAGGCGATAGTCCCGCGGTGATATATGATGCAGAGAGCCTTGCACAGCTCAACACTGTCACAGGTGAATTGACAGGCCTTGCCGAGGGTACGGTATACGTCATGGGTATCGCCAACGGCTATCAGCTTGGCAGCACCGAAAATGATACGCGCTGGGTAAAGAGTGCGGTAACCCAGATAGAGGTAAGAGACTACGGCATGACAGGTGAGGACGTTATAGTTCTTCCGGATGCTGACAACAAGGCCGACAGCCGCTACTGGTTTGAGGACTATTTGGCAGATGGCGGTTATGCGTTCGCGCTTGAAGGTAACGACAAGGCACAGCTCTCTGCAAATTGGAACACCTCTAAGGACACCAAGCTTGTATGGAGCCTTGATGCGGATGATGCACTTTACGCCACGATAAGCGCCACCGGTCTGCTCACGGCAAAGAATGTCACATCTACCGTTAACGTGACGGTTCACGTCACAACGGCAGACGGTCAGTCCCCTGTGGCATCACGTGAGATAACAATTTATCCTCTGCCTGTGGGACTTGACCTCTTCCTGAAGAATGTTACGACAGACAGCGGCGAACTCGCCTACAATGAGAGCGCTGTGAACGGCAAGACTGTCACCCTTGATATCAAGGACTTCATGGAGGGCGGCAAGTATGCTGACGGTTTGTACCTCGTTGCGGCAACAGGCGTGAAGAATTCAAGACCGAGCTATAACATCGTTGCAGGTGACAGCGCTTCACCCATTCTGGTGTATGATGAAAACTTTGCTGAGCTCACGGACGATATCAATGTCGGCGGTTATCCCAAGGGCATTGTATGCAGGATTATGCCTGTTGACGCGGATGCGGCTATCGGCAAGAGCGTCAAGTGGACAATAAACCTCACAAATCACTCGAGTAAACGCGTTGCCACGCAGACTGTAACATTCAAGTTCGTGGATCAGGTCACGGCGCTTATGTCTGACGCGGATAGCTATAACATTTACTCCGGCCAGAAGCTGACGCTTAAAGCCTATGCCTGCGATGAAAGCGGCAATGCAACTAAGCTCGACAAGAACGGCAAGCCCGTTGCAATGACCAATAAGGAGGTCACGTGGAGCATTGTTTCCGGAGAGGCATATGCCAGCGTCACCGCCGCAGGACAGCTCACAGCGAAAACCGTGCAGGATATGCAGACGGTTACCGCGCGCGTTGCGCTTGTAGAGAATCCGGACGTGTATAAGGATGTTGAAATCACCATATACCCGCTTGTCACGAATATAGATATCCTCCGCGTCACGACGGATGAAGGCGGCAATATCGCAACCGAGAAGGTCAATGACGCGAAACTCTATATCGACCTGAATAATCCTGAGCCCCTGTACTTTACGGCACGCTTCACACCCGAGAAGTCAGTGTGGAGAGAAAACTCCTTCACCATCAAACAGAGCAGCGGCAAGGTCGTTGATGTTGAGATGATGGAAAATGGAGAGGGCGTCATAGTCAAGGCCAAGGAAAGCAACGTTGTTGGCACGGAAACACTTACCATCGCCTCCACGGACAGCGGCAAGGTTTCAGCAAAGCTGACAGTAACAACAGGCTACTTCGTCAATGGCATCACCATTGATGGATATGAATATAATTCTGACGCAGGTAACTGGCTTGATGACAGCGGCAACGCACCCACTGTCAAAGTCGGCAGCAAGCTGACGCTTAAAGCATTGGCTTGGAATGATGCGGCAGCGACCGAAAGCTCTAAGACAGGCGTAAGCTTTGCGCTTGAAAACGCTGAGGACAGCGCCTATGCCACAGTCTCCGCTGCGGGTGTTGTCACACCGAAGACGATTTATGGCATACGCGACGTGGCTATAATCGCCACAGCCAAGGACGTAAAGGCTACGACCACACGCATTGTTGTGCGCATTGAGCCCAAGGAAGCCGGCATCCTCACAATCGAGAACGAGCTGGAAGAGAATATCACCAAGGGCACACAGCTTATGGACATCGGAACCGAGAGTGAGCCTGAGATGGTTCGCCTCTTCGCCATCGACCTTGAGCGTGATGAGTATGGCAATAAGGTCTACCCGAAGGTTACTTGGAAGTCCAGCAACAGCTCCATTGCCTCCGTTGACCCGGACAGCGGCGTTGTTGTGGCCAATAAGATGGGCACAGCGACCATCACCGCAACGGTAACGGACGCTGCACGGCCGGACGATGCGCGCACGGCAACAGTCACGATAAAGGTTACGCGCCTTGTCAAGGAGATAAGCCTTGCAACCGACAAGAATGTTGATGCAGTTATAGCCTCCGGCAAGTCGCTCAATATCAAGGCAACAGTCGCACCGACGAACGCGAGCACCAAGACCGTCACATGGAGCATAATCTCCGGTGCGGAGTATGCCACGATATCCACCTCCGGCGCAGTAAAGGCAAACAAGGGTATAACTGAGCCTCAGACCATAGAGATCATGGCCACTGCCAAGGATGGCGGCGGTGCATACAGCACGATGCTTATAGACATCCTGCCTGAGACAACAGGTATATCCATCCTGTCCGGCGGCAATAACGTGGAAAATACAACAGTTACGATGTACGCCCACGCAGATGCTGCAATGCATGATGTGCTGCGCCTGGTTGCGGCAACTTATCCCGAGGGCGCATCCAATAACGTCACATGGACGTCAAGCAACAAGAACGTTGTCACGGTTGATGAATACGGTGTTGTCACGGCGGTCAAGTCAGGTACGGCCAATATCACCGTTAAGGCAACCGATGGCACAAATAAGTCTGCAAGTGTTAAGATCACCGTGATTCAGCCCATTGAGAGCATCGAGATACCACGTGAGGCATCCCTCGGCGCGGGCAAGACGCTCACATTCAAGGCGGTCATAAGCCCCACAAGTGTGACGAACAAGAACCTTGTCTGGAGCGTCAGGACGCTCAGCGGCGAGATGGCGAATTGCGCCACGATAAGCAGCTCCGGCGCACTCAAGGCAAACGCTGTCACGAGTGAGCACGTTGTAGAGGTCACGGTCACGGCGGCAGACGGCTGCGGTGCAAGCGCAAGCTGCCTTGTGGTCATAAAGCCTCTTGTCACCTCGGTTGAGCTTTATTATGGCGCAGAAATGGTGAACGGCAAGCAGATAGATATCATCGGCGGCGAATCCCTGATGATAAGTGCGAATAACCTGCCCTTTGTGTCAACTCAGGGCTGGACGTGGAAATCAAGCAACGAAAAGATTGCCACGGTTGAGAGCACGGCTTCCGGTGCTGTCATAAAGACAACGGCCGATGGACAGGCCGGTACGGTCACGATAACCGCCACGGCATCAGACGGCAGTAATAAAACTGCCAACTTCAAGGTCAAGGTAACTCAGCTTGTAACGGACATTACACTTAACGTTGAGGGTGGTTTCATCCTCGCGGCGGGTAAGAGCATTACCATCAAGGCCACGACTAACACCAACGCATCCAACAAGAAGGTTGTGTGGACATTTAATGATGGCAGCAACCAGATTGATGGCGTGAGCATAAGTACCTCCGGTGTACTTAAAGCCGATGCAACCATTACCGAGCCTACAAGTGTAACCGTGGTATGCAACTCTGCGGATGGTAATTATGCTGTAAGTGTTGATGCGAACATATATCCTGCTGCAACGAAGGTGACAATCTTCAATGACGAGGATGTCACGGGCAAGACCTTGGATCTTTCCACGACTGACGTAATATACCTTACTGCTGACACCGAACCTTATGAAGCATCCGACGCTGTCACATGGAAGACCAGTAACGCCAGCATAGCCACGGTTGTTGTGGAGGGTAATGGCAACGCAGTGGTCACCCCGACCGGCACCAAGACGGGCACCGTCACAATAACCGCGACAACGGCGGACGGAACGAATAAGTCGGCCAATGTCAAGGTGAGGGTGTACGTCCCCGTGTCCGAAATCACAATTACACCGCCTGCCGCAATGCAGATCGAACGTGGATATGCCCATATCGCCGCAGGAAAGAGCATGACCCTCAAGGCCACGACTAATTCTGACGCAACGACGAAGAAGGTAACCTGGAGTGTTGATTGTGATGACACTGTTGCAACGATAAACGCCAACGGCGTTCTGGCAACAAAGGCCACAGCAGCAGGAGAGGTTGTACAGGTAACTGCCACGGCAACGGACGGCAGCGAAACGTGTGCAACATATTCCGTGCAGATTACGGAACCTGTTACGAAGCTGTATATCCGCTATGCCATCGGCGAAGACGATCTCACGGGAACGACTATAAATCTCCCGACAGATGAAAGTGTTGAGATTGCAAGCTATGCACAGCTTGGCGAGAGTGAAGGTTATGAATGGTCAAAGTGGAAGACCAGTAACGCCAACATTGCCACGGTCGATGTGGAAGGCACCCAAGTCTGGATCACTCCGACCGGCACTAAGACGGGCACTGTCACCATAACTGCGACAACGATGGATGGAACGAATAAATCCGCAACAGTCAAGGTGAATGTGTATACGCCGGTAGAAAACATCAATATCTACGCGCCGAACATGGTTGGAGACATCGCCACAATCGGAACGGGCAAGTCAATGACGCTTAAGGCCGATGTGACCGGCAGAGGCGGTCTTACGCCGACAAATAAGGCGGTAACATGGAGCGTGGTAGATGGCGAAGAGTACATCTCTGTCAACGCAAGCTCCGGTGCACTGTCCATAAAGTCTGCGGCAATGAAGACTGTTGAGACGGACTGGGTCGAGGCAACAGTGAAAGCCACGGCGAAGGATATCATCGGTGTTGAATCCAACTGGCTTACCGTGCGTGTATACAAGACTCTTGCGCAGAAGGTGACTGTCGAAAAGGCAGCGGGAGAGCTGTCCACCACCCTCGATGTGGGTGAGGCGATCAGTCTTGTGGCAACAGCGTATTCTGACACCAAGGGCACAATCGTGCTTGATGAGGCGCCGATCGTCTGGACAAGCAGCAACGAAAGCATTGCCACAGTCGATGAATACGGCGATGTTACGGCACTCAGCTCCGGATACGTCACTATCACGGCAACATCTGCCGATGGCAATAACAAGTCCGGCTCTATTGCCCTGACCGTTGTGAAGTGATCCCTGTGCATATACCAGGTGATAATCCCTGCGGTGCTTCTACACCGCAGGGGAAGACTGTCAAAGAACCCCATGTTTACGTTAGGCGAAAGCAGGGGTTTTTCATATTCAAGACAGAAAAGCGAGAATAATTGATGAAAAATGGAGTTTCGCCAACTCCATTCAGCCAGCT
>CAZBVU010000006.1:0-66513 GCA_964495355.1 uncultured Oscillospiraceae bacterium
GAACTCCTGCCGAAGTCTTTTACGAAAGTGTTGCACTTCGTTGACTTTCTGCCGCAAGGGGTGGGCAACACGCTCTCCCCCGCAAATCAGAAAAACTCCGTATGGTCAAGGCCATACGGAGTTTCATTATTAGGTGTTAGACAAAACGAATTACAGTGCACCCTCTACGCCGTAGATGAGGTTAGGAACAACCTCAATGAACCACGGGCAGAACGTGAGTATGAGCAGGACGATCATCAGGCACAGGATGAACGGCCATACTTCTTTCAGGAATTCGCTTATCGGGCAACCGGTGATGCCGCAGGTGGTGAACATCATGGAGCCGAACGGAGGCGTGATACCACCGATCATGATGTTGACGATGGCAACAAGACCGAAGTGGTAGACACCGACACCAAGCTGTTTTGCAACAGGCAGAAGCAGCGGAGTGATGATCATCAGGGCTGCACCGCCCTCAAGGAACATGCCCATAATGAGCAGGATAACGTTGCACAGGAGCAGGAACACATACTTGTTGGTGGTGAAGTTGAGAACCGCAGTGGCAACGATCTTGGGCAGGTTGATCCAGGACATGTACTGGCCGAAAACAGACGCAGAAACCATGATAAGAACAACGCTGGAGGTACCGGCGATAGTGTCAAGCACGATGGGGATGAAGTGCTCACGGAAGGAGAGCTTCTTGTAGACGCACTTACCGATGATGAAGCAGTACAGGACTGCAACAGCACCGCCTTCAGACGGCGTGAACATACCCAAACGCATACCGATGATGATACCAAACGGGAAGAACAGACCCCAGAAGGAATCAAGCGCCTGCTTGAGGATAATCTTGACAGGGGGGAACTTGTCACGAGTGGTGGGATAATTGCGCTTCTTTGCGATTATGGCAACAGTGATCATCATGGCAATGGACATCATGATGCCGGGAACATAACCGGCAGCAAATGTACGGCCAAGAGACGCCTGTGCGATAAGGCAGAACACGATAAGGTTAACTCCGGGAGGGATAACGGGCGTAGCAGCAGACGAGGCCGCAGTGATAGCCGCAGCGAACGCCTTAGAATAGCCGCGCTTTTCCATCTCGGGAACGAGCATCTTGGACTGCATGGCGCAGTCTGCGTTAGCAGAGCCGGAGCAGCCGCCCATCAGCATGGAGAGCAAAACGTTGACCTGCGCAAGGCCGCCGCGCATATGACCGGTGACACATTCACAGAAGTCCATCAGCTTGTCCGCAATGCCGCCAAAGTTCATGACGGAGCCGGACATGATGAAGAACGGGATTGCCAGCATGGAGAAGGACTGGGTGGCGTTCATGACCTTCTGCATGAGCAGCCAGCACTGGGTGTTGGGGTCAAGAACGAGGAAGTAGAAAAACGTTGAACCGAACAGTGAATAAACGATGGGCAGTCCTGCAAAGTACAGAAGGAATACCATAAACACAGGGATCAACTGAGTAAATGTCAATGTCATCAGAAGTTCCCTCCTTCAACCTGGTGGCCGACAGCATCGGCCGTTTCTTTCTTCTTGATAATGTGCAGTCTCTCAGTGAGCATGAAATAGATCGAATAGATCGTAGACAGGCCAAAGCCGAGAGGAACTGCAATGCCGGTGTAAATTTTGGGTATGCGCAAAATATCCGTGACTGAGGGCTTCCACACACCCCTGACAAAAAGAAGGTTGTACGCATACTGAGAGCAGATAACCGTGAGCATGATGAGAATCAACAGCTCAACAATAGAGACGATCAGCATAACAACATCCCTGGTTTTGCCGTGCAGCAGATTCACCACGATGTCAACGCCGAGGTGAGAGTGCTTGCGGTACGCATATGCACTACCGATGAAAACTGTCCACACGAAGAGGCTTGTGACTATTTCTTCACTCCACTGAAGCGGAGATTTCAAGATATAGCGCATAAGCACGTTCAAGTTAACGATCACGACACAAGCAACGAGAGTTGTGCCGGTGATGACAGCATCAAGGTTTTGCAATATGAGCTTGAGGCTAACTTTCTTCTTCATACGTTATCCTTTCGTTAAAATTATTCTTAAACTAGTTAAGAAATTGTTAAGTCTTACGTAGAATACACCATTTGGTCGACAACTGTCAATCTGATTTTCGGATAAATCCGCATTTCCGTGCAATTATCGGCAATGCGCACAAAAAGCAGCATCATTTTTTGTTATAAATAAAAGTTTGACAATTGTTTTCAATTGCTTAATAATGGTGTAAAATAATATTTAAAATTATTCTACACCCTGACAGGAGCAAACATGGCATTATATGAAGTAAAAATGAAGCACACCGAGGCGAGTTTGACGGCGCTCGCGCATATGCAGTATGACCTGTTCTGCACCTCCAACCGCATCGCGAAAACGGCTATTGCCGCGGGTCTGTTCGTGTTCGGTGCGCTGAACTATACCGAGTGGTGGGGTCTGCTGCTGATAGCATACGGCAGCTATCTTATGTCCAGCAAGTACTCCGCCGCGAACCGCACCGCAAGGCAGATATCAAAGCAGATACGGGATGCCGACGGTGACTATCCCTCCTCAAAGTATATTTTTGAGGAGCAGCGTATGCGTATCATCACCATGCCCAACAATTCTGAACTTGACCCCCTCCCCTACTCTCAGGTTGCGGGACTTGGCGCGGATCTTTACAATTATTATATCTTCCAGACAGAGTATGGCGGATATATGATTCCCAAAAGTGAGCTTGGCGACAAGAGCATTGAGTTTAAGAATTTTATTGAGAAAAAGACGGGGAAGATGTTCATCAGCAAGCGAAGCCGCTTTGTCGGTCTGCGTGAATGGATGCGCAAGCGCAGTGATGAACCGTATCATCTGTAAATAAGTATAAGTGTATATGAAAAACTGGTGCAAGCTTTCCTTGCACCAGTTTTTTTGTGGTTTTTATTTGCTCAGCCCGGGAGATAGCCGTACTGCGCGTAGGCCGCGGCCATATCAGCTTCCGCCGCGCCGACGTAGTACCAGCCGCCCTGCACCTCGCGCGTACAGCCGTAGCCGTAGATGTCATTATACATAACGTCCAAGTCTGCGGAGGTGATCTCCTGCACATAGGGGTTGAGGTGTTCATTTATCATGTTTATCCAGTTGTACAGCACAATGACCGCGTAGCTGTAGCCGCCGATGGTCTTGGGCGCGTTCGGCATGGTGTCAAACGAGATATCCTCCAACTTGCACATAAGCGCCTGACGCATGAAATATGCAATGTTTTTCGCGCTGAGGTCGGTATCCAGCGATTCCGTGAGAATGTCAATAACCTTGCCGACGTTGGGTATGTTGCCAAGAGATATAAACTGCTCAAAGCAGGCCTTGAGGAACTTGTGCTGCACCTCTATGCGCCCGATATCTGCGTTGAGATAGCCCGCGCGGTAGCGCACCAGCGCCATCGCCTTTTCGCCGTCCAGATGCGCCATGCCGACAGGATAGTATATGAACATATTCTGCCACACGTCATCATAATATATCGGCTCATCAACGTAGTAGTCAATGCCGCCGACGGCATCTATCACCTCGATGAATGCGTCAAGGTCGATCATGGCGTAGCAGTCGATTTCAAAGCCGACAAGCTGCTCCACACGCTTTTTCAGGGCATCCATACCGTCTTTACCGGTCTGAACCGCCTGATCGTACACAGCGTTTATCTTGCGCATATCACCGTCCATATTCAGCAGCGTGTCACGCGGGATGCTGACAAAGTCCATCTTGTGGACGTTCGTGTCCACCTTGCCGACAACGATAGTGTCGGTGTGGCCGGTGTAGAGGTCCACGCCTGCAAGCAGCACCGTATACACGCCATCCTGCCGCTCATTCTCCGGCGCAACGCCGCCGTCAAGCACCGGTGTGGGGGTGGGCGTAGGGGTCGCGGCCGGGGTGACGGTTGCCTCCGTTACGGCTGTCTCGGCGGCTGACTCTTTCTCCTGCGCGGTCTGGGGTGCCTGCTCCCACATAAAATAAAACGCGACTGCCGCCGCAATGAGCACCAGCAGCGCAATGAGTATTATAAGTAATACTTTTCCTTTTTTCTTTTTAGGGTTCATGTTTCTCGCTTTCTGTTGTAGCACACGCTATTTTCATATCTTTCTTATTATAATTATAGGCGCAGTAATAATCAAGCTTTTCTTTTCCGGCTTAGATACGCGGCGAAGAGCAGAATATGCTAAAAATAACTGTTGACTAATCTCCAGCGGCGTGGTAGAATATCAAGGCTAAAAAGCCATATATCATACGCTAGTATAGCTCAGTCGGTAGAGCAGCTGATTCGTAATCAGCAGGTCGTGTGTTCGAGTCACATTACTAGCTCCAAAAAAGGACGCATCCGCGTCCTTTTTTGTTGTGTATGGGTAAAAGATGCTGAGTATTGGTGGCGCTGAAATGCGCCACCAACTTTTTCTCCCCCTTTAAGCCTAGTTTCAGGTTTATATAGTAAGATATAATCCAATCTTACTCAAAAGGAGAACAAGATGGAAACTAATCGGCGTAAAGTGAAGCTCAGCGGGAAGAAGCTGAGAAAGGTGATTATAATCACGCTGGTCGTGCTGGCGGTGCTGACTGCCATTGCGCTGGGGCTGCGTGCACGCGTTACGCGTCAGTTCGGGCGCAAAAGTGATGTAGAGATAAGCTCCGCTGAGGTCACACGTGGCAGTATAAGCACCTCGGTATACTCCTCGGGGTTACTGAGTGATGACGATGTGGAGCAATTGACCATTCCCAGCGGCGTGGAGCTTAAAGAGATACGCGTAAATCCCGGAGACAAGGTGGAAAACGGCGCTGTACTGGCCACGGTGGACATTGGCACCGTGATGACCGCGATGAGCGAGGTAAGCGACGATATAGCCGCGATAGACGCGCAGTTATCCTCTGCCGCGGCCGGTGACGGTTCGGGGTACATAAGCTCCTCTGTCACTGGGCGGGTGAAGAAGATATACGCCGCGGCCGGTGACAACGTGGCCGCACTGATGTACAAAAACGGCGCGTTGATGCTTCTGTCCCTTGACGGATACATGGCCGTGGACATTAACGGCACCGCGCTTACCGCCGGTGACAGCGTTACCGCGCAGACCGCCGTCGGAACAAGCATAAAGGCCACGGTGGACACTGTGCTGGACGGCGTGGCGACAGTGCTGATCTCCGACAGTGCAATCGGCTACGGCGAGCGCGCGGAGATTTACACGGCTGACGGCAATCTTATTGGCAGTGGTGAGGCGTACATCCATGATGAACTTAAAATAATGGGGTACACCGGAACAGTCGCGTATGTGTCGGTGAGTGAAAACTCCGCTGTAGGTTCAGGCTCCGTGCTTATGACCCTGTCCGACACGAGCAGCACAAGCTATGCCACGCTGCTGGCCGAACGCGCGGAGCTGGAGGACGAATTAAAAAAGCTTATCAGCATATACAATAACGGTGCGTTCTGTGCCGAGTTTGACGGCACGGTGCTGGCGATAAACGCGCAGACACAGGGGGACGCAAAAAAATCCGCCTCCACAACTAGCGACAGCACAACAGAGCAGTACATCAACATGACTCCGGACAAGACCATGTCACTTTCCGTAAATGTAGACGAGAGCGATATACTGTCCGTCTCCGTGGGGCAGCGCGCCTCTGTGAGCGTAGACGCGATCGAGGACGCGGTATTTGACGGTGAGGTGTCATCCATAGACAAGGTGGGCACAAGTTCCAGCGGAGTGACGGTGTACACCGCTGAAGTGCGCGTTGCAAAGGGCGAAGGTATGCTGTCGGGTATGTCGGCCTCGGCCACGATAAACATTGACGGCGCGGAAAATGCGCTGCTCATCCCGACGGACGCGCTGAACAAAACCAGCGAGAGCTACTACGTCTACACAAGTGCAGACACGGAAAACGGCACTCTGAGCGGCATGGTGGAGGTCACAATAGGCATATCCAACTCAAACTACACTGAGGTGCTGACCGGACTTCATGAGGGTGACACTGTATATTACATTGAAAAGGACGATGACGGCTTTGGCTTCGGTTTTGGGATGCCTGGCGGCAATTTTGGTGGTGGGATGCCTAATGCCGGCGGCGGTATACCTAGCGGCGGCGGTGGTATGCCCAATGGCGGCGGTGGTATGCCCAATGGCGGCGGTATGCCAGGCAGAGGGTGAGGTGACACGGCATGATACGCATAAGCGAGCTGTGCAAAACCTACACCATTGGTGATGAGGAGGTTCACGCGCTGGATCATGCAAATCTGCGCGTAGCACAGGGCGAGTTTGTGGGCATTATCGGCCCATCCGGAAGCGGAAAATCCACATTGATGAACATAATCGGCTGTCTCGACACTGCCGACAGCGGCGAATACCTGCTGGACGGCACGCCCATCGAGGACTACAGCGAAAATGAGCTGGCGCGCATACGAAACAGGAAGATAGGCTTTGTATTCCAGAGCTTTAACCTCATCCCGAAACTGACAGCGGAAGAAAATGTGGAGCTGCCTCTCATATATCAGGGCGTGAAGAAGGCCGAACGTGCAGAGCGTGCGGGAGCCGCACTGAGGCGCGTGGACTTGGAAAAGCGCGCCAACCACTTCCCCACTGAGCTTTCCGGCGGACAGCAGCAGCGTGTTGCAATCGCGCGGGCAATCGTCACGCGGCCATCCCTGATCCTCGCTGACGAGCCAACCGGAAATCTGGATTCCAAAACAACAATTGAGATAATGGATATATTCCATGAGCTGCACAATCAAGGCAACACGATAGTGCTGATAACGCACGACAACAGCGTTGCCGCGCAGTCACAGCGGCAGATACACATACTGGACGGAAAGCTGACGGAGGTGAAATAATGCTCGATTCCATAACACAATCCTTCCGCATGGCGATGAAGTCGATAAGCGGAAGCAAGATGCGGGCGTTTCTGACGATGCTGGGCATTATAATCGGCGTTATGGCGCTGGTGATACTCGTCAGCCTTGTCAACGGCGCGACCGGCTCAGTTACCGACAGGATATCATCTCTGGGCACGAACCTATTGACCGTCAGCATTGAGGATGACAAGGGCGCACCTGTCGGGCTGGACGATTTGGCCGAGTGGAGCGGGCATGACGGAATAGGTCAAACCGCCGCGTGGCAGAGTGAGAGTGCTGTTGGCAAATACGGTGCGACCGCTGAAACCGTGCAGCTATACGGCACGACCGCAGCGTACTATGACATACAGGCGCTGAATATGCTACTGGGGCGGTATATAAAGTCCAGCGATGTTGAAAACGCCGCGTACATCTGCGTTATAAACGAAAACGCAGCAGAGGAGCTGGTAGGCTACAGTGACTGTCTGGGCGAGGAGCTGTCGATAAACGGGATAAAGTTTGCCATCGTTGGCATATTGGAGGACAATGACGAGTCACTGACGGCAGTGTTCGGCAGTTCGTCCCTCGCGGTATACATCCCCTACACCACGCTGGTGCGCGTGAGCGACAGTGTATCATCGCACATTGACACGTTCTATGTCAGTGCAGAAACCGATGGCACGGTGGAGCAGGCCGAGCTTGCAATGACGGAGATACTGCTGGCGCGCTTCATGCAGGATGAGGACGCGTTCACCGTGGAGACACAGGATGCACTGGAAGAGACGCTGAGCAGCATAACCTCTGTACTGGCGATACTGCTGGGCGGCATTGCGGCAATTTCCCTCGTTGTCGGCGGTATCGGCATCATGAACATCATGTTGGTCACGGTGACGGAACGCACACGCGAAATCGGCATACGCAAGGCCATCGGCGCAAGCCGCGGCAGTATTTTGCAGCAATTCTTGATGGAGAGCGTTGTAATATGTATGCTGGGGTGCATCATCGGCATATTCCTGTCATGGGCGGTTTTGCAGGTGATTGGCGTGGTTGTGTCCAGCCTTGATTTGACATTCAGGATGAGCGGAAGCGTGGTTTTGATTGCGGTGCTGTTCTGCTTTGTAATCGGCGTATGCTTCGGGCTGTATCCGGCGAACAAGGCCGCAAAGATGAAGCCCATTGACGCACTGCACTACGGAGGCTGACCATGCAAAGAAAACTGACAAAAAAGAAAATCATTATATCTGCAACAGCGCTGGCGTTGGTGCTGGCCGTTATAATAGGGCTGGCGCTGCTGCCCGCCATGCGCGGTAAAGCGCCGGACAGCTCCACAGAGGTGATTACGGAGCTGATAACAGGCGCAGTAGAGCGCGGCAATGTATCGCGCTCACTCATCGCAGGTGGGACGATTGCAGACGTTGACAGCGTATCGGTATCGCTGGCAGGTGACATCAAGCTGTCCCGCTGGGAGGTAAACGATGGTGACTATGTCCAGGCCGGTGACCTGCTGGCTGGTGTTGATCGGCAGAGCGTACTGGTCGCAATCGAGGATCTGACCGCGCTGATAAAGACGCTGGATGCCGACATTGAAAGCCATAGATACGACACTGTGTCCTCCTTCATAACCGCGCCGCGTGCAGGGCGCGTCAAGGCCGTATACGCTGAGGTGGGCACTGACGTGAGCGACACGGTGGAGCGGCATGGTGCACTGATGCTGATATCACTGGACGGTCTTATGGCCGTGGATATTGACGCGCCAACCCTCCCACTGGGTGCGGCGGTCACGGTGACGCTGAGTGACGGCAGTGAGGTAAAGGGTACTGTGGAAAGCCTTTCTGAGGGCGTGGCCACGATAACACTGTCGGACGAGAGCGCCGCGCCGGATGAGCACGTCACAGTGAGCGTTGATGGGCAGACCGTAGGTGACGGCACACTGTACATACACGCTGAACTGCGTCTGACCGGCTTTACTGGAACTGTGGCGCGGATAAATGCAAAGGTCAACGCACCGATAAGCGCAAATCAGACCCTTATCACCCTTGAAAACACCGACTATACCGGCGAACGCAAGGCCCTGTTAACTCAGCGGCGCGAGCTGGAGGACGAACTACAAGCGCTTATCGCCGCATATGAGACCGGCGGCGTATATGCCTCATGCTCAGGTCGCGTGAGCAATATAAATGACGCGCTGGCGGAAGATAGCGATGATGAAGAAGCGCCAAGCACTTCCGCCGCTCCCCTATCCTATGCCAACAGCGGCGGGAAACTGATGTATTCTGTGTCCTCTCATAGAAACTACGTCAAACTTCTCTCCTCCTCCACACTTGCTCTTTCCCAGCCGACTGTGGACAGTGAGTCCGGCGAATCGGGCTCACTGTCCGGTGGGGCAAGCGACACCCCTACCGTTGCGAACGAGTTCATTGGCCGCGTCACCGAAATTACCGTCAACGGTGACGGCACCAAAACATTCACCGTGGTATCATCCACCACGCAAACGAAATTTGACAGCGCAGAGCTTGCCGCACTGAGGACGCCGATTGAGGCCGACAGCATCAGCGTGGGTGACATACTTGTGCTGAAATACGAAAACAGCGTCCTTGTCAGCGTCAGTATATATTCCAGCGGCAGTGCGCCCGCGGGTGGCGGTGATGTGCCCGGCAGCACGGACGGTGCACAGGCTGGAGGTATGTCAGGCGGTGGAATGGCCGGTGGCGGCATGAGTGGCGGCGCGGGCATGAGCGGCACGGAGGACGCGCAGCAGGATTACACGGTGGAATCAACTGTGCTGTGCACACTCACCCCGTATGAGCGCGCCGACATTATAATCACGGTAGATGAGCTGGACATACGCGCAATTTCAGTCGGGCAGGAATTCACTGTGACGATGGACGCACTGTCCGGTCAAAGCTTCACAGGCACGGTGAGCGAAATTGACCCCGTTGGTGAGAACAGCGGTGGAAGCACGAAATACGCCGTCACGCTCAGCATTGACCGTGCAGAGAATATGCTGACCGGTATGAACGCGGCTGTACGCACACCGCTGGAAAGCCGCGATGGTGTGTTGATAATACCGGTTGCCGCGCTGAATGAGGATACTAACGGCACGTTTGTGTACACCTCCTACAATGTGCGGGATGATGCGCTGGGTTCGCCTGTATATGTGACGACCGGACTATCGGACGGCGAGATTGTGGAGATCATCTCCGGCATGAGCGAGGGCGATGAATACTACTATCGTTACGCAAGCGAGATAAAATACACCTTCACTATGAGGTAAAAACGATGAAAGCAGCTTTGCTAATCATTGAGCAAGGCTGTTTTGTCATGTATAAACGCACGGGCATAGTATATATCGGGTCGCTGTTATTCTTTTTAAGGGTGTATTGACTATGTACTCAGACCAGTTTCTTGATAAATTCACACTGCCGGATGACACTCGCCGTGCACTTTGCGCGAACACACGCCTGTGCTTCCCCGAGACGCTGGACGAACTGCGCGAACTGTGCTATGGCCCGTGCCACGCGGACATTTTCAACGTGACATACGACATTGAGGGCCGCGGCGAGGTGTGCGAGGCCGTGGTGCACAGGTGCAAAAACGGTGTGTCCGTGAACTTCACGGAGGATTATATGCGGCGGCGGGATGGGGACAGTATGCGCATTGGGGATGACTTGCCAAGTGACAAGCCGCGCTTTCGCGACAGCTTCGGCTATGACTTTGCTGCGCTCAGGTACGAAACACTGACGTGGCTATCCGCGCAAAAGCTGATCGTACTCCCCTTTTACGCTGGCGGTGCACGGCTGAAAATACCGGCGCTGCTGTTATGCCCGATGAATGCGGCGTTTTTTGCGCTGAGTCTGGCGCTGATGCAGGGCTTTGTCAGCATTGAGGATGTACCCGACGGCTTCACGCCAGAGGGGATAATTTACGCCGCACCGCCATTTCGCCACACGCACTTTTCCGGAAAGCAGATAGTTGTACACTGTCGACAAGAGGGGCTGCACGAGATATTTGCCTACAACCTCTATCCCGGGCCGTCGGCAAAGAAAGGCGTATTCTCAATGCTGCTGGACTTCGGTGAGCGCATGGGGCAGATATGCTGTCATGCATCCGCCACGCTTGCGGAATCGCCGTATGAAAGCCGCGTGCTGTTCATGCACGAGGGTGCGTCCGGCGGCGGGAAAAGCGAAATGCTTGAACCTGTGCACCCGGACACGCAGGGCTGTGTCCTCCTTGCACGCAATGGAGTGAGTGGCAGTGAGGAATACATCCGCCTTGGTGAAACGTGCCGCCTGCATCCGATATGTGATGATATGGCGTTGGCCGAATGTGCGGCAGATGAGCGTGGGCGGCTTATTATATCGGACGCGGAGGCCGGATGGTTCCTGCGCATGGACGGTGAGCGCGGCTACGGCAGCAGTCCGGTATTTGAGCGGCTGAGTATACATCCGCCGCAGCCGCTGGAGTTTTTCAATATGGACTGCGTTTCCGGGTCAACCTGCCTTATATGGGAGCATACGCGCGAGGCAAACGGCAAGCCTTGCTCCAATCCGCGCGTAATCATCCCGCGTGAGGCGCTGGGCAGTCTGCCGCGCGAGGAGGTGCACGGTGTTGACGTGCGCTCATTCGGCGTGCGTATGCCGCCCAGCACCGCCGAGCAGCCGGATATAGGCGTTATGGGGCTGATACAGGTCGTGCCGACTTCGCTGGCGTGGCTGTGGCGGCTGGTATCGCCGCGCGGGTATAATAACCCCTCCATTGCGCCTGACAGCGGTGGGTGCAAGCTTGCAGGCGAAGGCGTTGGGTCGTATTGGCCATTTGCGACAGGCTTGCGCATCACGCAGGCGAATATGCTTCTGCGCCAGATGCTTGCCACAAGCGGCACGCTGAACATACTTATACCGAATCAGTACATCGGCGCGTATGAGGTCGGCTTTGCCGGTGAGTGGTTGGTGCGCGAGTATCTCGCGCGGCGCGGGGCAAAGATCGGTGAAAAGCATCTTGTCCCCGCACGCTGTGCACTGTTCGGCTATGCGCTGGACGAGATGAAAATAAACTCACAGATTATCCCCGCGTATCTTCTGCGGCCAGAGCTGCAGCCATCCTTAGGTACAGAGGGTTATGACATAGGCGCAAAGAAGCTGACTGAGTTTTTCAAGGCCGAGCTTCAAATGTACGACATATCAGCCCTCGACCCCATCGGGCAGGAGATATTGACACTGTTCCTCAACGACGCTCCTCTGGATGAATATGTAAAGCTGACACCCATGCGGGCGTGAACAGGGTATTTGTTGTTGCGTCACTGTTGTATGTTATAATTATTATTGAAATAAACGTCCGGCGTGCCGCCGGGGATGTGCTTTCCTTCCTCATCCCACCTACTATCTCCGCAAGTGGAATCAAGCGAGACGGTGGGAGGGCTGGTATAATCAGCTCACAACAGTTGGAGGGCACAAAAATGTATGAATAGCACAGGAACGTGCAGCGCATTGTTGAGAAAAATCTGCATAGCACAAACAGCGACCGCCCGATCAAATGTCGGGCGGTCGCTGTGTTATATAATATTAAATTCTATTGTTACAGGTTCGGTCTGCGCAGTGGAGACGGTCAGTTCTGCCTTTCCGGTTTGGCCGATGGTCTTTATAAACGTGCCGCCCATGCCGCCCTCAAGCGTGCAAGCGTCCCCGCCGACAAGCTGCGCCGCGCCGGTGAGTGCGAGACTAACCGGAAGCTGTGCATAGGGCACAATATTATCATACTCATCAAGCACACGGATGCGCACGGCGGCCATATCGTAGGTATCGCCCTCGGCAAGCGTGGCTGCACTCACCATGACATCAAGATGCAGCTTGCTTGACGGTGCCTTGGTGACACTTGCAACGGTCTTTTCATCCTTCACAGCATCAAAGCGCCAGCGCGTTGACTCACCGCCCCAGTTGCTGACATACTTGCCGTACAGCTCCACACCGTCAGCAAATTTCAGCTTATAGCGCGCCATTGCCCACACAAGCTTCAGCTTATAGCGCATAGGCAGGGCGGCAAAGCCGTATTTTGCCGCGGCACACAGACACTCGCGGATAAGCGCGGCTTTCTTTGGCTGATACCCCTCCTGCGTTTCAAGGAGCTGGCCGATAGTATCATCAATGGCAATTGGCGCGTGGGCAAGCCCATTGAAGCCCGTAGGGTATGCCGAGGTGACGAACACATCATTTTTATAAAGATCCACCCTGTCCGCATTGGTGAAAGCATAGACAGTGCCGATATTTCCGGCGGGATAATCGCCGATATCCATAGATGAACCGATATCCAGCACAGGTGCAAGCTCCGACTGACTTGCATAGAACGCGGCGGCAAGCTTCGGATTGCGGAATGTGTCCATAACGCCATGATAGCACACTCTATCGCCTGAGCCGCAGTCCTTATGCGTGGGATAGTCGAACATACACCAGCCAAAGCAGCCCGCGTGTTCGCCGGAGTTTTGCGCCGCGGCCTGCACGCGCGCATGGCGCAATGCGTGCTCCTGCCGCCGCTCCCATGTGTCATAGGGCTTAGTGGGAAACATATGCCCATTACATTCGGATATCAGGTACCCCTTGTTCATGTCAGGCGTGACAGCCTTCTTCGGCTTTGCAGGGGCATTGTCACCGGTGTGGGAGAAGTCATTATAAGCGTAAACGTCCTCCAGCAGACTGCTCTTTTCAAGATAACGCACACCGGAGGTCGGGCGGCTTGGGTCAAGCTCATGCGCGATGGCGTTGGTTTTGCTGTACAGCTCATCATCGTCAAGACTCTCATTCACGCGCACACCCCAAAGGATGATGGAGGTATGGTTTCTGTATTGCAGCACCATCTCACGCACATTCTCGCAGGTCTGCGCTTTCCACTTCTCATCCCCTATGTGCTGCCAACCGGGAATTTCGGTGAACACCAGCAGACCCAGCTCATCACAGGCGTCTATGAAATGCCGACTCTGCGGATAGTGCGAGGTGCGCACAGCGTTGCAGCCCAGTTCCTGCTTCAATATGCGCGCGTCCTCTACTTGCAGGCTTTTCGGCGCGGCGTAACCGATGTACGGGTAGCACTGGTGGCGGTTCAGGCCGCGCAGAAAGGTCTTTTGACCGTTAAGATAGAATCCATCCGCGCGAAATTCTGCCGTGCAGAAACCAAAACGCTGCACCCGCTCATCCAGCAAAACGCCTTTATTATCGGTTAACATAACGCGTAGATTGTAAAGCGTTGGTGAATCGGGAGACCACGGCTGTGCTGACGGCACGCTAAGCGTCAGCTTCTCCCCCGCGCCCTGTGCAAGGGTCTCACCGTCCAGCGTCTCGACAGACACCTCGATATGCACATTTTCACCGATAGCGGCGGTATCCACACTCACCTCATTCACCGTAGGCGTGGTGAGGTAGACATCATCAACGTGCGCCGCGTTTTTGACCTCCAGCCAGACCTCGCGGTACAGCCCGCCATAGGTGAGATAGTCAATGATAAAGCCAAACGGCGGTATCTCCGGATTCTCTGTGCAGTCAAGGCGAACAGAGATAATATTGTCGCCGCCCCAGTTTACATAATCTGTGATATTAACTGTGAATGCGGTATAGCCGCAGCGGTGCTCACACAGCGCCCTGCCGTTGAGGTACACGGTCGCAATATGCGCCGCACCGTCAAAGCGGAGTATAAGCTGCTTGCCGCGCCAAGTCGGGTCTAGCGCAAGTGTCCTGCGATAGCCGCATACCATCTCATAATGCTCCGGCGCGGCATAGTGCAGCGGCACCTCGCGCACAGTATGCGGCAGGCGTACGGTCTCCCCAGCAATAGTGCCGCTTGCAAAATCGGCGCTCCATTCAGGGGAAAAGCGCCAGTCATTACACAGTGAAATCATGCTTCTCCCTCGTTCACGCAGTCAATAAAGCGCATAAAGGCCGCGCGTCCATCCGGTGTGCATTTATAAACACCGGCATCCTCCAAAACGCCCATGAACACTGCGCCGACCTCTTGCCGAAGTATGATTTCGGCATTGTCGGGCGTGAAGCTATTGCGCTGCATGATCTCCTCTGCCCAGTCCGCGTGCGACGCAATGCGCGCGTCGGTGCGTATGTCCGCACCGGTGAGGATGGCATTTTTCAAAAGCTCCAGCTCGGTTTTCAGGCGGGAGGGCAGTACGGCCAGGCCCATGGTCTCGATAAGGCCGATATTTTCTTTCTTTATATGGTGCTTGTCCTGATGCGGATGGTAAAGGCCAAGCGGGAACTCCTCTGTTGTGAGGTTATTGCGCAAGACAAGATCCAGCTCATATTCATCACCGCGGCGGCGGGCAATCGGCGTGATGGTGTTGTGCGGTGTACCGTCAGTCTCGGCAAAAATCTGTGCCGCAGTGTCGGTATAGCCACGCCAGACGGCCAGTATCTTCTCCGCAAGCTCTGCCATACGCTGAGGCTCACAGGCGCGAAGCCTGATAACGGACATCGGCCACTTGACGATCTCCGCGTGCACATCGCTGTACCCTGCAAATGCCACCTCCCGCTCAATCGGCGCCTTTGACATTGGCAGCTCGTAACAGCCGCCCTGAAAATGGTCGTGGCTGAGTATACTGCCGCCGACGATCGGCAAATCTGCGTTAGAGCCGACAAAGTAGTGCGGAAACTGCCGCACGAAATCGAGCAGCTTGTCAAAGGCGGCACGGTCTATCTTCATGGGTGTGTGCAGGGCGTTGAACACAATGCAGTGTTCATTATAATAAACATAGGGTGAATACTGCAAAAACCAGTCCCCACCGGCGTTGGTAAGCGGCACAATGCGATGATTGGCGCGCGCGGGATGGTCAATGCGTCCGGCATAGCCCTCATTTTCACTGCAAAGCTGACACAGAGGATAGCCTGTCTGCACGGCGTTTCGCGCCGCTGCAATGGCGCGCGGATCCTTCTCTGGCTTGGAGAGGTTAATTGTGATATCCAGTGCACCGTACTGACAGTCATAGCGCCAGCGGACATCCTTAACAATACGGTCGCGGCGAATATAATTTGTGTCACAGCTAAGTTTATAGTACCAGTCTGTCGCCGCCTTGGGGCTTTCAGCGTAGAGCGCAGCAAATTTGCGTCGCACCTCATGCGGCCACGGCGTTATAGCGCCCATCAGCTCTGTGTCGAAAAGGTCGCGCGCGGTTATGCCGTCATCAATAATACCGCGCTGAACGGCATTATCCGTGAGTGCAGATAAAATGTCCGCAAGGGACATATTCTCTGCCGCCTCGCCGTCATCCGCGCAGTCAAGGCGCATAACGGCAAGTATGCGGTTGAACGCATAGGTTCTGTCCTCTTTTTCGATAAGTCCGGCGCGAAGCGCATAATCAAGAAGTGCGTTAATATAAGCTTTCATATTCCCTCCAAAACACAGCCGCCCTCACGACGGATATTTAATATATGGCATTTCCCACTGCCCAGCATATTTTCAATACCGGTGCGAAATTCATCCAGCATATCAACAGGTACAAACGCCTGTATAGTACCGGCAAAACCGCCGCCGTGCACGCGGCACGCGCCGCGCCCTGCCAGCAAATGCTCCGCTGCGGCAAGGGCGAACGCAAGCTGTTGATTGGCGGTGCTTCCGGCTGGGATCACATTTTGCAGATACATCCACGATGACCGCCCCGACTCCGCCACAAGGCGGAGAAACGCATCAAAGTCGCCCGCTGTCAACGCCGCCGTCTGCTGTTGGACGCGGCGGTTATCGTTGAAGATATGTATGGCGCGCAGTACAGCGCGGTCACCCGCGCATTGGCGCACTTCAGTAAGGCGCGCGTAAAATTCATTTTCTTCTACCTCACGCAGATGTGTTTTACCGAACACGTTGCACACCTTTTTCAGCTCATTAGGTATTGCCGCGTATTCATGGGTGAGGTCTGCATGATCCGCGCCGCTGTCAATGATGCACAGCGCGTGACCCGTGGCGGCAAAGTCGAAGCTCAGCGGCTGGACGCAGGGTGCAGTGCTGTCGGCAAAGTCAATCGCCACGACATTGCCCACGGAGGATGCCATCTGATCCATCAATCCGCTTGGTTTGCCAAAGTAGACATTCTCTGCATACTGGCCTAGTTGAGCGACTTTCACCGCATCGTGCCCCGCTCCTGCAAAAAACTCTATTATCGTGCCAATCAGCACCTCAAACGCGGCAGAAGAGGAAAGGCCACTGCCAACCAGCACGTCCGACACAATGTACGCATCAAAGCCGCGCAAGGCCATTCCGGTGCCTGCCGCCCCCGCCGCAACACCGCGCACAAGTGCAGCTGTACTCCCCTTTTCCTCCGGATGCACAGCAAGGTCATTTATCACAATGCTTATCTGCGAATACCCCTCGGAATAGACGTTTATGACGGCTTTATCATTGGCGGCAACTGCGGCCTTAGTGTCCAGATTCACAGCGGCGGCCAGAACACACCCGAGCTGATGGTCAGTGTGGTTGCCGCCCAGCTCTGTGCGTCCGGGTGCGGAGAAAATATACTCAGCCTCGCGGCCATAGTGGGTTTTGAATTTTTCTTTCAGCGTGTCATACATCGCGTTTATCCTCCGGTGCATAATCGGCCTGTTGATGCTGACTTAATTATCTTCATTATATTGTATTTTGCTGTTAAGTCAAGTCGGAAAACGTGAAAACGAACCCTCGTTTGCACGAGGGTTCGTTGAGTGTTATTGGGATTGTGTATTTTACAGGAGGCTCTGGTTGGTGACAGCGCGTCCGGCAATGCGGCCATAGAACAGTGCGCCGCCGATAGACGTGCCACAGGTGGGGTACTGTGTGCCGTACATACCGGTACCGGCAACCTCGCCCGCCGCGTAGAGGTGCGGGATAACAGAACCGTCCGGCTTCATAACGCGGGCGGAAATATCCGTCTCAAGGCCGCCAAAGGTAACGGTCACGCACGGGTGCATACGCAGTGCGACAAACTTGGGTCCCTTAATCGGGTGCAGGAACTCTGCCGGCTTGCCAAAGTCCTCATCAACGCCCTTTTCGACCAGCTCACAGTAGCGGTCATAGGTCGCGCGCAGGGTTGCGGGGTCACAGCCCATCTTCTTGGCAAGCTCCTCTATGCTGGTGGCGCAGGGATCCTTGCTCTTGCCGGCAACAGCGCTCTTATAGCCGAACTGCACGCCGCCGTAAGGCTCCTTGCCGCTGGTGATGTACCAGCCGCAGTTGCTGCCGGTGCGGGCAATAGCGTCACTGACGGTGTACTGATAGCTCCACTCATTGACAACGCGCTCGCCCTTGTCGTTGACAACGAGGCCGGATTCATCGTTGATGCCGATGCCGCAGGTAAGGCTGGTGTAGACAACCTGCACTGCCGGATGCTCGTAGTTGAGTGCGCCGATCTTCTCTGCCGCAACAAGACCATCACCGACGTTGCCGTGAGGCACATTGCTGAAATAGTTTGCCACGGGGTAGCGGGCAACCATTGATTTGTTGCGCGCATAGCCGCCGGTCGCAAGGATAACGCCCTTCTTTGCGTACAGCGTGAGGGTTGCGTCGTTCTTGCGCTTGCAGACAACACCGGTGACGGTGCCTGTCTCATCGGTGAGCAGCTCGTTCATTGCGGTGTCATAGATGATCTCGCCGCCGAGGTCATTTTCATAATAGAGCGTGAGCGGGGTAGAAATTTCGCCGCCCTCGCCGTTGGTCTGGCCGCCGCCGCCGGGAGAGTTGTGAACGCGCCAAGGATGGAGGCTGACGTGGATAGGCTCAACATCCAGCACGTCAAAGTGCGTTTTCAGCACGCCGTCTTTCTCGACCGGTCTCGGGATAGGCTCCCACGGCTGGGCAAGAACTTCCTCAGGGTCACCCTTTACGGTTGCCTCAATGGAGGATACCCATTCGATGGTCTGGTTGAGGTGGTCAACAAGGTAACGGTTCTTGGACTCATCCATGAACTTGCCGTTTCTGTTGCCGACTTCCATGAGGTAGTCGTACACCATCTCTTTATTGTCATATATGCCCTGCTTCTTCTGCCATTTTGTGCCTGCGCCCAGCAGCTTGCCGCCGCTTCTCGCAGTCGCGCCGCCGGTTATGCCCTGCTTCTCAACAATGACAACATCAGCACCGGCAAGCTTTGCCTCGATTGCAGCCGCAAGGCCGCCTGCGCCTGCGCCGCACACAACAACGTCCACCGTGCGCACCTCGTCCTGATAGTCGGGTGCCTTGGGGCCGGGTGCTGCTTTCAGCGCGGCAATGTCATCCTTTGTTGCGCCTGCCGCTTTCAGTGCGGATGCAGTTGCGTCAATAATTGCAGCGCAGGTCAGATCAGCACCGTCCACCGTGGGGATGTTCAGCGACTGATACTCAACTATCAGCTTGGGGAAACGCTCCATCGGGGTGGTGTTCAGACCCCATGCGATGCCGCGAAATTCCTTGTGCTGGGTCACCTTAACACATTCTATTCTGCTTTCGGATACAGTCACATTTACGAACAGCTTGCCGCCATAGCCGCGGCCAACGCCCTCGTAGGTTCCGGGATTAAATGTAGCCATGTTTTTACCTCCCTATATAATCTACTGCTTTATATCACAGGCCAAGCTTTTCAGCCTGATCATCTCTCCAGAAGAACTGCCAATCCTTCAAATGCCACATCTGCGCAGTCTCACGTGCATCCATGGTGGCGGTCACGCCCTTGGCGTACATATCGTCTATCTGCTCTTCGGTGTAGCCGAGGAATTCGAGAACCTCGCGGCTATGCTCACCAAAGGTAGGCGCGGACGCAACGATCTGAGCAGGATTCTTCTTGAACTTATTGGTGATGCCGATGCCTCTCATCTCGCCGTAGATGCTGTCAGTCCAAGTGGCGATATCATCACGGGCAGCATACTGGGCACTCGCCTCTATATCGGCAGGGCCAAAGGCTTTCTGGTTGGGGATACCGGCCTTGTTCATGATCTCCTCAACTTCGTCAACCGTGCGCTCGGCGCAGAACTTGGTAATTGCCGCCTCTATGCGCTGGCCGCGAGGCAGACTCTTGAGTGAACCGGTCATGCCTTCGGGGAAATCGGGGTCTGTACCGTCACCCGGGGTGGGCAGGCCAACAAGAGGATAGCCCTTCTTGGTGTTGCCAGCGCCGACCATGCCGATGAAGATGGTGCCGCCGTCCTTGCAATCGTAGAAGGAGAAGCCTGCCGCAACATCGCTGACGTTACCAGTGCGGTACTTAACCGGCTCACCGGGTGCGGGATAGCCCTTGTTGAACCACTCTGCCGGATAGCTGCCGAGCAGACGGAACATAGTCTCATACTGAGAAACGTCGCAGGAGTCACCCTCGCCGGTAATGCGGGCATTCGTCATGATGGACAGGGCGCAGATGCAGGCATTGTATGCCGTGGCATAATCAGAGAGATAGGGATTGACCTTGAGCGGAGGGGATGTGGGGCTGGTACCGTTCATGTACATATAACCGCCCATGGCCTGACCTGATACATCGTATGCGGCCTTATTCTTGTCAGGGCCTGTCTGACCGTAGCCGGAAACGTGCACGATTGCAAGCTTGCGGTTTATCTTCCACATATGCTCATCGCTGAGGCCGGCCTTAGCATAGGTGCCCGGGCGGCCGGACTCTATCCAGATATCTGCCCATGCAATCAGCTTTTCAAGCACTTCTTTGCCCTTGGGGGTACGGGTGTTGAGCGTGATGGAGTAGGTGTTGCGGTGATCCTGATGATAACCATAGTTGCCGCGTGTCTGGCAAGGCATATTAGGAGACTCGACCTGAACGACCTGTGCGCCCATCTCTGCCATTATGCTTGCTGCAAAGGGGCCAGCTATATTTGTGCCGGTCATGAGCACCTTCACGCTGGACAGTACGCCGAACTTGGGGAAGTTTGTAAAAGGCATATGTGTGCCGTAGTAATCAGTGTAATGTGTTGACATACTTTATTTTTCCTTTCTATATAATATAATCAAAATAATATAATCAAAATAATCAAATCTTTTAGTTAATTATCTGTTTACATATTCAGCCAGCCGGCATCAACCTTCAGCTCAGCGCCGGAGATATAGCGTGCGGCGACATCATCAGCGAGGTAGGCAATCGCATTTGCGCAGTCTTTGGGCTTGCCGAGAATGGGCTTTTTCTCACCGGGCTTGGTGATTGTGTGCAGAGGTGCAGCGTCACCAGCGCGCATCTGCCACTCGAGTATGCCAATGCCCATTTCGCGCGGAACTTTATTTATCTCAGTGAGGATGTTTGCAGGCTCAATGCAGTTGCAGCGGATGCCGCGCTCAAAGAAAGAGGCGGAGATGTTGCGCGTAAGGCCGAGGACAGCGTGTTTCGTGGTAACATACATTGTACCGCCCTTAAGACCACGCAGGGATGCCGCCGATGCTACATTGACAATGTTGGCAGGTGTGCCCTGCTCAAGGAAAATCTTTATTGCGCGCTGGCAGCAGAGGAAAACTGCACGCTGGTTGGTCTCATATACCATGTCATAGACTTCCGGCGTGGTTTCGTGAATAGGAAGCTGACCATCAAGCACACCGGCGTTATTGACCAGAATATCAAGACGGCCGTAATGCTCAAGGCAGGTATCAAACATGGCCTGAATCTGAGCAGGATCACGCACATCCGTCTTTACAGGCAGAATCTCGCCCGGTGCGCCTTCTGCCGCGACCTTGTCGCGCAGCTCTTCAAGTTTCTTCAGACGGCGGGCAGCAGCAACGACCTTTGCGCCCTCCATTGCAAACAATCTGGCAGTGGACTTACCTATACCAGAGCTTGCACCGGTTACAATGACAACTTTACCTTCAAATCGCATTTTTAGTTCCTCCTTAAAAATATTTATATACATTTACGGTTTTACCCGTTTACTTGTTAAAATAATAGCACGGTAATTTTAAACTGTCCAATATTGTTTTTTTGCCTTGTCATAAGTTTTACTTATTGCTATAATAGAAGTACGCAATATTACGCACCACTTTCGACAAGGAGGACAGCCATGAGTATACAACGCTTGCCGGTATTTTTATCAGCGGCAGAGAATCTCAACTTCACAAGAGCCGCAGAGGAGCTGTGCATTTCGCAAACCGCTGTCAGCCAACAGATAAAGCTGCTGGAGGACGAGCTGGGTTATGCGCTTTTTGTGCGCGGCAAACGCGGCGTAAACCTGACACCTGCGGGTAAGCAATTCTATAAGCAGTGCAAGCAGATCGTGATACAGTATAATAATGCCGCATCACAAGGGCGGAAAATAGCATTGGGCAGCGCAACGGATCTGCGCATTGGTTACGCCGGTGCGTATGAGCTGTGGACGATAGTTTCGCAAATACGAAAATATCACCGCATGTATCCTGAGGCCGAACTGGAATTTTCCCTTGGAAGCAACCACAGTCTGATGGATGACCTTGCCAATGGGCGGCTGGATATGGCGGTGATATCTGGATTTGGAATGGAATTGGGTCAGGGGCTGGATAGCTGCGTCACCATGTCTGACCCATGCAAGCTGATGCTGAGTGCAAACCATCCGCTGGCTTCAAAGCAGGTCATAAAACCGCGCGATCTCAGGGATATCCCCATCGTTCTAAACCGTGCGCAGGACAGCTACCCCTCTGCCGGACAGATCGCAAGTATGTACGCGAACCTCGGCTTGAGAGACAGCAAGCGGATGTATGCCGATGATTTTTACAGCATTGCACTTATCATTAACACGGGCATTGCCATAAGCATCATGCCCACCAGTCTTGAAAGCTGGAGGATTGACGGCGTGGTTTTCCGCCCGATACAGGGTTTTAACGCGAAGGCGCGAACCATACTTGTGTTCCCGCGCAATTCAAATAATCTGGGGATAAAATCGTTCGTATCACTTGTGAAAGCAAAACGCTGATTATTGCACAGAAGGTGCTGCTGCCGCGCGAAATGCGCCGCAACAGCACCTTTTAATTAGTCCCTTGCGAAGAGGTCTCTGGTGTAGACTTTTTCTTTCACGTCATCAAGCTCCGTATTATAGCGATTGGCAATTATTATGCCGCACATCGACTTGAACTGCGCCAAGTCATCTATACGCGCACAGCCCATGAACTCCGGCGTTGTGAGCGCCGGCTCATACACGACCATTTTCATGCCCCTGGCCAGGATACGCTTCATCACGCTCTGCACACTCGATGCGCGGAAATTATCCGACTCCGTTTTCATTGTGAGGCGATAGACGCCGATTATAACGTCACTCTTACCGTCACAGCAGCCGGCGCGTTTGAGGATATTTTCTGCAATGACATCCTTTCGCGTATGGTTGCTCTCCACAATGGCGGAAATGAGGTTTTCGGGGATATATCTGTAGTTTGCGCGCAACTGCTTTGTGTCTTTGGGCAGGCAGTAGCCACCATAGCCGAAAGAGGGGTTATTATAATGCCCACCTATGCGCGGGTCAAGGCTGACCCCGTCAATTATCTGCGCCGTGTCAAGGCCGCGTGCCTCGGCAAAGGTGTCCAGCTCATTAAAAAAGCTGACGCGCAGGGCAAGATAGGTGTTAGCGAACAGCTTGACCGCCTCCGCTTCCGTGGCGCGCATCACCAGCACCGGCGTTTTTTCATCCTCCGCGCCGGATTGCAAGAGCGCGGCAAACTTTCCCCCTATTGCCCTGGAATATTCCGTATTCCGCGTGCCGACGATTATGCGCGAGGGGTGCAGATTATCATAAAGCGCCCTGCCCTCACGCAGAAATTCCGGCGAGAAGATTATTCTGTCCGTATTAAAGCGCTGGGAGATTGCCTCAGTATACCCAACAGGGACGGTTGATTTTATCACGATCGCCGCGGTGGGGTTTACATTCAGCACAGTCTTGATAACACTCTCCACAGCGGAGGTATCAAAGGTGTTAAGCTGCGTGTCATAGTCAGTCGGCACGGCAACGATGACAAAATCGGCATCACTATATGCCCGCTCTGCATCGGTCGTTGCGACTAGATGCAGCTTCTTATGCGCGAGGGAATCCTCAATTTCAGCATCCTTTATCGGGGACAGGCCTGAATTTATCATGCCGGCCTTGTCCGCCGTGGTCGTAACAGCGCACACCTCGTTATGCTGTGCCAGAAGCACCGACAGCGAAAGCCCCACATAGCCAACGCCCGCAACTGCAATTTTCATACATCAGCCTCCCAAGAGGTTATCACCATGATTCAAACCCTGTCACAACGTCACGCAGAAGCGGGGCGTTTTTGTCCTTTTCAGAGAGAATCGGTTCATCAATGCCGAAATCAATGCCGAGAGCGGGGTCATTCCAGCGGATGCTGCCCTCCGAGTGCGGCGCGTATGGATTATCGGCCTTATAGGTAAATTCAACTTTGTCTGTAAGCGTCAAAAACGCATGGCCAAAGCCGCGGGGTATAAGCAGGGAATACTTATTCTCCGCCGTGAGCGTGAATGAATCCCACTGGCCATAGGTGGGGCTGTTACCGCGCAGATCAACAACCACGTCCAGCACAGCGCCGCGCCTGCACGAGACAAGCTTGGCCTGTGAATACTCGCCGCGCTGAAAGTGTATGCCGCGCAGAGTGCCTTTCACAGCGGAAAAGGAGCTGTTATCCTGCACAAAGTCATAGTCCAGCCCCGCATTAAGGAAAGCGGCGCGCGACCACGTCTCCATAAAATACCCGCGGTTATCGCTGAAAACCTGCGGCTTTACAATGAACACGCCGTCAAGCTTTGTCTTTATAAGCTCCATACCTATCTCTGTTCCTCCGTTTTTGCAAGCTCACTCAAAAATCGGTCGAGTGCATCCTCCCATGTTGGAAGCGGCGCAAAGCCGCACGCGGCAAGCTTGCTCTTATCAAAGCGGCTGTTCAGCGGGCGCACAGCCTCCGCGCCGTATTCCGCCGTTGTAACGCCGTCAACGCGCACGTCAAGCCCGGCGCGGGCAAATATCGCGCGGGCAAAGTCACACCACGAGATGTATCCGCCTTCATTTGACGCGTTATACACGCCGTACCTCTCGCCCTCCGCCATGTCTGCAAGAAGTCTTGCAAGGTCACGCGAATATGTGGGCGTACCTATCTGGTCATCGACAACGCGCAGGGTGCTGTGCGTTTCCCCGAGGCGAAGCATGGTTTTCACAAAATTCGTGCCATTTATGCCGTAGAGCCATGAGGTACGCACGATGAAATATCGCTCGAGCAGTGTCGATACAATCCGCTCACCATCAAGCTTTGTCTGCCCATAGAAATTGCAGGGGGCAAAATCGCGGCAGTCCGCCGCCCATGCACTGTCCCCTGTGCCCGGAAAGACGTAATCTGAGCTGATAAAAATCAGCTTTGCGCCACATTCGGCACAGGCGCGGGCAATATTCTCAGTTCCGTGCACGTTTATTGCGCGCACTTTTTCTCTGTTCTCCGCCCGCTCTGCCGCGTCTACCGCCGTCCACGCGGCGCAGTGCACCACCACATCGGGTGCAACGCGCGTGAGCGTGCGCATAACAGCGTCGGCATCGCATATATCCAGCACGGTATACTCGCACGGGCAGTTGCCGGCCTCCGGCTTTGTTCCACAGCCGACTGCGATATGGCCGCGCGATATAAATTCCAGTGCAGCATCATGACCCAACTGGCCATGCACACCGGTTATGAAAGCTTTCATACCGAAACTGTCTCTTTTTCAGCGAGATACTGCTCCGGATCTCCGTAGAAATCCAGCAGAAGCGCGGCAAATTTATCGTGCACACCGTGCTTTGCGGGTGCCTGTACGATGTTCATACCCGGGTTATGGTTGCCCTCTATAAGCTCCAGCTTTCCTCCGGGCAGGATGGCCACATCCCAGCCTACCACGCGCAGAACCGGCAGTGCCTTTGATGCCTCTGCGCACAGCGCGATAACATCATCCCAGTACGGTATCTGTGTGCCGTAAAACTGCACCCCGGTCATCGGATGGGTGCGGTAATAGTCGCCGTGCTCATCCATGCCGTCAGTGATAATAACGCCGGTCGCAGGGTCAATCTCGCAGAATATGCCGCCGCCATGAGCATTGTCAACGTGCAGGCCGTTGTTGCCCACACGAAGCCCACAGCCAAACACCTCGAACCTGTCACCATTGCGGAAGGTAATCACGCGCAGGGTGTTAAGGGACTCCGGATGGAAGCGCGCAAGCGATTCGTCAGACTGTATAAACTCCTCCGCGAGATATTTCTTCTCGCACAGCTCATCAAAGAACGCCTGTATATCCTCAACCGCGTCCAGTTCCTCCGCTGTCAGCTTGCGAAAGCCGATACCCCAGCTTGAAAACTGAGGTTTGAGCGCCACATGCCCATAGCGGTGCACAAACGCCGCAAACTCCTCCGGTGTAGAGTCAGGCAGATACAGCCAGCCGCGCTTCACAAACTGAGAGAAGTTTTTAAGGAAGCTGACCTTATCCTTCAAATACGGCTCAGACGCACTGTTATACGGGCGCATGAGCAGTGTGGCCTCAGTGTCGGTGAGGAACGCCTTCTGCTGGGCGGTTGTAAGGCCGTAAAAGCTGAAAATCATGTACTCTGACATGGACACACGCTTTTCCGGGTTATGGCGGCGAACGCTGAGATACTTATGAAACAGCTTTGTCGGTGTGCAGCCATAGGGCATATTTTTCACACCCGCGATATAGCCGCTAAAGCGCTTTTTCAGCACGGGATAGGCGCGCAGATTCTTTGCAATAATGTTTTCTGTGAGAATATTAGTCATTTGCTTCACCAACACACTTTTTGAGTAATTTATATTTTCCTATATTATCAAACTGAATTATATTTCCGCCGGGCCAGCTATAGTTGCCTTCAATAAGCTCCGCCCCATTCGCGGTCACGGCGATATCCCAGCCGACATAACCAATTGACGGCACAATATCCATAGCGCGGTATACGCAGTTTATTATCTCATTCCAGAACGGAATCACGAAATCCGGTACATATTCACCTGTAGCAGGTGAGGTATAAAAATCCTCCAGCGTGGTGTTGTTTCTTCCGGCACCGGTGACGCGGCCTGTATTGATATCGACAGGGAACGCAACGCCGCCGGAGTGGAAATTATCCGTACACGCGCCCGCGCCGCCGCATTTAAGGCAAGCGCCGATAAGCGTGACAACGCCATCTGCACCGCGTGCGGCATTTATGCGAACAGAGCTTACGCATTTACCGCCAATACGCTCAAGTTCCGGATGCTGGCAGATTATCTCCTCCAACAGCAGCTTATTTTCACGGCAACTGCGGAAAAGCTCCTCCTTGCAGGATAGCTGATGGACATTCAGCCGCTCTATACCGCGCCCCATCGTGCCGTGCGTAGGCTTTACCATGAAATCCTCATGCCGGTCGAGAAAAGCCGAAAACGCGGCAAAGCCACATTCCGGTGCATACACACTGTCCCTACGGACAAACTCCGCAAACGCCGCATTAAAGCGTGCCTTGTCCGCAAGCAACATCCTATCCTCGTTTGTGGCCGACTTATTGAGCGCGCGGTCTGCCGCCTTTGATCTTCCGGAGGTCAGATATTCGCCGCGCTGTGCCGAGCTGAGGTTAAAAAACCTGAGGACGAAATAATTTTCCGGCGAGGTGCCGTGCCTGTATGCACAGAAAACGGCATCAATAAAATAGCGCAGTGCAGCGCCGCCGCGCTGTGCGGATATGGACTGCGCCATTGCATATGTTTTTTTCAAAGCCGTGATGCGAGACATGGTTTTATCTCCCGACAGCATCGGCAAGGATGGCGCGGATATTATCCTCGCCAAGGCGCTCTATACTGCGCCCGTCAGCGCGCATATCACGCCCGAGTGCGGCGGTGGCCAGCTCGATAAGCGCGGTGCACACAGGCGTTGCGACAGCGAGCGTCTTGCCCAGCGATTCAAGCAGCACCAGACCCTGCGGCACATCCTCTGTAATATATCTGGAATCCACGCTCACAGGCCCCTTCGCGCGTGTGGGCATGGAGGCATACTCAAAGAAAACCTCTTTACCGGGGCGCTGCTCATCAAGGCTGTTGCGGAATTTGCACGCCTCAACATACGGCACACCCTCATACCCCAGCTTTTCCAGCACGCGTATTTTCTCAGCGTCCAACGCCTCCAGCATAGCCCATACAGAGGGGGTGAACACCTCGTGATACATACAATAGTCGCCCTTTGTGGCCTCGATACGCGGTATGCTCATCACCGCGCCGACCGTGTGGACGATCATATTGGGGTTATGCAGCGCCGCCTCTACCACGCTTTCCAGATAGGTAAACGGCGTGCCAAGGCCGGACAGCACAGCTTCCACCTTATCTCTGGCAGCAGCAGGATAAACACCGATGGGATTGCGCACATTCCTAAAGCCGACCTTGAAGCGGCCAAGGGCAGAAATGCGGCCATCTATGAAATTGCTCTCCGCCTCGGCAACGATAACCCCGTCTGCACATCCTATGGAGACGGCATACGCCGTGGAGAGATAGCCCGGCACGATAAGCAGCACCTGACCTGCACTCAGCAGGGGTACGACCCTTTCAAGCACAGCTTTGTGATAACCAGTCTGCGTGCACAGTAAAACGACATCTTTCCCGCGCACATCGGAAACATCGCGCGAAAGATTCGCAATACGGCAGGTGGTCTCAACACCGAACTCATCCAGTATCATTTCCCCGCCATTTTTTTCGAGATACGAAAAATTATCCTCATGAAGTGAGGCCGAGGTTTTTATCAGCGTGACCTCATGGCCGCGCGCGGCATAGTCAGAGGCCAGTGCGCATCCGCTGTTGCCCGCGCCGAGAACCGCAATATTCACTCTTTACCACTCCGTTTTCATCATTTTGCCGAACATCAGATCCGTCTCCGGCAGACGCTTATTATCAAGAGCAGCGGCAGGGGTAAAGGTCAGCTCACCAAAGCGGACACCCTGACTGCATATATACAGATCCACACGCACAAACGCAAATCCGCGGCTCAGCCTGTCAGCCACGGCAAACGCCTCATCTATAAACGCGGGCTTTGTCATGGCGAAACCCTCCGGCGCGTTTTGCGAGTCACGATTTATGCGAAGAAGCTTAAAATCACGGTCAAAGAAGTAAAAGTGCGGCCACCCCTCCTGACGGCCGGTGCACACCATGACGCAGTATGCGTGTCCGTCAAAGCAGTAGAACTTATAGTCCTCCGGCAACTCGCCGTCCGCACTGCCGATAAACTCCTCAACGATAAGTTTCTTTTCTACATTTTTATATTGAAGCTCGGAATAATACGCCCAAAACGGCTCACGCTGCCAGCGGCGAAGCTGTTCTTTTGCCGCCGGAATATCCAGCGCGGATTTATCCCGACATATGAGATTGAAGCCGCACCCGAAGTTCCACTTCATAACGAATTTTGCGGGCAGTGCGTCCCAATCAATTTCATCTACACTGTCATAAACGGCGATAAGCTGATTGAGGCTATCGCCACAGCCGCAGCTCTCTACATACTGCCGCACACGGTATTTATCCGCGCACTGGCGCACAAGCTTGTCCGTGCCAAAGCGCTCCAGCTTCAGCTTCAAAAGCTTCTCATTCAGGGTCTGCGGATTTTTCAAATCCGGCATACGGCCGAATTTTTTCAGAAACAGCAGCTTGGTATTCAGCCGCGGTGATATGTACGACAGCACCGTAAAAAACGCCCTTGAACCGCGGCGCGTTTTTTTCTTTTCCATCCGTGCTCAGCCCTCCACGGTCGTCAGCACAGATGCAGTCACGCACTCGCTTTCGTCAACTGTCTCCCGCTCTGCAGAGAGCATAAGCTCCTCCGCCACGTCCAGCGATTGCAGCAGGCAATCCATCACGAATTTTGACCGCTTTATGATGGAGCGATACTCCATACGCGACGCGACATACTGATAGTGCAGCACAGAGATGGACGGGTCATAGCGCACAACGCGCCCCTCCTGACGGCACAGCCAGTCGAGAATCTCCATCTCATAGTACATAAAGGTCTTGGGGTAAAAGGGTTCGGGATGGTCGAGAAGATAGCGTCTTGAAAAAATCACGCATGAGCCGTGCAGCACCACGCCCTCAGCCGGAACGGAGGAATCGATATTCTGCGCGGCGCGGCGGCGGCGCTGTGCAATGCGCCATATGGCGGGGCTATTCTTCTCCCCACTGCTGAGAAGCAGAAGGATGGGGTTTTGACTGCGGCGGACAAAGCAGCGCTTTTTGCGCACGGTCTCCAAATCGCAGTTGTGCAGCGTTTTCGGGCTTTGATGTATGCCGGAGAACACAGACAGTATGTCAGGCCCAAGGAGGTCAAAGGGATGGGCAGCGTATATCGCCTCTATGCCGGAAATAAAACCTTGCTGGTTTATCTCCACATCGTTATTGAGCACGCATACAAAGTCCGCGTCAAGCTCATCACACACATAGCGCACGCCGAGATTATTTCCCCGCGCAAAGCCCACGTTCTCTTTACCCAAAATCACCGTAACCATGCAGTCATCGGCATACTCTACCGCAAGCTGTTCGCCTGTGCCGTTGGGAGAGGCGTTATCAACAATGACTATATGCTTATCCCCGTCAAGCGCCTTCAGGCACTCAACACATTTTCTGGTCATATCTATTGCGCGGTAGTGCAGTACGACAAATGCAGTCATTTTTTCTTTATCCTTGTTATATCTAATAATGCTCTGGCTGCGTCAACAATGCAGTAGCTGAATGAATACAGGTTTGCAGAAAGGGCAAAGCTCTTTGCAAAGTGGTAAGCGGCCTTGGCAGGGTCAACAGGGCGTATACGCTTGCCGAGGCGGCGGTGCATAACGGCGTCGCTCTCCTTGCAGCTTTTATAAAGCGGCTCATGCTTTTGATAAAGGTGCAGCAGATGCGGATAGGAATTGACGACTGCCGATATACTGTCCGCACCGACAGCAGACTCAACCAGCGCCTCCGGCAGGTAGCACATACGAAAGCGGGATGCCACACGCAGGGCAAAATCCCAGTCCTGATAGCGGCGAAGCCCCTCATCAAAGCGAAGCTCCTCCCACACGCGGCGGCGCATAAGCATGGTCTGCGTTCCGGCGCGATTCTCAGCGAGGAAATCCTCCGTCTGGCGATCAGGCCGTGGTGTAGTGACAGGGTAATAAAAGCGGTTTCCGTTCTCCGCGACACGGTTCATGCCGCAGTAGCACATATCAGCACCTGTCTCTTCAAGCAGAGCAAGCTGCTTTTCCAGCTTGTCCGTATGCCAGAAATCATCACTGTCCTGAAAGGCGATATACTCCCCCCTGGAGAGTGCCGCACCGTAATTTCGTGCATGACACGCGCCACGGTTCGGTTCATACCGGACATAGCGCACACGCGCATCCGGATAGTTTTCAAAAAGCTCCTGCGTACCGTCAGTCGAACCATCGTCCGCAATGACGATTTCGATGTTATTATAACTCTGTTTGAGTACACTTTCAATGCACCCGGGCAGGGTTTCTTTTCTATTATAGCTGGGAATGATTACCGAAATCAGTTTTTCTTGCATAATTCTTCCTCAATCGTTCTTTTTATATGGGAAGCTTTCCCGCATGAGGCGCTTTTTCTCCTCAACCATTTTGGGGGTTATGAGATAGCTGTCCTCAATCTCCGCGCAGGACGGCGGCGCTGTGAGGCGCAAATCGCGCACAATATGCTCAACAGCGTATGCGGAATAGTAATCATCAAATTTATATCCGTCTCCAAGAGGCTTATCGGTGAACAGCGCGTGCATATTGGGGACATTGAAGCTGTCTGCCACGACAAGGCCGTGCAGAGAGCTGGAAAGGATGACGCGACACTGCGCTATCTGGCGAATGACCTCTATCGGATCGGACTTGACATTTATAAGGATGGCGTTATCATACGCGTCCATAGTCTGCTGCACAGCAGCATCACTGAGATCGCAGATATGGGGTATCACGCCGATATCGTAGCGCTTTTCCTCAGCACTGTCGAGAAGCTCTGAGGCGAGGATACCGGCATCCCCTGTCGGCACATCGACCTCACGTCCGAGCATCCGCTCAACATTGCGGCGCGTCATCTCACCGCGCAGGGCGTGAAAGCGCATATCTTTTTTGAAAAAGCGCCCTTCACTGTCGGTATAATTTATAAACCCGGTTCCCCATATGTCAACGTGCGGGCGGACAACACCGTTTATCCTCTGGCGAAGCTTCATTGCGGGTGTGCCGTGGAGCGTGTACATTGCAAGGCCGCTGCCGATAGCACTCATCTCCCCATCAAGGAACGAACAGCGCACCGTGTCATATCCAAAGCAGCGCTCAATTATCAGCGGGTTTAACAGATCGCCCATGTTGGCAAGACGGGCGTAGTAAAGCTTTATCGGGTTTTGCATTGTTAACCTCCATTGCGCACAAGCTCACGCGGCAAGGGCGCGTGTATATGGAAGCGCATACATAAAAACGAAGAACAGACCGGCAAAAATTGCAAAGGCTAGGTAAACGCGCCACATTCTGTGGTCGCGCCGCTCCTCCGCGTCATTCGGCACGAAGGACGCAAACAGTGCCTCTCTCTCGCCCAGTTCCTTTTCACCGGGCTTTACGCGCACTGAACCGATGACAGCGCCCAGCGCACTGGCCGCAACGCCGATGAAGAACGGATCACCCCATACAGGCGGCGTTACGCCGACAATGGCATAGATGCTCTTTGACGCGGCACACGCGACAAAGCCGAAAAGCATACTGAGGTACGCACCGGTGCTGCTGAGCTTGCGGCTCCACACACTGCCGAACGCGGCAATGCTCCATGAGCTTGCTATAACAGTGCCGCCAAAATACATGATGATGAAAATCTGCGGCGGATTGAGCAGCGCAAGGGCAAGAACCACAAGGCTTGCCGCCAGCATCGCCCCGCGTGACAGACGCAGCTTCCTGGCATCGTCCGTGCAGGCATCCGGCACAACATCATTCACGATGGAAAAGCCGATAAGAGAAAGAAACGTGGAGGCAGAGGATATCCCTGCCGCACTTATGCCGACAAGCAGCGTCATGCCGACAACGGTGGGCAATACGTTCATCGCCGCCCAGATAACCGCCTGCTCACCTGCAAGCGTGCCGTTGATGTTGCGGATAAAAGCGGCGGTGAAGTACAGCGCCACGGTAACAATCATCACGCACATGGATGACCACACGGCAGAGCGCATAACAACGTGCTCATCCTTTGCCATGAGGTAGCGGCTTGTCTGCCACGGGCTTATAGCCACGACAAGCGCCCACACAACGCCATAGCTGACAGCCCAGATGAGGTTGCTTGCCCCATCGGGATAAAGGTAATCGGGGTTTCCTGCCCATGAGATTATGCCGGGCATGGTTTCGCAGTTTGCAAGCGCGGCTATACCGTCAAACCAGCCGCCTGCCGCGTGGACGATGAACGGCACCGCAGCAAGCGCCGCAAGCAAAAAGATAAGGAACATTATGGTGTCAGTCAGCAAAACGCCGGGCGAACCGGAATAGATGGTGAACGCGGTGAACGCAAACCACACCACAATAATGCACAGATGATAGCTGTAGCCTGTAATATTGGTCAGCAGCGTTGCGACCCCCTGCATTGCAGAGAGCAGATACGCGCTGACGGAGACCAGCATAATAATTGCGGACAGCCGCCTTACCCGCTTGGACGCAAAGCGCCTGCCAAAATACTCCGGCAGGGTCGCGGCCTCGCTTCTTCTGAT
This sequence comes from uncultured Oscillospiraceae bacterium, assembly GCA_964495355.1. Lineage (GTDB taxonomy): Bacteria > Bacillota > Clostridia > Oscillospirales > Oscillospiraceae > Limivicinus. The sequence continues at coordinate 33,443 of CAZBVU010000006.1, forward strand.
ATAGCGGCCAAAGAAGCCCGCGCCGTATATATAACCTGTCGCCTGAATGACACCGACAATGACAATGCCCATGAAAAAGCCGGAATAAACCTCGCCGGTGTCCCCTATAAATGCGCCGGTGGAGAGAAAGGACGCGACAAGTGACCCTACAATAAGTATTGTAGGGGCGTTACGGCCTGAAACGTAATAGTCATTTGTGTCCTTTACCATGCGGCCGGCGATTATGCCGACAGTGAAAAACACGGCAAGCGCCGCAAGGATGCCAAGAAAATAAAGATTCATTTGTTCTGCCCGCCTTTGCCATTGCCGGTCAAGCTGCGATATACGAATGCTGTTACGGCAATCCAAACGCCGAAAGCCGCAGAAATAATAATCTCCATCTCTTTCTCTCCTGCCTGATTAGTCCAGCCTGATCAGCACTTTATCATATCGGCTGTCCGGTGTAAAGGGCTTGCCGTTTATCTCATCAAATAAGGGCTGATATCCATAGCCGCCGGTAAGCTCGGCATAACCGCGGTATTGCGCGGTGTTAAAGCCGGGGATCGTGTTCGCCTCGATTATCAAGGGGCCGTTTGCAGTCACGGCAATATCCCAACCGATGTTGGATATCTTTTTCGCCAGCGGGACTGCGCGGCGCATCATCTCGATAGTTTCCTCCCAGTAGGGCATTTTAAGCCCCTTAAAGTGGACACCTGTTACAGGATGCTCAGCATACTCAACAAAATTGTTCTGGTCAATTGCATCCGTGACGACCTCACCTGTGCGGATGTCGATCATCGCGGTGAGCGCATCCTGACAGCCGTTTGATATTTCCTTGGTAATGGCCGTTGTCAGCACCGGCGCAAAAAGGTATGAGCCGGATGGGGCACACACGGTATAAAAGCGGATTATGCTGACAGCTGAGGGGTTGAGCGTGGCAAGCGTATCATGCTGCACGATATACTCCTCAACTATGCCGTCACTGTTGGCCTGTAAAAACTCAAATGAGTTTGCAAGCTCAGCCTCATTTGAGGCCGGAAGCACGCGCACGCCCTTGCCCTGCCCTTTGCAGTTGGGCTTATAGACAACCTTGCCTGTTTCACCTGCGAGGCTGGCAAGCGTGGCTTTATCCATGCCCTCTGCCATCAGGCAGCGCCGCCCATAAAAATCAGAAAACACGCGGGAGAAAATGAATTTATTCATCAAAAGGCAAATATACCGGCGGTCGGTATACGTCTTGCGAAACTCCGCGCGTGTCCAGAGTGTGGATATGCTGCGCTTCTGGTCATCGCTAAGCTCACTGTAGCCGACCCAGGCATATTCACCCAGAGATATGTGATTTATTTTCTTTGCGGCGATAATGTCCTTTTCTATGTAGGAGGGCGTTCTGCCGCACTGCTTTGCGTATTCCTGCGCAAACTCCCTTATATGGCGGCGCGCCGCAATGTAATTACCTATGCCGGTTTCCTTTTTCATCTCTTTATCTCCCCGCGCCGCGCTGTTCGCGCGTTAGTACTTATATATATTTCACATCAGGGAGATAAGCTGTTCCAGCTCCGCTTTTCTTCCCTCTCGCGTGATCATCTGCATACCGCCCATCTGCGCGGTGCTGTTAGCCTCGACCATGCACCAGCCCTTATCGCTGTATGCAAGATCCCAGCCGCAATAATGATTTCCCTCAACGACAAGCGCCGCCGCTTTCACCATCTCAACGGCCTTGTCCCATTCGGGGATCTGAAAACCCTTAAACTGCACATGAGTGTCAGGGTGCTCAGTGTATCTGACGCCCTTTTTATCTGCCCCGTCAGAGCAGATAAGTCCGGTGTCAGGGTCAATAAGCGCGCTGATACCGCCCGCGCTGAAATTATCCACCACGCTGTTGCCTTTGCCGACGCGCAATGTTGGGTGGAACAGGCGCACCTCGCCGCTTTCAAGCAGCACGGTGGGCATACGCAGGGTGTTGACGGAGTGCGGGTGCAGCCGCACCATATCACCGGCCTGACAGATAAGCTCCTCCAGCACTGCGCCTGAATGGGCGTATTCCTCATACGCCTGCTCAAGCGATTCGTGGTTTGCAAGGCTGTCCTTATGAACGCCCTTGCCGAACGCCGCATACACAGGCTTTACAATATACTCTGCGTGCTTCTTGCCAAAGCTTTCAAGCTGGGCGAGGGCTTCATCCGTCGGTGCGGCGGTCTCATCGCGTTTCTTCCTTATGTACAGCATATCGCGCTTGTACAGGTCACCGAACTTTTTATATGCAAGATATTTATTTTCAAACGTTTCCGTGTTTTTTGCAAGATTCATGCGCGGGTAGTAGCTGAGTCGGATGCTCTCTGTGATAAAAGAGCTTCTGTACGCCTCATCCCGCCCCTCATAGCCAAAGAGGAAGTATTCATCATAATATGAGCCGTATTTGAAAAGGCTGCGTATCATGTCCCTTTTCAGCATGTTAACAGCGCGCCTGTCGGAAAGTGCATCCTCACCCTTGAACAGGGCAATATACTCCTCCTGCTTGCCGCGCTTACGATGGTAATAATAAGCTTTTCTATACCAGTTTTTAAAGCGTATTTTTCTGTATATCTTACGTCTGAGTTTTTTTAACATTGCCGCTTCTGCTTCTTTCGCTTATTCGCTTATGGAAGTCAAGCCGTCATACAGCTTGTGTGTACGGCGGCTTGACCCTTATCCGATTTTACTTTTTAACGACCTTTTTCTTCTTGGGCTTGAACATATTGGTACGGATACGGTGGCTGGGATCACGCTGGAAGGATTCCTCGTAGATACGGAGATAGCCGGTGTCCGCAATGAGCCATTCGCCATCGACCTTGACATACTTGTCGGTGTAGATAGCGCTGCCCTGAATCTGGAGACCCTCGTAGGGGTTGCCCTCTGCGAAGATAAGGTTGTCCTGGAGATACCACTTACCGAAAGCGACGGTCTCGCTCTCAAACCAGATCACGGGGTTGTGACCCATGTGGAGGGTGATCTCGGTGGTAGGCATGGACTCTTTGAAGTAGTTGGTGACTTCTTTGGGGCCATGGAAAACGAGCTTGCCGTTGGAGTAAGAGGTGACAATGTCAGGATGGAGAGTGGTTTCAAGTGCGTCCCAATCCTTGGTGTCAAGGGTGCGGAAATACTTGCTCTTCAGTTCCTTTATTGCCTGCACATCTTTCATGCGCTGTACTTCTTTTTCAAGAGCTTCAAGACGTTCTTCAACAGTCATTGTGATAATTCCTTTCTGATATTTTGAATTATATGAATCTGATGAATTTATCAGAGCTTCATGCCGACTTCGTATGCCTCTGCGGTTGCGTCAATGCCCATGCGAGGTGCCTTGGCGTCGCCGATAACGTCATACGCGATACCCAGCTCTTCGCACTTTGCGGTCAGATTCTCGATCGGGCGAGTGACCATGCCGAAAGCAACAACGAGAGTGTCGAAATGACGGGACTTGTCGGAAGTCTTCTTGAACTTGTCAGTGAACTTGTAGTTGATGGTGTTGCCCTCAACGCTGACGACCTTGGAGCGTGCGCTCTTCTTAATAGCGTCGCCGGGGTACTCGATGTCAAGGAACATGGTGCGCAGCATACCAACGTTAGCGCCAACGCGCTTTGCATCCATGATGCGAACGTCCTTCACGCCGTGCTCAACAAGGTACTGTGCGGTTTCAATGCCGGTGCCGCCGCCGCCGAGGACGATGGTTTCACCCTTGGCCTGAACCTTGCCGCTGAGAACGTCTTCAGCAAGAACAACATTTTCGTTGCCTTCAAGACCGGGGATGTCAGGCAGAACGTACTTTGCGCCGGTTGCAAACACAACGTGGTCGGGCTTGACTTCTGCGATCAGCTCAGGAGTGACGGTAACGCCGAACTTGATTTCGATGCCGCGGCGCTTGCACTCTTCAGCTTCCCAAAGAGCGGCCTCTGCAAAGCCTTCCTTCTTGGGTGCCTTGCCAGCGAGGATAAATCTGCCGCCAGCGGACTCAGATGCTTCGTAGATGGTGGGGTTGTGGCCGCGAGCCTTGAGGAACTGAGCAGTCAGCATACCGCCCATACCGGCGCCGATGACCATAACGTTCTTGGCAACTTCAGCCTTGGGCAGACCCTTGTACTCCAGGCAGAGCATCGGGTTGCGGGTGCAGGTGATGTGGGTGGCCTTCGGGTCGATGACCTTGTCATAGCAGCCCTGGGTGCAGCCAATGCACTTGCGAATCTCGTCAACGCGGCCTTCCTTGGCCTTGTTGCACCACTCGGGGTCAACCAGCTGACCACGGCCAACAGCGACCATGTCGATTTTTCCGGACTTGATAAGCTCGTCTGCAAGATCGGGGGTGATCACGCGGCCAACACCGATAACGGGGATGTCAACCTGCTCCTTAACGGCAGCAATGTTAACCATGTTGAAGCCCGGCTCGAGGTTGTAGGGAGGAACTTCGTAAACAGTTGCAAGGCTGCGTGCATTACCGCGGCTCAGGTCGATAGCGTCAACGCCGGCCTCATGTGCCCACTTGACAAACTGGACAGTCTCTTCAAGAGTGGTGACTGCGGGCAGCATCTCATCAATAGCGTCAAGACGCATGAGAAGAGGCATATCCTCGGGCATATTTGCGCGCATCTCGCGGATGACCTCGAGATTGAAGCGGCAGCGATTTTCGAGGCTCTGGTTGCCGTACTCATCGGTGCGCTTGTTGAGGGACGGGTTCATGAACTCATGCGGCAGATAGGTGTGTGCGCCGTGGAACTCGAGTGCGTCAAAGCCGGCCTCAACAGCGAGCTTTGCGGAAACGCCGAACTGCTTTACGATCTCATGGATACGCTCAACAGTCAGGGTGTCGGGAGTCTCGAGGACGTTGGTCTTGTCAAAGAAGTCTGCCGGAACAAAGCCGCCGTGCCAGATCTGGACAGCTGCCTTACCACCGTTAGCATGGATAGCTTCGGGGATCTTCTTGATCTCGTCTCTCTGCTGCTCATTGTAGAGGCCGAGGTAGAGATATGCATGGCACTCAGGGCAAATGGAGGCGATCTCAACAATGTTCAGACCGCAGCCGCCGGCTGCGCGTGCAGCGTGATATGCAGGAAGATCTTCTGCGACAAAGTTCTTGTTCTTAACCATCTTAGTGTTCATGCCGGGGAGAACCACACGGTTCTTCAGTTCAAGCCCTCTCAGCTTGATGGGGGAAAACAGTGCGTCGTAGCTCATAATAATACCTTTACACCTTTCCAAATATTTTGCGTAGTTTAGCTCTTGCAGCGTTCCATAACATTGCCGGGTTTGATGACAGACTCGGGAACAGTCTGCCTGATATACGTTTGTCAAAAGCTATTGTAGATATTTTAACACTGAATCACTATAAGTGTCAGAAAAATTATAGAGTTCTAATACATATGCGATGTACAAAAAATTCAATTTTGCTGTCGCTTTTTCGACTTTAATAGCTGTTAATAGATATTATATAGTATATTCCAGCACAGAAATCAGGTTTGGGAAAGGGCTTATCCGCACCCGTTTTAGCTCCTGTAGTAAAAATCGATAATTTGTCTGTCGTTACGACACGATTATTTGAAAATTTTCGCAGAAGTGTAGATTATTTAACAAGGAAAATGTGAGACATTTTTTTTTGCATAGTTTATACTTTTAGATATAAAAAGCAAAACTGTCCGTTTTTTATTCTTCTACAATTTTAAGGCTATCAGGAGGAAACAACATGATCACCGACATGAAAAACGCGAAGCTCTTCTCCCCCCTCCAGTTGGGAAGAACCACCCTCAAAAACCGCATTGCCATGGCACCCATGAGCATGCACTACGAGGCAACCGATGGCACTGTTCCCAAGCAGCTGGCTGATATCTTTGTCCGCCGCGCAGAGGGCGGCGCCGGTTACGTTGTGATTGACGCTGTCACTGTCGACCACAAGTACTGGTACATCGGCAAGACCACCGCGCTCGACAAGGATTCCCTCGTACCGCAGTTCGCCGCTTTTGCAAAGCGCATCAGCGATGCCGGAAGCACGCTTTTCCCCCAGATCATTCACCCGGGTCCTGAGTCCATCTGCGCACTCAAGGGCATCAAGCCCCTCGGCCCGAGCGTCAACACCAACGCGAACGGCCATGTCAGCCGTTCCATCAGCGTTGAAGAGATTCACAAGATCGTCAAACAGTATGGTCAGGCTGCACGCCGTGCAGAAGAGGCCGGCTGCGGCGGTATCGCACTGCACGTTGCACACGCCTACATGCTGCCCGGCGCTTTCCTCTCCCCCCTGCGCAACAAGCGTATGGACGAGTACGGCGGATGCATTGACAACCGTGCAAGACTCATTCTCGAGATAATCGAAGAGTGCCGCAAGAACGTCAGCCGCGACTTCCCCATCGTTCTGCGCGTCTCCGGTTCTGAGCGCATCCCCGGCGGCAACGGTCTGGATGAGATGCTGTACCTTGCACCGAAGTTTGAGGCCGCAGGCGTTGATATGCTTGAGGTTTCCGGCGGTGTTCAGTACGAGGATCTGCAGGACATTCTCCCCTCTCACAGCCAGAAGATAGGCCGCAACGTCTATGAGGCTTCTGAGATCAAGAAGGTCGTCAACATCCCTGTGTTTGTTGTCGGCAAGATCAACGACGTTCGCTATGCAGCAGACATTGTTGAGCGCGGTCTGGTTGACGGCGTGTCCATGGGTCGTCCCCTGCTGGCTGACCCCGACCTGCCCAAGAAGGCTTACGAGAACCGCTTCGACGATATCACCCCGTGCGGTTCCTGCGGCGGCCGCTGCATCACTCCTGAGAATCCCCAGCACCCGGTCTGCAAGTGCCACATCAACCCGCTCGTCGGCCGCGAGTATGACTTCCCGTTCAACCCCACCACCTCTCCCAAGAAGGTTCTCGTCATTGGCGCAGGCCCCGGCGGTATGTATACTGCTGTCACCGCTGCTGAGCGCGGCCACGATGTCACCGTTTGGGAAAAGAGCAACCGCATCGGCGGCCAGCTGAATCTGGCAGTCGTCTCCCCCGGTAAGCAGGAGATGTGCAAGTGGCTCAGCCACCTCAACTACCGCGCAAAGAAAGCCGGCGTGAAGTTCGAGTTCAAGAAGGAAGCCACTGTTGAGGCTGTCAAGGAGTTTGCACCTGATGCCGCTATCGTTGCGACCGGCGCAACCCCGCTCATCCCGACCTTCATAAAGGGCGTTGGCGATTATCCCATCATCACCACCCACGACATACTCAGCCGCAAGGTCACCATCCCCAAGGGCACTGTCTGCATCCTCGGCGGCGGCGAGGTCGCCTGCGAGACCGCGGAGGTGCTCATGCAGGATGCACGTCCCAACTCTTTCGCAACCACCGGCAGCATCGGTGATGTTGAGGTCTCTCTCGTTGAGATGCAGCCCCAGCTCATGACCGGCGTTTGCCTGCCCAACAGAAACATTGCACTTGCAAGTCTGCGCCGCGAAGGTGTCAAGGCCTACATCAACTCCAAGGTTCTTGAAGTAACTGAGCATGAGGTCAAGATCCAGCACAAGGACGGCAGTGAGGAGTGGCTCAAGGGCTTCGACTACATCGTTCTCGGTCTCGGCTCCAGAAAGTATGATCCGCTGTCTGAAGAGCTCAAGAGCTTCGTTCCCGAGGTTCACGTCATTGGCGACGCGGTCAAGCCGGGTCAGTCCAGCGATGCAATGCACCAGGGCTTTGAGATAGGCTACAACCTGTAATAGGAAAAAACGAATACAAGTATATAATCTCAATTTCAGAGGCACGCTATTTTAGCGTGTCTCTGAGCATTTTTCTATGTCAATTTTGCTAAAGCAACAAAAATTTTTAATATTATACTTGTTTTTTTCGACAAAAGCTGTTAATCTGTTATCATAGAGAAACAAACATTATTATGACTGGAGATGGTTTGCCGATGGTATCACAGAAAAAGTACAGACCTTTGTGCGCCGTGCCGGAAAGCGGTGTGTTCTGCGGTCCGGACAAGTATCTCAGTCTACAGGAATACACAGTAAACCACGAGCTTTTCCCTGTGATGGAGTATGACAGCTATTTCATCCTCGTCAGGAGCGGCCAGGGCATTTTCCTTATAAACGGGGAGGAATTTGTCGTCCGTCCGGGATGCGTATCGTGGATACAGGCATCGCAGGTGCTGACCATCTGTCCGGATTTCGGTGATGAGCTGAAGCTGTGGGTATGCCCGTTTGAGTATCAGCTTTTAAGCTACTATATGCTCAACCGCATTACCTCCGGCGGTGAGGTGGAGGTCGTCACAGCGCGCCCTGTCATTGAGCCGTCATGTGATGAGGTGCGCCAGATTGAGAAGCTCTTTATGCAGTTCAGGAAGCTCACGGGCAAAAAATCCTGCGGCTCTGCCGTTATAAGAAGCTCGTTTCTGCGCAAGATTGAGCTTTTATACAACCGTGCCGCGCAAAAGCAGCAGACGAAATACAAGTTCGGTGATATGCCAGTCAGCCGCCGTGCAAGCTTATACATTGCCGCGCACAGCACGATGAATCTCACCGCCGCTGATGTGGCCAAGGCCATCTCGGACGAGTTGGATGAAAACGCACTCAACCATGCGCTTCTTGTGGCAACAGGCCTGAACTTCAACCAATTTCTCAACCGTATGCGCATAGTGCTGGCAATGTCGTATTTTCTCTATGACAGTTTACCGTTCGACTATATTTCATCTATCTCAGGCTTTGGCATGGAGACGTCATTCTTCCGCCGTTTCAAAGCCTGCACCGGAACAACGCCGCAGAACTATCTCAATGATATGCTGTGTGATGGGGAAAATGGCCGCATATACCGCAGTATGATCATCAGCGAGACGCTTATTTCCGCAATAAGCTATCTCTATGAGAATATGTCAAACCCCATTGATGCAAAAAGCCTCGCCAAGGAGCTTTATACATCCGAAAACATCCTGCGGGTGCAGTTCAAAACATGGTTTAATTCCAGCTTCAAGCAGGTTCTGTCACTTTTCCGTGTGCGCTACGCCGAGGCACTGCTGACAACAACCGACCTGCCGACCGTTGATGTGGCAATTGAGGCGGGCTTTGGCTCTGACAGGACAATGGGGCGCGTTTTCTACTCGATAAACGGTGTATCTCCAGGTGAGTTCAGAAAGCAGCGTGCGCAAAGGAGGCTAAACAATGGCTAAGGAATCTATGCACGGCAGTGACAACCGCAGCGTATTGTCCGGTGCGCATGATTATTTTGCAAACACCGTTCTGCCGGACGAGATCAAAACCTGCGTGCGCCGCATAAAGAACCCAACGCAGTACGTCAACAATCATGACGAGACGTTCATCCTCGTGCGCAGCGGCAAGGGCAAGCTTGTTGTAAACGAGCTGGAATACGATCTAAAGCCCAACACGCTTATAAATCTTGGCCCGTTTCACAGATACCGCTTCTTCCCCGATACCTCCTCACCTCTCGAAATCGTTGAGAGCCGAATGAAGAGCGGCACATATGTGTACATGATAGCAAACCCGTATCTGAAGATCGAGCAGTTTTCTGTACCGTCTGAGCCGCCGGTGGTATACCTGACCGGTCTGCTTGCGGAAATTGCAAATGATTCAATGGACGGACTGCTGACGGAATGTAACGGCCATTCGTCCGACAAGGTGCATCTATGCTTTTGCTATATGACAGACCTGTTTGGAATAATCACGGAAAAATTGCCGCGTCGATATTTCAAATCGCAGGGTCAGGGCACAGACGCGTAAAGCAAATTATACCAAATCGCTTATATATAACAGAGAGAGCAGCATATAATCTTGCTGCTCTCTCTGTCGGTTTTTCACAAAAAACGGCTTTTTTGAGGCTGTTGGAAATCATCGATTTTTTGCACGCGGTTGTGTTTGTCGAAATTCAGTTTTTGTCGGTGCATTGTTAATAAAAAGATGAGGCAAAGGACGTATGGCTGGGAAAAGAAATGTTAAAATATTATCGTTCCATAACATCGCAGTAAAATGTAATGCAAACCCAAGCGCCGGGAACGCTTAGGGTATTTGTAAAAACTGTACTAAGAAAGGAATAGCAAAAATGTTTGAAAATGAATTCAACGGCAAAGTAGTTCTCGTTACCGGCGGCAGCCGTGGCATCGGCTTTGCAGCAGTCAAGGGTTTCCTCGCAGGCGGCGCAAAGGTTTACTTCCTGAGCCACTATGAAGAGACCGGCGCAAAGGCACTGGCAGCTCTCAAGGAAATCAACCCTGATTACGAAGTAAAGACCAAGGCAATTGATCTGTGCGACTACAAGGCAGTTCAGGAGCTCTACAAGGAAATCGAGTCCACTTGGGGCCGTCTGGACGTTCTCGTCAACAATGCCGGCACCGACTCCAGCACTTGGCTGACCAAGCTCAAGCAGTCTGAGTGGGATGATGTCTGCAACCTGAACATGAAGGCTCCCTTCACCATGAGCAAGTACGCTATCCCTTACCTCATAAAGACCAAGGGCTGCATCATCAACACCGCTTCCGTTGCCGGCGTTTACGGCACTCCGACCGGCCTGCCCTACCCCGCAACCAAGGCTGCTGTCATCGCAATGACCAAGTCCATGTCTTACTCCTTCGCCAACAAGGGCGTTCGCGTCAACTGCGTTGCCCCCGGCGTCATTGCTACCGACCTCGTTGCAAATCTGCCTCAGTTTGCTAAGGATTCCATCGGCGACACCATCCCCATGAAGCGCTTTGGTGAGCCCGAGGATATCGCAAACGCAATGCTCTTCCTCGCATCCAGCGCTGCTTCCTACGTCACCGGCGCTTGCCTGCAGGTAGACGGCGGCTACCGTCCCAACAACCAGCCCGCATAATCAATGATATAAACTGCTCCCGCTCTGCGGGGCGGGAGCAGCTTATAAGAAGATAAGAGGTTCGTCTCATGGGAGCCATCACCGAACACTTCAATTATTTCAACACCGAAGAGGAAAGTTTTTTCACTCCCGGTCGCCAGTTGGCAAGCATAGCACGGGTCAAGCCCGATGCACCTGCTATCATATACATATCTCCTGAAAACGAAGAAAGTGTTATGACCTGGCGTGAGCTGGAGACATTGTCCAACCGTATCGCGTGGTATCTCATGGGTCAGAACATCGGCGCAGGGAAAAGCGTTATCGTTGCCCTGCCGAATATTCCGACGCACATCGCCCTCGCTTTCGGTATATGGAAATCCGGTGCGTGCTATGTGCCGGTTTCAAACCGTGCGCCTCAGCGGAACATGGTGGAGATATGCGAATGCGTTAACCCCGCGTTGGTCGTGACCAACCGCAAGCGCCCCGCCGGATATCCCGCCATAAGCACAACTGATCTGAAAACACTGTGCGCAGAGCTTTCTGACGAGATGCCGCCTGATGTTCTTGCCATCCCCAACCTTGCTAACTGCTCGGGCGGGACGACCGGCAAAACGAAGGTCATTGAGCAGAATATGCCCGCCGGTGAGAGCGATGAGGGATTGAAAACATGGTTTGCCGTGTCAGGTATGCACTTTGAGATGCGTCAGCTTCTCGCAGGCCCACTGTTCCACGGTGCACCGCACTCCGCTGCGTTCAACGGTCTTTACTGCGGCAATATGCTGGTCATGCCGGCAAATCTTGATGCGGAGACAATAGTCAACTGCATCAAGAAGTATAAAATTGAGTATGTTCAGATGGTGCCGACGCTTATGCAGCGCATTATCAGAATGCCGGGCTTTGACAAAAATGATCTGGCAAGCCTTGAGGTGCTGTGCCATACCGGCGGCGTATGCTCCGCTGATCTAAAGCGAGAATGGCTTGAGGTTATCGAGCCTGAGAAGCTTTACGAGATGTACTCAATGACGGAATGTATCGGCATAACTCACATCCGCGGTGATGAGTGGCTGGAGCATCCCGGCAGTGTAGGCAAGATATTCTGCGGTAAGATATCCATCCGCGATGATGATGGACGCGAGCTTCCTCCCGGCGAGGTCGGCAGTATATTCATGTCATGGGGTGAAAACAGCCCACGCGTTGAATATAAAAATGTTGCCCCAATTATCAGCGATGATAACGGCTTTAAAAGCGTGGGCGACATGGGCTATCTCGATGAGGACGGTTATCTTTACTTTGCCGACAGGCGCAGTGATATGATCGTCACTGGCGGTGAAAATGTCTTTGCCGCTGAGGTTGAGACCGTGCTGGAAAAGCACGCAAAGGTCGTTGAGGCAGTCGTTGTCGGTCTGCCTGACAAGGACTGGGGACATCGCATCCACGCTATTGTCGAGACAAGCGACTCCGTTACAGGGAAAGAGCTTATCAAATTTGCGCTGAATTATCTTCCCCCTTACAAGATTCCAAAGTCCATAGAATTTACTGATCATATTCCACACAACGAAAGTGGAAAAATTGTGCGCACTCAGCTCATTGAAGATAGTCTTAAAAAAGGCTATTGAGTTTTTTGCTGCATCAAGTTAGCCTAAGCAAATCAGTTCAAAAATAAAATATTGAAACTTAGGAGAAAACAATGGAAAAGAACAATAATTACATGAAAGGCTTTGTGCCGTACGCCATAGCTGCTGCGGTTCTCAGCCTCTGCGGTGGCTTTACCGCCTCCGTCCCCACTGCAATCAGCACCGCTTGGAGTGCTGACACATATCTTACATTCATCACTCTGGCATACTCCCTTGCAGCTGCTGCAATGGCACCCATCATGGGCAAGCTCGGCGGCGCAATCGGTCGCAGAAAGCTCCTGCTTGGCGCAATGGGTCTCTACGGCATTGGCCAGCTTCTCATCGCTATCTGCCCCGAAGGCAGCATAGTTGCACTCCTTGCTTTCCGTTTCATGGTCGGTATCGGCGCTGCCGGTATTGCACCTGTTGTCATGGCCTACATCATGACCGAGTTCCCGCCCGAGCAGATGGGCAAGGGCTTCACCATTTATATGTTCGTTGCAAACGCAATGGTCATCTTTGGGCCGACCCTCGGCGGTATTGTTATGGCTCTTATCGGCACTGCTAATGCATGGCGCACTGTTATGTGGATCTGCGTTGGCTTCTGTGTTGTGGCATTCGCTATCTGCTTTGCAATGGTCAAGGATAATCCCAACATTCCGAAGAGCTCTATGAAAGGCTTTGACTGGTCTGGTGCTGTGTTCGTGCTGCTGATGTTCGGCGCACTCGTTTGCATCCCCACCTTCGGTCAGCAGGACGGCTGGGTTTCCGCCACTACTCTTGCCTCCGTTGGCGTCGCGATTGTCTCCCTCATCATCCTCTTCGCAGTTGAGAAGAAGGCTGCAAGCCCCATTCTCACCGGCAAGTTCATCGCCCGCAAGAACTTCATCCTCCCCGTTGTTGTTCTGTTCCTCACCCAGGGTCTCATGACTGCCTGCCTCACCGAGATCATCCGCTTCGGTTATGCTATAAACAAGGCTGCTATTGCATCCTATGCAATGAGCATTGAGTACCTCGGTATGGCTATCGGTACTGTTGTCATTGGCCCCATGTCCGACAAGAAGGAGCCGAAGGTCATTGCTCCCATAGCACTCGCTCTTGTTGCAATTGGCGTAGCAATCACGCTCTTCATCAACGAGAACTCCGGTATCCTCGCCATGGGCGGCGCCCTGTTCTTTGTTGGTCTTGGCCTTGGCGGCAACAACACCATTTTCATGAAGGTTGCGCTCTCCGGTGTTGCCCCGACTGAGTCCTCCTCCGCTTCCGGTACCTTCAACGTGTTCAAAGATATGTGCTCCCCGTTCGGCGTTGCAATCTTTGTCCCCATGTTCGTTACCCAGATGACCGCTAATGCCAGCACCGGCATGGCCACTTCCGCTGCCGCTGTTTCCGCACTGCACAGTGTTGCTATCGTTCAGCTCGTTTGCGTTGCTGTTGGCATCGTGGTTTGCTTCCTGCTCCCCGCAGTTCACGCCAAGAAGGCTGAGTAATTTATCCTCGTCCCCTGTGAATTTATAGGGCTGAATCAAAAACAGCCCTATAAGGGAACGACAGCAGAACACTGTTGTTCCTTATATAAGCACTAAAAAACAACAAGAAAGGAATACAAGCAATGTTTAAAGAAATCGACAACAAGCTTAATCAGAAATTCTCTGAGTATCCCGAATTCGGCGTTCTCAAGGGCGTCAAGGTTTTCGTAACCGGCACCAACATCGCCGGCCCCTTCGCTGGCTCCCTGATGGCCGAGATGGGCGCAAAGGTTCTTCAGGCTGAGGCTCCCAACATCGCCTGCCAGACCCGCGGCACCTACGCCTGGGCACAGAACCACAGAAACGAGTATTCCATCACCATCAACTCTGCCTCTCCCGCAGGCAAGAAGATCTTCCTCAAGTGCATTGAGTGGGCTGACATTTGGATAGAGGCCGGCCGTCCCGGTTCCTATGCAAAGCGCGGTCTGTCCGACGATGTTTGCTGGAAGCACAACAAGGCTCTCACCATCGTTCACGTCTCCGGCTACGGCCAGTTCGGTCCTGCCAAGAACAAGCCCTCCTATGACGTTTCCGGTCAGGCAATGGGCGGCTACATGTACATGAACGGCGTGTCCCCCACCTCCAGCCCCCTCAAGGTCAACCCGTATCTGTCTGACTATGTCACCGCTTACAACACCTGCATGGTCGCACTTGCCGGCTACATCAACGCCAAGAACAGCGGCGAGGGTGATTCCTGCGACGTCGCACAGTACGACAATATGTTCCGTCTTCTCGACGAGTATCCCGCACGTTGGTACAACAAGGGCTATCCCCAGCCCGGCGGACCTGTTCCCACCCGTACCGGCAACAAGAGCGACCAGGCTGCTTGCTTCTCCTTCTACGACACCAAGGATGGCGGCGCAATGTTCGTTGCTATCGTCGGCCAGGGTCCTGTGGAGCGCGGCTATCCCATCATCGGCATGGGCAAGCCCGGCGTAGACCCCGAAGTTCCCGAGAAGTGCACCGGCTTCCCCCTCTTCGACCCGCGCGGCAAGAAGGCAGAGGCTCTGTGCGAGAAGTTCTGCGCTGAGCGCACCTGCGATGAGCTGGAAGAGATCTTCAACGCAGCCGGCATCCCCTGCCAGAGAGCATACGGTCCTGAGGACATCCTCAATGACCCGCAGTTCGAGGCTCGCGGCAACCTGGTTGAGTGGGAAGACCAGTGCTACGGCAAGATGAAGGGCATGGGTCCTGTCAACCTGTTCAAGAAGAATCCTTCTCAGGTCGTTGCTGCTGCTCCTTGCTTCGGCGAGCACAACCGCGACGTTCTGACCGAGTTTGGTTACACCGAGGAAGAGATCGACAAGCTGTACGCCAAGGGCGAGCTTGCCACTTGGACCGCAAAGGACACCGCAATCAACAAGAACTACGCTGCATGGGGCTACTTCTGGGATCCCGAAAACCAGTGCAAGCGCCTCGGCATCGAGTACACTCCCAAGAAGTAATTACACAATTTAATCAGCGCAGAGATTTCTTTGCTGAACACTAAAAAGGGGCTACTGCGTTAGCCCCTTTTCCTGTTATTAAATCGGCTGGGAAATCCTGCTTACCCTACTCGTTCCAAGGAGGAATAATCATGACTATTGATGCCGACAAGAAGATAAAACAGCTCTCCCGTGAGATTATCGAGAGTGCAGGTCTGCCCTACACTGATGAGCAGCTCAAGGAGATTCCCGCTATTCTGGCGGCAAAGAGCCGCTATTTCTGGTGCATCGACAATCAGGAATTTGATCTGATGCCTGATGTTTTCACTGAGGAAGGCTTCCGCACCTTCTGGAGCGGCAGAGCCGGACATAAAGACCGCTACGCACAGGTTGAGCAAAACCGCCAGACCTGCGGTGACGATATGGTTCCTATGCACTTCGGTTACAACCAGATCGTCCGCTTCACCGGCGAGCGCAGTGCACAGCTTTTGACGCGTATGCACGATTACCACACCTATAAGGACAATGGCGAGACATACTCCGGCTACGGCCTGTATGTTGACGATCTTGTTAAATGCGATGATGACCGCTGGCGCATCAAGACCTTGCGTCTTACCTATCGTGTACTTGAAGGAAAATTAAGGGGGCAAAAATAATGAACAGACTAAAAGATAAAGTTGCAGTAATCACCGGTGCCGCAGGCGGCATATGCCACAAAGCCTCCGAGCTTTTCTGCCAGGAGGGTGCAAAGGTAGTTATGGTCGATATCGACCCGCAGGTTGAGGCGTTCAGCGCAGAGATAAATGCAAACGGCGGCGACACTATAGCAGTTGTTGCTGATGTTGCCCTGCGTGAAACCTGGGTACAGCTCAAGAAGCTGGCCGTTGAGAAGTATGGCCGCGTTGACATCGTTGTTAACGGCGCTGCCGCATTCTCCCCTCCCACCCATGACTGGACAAAGATCACCGGTGAGATGATCAGCGAGGTCATGCGCGTGAACATCGACTCCATGGTTTACTCCTACCAGATCATGGTGCGCTACATGATGAAAAACAACATCAAGGGCGCATTCCTCAACTTCTCCTCCTCTACCGCTCTGGCTTACAACGGTTCTGCCACACAGGGCTATCCGTTCTCCAAGGCGTGCATCAAGCTCGGCACGCAGAACATGGTCAACCAGGTCAGCAAGAAGTACGGTATCCGCTTCAACTGCCTCGCCCCCAACTATGTTTGGGTTCCCAAGCAGGCAAAGGTGTTTGATATGTACAAGGATCACTTTGTAGACGAAACCCCTATGCCCTACATCGGTATGCCCGAGGATGCTGCATGGGCAGTTGTATATCTCTGCTCTGACGAAGCAAGATATATCAACGGCGTCTGTCTGCCTGTTGACGGCGGCTGGCTTGTAAAGAAGTAAGCAGAGGAGAACTGCATGGCATCTATTTTATCTCAGCCTATACGCATAGGCACGATGGAGCTGAAAAACCGCATGGTCATGGCACCCATGGGCGTTACCGTGGGCAATATGAGTCCAGCGGCGGTGGAGTATTTTGTTGAGCGCGCCAGGGGCGGCGCCGGCATGATATTCTGCAATATTCGCGCCTCTCTTTCTTTTGAATCCGGCACGCACTCCATCTTCTTCAATGAGCAGACGGAAACTCTGTTTCGCGGCATGGCCGAGCGTTGTCATGAATACGGCTGCAAGGTTGCCGCACAGATCATGCCGGGTGACGGCCGCATCGGCGGCCCGTCCGTGCGGTATAAGGTGCCTATCAGCGCATCTAACTGCCCGTGGATGCACGCGCCCAAAATCCGCTGCCACGGGCTGACGTTGGATGAGATACACGAGCTGCAAGATGACTTCCGCAAGAGCGTGCAGGCCGCACTGCGCTGCGGTGCAGATTGCATCGGTATACACGCTTACGGCGGTTATCTGACAGATCAGTTTCTCACTGCGCGTTGGAACACCAGAACCGACGAGTATGGCGGGTCTATGGAGAATCGCGCACGTTTCCTCACCGAGCTTATTGACATCTGCAAGGAAGAGGGCGGCAAAGATTTCCCTGTTATCGTGAAGTTCACGCCTGATCACTATATGCAGGGTGAGGGCTACCGCAATATTGACGAAGGCATTGCACTTGCCAAGCTTCTTGTAAAATGCGGTGCGGACGCACTGCATGTTGACGCAGGCTGCCACGAAAACTGGCAGAATGCAATGCCCCCCGCAGGTTTGCAGATGATGACGCTGCAATCCCGTTCCGCCAAGATTATAAAGGCGGTCGTTGACGTGCCGGTTATGACCCATGGCCGCTTCGGTGATGTGCAGAAAGCCGAAACAGCATTGAAAGACGGCGTTTGTGACATTGCCGTTATTGGCCGCGGACTGTTGGCAGACCCTGATCTGCCCAACAAGGTCGTGTCCGGCCATCCCGAGACTATCCGTCCGTGCATTTCATGCAATGAGGGCTGTATCGCGCGTGTTTATAATAATGAGGTTGCAACCTGCGCAATGAATCCCAGATGCAGCCACGAGGACGGTAGCCGCGATATCCCGCGCACAGATAAGCCCAAGAAGATTCTTGTAATCGGTGCAGGCCCCGGTGGATGCATGGCGGCGCTGTACGCAAAGCAAGCCGGTCACAACGTTGAGGTCTGGGAAAAGAGCGACCATATAGGCGGCAACGCTCTCAACGCGTGCAAGCCGTATTTCAAGCGCGATATGCACCGCATGATACGCTACTTTGAGCGTGAGCTGACCGTAAACAACATTCCTGTTCGCTATTATCAGGAGGCCACGGCCGAGCTTGTCCGTGAGTTTGCGCCGGATCACATCATCTGGGCGGCTGGCGGCAAGCCTATCATTCCCCGCGCTATACCCGGACTTGATTGCCCGAAGGTATTCCTCGCAACCGAGGCGCTGAGTGATTGCTGTGACGTGGGCGACCGCGTTGTTGTCGTTGGCGGCGGCCTGGTCGGTGTGGAAGCTGCCTTGCAGATGGATATGTGGGGCAAAGAGGTCACCTGCATTGATATGGCAAAGACCATACCTTCAGAACCGGGCTTCAAGATGAACGATATGGTGATGAAGATGTATATGGATCGCTCTCATGTCCGTTTTCTACCCAACACCAAGCTTGTTAAAGTCGATGGTGATCTGTTCACCTGTGACGTAACAGTTGAAAGCAAAGGCGAAGAGCAGGTCATCCCCTGTGACACTGTGCTGCTGGCGCTGGGCTTTGTCCCCACGGCCGCTCAGACTGAGGAACTTGAAAAGATTGCGCCTGTTAGCGTTATCGGTGATGCCTTGCGCCCGAGAAAGATCGTATACGCCATTGAGGATGCATACGAGGCTGTGCGTAAGCTTTCCTGAGTGGTTTAATGCCGCGAGAATTGACGTAAAAAAGTACAGCGGCGGTAAAATGCCGCTGTACTGCAAACAAATCACGGGCAAGATATGCGCCTTTTATCGCGCTATAACTGCCCGCAGCATAATTAAAATATGCAAAGGAGATATTTATGGGTAGACTGGATGGGAAGGTCTGTCTTGTGACCGGTGCCGGTTCCGGCATAGGTGCAAAAACAGCGGAGCTTTTCGCCGCAGAGGGCGCAAGCGTTATCATGGCCGATATGAAAGAAGAGGCTCTTGCACAAGTTGCTGAGGCCATTCGCGCCAATGGCGGTGAAGTAATGACCGCTGTTGTAAATATCACAGATAAAGATCAGGTTAAATCCGCCGTTGCCGCCGGTGTTGAGAAATACGGACATATAGACGCTCTTGCCAACATCGCGGGCATACTGGATGTTGCCATGCGTCCTATAGATGATTTCCTCACGGACGATGTTGACGCAACGTACAACGTCAACGTCAAGGGCACAATGTACATCACGCGTGAGGTTATCCGGCAGTTCATGTTGCAAGGCTATGGTGCGGTTGCAACTGTTGCCTCCGTCTGCGCTCTGACCGGTAATGGCAGCGCCGCATATTGCGCCACAAAGGGTGCTTCTGTTGCGCTGACAAAGCACATTGCCATGAGATTCGCCACCGGCGAGATGAGAATACGTGCAAACTGCGTCTGCCCCGGCACGGTAATGACCCCTATGACTCAGCGCGCAATGAAAGCACGCGGCAAGTACACAAAGTCCGCAAAGGCTATGCAGGCCGCAGCCTCAAAGCACTCCACACTTGATGTGGGTGTATGCACCGACCTTGACGTTGCCAGGATACTTCTCTTCCTTTGCAGTGACGATTCTGCGCCTATTAACGGCCAAATTATCGCAGCAGACTACGGTGCAAACCTCTGAGGCAGAATTCTGCAAACAGGCAATTTAATACGCATATAACTACAGCAGTCCTGAACCCAGGGCTGCTGTTTTACGTTATGTATTCACCTTTGTGTGTTTTTGCACGCATCGGTTGCACATAACCCCTATCACATTCTGTGTATGTCCATTTAGCTTTAATGAAGTCCTATGCCGCAGCGGTTTTCAGCACCACATTCCCGCCATCTGCAAGGCAGGTTATGTAGTATATCGGACGGTACAGCCCCTTTGTGTCAAGGTCATAATCGAGCGCAAGCTCCACGCATACAAGGCTATCAACGCTCTGTACCTCACCTTCGGCAACGCTCACACGCCCATATGCGATGGCCTTACTCAGCTCTGCACTTGATTTGGCTTTGACCGCCCTAACGCGTTTCAAGGTCAGGACATCATAATCAAGCTCATAGAGTGTATCATCTTTTATGATCCATGTTATCTCGCCATCGTATATCACGCCGTTTTCTTCAAGGTAATTATATTTCAGGCTGTACTTCAGTTTATCGCCCGCACTGGATTCTTCAAGCACGCCATCATTGGGTAACTTCACACCCATATCTACCAAAAGCGCAAGGATTCTTTCGTCCGGTGGAAGATCTGACTGTGGAAGATTTACTCCGGAATCCATCGTATACAGTGTGAAAGCACCGTTATCCCAACTCCAAATATAATAAGCCGGAACCGTCCCGTGATAGACAACCAGCGTATCATACGGGTCATATGTGGCTGGGTCAAGCGTCTGTCCAAACGCGGCGAACACATTTTTGCACAGTTCCTGCTGTTCCTTTTTCGTCAGCTTCTTCTCTGTGCGATAGACCGCCAGTTCATCGCAAAGCTGATCTTCAAGCTTCGTGCAATCTATTGCCTGAACGTGCAAGTCATCTGTGCGAAAGTCCTCGCTGATATAGCCATACGGCCTCAACGCGTACATTACAGCAGCCACGCAGACCAGCACAGGCGGCAGTGCGGCAGGCATCAGTACCTTGAAAAATGAACGTTTATCCCTGCGCTTTTCCCACGCGCTGTAAAGCGCCGCACCCCACAATCCTCCGAGCGTGTTTGCACACAAATCGTCTATATCCGCAATGCCGAGTGCAAACGCATATTGCACCGCTTCATTAACTATTGAAACGGAGATTATCACGACAAGCACACGCAAAAAACGCTTTGACTTCACCGAAAGCGCGTATGAAATAATAACCCCCAGTGGAATATAGACAGCAAAATTCAGCGATATCTGCCACAGGGCTATCCAACCCTCGTCAACGCAGTTTTTAACCCACGCAAACGGCACAAAATTCATCATTCTTATCGCTAGGTTCACATCTTGCACGTCCTTGCCCAGACACACAAGCTCCAGCATAATAAAATACCACAGCACCAGCCCGAATTTTAAAGTGGCAATTTTTGTGTGGCGCAAGCGCGGAACACTGTGCACCGCAACATAAAATAAGCAAACCATAGCAAGCGATAGAATCGCCATGCCTGCCCCTTTACCCAGATACGACAACAGTGATACCATTTGTGCACCTCCCTGTGTATAGCTACATTGGTAAATTTGACGCTTGCAGGTGCATTTTAGTTCCATATATAGAATTTTTTCACAGAGCGGATTTCTGCGCAAACTCGTTCACGAGAATATACGAGAAAATTGCGCGTAATCGGCCAGCTCGAACGGCTACGGCGTGCCATATCAAAAGAAACACCATTTGTCTACAAAACAAATGGTGTTTCTTTTATACGAACTAAATCCGTGCCGGATTTGTGAGGTACGCTACGGCGCTAAATTATTGGTTTATCACAGCTCCTCAACGGAGATGACATTCTTCTCGTTCTGGATAATCTTCAATATCTCATCGCCAAGTCCTTTGCGGCTGGCCTGAACCGTGACAACAGCACTGTAGCGATTGCGGCCATCCTCATCAAGGACACGACTTATCTCAAGGCCGCTCATCTTGACGTGCTTTTCGCGCAGATGGTGCACGATTCTTTCAATAGTGTCTGCGCTGTAATACTCAATATAGATATTGCTATCCGTCAGCTTGCGGGCAAAGCGGTATTCTATCTTAACCAGTAGCAGCTCCGCCACCATAACCATAAGCGTGGCAAACAGTGCACCCTCGGCATAGCCCGCGCCGCATACAAGGCCGATTATCGCGCTTGTCCACAGTCCGGCGGCGGTGGTGAGACCCTTTACGCGCTGGCGGTTGGTGACGATTATAGTACCCGCGCCGATAAAACCGATACCGGCAACGACCTGCGCACCAAGACGGGATATATCCGTATACAGGCCGAGCGTGAGGTACAGATACTGGCTTGTCAGCGTGGTGACAGCCGCGCCTAGGCATATAAGTATATGCGTTCTGAATCCGGCAGGGCGGCGCTTATACTCGCGCTCTATGCCTATAATACCGCCGCAGATGACTGCCAGCACCAGGCGCATCGTAACAGCGAGAAAATCCATTTCCCGCACAAAATCAAAGCATGATAGCATTTCTTTCTCTCTCCTTACACTTCATCAATGGCAACAACACCGTCCATTGTGGACAGCTCCGCAAGCACCTCTGCGTGCTCGCGGTGTTTTGGGAGGCGCATTGTGCACAGCACACTGAAATGCGCAAGATGCTCACGATTGTCCTTTTCTATTTCAACATCGTACAGCGTTATTCCGTCAGTCTTGATATGGTTGACGATGTTGCCGAGATTCTCGAACGAATCCATCTCAACATAGACGGTCATATTTCGTGACGCAAGCAGCAGTGACTGCTCAATCGAGGGCAGGATCTTCATCGAGAGCACGATAAGCACAATTCCGACAAAAACACACTCATAAAAACCTGCGCCTATCGCAAGACCCATACAGGCAGACGCCCACAGCCCCGCCGCGGTGGTAAGTCCCTTGACCTCCTGACGGCCGGTTACAATTATAGTGCCCGCACCGAGGAAGCCGACTCCGTTTATAACCTGTGCGCCAAAACGGGAAATGTCCGTCTTTATCCCGATGCGCTGATATGTATCGTACCACGCTGTGGAAAGCATTGCATCAAGATACTCACTGAGCATAATGGTCATTGCCGCGCCAAGTGCGACCAGCATATAGGTTCTGAATCCTGCCGGACGGCGCTTCCTCTCGCGCTCAAAGCCGACTATGCCGCCCATGAGCATGGCAAGCATGGTGCGCAGCATCATGGAGTATACGTTAAATTCCCTTAGGGTTTGGAAAATCTCATTCATCTAGCTTGTCTCCCCTGTCAAAATGTTTATGTATAAGACCGGGTATCTCATCGAGAGAATAAACGGTGTAGTCTGGTGTAAAGCCGTCTCTCAGTGGGCTGTGCTTGGGGTTGAACCAGCAGGTCGGCAACCCCATATTCATCCCGCCGCGTATGTCAGAGGTGAGACTGTCACCAATGACGAGGGCGCACTCCGGCGCAAAATCGGGTATGCGTGAAAAGCACAGCGAGAAAAACTCGCGGCTGGGCTTATCACATCCCATTGTCTCAGAGACGAAGATATCTTTAAAATACCGCGCGATGCCGGAGCTTTTCAGTCTGGCATCCTGAACGCGGGTATTGCCGTTGGAAATAATATAGAGGTCATTATCCTGATAAATTGTCTCCAGCAGTGCCTCGGCACCGGTGACGAAATAATGCCCCTGACAGAGATAGTTCTCGTAACTATCCTGTGCACTCTGCGCGTCAAGCTGCAGGCCGAGCGTCTCGAAGAACACGCTAAAGCGCCCCACAAGCACCTCCTGACGCGTCATAGTGCCGTTTTCAAGCCGTTCCCAATGCTGGGCATTTATCCTGCGAAACACAGCCAGGCGCTCATCCGTGGCCTCCACACCGCGCTCCGCAAGCATTCTCGTTATGGCCACAGCCTCCTGCGTGTCAAAATCAAGGATGGTGTTATCTAAATCCATAAGGAGTATAGGTTTTTTCTTTTGCATTGTACGCTCCTTAACCAAGAGTTTTCAGTGCTTCTGCCGCGGGTTCAAGGTGCATCCCAAGTGATGCCTTCACAAGCACGTTATCGCCTTTTTCTATAAGCTGAGGCAGGGCGGCAATAAGCGCCTCGCGCGTTTCAAAATGCCGCGCACGCGCCCCCATCGCCTCAGCAAGATGCGCTGACAGCGGCCCATACACCACAGCAAGCTCCACGCCTTTTTCAAGCGCATATTCACCCAGCTCGCGGTGCATCTGCGGTGAACTCTCCCCCATTTCGCGCATATCCGACAGCACACACACGTGCCGCCCCGGAAGCGCCACAAGTGAATCTATCGCACAGCGCATTGAATCGGGGTTTGCATTATAGCAGTCATCAATAAGGGTGATATAGCCGGTGTTTGTGACAACGCCGCGCCGCCCCACCGTGTGATAGCTCGCGATACCCTCTGTGATCTCATCGGCCGTAAGCCCCATTGCAAAGCCTGCCGCCGCGCCCTCCAACGCCGCATATACCATGTGCTGCCCGTAGGCCGGAATACGAACAGGAAAACGCACACCGCGGTAAATTATATCACACTCGCTGCCGTCCTCGCCGACAAAACGTATATTTTCAGCGCGCACATCGCAGTCAGCATTAAGACCATAGCTGATAACATGCTCCCTGCATTTAAGCGCACGAAGCTTTTCATCATCGCCGTTTATAATAACAATGCCGTCATCGGGCATAAAGTCGAGCATCTCTGTCTTGGCACGGAACACCCCGTCAAGGTCATGCAGAAATTCAAGGTGCGCATGGCCGATAACCGTGAACAGCGCAATCGTTGGCCGCGCCATAGCCGCAAGGGTGCTCATCTCACCAAAGCCGGATATACCCATCTCCACCACAGCGGCCTCATGCTGCGGTGTGATGCGTGAGAGCGTCATGGGTACGCCGATATGGTTATTGAGATTCCCCTCTGTTTTCAGCGTATTCAGGCGCTGTGACAGCACCGCCCACACCATCTCCTTGGCCGTTGTCTTGCCGACACTGCCGGTAATGCCGATTATCGGGATATTAACGCGTTCACGCGCGGCACGCATAATACTCTCAAGCGCGGCCTGAACATCCTGCACGAGGATAACGCCGCGCACCTCCCCCTCGGGGCATTGCTGGGCAAGACAACACACCGCGCCTTTATCAAGCGCCACGGAAATATAATCGTGCCCATCGACCTTTTCGCCGCGATAGGCAACGAACATATCCCCCGCCTTGACCACGCGGCTGTCAATAACGACCTCACCGATGGGAGCATCAAGAGGAAGCTGACCCTGCGGCACACCGCCGCAGACTTTTAACGCATCTTTAACCGTGAAATTTAACATTTTTTTCAGACTCCCATAAGTGTTGATATGTGGATTTTACCACATATATTTTTTTGTTCAAGCATAAATTTCAAAAAAGTGATGCATAGAGAGAAAATGTGTGCTATACTATGCTGTGTTATTATGAATTTGCAAAGGAACAGTGTTGATATGAGTTATGTAGTGGTGGATCTGGAATGGAATCAGGCAATGAGTTCCAAATCCTCCGTGTTCAACAAGCTCCCCATCCATCTGCGGGGAGAGATAATTGAAATAGGTGCAGTAAAGCTTGATGAAAATATGCAGCCGACTGAGGAGCTTACCATCGATGTAAAGCCCGTATATTTCAAGCGTATGCACTACAAGGTGAAAAAGATAACCGGCTTTGACAAAGAGCGCCTTGCCCACGGCATTGCATTTTCGGACGCGCTGCACGAGCTGCGCGAATTTTGCGGTGACGATGTGACGTTTATCACATGGGGCTGCGACGATCAGGGAATATTGGAGCAGAACATCATCATCCATGACCTTGACTGGGACTGGATCGCAGGCTGGGTCAATTTGCAGTTGATATACAATCTGCAAACCGGCGGGGATAAAAATCAAAAATCCCTCGCCAGCGCGATGGAGCATTTCGGCATAGAGCAGACGCGCGTTGCGCATGACGCGTTGGGTGACGCGTACAACACGGCGCTGGTATGCACAAAGCTGGACATGGCAGAGGGTCTGCGCCTATATCCTGACGCCGGGCGTATCCTCGCATCGCGTATGCCAAACTATAAGCCCCCTGTTGAAAAGACCGGCGAAGACCCGATTCTGCACGAGAGCTTTGACGGGTACGAAAGCAAGGCCACCGGCTTCAACGATGAGGAGCTTGCAAAGCTGGTATGCCCGATATGCGGCAGCGCGACCGAGGGTACACGCTGGGTCAACCAGGGCGATCAGCGCTATATGAACGTGTTCACCTGCAAGGAGGATGGCTCATTCCTAGTGCGGGCAAAGTTCCGCAAGTGTCTGGACGACAACACGTGGAGCGCAAACAAGCTGGTGTACAAGGCGACAGCGGAAATGCTGGACTTCTACAAGGCGAAATCCACGCAGGCGCGGCGGCGCGGCCGCGGGCACAGCAACCGCAAAAAGAATCCCGCAAAATAATTATAAAAAGAACAGCCACGGCCTGTCAGCTAAATTGCTGGCAGGCCGAATATTTTGCCCTGTACAACATTATGTCAACTACATTATGATAACCAAGTTATGTTTATTGAGTTATGGTTACCATATTACGTTATCTATGTTATGTTGATGATAATATGTATACTATATTATGTTTGCTTCTTTGCAACTATATGGTCTTTATCCTTGTAGATATGCTGTGCAGGGATAACGCCGCGCACACAGGACGTGGGGTACACATTCGACTCGCGCCCGATGACCGTGCCGGGGTTGAGCACGCTGTTGCAGCCCACCTCAACATAGTCACCCAGCATTGCACCGACCTTTTTGCGGCCTGTCGCGATCTGTTCATCCTTTGCCTTGATGACAACGGGCGTTTTATCCGACTTGACATTGCTGGTGATAGAGCCTGCGCCCATGTGCGCCTTGTAGCCGAGGACAGAGTCCCCCACATAGTTATAATGCGGCACCTGCACCTCGTCAAAGAGGACAACATTTTTCAGCTCTGCAGAGTTGCCGACGACCGCGCCCTTGCCGACTATCGCGCTTTCGCGGATGAAGGCGCAGTGGCGCACCTCGGCGTTGTGGTCAATAATGCAGGGCGCGCCGATATACGCAGAGGGGAAAACCGTTGCGTCCTTTGCGATCCACACACCGTCTGCGGGATGGTCATATTCATCCTGCGGCAGGGTCTCACCCAGGGCGAGGATGAAATCCTTTATGCCGTCCAGCACCTCCCAAGGGTAGGTTTTGCCCTCAAAAAGCTTGGCAGCGATGGTTTTATCGAGGTCAAAAAGCTCGTTTATCTTTGTCATATCATTTCACCTTTATCAGCTTTCCCGCCGCGCTCATGGCGGCGATTATATCGTCAACCTTCTGCTCGCACAGCTCCTGCGTACCGGCCTCTACCATGACGCGCAGCAGCGGCTCAGTCCCGCTCTTTCTCAGCACAACGCGCCCCTCAGTGCCAAGCTCCTCCTCCACCTTCTTCACGGCGGCCTTTACCTCGTCACAGTCAAGGGTCTCGTCCTTATCGGTGACAACGACATTTTTCAGCTTCTGCGGGTACATGGTCATGCCGGACGCCAGCACGGACAGGGGCTGCTTGGTCTCGGTGACAGTCTCCATCAGCTTAATGGCTGTGAGTATACCATCACCCGTGTTGGCAAGGCGGCCAAAAATGATATGGCCGGACTGCTCACCGCCGATGAGATGGCCGTTCTGCCGCATATTCTCCGCAACGTATTTATCGCCCACAGCGGTCTTTTCATAGCCGATATCCAGCGCGTCCAGCGCCTTATAAAGCCCCATGTTGGACATGATGGTGGTGACAACCTTTGACGTGCCGAGTGTGCCGTGCTCCTTCATGTACTTTGCGCAGACGTAGAGGATATGGTCACCGTTGATGATGTTGCCCTTATCGTCCACCGCGAGGCAGCGATCCGCGTCACCGTCAAAGGCAAAGCCGATATCCAGCCGGTTTTGCAGAACGTAGTCACGCAGGCGCTCAATATGGGTTGAGCCGCAGTCAACATTGATGTTCAGCCCATCCGGGTGATTGTTGATTACATAGGTGTCCGCGCCGAGTGCGTCAAAAACGCTTTTGGCCATCTGCCATGTACTGCCGTTGGCGCAGTCAAGGCCGATGCGGTAATCCTTGTATGAGCGCGTGGCAAGTGAGATGAGATAGCCGATATAGCGGTTACGGCCGGCAGAATAGTCCACCGTGCGGCCTATCTTCTCACGCTGGGCATAGGGGAGGTCGGTGTTGTTGTCGATATACTGCTCAATGCCGTCCAGCACCGCTTCATCCATCTTCTCACCGTTGGAGTTTATAAGCTTTATACCATTGTCATAGTATGGGTTGTGGCTGGCAGATATCATGATGCCGCAGTCAAAATCATCCGCACGCGCAACATATGACACGCTGGGAGTACTGGTGACGTGCAGGAGGTACGCGTCCGCACCGGAGGCCGTCAGCCCCGCGCAGAGGGCATTCTCAAACATATAGCTGGAACGGCGCGTGTCCTTGCCAATGACGACCTTGGCCTTATGGCTTTGCCCATAGTACCAGCCTAGATAACGGCCGATTTTGAACGCGTGCTCAACCGTGAGGTTGCAGTTTGCCTCACCGCGGAAGCCGTCAGTGCCAAAATATTTACCCATAATTTAATTCTCCTTTATCAAGTTCTCACGCTCATATCAATTCAGAGCATGGAGGCTGCATCTTCGTCCACAAGGACAAGGACATTCAGCGGTATCTGCAAAAATGCGGCGGGAATAACACTGTCATCCCGTGCATAGAGCATTTGAAATACTGCGCCGGATTTATCACTGCCAAACGCCATCACAATAAGGTCGCGCGCATCCGTGAGCGTCTTTATCCCCATGGTGACAGCACACTCCGGCACGTTCTCCTCGCCGGAGAAGCTCTGCGCAAGCTGGCGGCGCGTGGCCGGTGCAAGGCGCTGTACGCGCGTTTTGGTATAAAACTGCGTTCCCGGCTCATTATACCCGATATGGCCGTTATGACCAAGGCCGATAACGGCAAGGTCAAGCCCGCCGAGGGACGCGATAAGCGCGTCATAATCCTCCGGTGCGTCACCGCTGGGGAAAAAGCGGTGCTCCTGCGGAATGTTGAGTTTATCCAGCAGCTCACGCGTCAGCTTATAGCGGCAGGTTTTCTCCTCAGGTGCAGATATAAACTCCGTCACGGCGAGAATACGCGCCAGGCTGAAATCTATTTCATTTTTCGCGTGCATATCGCATAAAAGTGTGAAAAGCCCTGTCATGCTGTCACCTGCGGAAAATGCAATGACAGCATCGGGCTTTTTTTCTAAAAGTGCTTTGATATGTTGTGCTGCGGTTTCGTTCACTTTGTTTTTATCGGAAATAATTGTTTTCATAAACCAGCCTCCAAAAATACAAACTATCAGCGGGGTGTTTTTCGATGGCAATTATTATAATAAGAACAGTTATCATATATGCCGCGCTGCTGGCGGCAATGCGCTTTCTCGGCAAACGGCAGTTGGGTGAAATGGAACTGTCAGAATTTGTCGTGGCGGCGCTGATCGCCGATCTGGCTTCACATCCGCTGCAGGATCTCGGCATACCGATGATAAACGGCCTTGTGCCTATCATGACACTGTTTTGCTGCGAGGTGATAATATCCCGCTGTGCGCTGAAAAGCACGCGCATACAGGCGATACTGTACGGCAAGCCGAGTATGATAATCGAAAAAGGCGTTATAAACCAAAAGGAAATGCGCAAAAACAGCTTCACCACGGATGAGCTTATGCAGGAGCTGCGCAATCAGGCGTGTCTGGACATAAGCCGCGTGGAATATGCCGTGCTGGAAACTGACGGGCGGCTGAATGTTATGCTGTACCCGCGTGAACAGCCTGTCACCGCCGGACAGATGAAGCTTGACGTGCCGGACGGCGGCTACCCCAAGATAATAATAAGCGACGGCACTGTGAATGAGGACAACCTGACGCGCGCAGGGTTTGACCGGCGCTGGCTGGAAAAGGAGCTGAAAAAGCGCGGTGTAAGCGGCGCGGAAAAGGTGTTCCTCATGACGGTTAACGATGCCAAAGAGATCTACTTTGCCAAAAAGGAGGACGTGAAATGACAAAGCGCGAGTATATAGCCGCGGTGGTGCTGCTTTTTCTCATTGCACTTTCAATCTACAACCTTGTCAGCATTGACAGTCTGACCGGTGATATTGAGATCGCGCTTTCAAAGTCGCAATCCGCAGCGGAGGCGCTCGACTTTCGCACGGCGCGGGCACACCTTGCAGACGGCTTGCAGCGCTGGCTGGCCGCCGACAGCTACACCCACATATTCCTGCGCCATCCCGAAATAGACTCCACCGCAGACGCGTTTTATGAGCTGCAGCAGGTGCTGATGCAAGAGGACATCACCGCGTGCGCCGCTGCATATAGCAAGCTGAGGTATCATCTCAACAGCGTTGCGGCGATGGAGCATCTGACCTTCGGCAGTATACTGTAAAGGCTTAAACCTTTTTATCACCCTCGGTGAGCAGCTTTGAAAGCTCCTCCATAAAGGTGTTGATATCCTTAAAGCTTCTGTAGACAGAGGCAAAGCGGACGTATGCAACCTCATCCACATCTTTCAGGCGCGCCATGACCATTTCGCCAATCTCCACGGTCTTTATTTCGCGCTCCAGTCCGCTTTGAAGCTCCTGCTCGATGTCATCGGCGATCTCCTCCAGCTTGCCCAGAGGCACAGGCCGCTTCTCACTGGCGCGAACCATGCCGTTTATCAGCTTCACTTTGTCAAAGGACTGGCGGCTTCCGTCACGCTTGACAACGACAAGGGGCATACGCTCAATTATCTCATATGTAGTGAAACGCTTTGCACAGGCAAGGCACTCACGGCGGCGGCGGATGGTCGCCCCCTCTTCTGCCGGTCTGGAATCAATGACCTTGCTTTCGGTATAGCCGCAGAATGGACATTTCATAGTTCTTTTTCTCCCACATTTTTCTATATTTAAACATCAAAAAGAAAGATAATACGCAAAATCAGAAAGATTATACCACACCATATTCCGTAATGCTACATTTTTTTCATGTAATATACAGGAAATGGGCTGTGGCCTGCACTACTGTATTCTACGCGCCTCTATGTAATAGCGCTTATCCTCCGCATGGCCCACAGAGAAGCTCTTGCGCGGGAGGATGCCGTTTTCCCGCACATAGGAAAAGAGCTGATTTTTGTCTATACCGTCATAGATGAAGCCAACAGCGTCCGGCTGTGAGGCGAGAGCGCGCAGGGCGTCCTCCCCGTGGATATAGTCCACGCGCACATTGGGGTGCTGTGCCATGTAATCATCTATAAAGCACTGCACCTCGCCCGCTTCAAAGCCTGATACATAGAATGTGCCGCTTTCATCACCGGCGAAATACTGCACCTTGTTCCCCTCAGACAGCGCAAAGCGGGCGCGCACTGCGCTTATAACGTCCTGCACATCCGCGTTGAAAAGCACCCTGTATATCGGCTCAAAGCTTATCGCCTCGGAGTGGATATTTACAAGCTCCGCAAGTGCGTACTGCGCCGCCTCTGTGCCGATTTCAGCGGCGGCCGCCTTTGCCGTGGCGAGAGAGTGATTACCGTCACCCACAGCGTACAGCAATTTGTCATCGCCCTGTCCGCTTTCCTCCTCCAGCGCTGCAAGCAGGGAAAGTATACGCTGCTGCTCCTTTTCGTCAATAAGCCAGCCGCGGATATGCCCGCCGCCCAGCATGAGGTCAAAATCATACAGCATTTTCAGGCGTGAGGTGTCTATCCCCTCTATTATCCCGCGCTTTTTGTCATCCATGAAAATCATTATGTGCGGCAGTTCAAGCGGCGCATTGCGGCGTATCGCAACGCGCGGCGGAATACGCGACAGCACCGTGCCCTCTGTCGGGCGGATGAGGGCTTTTTCCCCCGCGGTGTAACTGTAATCTGCGAGGGCAAACGCGCCGACAATGCCGCGCCGCACACGCCCGTCCGGCTGGGTGCGTTCAACGCAGATCATGGCGTTTTTATATTCGTCAAACACAGCGCCGTCCAGATATTCGCGCATTTTCGCGTTTATCGCCTGCACACGCTGTTGGGCATCCTCGTCCTCCAGATATACCTCCGGCAAGATAAGATTCAGCGCCGACGGCACGCCCGCGGTCTGCTCATACGCACGCTCCCAATAATCCCGCTGTGAAGTGAACTGGTCACACGCTATGCACGCCCAGTGCGAGTAATCCCCCTTGGGCAATAAAATATCCGCCGGGGCGAAAGTCAGTTTGGTTGACATAACATCTTTTTCTCCGTTCTGTATTCTGAAAAAAATATACCACGCGCCGCGCTGTGCGTCAAGCAGACGATACGCCACAAAAAACAACGATTGACGCAACGGGTGAGCTGGTATAAAATACGCTTATGAATAACAATAAACCGAATAATATAATACAAGGAGAAGATATATGGAAATAAGCAAATTCAAGCTGGATAAGGGCAGTGTTTATGCTGACCTCATCCTCTCAGCCGCCGATATCTGCGCCGCGGGTACGCCTCAGGCCGCAGTTAAAACCGCGCTGGCCGAGATGACCGCCACAAAGGGCATACCTGCGCTTATCTACACCCGCGTCACCGCAATGGAGGAGCGCCCTGATGATGCGCTGTTTGTCAGCCTTGAGGGTGCAATACCGCCGGAGGTCATACTCGGCCCGTATCTGGGCGTGACGGTGGACATTGGCCACAATGAGGATTTTCAGGAGGCCGCAATACTCGCCGCCGCAAAGAATATCCGCGTTGTTTTACCTGAGCTGATGGTGCAGCGCAAGATAGACGCCGCCCTCGTCGAAACGCAGTCAGGTCTGTTGGAAAGTCTATCACTGAACACACTGGCTGACATACGCGCGATAATCATTGACCTAAACAGCACCCTCTCCCTCGGGCTCAGTGATGACACAATATGGATAAGAGCCATGAAAGCTACTGAGAACTATATCGGCATGGGTGCACAGGATATCGGCGCGTTTATCCAGTCCTTTGAGGGTGTACTGGATGTGGACGATGAGAGCATAGTCCGCGCCGCCGAAAAGAGGGCATATGCGCGCGGCGCACTCACAGCCGAGGTGATCGCTGACGAAATATTTGAAGCCTGGCTGCGCACGGCGGGCAAAACGCGTGAACAGTGGCGTGATGAGCACCGCGAATATGCAGAGCTGATGTGCAGGATTGACCTGCTGCTATCCGCAGTTGCCGATGAAGAAGGCTTTGGCGCAACGCAGGAGGAGCTGGAACAGGCCGTGCGCACACTCGCCGCGCAGTACCAGATGAGTGCGGAGGAGATAATCGCCGCTGTCGGTCTGGACTCTATCCGCCATCAGATACGTATCAGCAAGGCAAACCAGATAATCGTGGATAACGCCAGAAACAAGTAAAAATATATAAATAATCAGCCTCT
>CAZBVU010000006.1:66613-77272 GCA_964495355.1 uncultured Oscillospiraceae bacterium
AGATAATCGTGGATAACGCCAGAAACAAGTAAAAATATATAAATAATCAGCCTCTGTCGGACAAACGTCTGCCAACGGAGGCTGATTATTTTGCGCTGATTATGTTTACATAATATTATTTACTTAATCCTGTATACTTAATTCCATTAACTTAATATAATTCACATAAGCTTTCGTGTATGAGTTTACGTAATCTTATTGTCATAATATTATATACATAATTCAGTAGTCATAATACAGCTTTCATAATACCGTATACGTAATATATTATACATAACTACGCAGAATAGAACGCCGAGCAGAGCTTCACTATCGCGTCCTGATCTGCCGCGCCCATAAGCTCACACGCGGAGTGCATTGCGAGGATGGGTACGCCTATATCTGCCGCCGGCATACTCAGCAGTGCCGACGCCATTGACCCCACGGTTGAGCCGCCCGCCATGTCCGCGCGGTTCATGTATAGCTGCATCGGGATGTCGTGGCTTTGGCAAAGCGCGGTAATGACGGCACAGGTCTCCGCATCGGAGGAATAGCGCGGACTGCGCTTGAGCGCAACACCGCGCCCCAGCATAGGTGCGCAAGCACTGTCGGCAAGCTCCGGATGGTTGGGATGCATGGCGTGCGCCACATCGCATGACAGCAGCATACCGCCCAGCGCGGCATCCAGCTGCGCCCCACGGTCAAGGCCGAGGGAGAGCGCAAGCTTCTCCAATATAACGGAGAGCGTGGCGCTGTCCGCACCGCGGCGGGTATTGCTGCCTATCTCTTCGTTATCATAGAGCACCGCAATATTTATCCCCTTTGCGCGTGAATCGACCAGCGCGCGGATGACCGCGTGCACAGAGGTGATGTTATCCAGCCTTGGTGAGGACAGCATATCCCCCTCAAACCCGACAAGCGCGGCCTTTTGCGCGCAATATGCGCACAGTTCAAACGACAGTATATCCTCCGCCGCCACATCCAGCCGCTTTGCAAGCTGACGGACGAGGTAGCCGTCCTTCTCCCATTTTTCGCGGACGGTGGCGCATATTGGCAGCATATCTATGTTCTCTTTATACGCTGTGCCCTTATTCACGTCACGGTTGAGGTGTATCGCCACATTGGGTATTACCGCAACCGGCTCATCCCACGCCACAAGATGCCGCGCGGGGTGCATTGGGTCATCCGTCCGCACCAGGGCGACACCGGCAAGCCCCAGCGGGCGGTCAAGCCAGGAGGACAGTATCGCGCCGCCGTAATGCTCCACACTCAGTTTACAGCAGCCGGCCGAGACCTGCTCGCCCTGCAGCTTTACGCGCATACACGGCCAATCGGTATGTGCCGCCGCAATATGCAGCGTGTCGCCTGCACCGATATCCACCGCCGCCAAAAAGCTTCCAACGGCGATATAATATCTGCCGCCGCGCGTGACGTTAAAGGGCTGGGCAAGCTCAAGCGCCTCAAAGCCCTGTGCGGCGAGATAGTCCGCGCAATGCTTCACCGTATGCCAGGGTGAAACGCCCTCATCAAGCCACTGCATAAGCTCGTTTATATTATTCATCATATTCCCGCTCCTTTAACCGCGCTGCTGCACCTGAGACGCTATCTGCTGACCTGTCGGCGTTGCGGCAAGGCCGCCCATGCCGGTTTCACGCAGGGATACGGGCAGAGCGTCACCGACCTCGCCCATTGCGTCTATCACCTCATCCGCCGGTATGCGGCTGGTTATCCCCGCCAGTGCCATATTCGCCGCGCTTACAGCGTTAACAGCACCTATAACATTGCGCTTGACGCAGGGTATCTCCACCAGACCTGCCACAGGGTCGCACACAAGCCCCAACAGACTGCCCAGCGCTATTGCGAAGGCGTGGGCGCACATTTCATCCGTGCCGCCCATTATGTGCGTGAGCGCCGCAGCCGCCATTGCGCTGGCCGCGCCTATCTCTGCCTGACAGCCGCCCTGTGCACCGGACACGCTTGCCCGTTGTGCCGTGACCTCGCCAAAGCCCGCGGCGATATAAAGCGCTTGCAAAATTATCTCATCATCCAGCTTCCGCTCCTGCGCAAGGGGAATAAGCACTGCCGGCAGAACGCCGCAGCTTCCCGCCGTGGGCGCGGCGACAATGCGCTTCATACAGGCGTTGCACTCGGCAACCTTCAGCGCCTCCTCGCACACGCGCAGAAAGTAGTCCCCTCCCAGCAAAGCGCCGCTTTGCGCGGCGGCACGGAGCTTGGCCGCGTCCCCACCGACACAGCCGCTGTTTGAGCGGTCATCGGGGCTGTACTGTGCGCTGGACTGGCGCATTGCGTCCCACAAGAGCTGCATCTGCTTGCGTGATGCATCGCAGGTGTAGCCGTTTTCACGGCAGTCATCGTCACATATGACCTCGTACAGCGGGCGCGACGTGCCGGTGGCCAGGGTCAGCATGGATGCAATACTGTTAAAGCTCATACCGTCTCCTCCTGATTAAAAACTGTCACTTTCTTTATTCCGTCACTGCTGAGCAAAAACGCCTCGATCTCAGGCGGTATCGGCTGGTCGCACTCTAATATCATCATTGCATCCCCGCCCTGCTGACTGCGCAGAAGCTGCATCGTGGCAATGTTTATCTCCCTCTGCGTCAGCGCGGATGTGACAGTTGCAACGTGGCCGGGCGTATCCTGATTGTGGACGATAAGCGTGTTATGCTCACCGGAAAAATTCGTGGGTATGCCGTCAATTGACACTATGCGTATTCTGCCGCCGCCGATGCTCTCCCCCACTATGTCCAGCGTACGCCCGCTCTTGCCGGTCAGCTTTAATCGGGCGGTGTTCGGGTGCGCGTTTCTAAGCTGAACATTTTTGAAGCTGAATTTCAGCCCGCTCTCCGCCGCGACAGCAAAGCTGTCCGGAATACGCAGATCATCCGGCTGCATTCCAAGAAGCCCCGCAATGAGTGCGCGGTCAGTGCCGTGACCGTGACCGGTGAGGGCAAAGCTGCCGTGCAGGTATATCTCGGCATAATCCGGCGCTTCCTCCAAAAGCTTGCGCGCGGTAAGCCCAATGCGTACAGCCCCCGCCGTGTGACTGCTGGACGGGCCGACCATAACAGGCCCCAATATATCAAATAAGCGCATAACACACCTCCGTGTCGCATAAATGCTGATTGATTGACAGTATAATTATACCTTTAGTATCGCCCAAAAGCAACGCAAAATAACAAAACGCACCCCAACACATTGCAGGGTGCGTTTTGTCAGCTTATTTTTTCTTTTTCGGCTTTGGCTGGGGTATTGCAGCATCGAGGATGGGTATAAGCGCGGTGACAAGCTCCCTGTTCTCAATGTCGAGAATATACTGCGGCTTTGCGCCCTCATACGGAAAGCCGCAATCGGCATTTTTCATCAGCGCTTCAACCTCCGGCAGCATTTTGACAAACACAGTGTTGTCGCACACGGAGAAAATCGGCTTTGCATTGAGGTACACCATATACTCACCGAACATTTTCTTAGCGCTTATATTGTCGATCCCGTCAAGCTGTTCCAGCACAAAGTCTATATACTCTCTGCTCGTTGCCATATGTCAGCCGAGATATGCTGTCGCGGCGATCTCCAGCTCCACATCCTTGGGGAGTGCGGCGGCCTGAACACAGTAACGTGCGGGCTTATGCTCGCCAAAGAACTCAGCATAGACCTCATTTATCGTGCCGAAGTTTGCAAGATCCTTTACAAAGATCTCAACCTTGGCAATGTCGGTCTTTTTGCCGCCGCCAGCCTCAACAATGGCCAGAACGTTGTTCAGCGCAAGGGCGGTCGCCTTTTTGACATCCCGCTCAACCTCACCTGTGCCGGGATAGAACGGGCACTGGCCGGAGGTGAAAATGATGTTGCCGCACTTTGTGCCGTGGGAGTAAGGCCCAATTGCCGCAGGTGCTTTCGGTGTGCTTATAATTTCAACTGCCATATCAAATACGACCTTTCATATCAAGTTGACCACATTATATCAAAGCGTATCGCACACCGCAATACTTCACGGCGCAAAAATCGCACAAAGCCGTTGACAAATACCCAACGGGGGTATACACTAAATATACCCCATGGGGGTATACAAAAAGAGGTATGTTGATATGGATGAGAAAAAATGCTGCTGCACCCAGCGCAAGAAGGAGCGCACACCGGATGAGTATACGCGCCTGATAAACCGCCTCAACCGCATTGAGGGGCAGATACGCGGCATACGCGGCATGGTGGAGAGCGGCGCATACTGTCCGGATATTCTGGTGCAGTCTGCCGCGGCAAGTGCGGCGA
The DNA here is from genome assembly GCA_964495355.1 of uncultured Oscillospiraceae bacterium. Lineage (GTDB taxonomy): Bacteria > Bacillota > Clostridia > Oscillospirales > Oscillospiraceae > Limivicinus. Next base: position 70,880 of record CAZBVU010000006.1, read on the forward strand.
TAAACGCATTTAACAAGGAGCTGCTTGCAAGCCACATCCGCACCTGCGTTGCTGACGATATACGCGCCGGTAATGACGAGGTGATTGATGAGCTTGTCTGCACGCTGCAAAAGCTGATGAAATAAGCCTTTGCAGCAGATAATATCCCCGAGGAGGAAATCGAATGACACAATACAACGTTACCGGCATGAGCTGTGCCGCGTGCTCTGCGCGTGTAGAAAAGGCCGTGGCCAAGGTGGATGGCGTTGAAAGCTGCTCTGTAAGCCTGTTGACAAATTCCATGGGCGTTGAGGGCACAGCCACAGCGGAGAGCATCATTTCCGCAGTACAGGCGGCAGGGTACTGCGCCTCCGTAAAGGGTGGGGCGCAAAGCACCGTCAGCAATGCGGACGCTGAGGAGCAGCTAAAAGACACGGAGACGCCGCGGCTTAAAAAGCGGCTTATATGCTCGCTCATCTTTCTGGCGGTACTCATGTACATTTCAATGGGGCACACGATGTGGGGCTGGCCCCTGCCCGCGTTCTTTGATGGGAACTATATCGCGCTGGCGCTGGCACAGCTTCTGCTGGCGGTCATCGTTATGGTGATCAATCAGCGCTTCTTCATAAGCGGATTTAAAAGCCTTGCCCACCGCGCACCGAATATGGACACGCTTGTGGCGCTGGGCTCATCGGCAGCGTTTATATACAGCACCTATGCCCTCTTTGCCATGACCGGCGCGCAGGCAGACGCGGTGCATTATATGCATGAGCTTTATTTTGAATCTGCCGCCATGATCCTCACGCTGATAACTGTCGGCAAGATGCTGGAGGCACGCTCAAAGGGTAAGACAACTGACGCGCTGAAGGGTCTGATGCGCCTTGCACCGAAAACGGCAAATCTACTTCGCGGCGGCGCGGAGGTGACAGTGCCTATTGAGCAGGTGCAGATAGACGATATATTCGTTGTCCGCCCGGGTGAGAGCATACCGGTTGACGGCGTTGTGCTGGAGGGCGAGAGCGCGGTGAATGAGGCCGCGCTGACAGGTGAGAGCATACCTGTTGACAAGGCCGTTGGCGACACGGTGAGCGCCGCCACGGTGAATCAGTCCGGCTTTTTGAAGTGTCGGGCGCGGCGTGTCGGGACGGACACAACCCTCTCGCAGATAATCCAGATGGTGTCTGACGCGGCGGCCACAAAAGCGCCGATAGCAAAGCTGGCCGACAAGGTGTCGGGCGTGTTCGTGCCGACTGTTATCACCATTGCGCTCATTACAACTGCCGTATGGCTTATCCTTGGGCGCGGTGTCGGCTTTGCGCTGGCAAGGGGGATATCGGTGCTGGTAATAAGCTGCCCGTGCGCACTCGGCCTTGCAACGCCGGTTGCGATAATGGTGGGCAGTGGACTGGGCGCGAAAAACGGCATACTGTTCAAAACCGCCGCCTCATTGGAGGAGGCCGGACGCGTTGACATCGTGGCGCTGGACAAGACCGGCACTATCACCTCCGGCGAACCGCGCGTGACCGCAATAATCCCCGCAGACGGTGTGAACGAGCAGGAGTTGCTGACACTCGCCTATTCGCTGGAGATAAAAAGTGAGCATCCCCTCGCCCGCGCAATAACCGCGTGCGCTGAGGAGCTTAATATAACCGCGCGTGAGGTGACGGATTTCCGCGCACTGCCCGGCAGCGGCGTTGAGGCGCGGCTGGACGGCGCACAGCTCACCGGCGGCAAGCTGGAACACATCCAAAGCTGTGCCGTGCTGCTGCGCGATATGCGCGAACAGGCCGCACAGCTTGCAACCGCGGGCAACACGCCGCTGCTGTTCGCACTGGGCGGAAAGCTGCTGGGCATTATCGCCGTGGCCGACGTTATAAAGCCTGACAGTCAACAGGCCGTGCAGGAGCTGCAAAACATGGGAATCCGTGTTGTTATGTTAACTGGAGACAATGAGCGCACAGCCAACGCCATTGGCAAACAGGCCGGTGTGGACGAGGTTATCGCCGGTGTACTGCCTGACGGCAAAGAGAGCGTAATACGCCGCCTGATGAAAGAGGGCAAGGTCGCAATGGTGGGTGACGGGATAAATGACGCGCCCGCGCTGACCCGCGCCAACATTGGCATTGCGATAGGCGCAGGGACGGATGTGGCCATTGACGCGGCAAATGTTGTGCTGATGAAGAGTCAGCTCAGTGACGTTCCCGCCGCGATACGCCTCAGCCGCGCCACACTGCGCAATATCCGCGAAAATCTGTTCTGGGCGTTTTTCTACAACGCCATCGGCATACCCATTGCGGCGGGTGCGTTTGTGTCGCTGGGGCTTACGCTAAACCCGATGATAGGTGCAGCGGCAATGAGTCTTTCCAGCTTCTGCGTTGTGTCGAACGCGCTGAGACTTAATCTGTTCAAGCTTCGTGATGCAAGTCACGACCACAAAAAGCATAGAAAAACAAATAAAATCATGGAGGAAGAAAAAAACATGGAAAAGACAATGAAAATCACCGGTATGATGTGCTCCCACTGCGAAGCAGCCGTGAAAAAGGCGCTGGAAGCCGTTGACGGCGTGGCCGAGGCCGCTGTCAGCCACGCCAACGGCACCGCAGTCGTCACCCTGTCCGCCCCTGTTGAGGATGCCGTGCTGAAAGTCGCGGTCGAGGCCAAGGACTACACCGTGACTGAGATTATCTGACGCAAAAGGAAATAACGAACACCCCGCTGTCAATGAGTGACAGCGGGGTGTTCGTCGTTATGCTTTTTCTTTTTTCTGCTTTCTTTTGTGGTAGATAAAATACGCTGTCGCCGTGAGGACGATGTACACAAGCTCTGCGCATACGGAGGCGACAAAGGCCGTGCTGTGCGTGTCGCGTATGCTCATACCGATGACGGGGTAGATTATCATGTGCGGCAAAAAGCCCAGCAGACTGCCCACAACGTATTTGCCGTATTCCACATTCACCGCGCCCATGTAAAGGCTGACAACATCACTCGGCAGGCCGGCCATGCGCGCAAGATAGGCAAAGATGAAGTCATTATCCGCGCGAAGCTTATGCAGCCGCTCGGTCTTGGGGTACTTGCGCAATACCGCCTCTACCGCGGCGCTGCCGTTGCGCTTGCCTATCCAGTAAGGAAGCGAAACCATAATGAAGCTGCCCGCAAGGTTGACCAGTATGGCAATCGGAATCGGGAAAAGCACACCATTTGCGGCGTACAGCAGCCCGGCATACATCACGATGCTGAGACTTTTCAGCGCGAACAGCGCCAGCATCACCACTGCGGCAAGGATGCGGTTTGCCGGAACGCCTGCAACTATGCTCTCAACAGAGAAATCGTCCAGCCGCAGGGCAATAAACACAATAATACCTATCCATATCAGAATTGCCGCCGCTTTCCACAGCTTTTGCAGTGCGCCTGCGCGCTCACCGCCCGCGCTGACAGTGGCTTTATCTGCTGATTTTTCCGTGTTCATTTTTCCACTAACCTCTCAATGTTTATCTATTCTATTATACACGCAATTATAAGAAGATGATTAACAAAGCGAAAACACCGCGCTGCGATCACGTTGTCGTCCATGCCTCCATCTGACGAGGGGAGACACACAGACGAAAAATTCTCCCCTTGCGATTTTAAATATAAATACCAAAAGTTTTGCATTTTATGGAACAAACGGTTTATCTGCGCCGTCTGAAAAATGATTAAAGGAGCAATGTCATAAGGCGGTTTAAGAATACCTTAATCGTTTCTTAATTGTATTTGCGGCGGCCGGATGATATTATTCCATCATCATTTCCAAAGAAAAGAGGGATACTGCAATGAAGATGGCAAAGCGAATTTTTGCGTACATCCTTGTGATATGCGCGGTGCTGTCTCTCGCAGCGTGCGGCACAAGCGGTACAAGCAGCCCAGCATCCGGCAGTGCGAAAAATGCGGAAGCGACCGCCACGCCGGAATACGCATATGCACCGACCTATACCACGCTTGTAAAAGACAGCGAAACCGGCATTGCGCCGCTTATCATGGCGGATGATGGGCTGTACTACGCTGACGTTGAAAAAGTCGGCGAGGCAATACCCGAGGGCGTGACGCCGGAATATGAGGGGCAGTACGATATAAAAGAGGCGCGCCTATTTTACATGGATTTTGCGGGCAAGGTGACAAAGCTGGATTGCTACTCCCCGCTCAGCAGTGAAATCACGCCGGATGGCAAGCGCGATTATTACAGCATGGCGCATCCTGAGTCGGCCTTGCTGGACAATGACGGGCATCTTGTTGTGCTGGAGCAGATAAACACCTCATGGTCAGAAGCGCCGGCTGAGATAAAGGATGATGACGAGGAATACTACGAGTATTCCAAAAGCGCTGTTGAAAACTATATCCGCGTACTGGACAGCAGCACCGGCAGTGAGCTAAGCTGCTATCCCATTGAGCTTGGCGAGGACACATACATCAACGGGATATACACCGACGCCGCAGACAACATCGTTATAATATTCAGCGGCTCCGGCATGGGAATAAATATATACTCCCCCGCCGGTGAATTGGTGAACGCCTTTGAGATTGACGGTTATATCTACAGTTCGGCCAATCTTGCCGATGGCGGCATTGCCGCGCTGGTTTATGAGTTCAACGCCGGGATGAGTGTAAAAGTCATTGACACTGTGGCCGGCGAGCTGTCCACAAAGGGCTACGCCATCCCCGAGAGCGCCAGCCAGCTCATATCCGGCACTGGCGATTATGATTTTTACTACACCACGGACGCTGTACTGTACGGCTTCAAGCTGGACACCGAGGAGAGCGAAATCCTGTTCAACTGGATTGACTGCGACGTGAATGTAAACGATATAGGCTACATAAACATTGCCGACAACGGCGTTGTGTACGCAATAAGCGCCACACTTTCAAGGGACAACCTTATAACGACTGAGCTTATCAGCGTATCAAAGGTGCCGTATGATGCCGTGCCGCAGAAAGAGCATCTGACCCTCGCCACCGTGGCCGGTGCGTATGAGCTGTATAACAACGTGGTGAAATTCAACCGAGCAAGCGACAAATACCACATCGACATAAAGGATTATTATGAGCTTTCCGGTGCGGAGAGCTACAGCGATGCCCAGACAAAGCTTTCGACCGAGATTATGGCCGGTAATTTGCCTGATATACTGGACATAGACCTCAACATTTCTTATACGCGTCTGGCCTCAAAGGGGCTGCTGGTGGATCTCTACCCCTATATTGACGCGGACAGTGAGCTGGACAGAAGTGATTTCTTTTCAAACATACTTGCCGCCTATGAGGTTGACGGCAAGCTGTGTGCCGCCGTGCCGGGCTTTGGCGTGATGACGCTGATGGGCGCAAGCTCTGTTGTCGGGGATGAGCCGGGCTGGACGTATGATGAGTTCAATGCCGCGCTCAGCTCTATGCCTGAGGGCTGCACTGCGCTGGACTGGTACTTCACGCGCGAGACAATGCTGAACTACTGCCTTGCAATCGACCTTGACAACTACATGGACTGGTCAAGCGGCGAGTGTAACTTTGACTGCGATGAGTTCAAGGCGCTGCTGCAATTCTGTGCACAGTTCCCCTCTGATGAAGAAATGGCAACCTATGAGCCGGACGCGGAGGATGCCGCCGAGTACCGCATTTCACAGGGGCAGCAGATGCTGATGCTGACATCACTTGCCACATTTAACGACACAGGTGATTCCAACCCATTTAACACGGATGTTACCTACATCGGCTTCCCGAACAGCCGCGGTGACAGTGGGTGCGTCATAAGCGAAATGGAGGGCTACGCCATAACCTCCGCCTGCCGGAACAAGGATGCAGCGTGGGAATTTATCTGCACATTCTTCACGGAGGATTATCAGCGCGAAAGCTACTACTTCCCCACGAACAAAAACGCATTTGATTATCTCATCAGCGATGCAAGGGAGATTGAGTATGAGCGCGACAGCGCCGGACACATCCTGCTGGACGAAAACGGCGAAAAGAAGCGCCTTGTAGTGGGTATGACTTATGACGGCACGACCTATCGCAACATCTACTCCGGCTTGAGCGAGGAGCGTGCAGACGCAATAGTCAGCCTTGTCAACATTGCATCCAAACGCGTAAACTTTGACACCAGCATATCCGACATCGTTCTGGACGGGTCACAGGCGTATTTCGCCGGTCAAAAGAGCCTTGACGAGACGGCAAAGCTTATCCAGAGCAAGGCCAGCATCTATGTAAACGAACAGAGATAAGGCGTAAGCCGAACAAAACCACCACAGGCATAATGCTTGTGGTGGTTTTGCTATTGTTATAGTCAAAAGAATGGTGCAAAGACATTATGAGTTCGCAGGCAACACGCATAGACGGCTTCACCCATGGCTTATTTGAGGGTGGCGTACATGACAGCCTTAATGGTGTGCATACGGT
>CAZBVU010000007.1:0-70848 GCA_964495355.1 uncultured Oscillospiraceae bacterium
GCGCACTCGGCGCTGCTGAATACGCACGTCAGAAGGGCATGAGCAAGAAGTAAGGGGCTTCCACGCACTGACCGCACACGAGTTGGGGCGGTTTCCGCCCCGCTCTATACTAGAAAGGAGCACAACTAACAGTATGAAATTCATAAAGAAGCTTTTCTCCGTGCTTATCACGGTCGTTGTGGTTCTGTTTGTCGTCTATTTCTGGAATCTGGATCAGAAGGTTCTCGGTTGGGCATACAAGCAGGTCAACACCATGTTTGACCGCAAGAAGGTTGACCTGGTATTCTAATCTATGGAGCTTTATAACCACCTAATTAACGACACCAAAGAACTGATCAACGGCGCTGCTAAGGTGTGGGATTATACCCCCGCCGCACAGTGGAAGGATCTTGGTGCAAGTGAGCTTGTGCTGCAAAAGGATGCCGCATACGAGCTTGGCGCACAGGGAAAAGGCTCTGCAAACTATGTTCTGTTCACCTCCTCTGCTGACCTTGTGAATGAAGATAAGGTTATGCTTTTCGGCAACGACCTTGGGCAGATAAAGGGTGACTGCGACTTTGCGCGTATCGTGCTTCTCCGCATCGGCGTTATGGACGATGATGACGAGAAGGTATACCGTATGCTCAAGGACATTGAGTTTGCAAAGTATCACGTTTACCCCGAGGGTTATATGGTGCGTATGTCTCCGGAATCGTTCCGTGAGCAGGTTCGTGTCAGCAAGACTGCGCTGAGAAATGGCGTAAGCTTCAAGAACATCGGCATGAACTATATCGCCGCATATAAGAAAGACCCCAACGTCCTCAATGCCACGGTTATTTTCATCACCGATCCCAGCTTCAATTATGCTGAGATGAAGAACATGGCGAAAAAGGCCAATGATATCACCGGCACCCTCACCCACATACTTGAGGGTCTGCCCACCGACTGCTCTATATGCGCCCTGAAGGACGTATGCGAGGAAGTCGAAGGTATGAAGGAGCTGCATTTCGGCGTTGGCTCAAAGGGTACGGATCACCACTAAGCAATAATCAATTAAAAAGCTGCTGCAATTGCGTATGCGTTTGCAGCAGCTTTTTCTATTCTTTATATTCACCCAAGCGTGGCTTCCAGCTCATCTATAAGCTGGCCAAAGAGGTCGAGCGCAGATGATATGGGGGTAGGCGTGCTCATATCCACACCGGCGATTTTCAGCAGGGAGATTGGATCTGTACTGCTGCCGGAGGAAAGGAAGCGCTTATAGTCCTGCACGGCGGGTTCACCCTCCGCAAGGATGCGGTTTGCAATCGCGACTGCTGCAGAGAAGCCGGTTGCATACTGAAAGACGTAGTAATCATAGAAGAAGTGCGGAATTCGCGCCCATTCCAGCGCGATTTCATCATCGGAAACCATGTCAGAGCCAAAATAGAGCTTATTGAGTGCAAGGTACTCCGCACACAGGGCATCGGCGGTAAGCGTCTCCCCCGCCTCGCTCATGCGCCCCATTTTCAGCTCAAACTCAGCAAACATCGTCTGGCGGTACACCGTACCCTTGAACTGGTCAAGGAAATGGTTGATCAGATACGCCCGCTCACGGCGGTCGGTGGTCTTATTGAGGAGATAACGCATCAACAGCACCTCATTGCAGGTGGACGCGACCTCGGCCACGAATATCACATAATCAGAGGTGCACACCGGCTGGTTCTGACAGCTATACCAGCTATGCAGGGCGTGCCCCATCTCGTGGGCAAGCGTGAACATACTGTCCAGCGTGTCCTTATGGTTTAAAAGCACATACGGGTGCGGACGCGAAACGTCCGTGGAGTATGCGCCGCCGCGCTTGCCCTGATTTTCATACACGTCTATCCAGCGCTCATCAAAGCCCTTTTGCAGCAGCGCGGTATAGTCCTCGCCCAGAACGGAGAGCGCGGCAAGCACCGTCTCCTTCGCCTCGGCAAAGCTTATCTTCTGCGCGGCCTCTGCCACCAGCGGCGTATATACATCGTACATATGCAGCTCATCCACGTTCAGCAGCTTCTTGCGCAGGGCGACATAGCGGTACATCTTGCCCATATTCTCATGCACGGCGGCAATGAGGTTTTCATACACCGCCTCCGGCACCTCGTTCCCGTCCAGCGCGGCGGTAAGCGTTGTGGGATAGTTGCGCGCCTCAGCAAAGAATCTGAGCTGCTTAAACTGCGCGTCCAGCATGGCGGCCACGGTATTTTTATACTCGGCAATGCGCGCATAATAGGTCTCAAACGCGGCCTTGCGAAGCTCTCTGTCCGCACTTTCCATCAGGGGCACAAAGGTCTCATTCGTGAGAGGATGCTCCTCCCCGCCCGCACCGCGAACTGCGGGGAAGCTTATATCCGCGTTCATAAAGATACCGCGTATATTATCCGGCGCCTGCGCCATCTCACCCGCCGCGGCAAGCAGCCGCTCCTCCGCCGGTGAAAGAACGTGCTGCGCCATACGACGAACGCGGTATATACCGCGACTGTATACCTCCAGCTCCGGCGCGGCGGCATAAAAGCTATCGAGCGTTTCATCGTCGATGGCGATAAGCTCCGGCGTTGCAAAGGAGGATGCGCCCGCATAGGCCACAAACACACTCATCGCCTTGCCGCGCATATCCTGATAAACGGCGTTCGCCGTGTCCTGATCGCTTTTGCAGTTGGCGTAGCCGTACAGCTTGCCAAGGCGCACACCGGCCTCATCCTCAAAGCGCAGATATTCCAGCAGCGTCTCGGCACTCTCACCAAGCCGCCCCGCGTACGCCGCGGCCTGCTCCGGCAGGGCTTTCAGCGCTTCATATTCATTTTGCCACGCGGTATCGCTTTCAAATATATCTTCCAACCGCCAGGTAACTTCCTCCGTCAATTCTTCTCTCAAGGGAATACGATTCTCCGCCATTTTTCAAACCTCCTGAGTGTAATTATTTGCTTATATTATATCACACCGGCGTTACCGGCGCAATGTGCGCATATAATTGTGAGTGATTTTATCTGAAAGGAGCAGTCAATGGAAATATATGTTGTTCGCACCGGCGATACGCTGTATAATATCGCCAAGAGGTATTCTGTGTCGGTCGATGCACTGGCCGCGGCAAATCAGTTAGCCGACTCATCGCGTCTCGCAGTCGGCATGGCGCTTGTCATACCCACATACTCAGCCGCGCCGCACCTGACAATGGAGGTAAACGGCTACGCCTATCCCAACATATCACCGACAGTATTGGGTAAAACTCTCCCCTATCTGACGTTTCTGTGTCCGTTTGAATACAGCATGACAGCCGAGGGCGAGCTGCGCACTATAGACGATGGGCGGATGATAAACGCAGCTTACGCGGCGAGCACTGCACCGCTGATGACCGTTACAAACCTCAGCGAGGCTTCCGGCTTTTCAAGCGATATTGCGCACGCCGTGTTCACAGATGAACGCGTGCAGGAAAGGGTATTTAATAATATTCTCTCCACACTGCGCGCGAAAAAATACTACGGGATAAATTTTAACATTGAATACGTCTACCCCTTTGACCGTGAGGGCTACAACAATTTCATCCGCCGCGCCGCAGAGCTTTTCCACCCGCTGGGCTACTACCTGACAAGCGCGATTGCGCCAAAGGAGAGCGACGCACAGGGAGGGCTTTTATACGAGGCACATGATTACGCCGCGCACGGTGAGTACATGGATCGCGTGGTGATAATGACCTACGAGTGGGGCTACACCTACGGTGCACCGCAGGCCGTGTCACCGGTGAACAGGATGCGGCAGGTGCTGTCCTATACTGCGACGCGTATCCCATCCGGCAAGATACTAATGGGCTTTTCAAACTACGGCTATGACTGGACACTGCCGTGGAAGCCGGGCAACGCCGCCGCGATAGTGTCAAACGCGCAGTCGGCAGACCTTGCCTCAAGCGTCGGCGCTGAGGTGCGCTATGACGTGACAGCCGCCGCGCCGTATTTCTACTACACTGACGCAGCGGGAAAGGCGCACATAGTCTGGTTTGAGGACGCCCGCTCATGGCTGGCGCGGCTGGCACTGGTGGAGGAATATAATCTGGCTGGGATAAGTATATGGACGATAGATAAGCTTTATCGCCCCGGGCTTGAAACATTCAACAGCCGCTACAGCGCGGAAAAAATCGTTTAGATTTTTATTTGCGGTAAATATAAGCTTATACTTGAATTTACAACGAGAAAAAGGTAAAATAGAAAGAACTATTCTGCACTTTTGGAGAAGCAGCATGAAGCATATAACTAGAATCATTTCAATATCCGCTGCGCTAGGCGTGATGCTTGCCGTCACGCCCAGCGCGCACGCCACCGCGCAGACACTATATGAGGAGGCGGTCACGACTGCGCCCAGCATACTGTCCTCTGTCGCGTTTATATTGACCGTGGTGCTGATGTTTGCCGCAATGGCGTTCGCCGTCCGGCTGGCGCATACCGGCAAGCTGAATTTGCCGTGGGCGGTACTGTCCATCGTGTTATCAGCATTCGCGGTGATAGTGTGCATAGTCGGCTCGTCCGTCGGGTCGCTGTACTCAAAGCCGACCGGAAACCCTACCGACACGGTGACGAAGTTTTATGACGCGCTCATCGCAGGCGACTATACCACCGCATACTCATGTCTCAACGACTACACCGGTCTCGGCCTTGAAACCGAACCTGCGGACGCGAATGCCGCGCTGATATATGACGCACTGAAAGAAAGCTATGAATATACACTGGCAGACACTGCCAAGGTGGACAAGCTGAGCGCCACTCAGAGTGTGCGCTTTAAGTATCTTGATCTGGAATCGCTTGAAGCCAGCGTTGAGGACGGTGTGAAGCGCAATCTTGAAAAGATAGTCAAGGCGCGCCCCGGCAATGAGGTGTATGACGAGAACAACAAGTACCTGCCCAGCGTGACGGCAGAGGCATATAACGAATCTCTGCAATTCGTGCTGAGCCATGCCAGCAGCTACTACACCGCAACCGTGATAGACATTGAGCTGGTTTACACCAATGGTCAATGGCTTATCGTGACAAATCAGGCCATGCTGAACGCCCTCATGGGCGGCGTGGCATACTGACCCGCAGGAGAACACATTATGAGCAACAACAGCGAATTTAATTCCGATCTGGAAGCGATACTGGCGGAGTTTTCCTCATATTCCAGCTCTATTTCCGGTAATGAGGAGCAGCCCGCCCCCGCGCCGAAAAGCAGCAACAGCTCTGCACCCAAAGCCGCCGCGCCTGTAGCCGGTGCAGAGGATGACAATGCTCAGTACTATATAGACATGACCCCGTTGGAAAACATTATTTCCGCGCGGAAAAAGGCACAGGAAGCGTCCGGCGCACCCACAGCACCGCGCACAACGCCGCGCGAAAAGCGCGAGGCGGCAGACTACGCGCCCGCTTTCCGTCCGGAGGGCAAGAGCTATCAGCCGCCGAAGGTTTGGGCAAAGCCAACTGCAGTAACGCGCCGCAACGCGCCGAAGCACCCGAACGCTGAAAAATACTTCAATGAGGACGACAAAAAGCACTTCTCTGCCCTACAGCAGAAGGCGGAGGAAAAGCAGCAGAAGCTCGACGCGCAGAAGTCCGCCCTGCGCAAGGCTGAGAAGGACGAGAAGAGGGCACATGAAACCGTTCACGCCCAGCGACAGCGCACCCAGACCCCGCTGAAAAAGGCGCTTGTCGTACTCTTCACCGCGGTGACGCTGCTGACATTCTGCTGGATTGCAGTGAACATCCACCCCGACTCCGGCACAACCACCTCATTCAAGGCACAGAACAATCTGAACCTGACAAGCAAGCTGGATGTATATATAAATAATGCCGCAAGTGATGCCCTTGGCGATCTGACGTACATAAAGAAGATATACAAGATAGCGGAAACTGACACCGTTGCGCCGAAGCCGAACGCGGCCAATTTCGGCACGACCACCGACCCTGCCGTGATTGAGGCGATAATCGCCCAATCCGGTGAGCTGCTGGATGGACAGGAGACCGTGTGGCAGCCTGATCTGCCATTCTATCCTGGGGAAGAAATGCAGTATTACCGCGATGACACGATACTTGTTATCGTGTGGAAAGAGATAATCGAGGAGCGCTGTGCGACACTGGCCGAGGTCAAGATTGCTGACGGGTCACAGTTCCGTCGCAAGCTGACGGAGGACACCTACGGCTCATCCGTGCAGCTTTATGCAAGTGAGCTGGCCGCCGCCGCGAACGCAGTTGTGGCCGCAAACGCTGACTTCTACGCGTACCGCCAGATCGGGCTTACCGTGTATCAGCGTCAGTTATTCCGCAACCAACCGGAGAAACTGGACACCTGCTTTATAACTGCGGGCGGCGATATGCTGTTTTCACGCGCAGGTGAGCTGACAAGCGACGCGCAGGTTCAGCAGTATATTGCCGACAATGATGTGGTGTTCACGCTGTCTTTCGGCCCTGTGCTGGTAGAAAACGGCGAGGCACAGCAGTGTGACGGTTACCCAATCGGCGAGATGAACATGGAATACTCTCGCTCCGGCATCGGTATGACGGACGAGCTGCACTATCTCCTTATGACCGTGAACCACACGGATATGCGCCCGCGCGCAAACGTGAATGAATTTGCCCGCTTCATGGCGGCAAAGGGCTGTGTTAAGGCGTACAATCTGGACGGTGGCCAGACGTCCGAGATCGTATTTCAGGGCGAAGCGGTCAACCATGTTGACTTCGGCGCAGAGCGCACTGTAAGCGATATTATCTACTTTGCCTCGGCAATTCCCGAATCGGAGGTGGCAGGATGAGCGGCATTGCGATATATTCCGGCGACACTATAATATATTGGAGCGGCATCGTAATTGCGCTGGGTGTTGCGGCGTGCTTTGCGCTCAGCCACGCGCTGTACACCTCATATGCTGGCAACGGCGGTGTGCTGTGGGTGTTTTTCCCGCTGGCCGTGCTTTTCTCCGTGCCGCTGTCGCGCGCGATACACTGGTATTGCCATGCAGAGCAGTATGTCAGCTTCTGGCGCGCACTGACGGACTATTCCGGCGGCGGGTACTGTCTCCCCGGTGTGCTGATAGGTGCACTTCTGGCGGCATTTCTGGTGGGCAAGCTCGGCTTTACAAACAATGTGCCGCGTATGCTGGACGCGGTCGCCCCGGGCGGGGCGCTGTGTGTGGCGTTTATCCGGCTGTCGGCTGTTTTCAACAGCTCATGCCGCGCCAAGATCGCCGTGAAAACTGCGGCGCTTCAGCACCTCCCGCTCGCCTCCCCCATCTACATAAGCGGTGCGGCTGATTACCGCTTTGCAACGTTCTTTATTGACTTTATTGCAATGCTGGTGCTGACGCTGGTGATGATGCGCTTTTATCTAAAGCGGCGCAGTGTACCCATGCGCGAGGGGCTTTCAGCTGACGGTGACACGGCGCGTATATTCCTGCTGCTGTTCTCCGGCATTGAGTTTATACTTGACAGCACGCGCTATGACTCCAGCTTCATGCACTTCAATGGCTTTGTCAGCATAGTGCAGATATGCTGTGCTGTGTGCATTGTGGCCGTTCTTGTCTACTACAGTGTGCAGTCTATCCGCGTGAATGGACGCTGCGGCAAGCATTGGGCAATGTGGGTCTGGTTTTTCGCTTCATTCGTGTGCGTTGGGCTGAGCGAATATTATGTACAGCGCCACGGTGACTGGTATCTCCGGTGCTACCTTGTGATGTTTATCGGGCTTGCTTTGCTGTGCGCATGTGTATACACAATGTATATGACCTGCTGTGAAAAGCCGGTTGAGGATGACTGAAAAATTATAAATATCGAGGATAAAGATGAAAAAATCAATTAAAATAGCAATCGCACTGGTAGTGCTTGCAGCGCTCATTGTCGGCGCGCTGGCGCTTTATAATGCAAATATGCCTGAGGGCGTTGTCGGCGGCAAGGCGATAAGCGTTGAGATAATCCACGGTGATGGCAGCACCCGCACGATTGACATTACGACCGACAGCGAAAACCTGCGCGGTGCGCTGGAACAGGTGGACGGGCTTGTTGCCGGTGACGAAAGCGATTACGGGCTGTTCGTGATGACTGTAGATGGCGAGACGGCCGACACTGCACAGCAGCAGTGGTGGTGCTTCACCAAGGGCGGCGAAATGCTGATGACCGGCGTTGACGACACCATGATTCAGGATGGCGACAAGTATGAAATCACCCTCACAACCGGCTGGTAAGCTTACCGCGCGTGAGCTTTGCCTGCTGGCGCTTATGGGCGCACTGATGTTTGTGATGCAGGTGGCGATGGCCGGTATACGGAATGTGCACATGACTGACGTGCTGATCATCCTCACGGCGATATTCTTCGGGTGGAAGTCGATGTACGCGGTTTTCGTGTTCGTGGTGCTGGAGGGGCTTATGTGGGGCTTTGGCCTGTGGGTGCTGTCATATATGTACCTGTGGCCTATCCTCGCTGCTATAGCCGTTATAATGCGCAAAAACGACTCTGCAATCGTGTGGGCGATAGTTGCGGCGCTGCATGGGCTGTTCTTCGGCGCGGGCTGCTCAATCCCCTACCTTTTCATCGGTGGGTGGAGCATGGCATTTTCCTACTTTATAACCGGCATCCCATTTGATATCCGCCACTGCGTCGGCAACTTTGTGCTGACGCTGGTGCTGTACCGTCCCCTGCGCCGCGCAATGGACGCGGGCGCAAAGCAGATACGGCTTTATGACGAAAAGCACAGGAAAAGGATATAATTATATAAAAAAAGAGAGTGTCTCTCCCCCTTTTGAGACACTCTCTTTTTATTTTGCTTATTTATACCCGCTCTCTACAGTTACGCTTCCGTCCTCATTATAGGTGTACCATGTGTAAAAGGGCGTTGTTGGGCGCTCATTATCATAGCTTTCAATGCGGATCATGCGGCCTGCCTCATCATAGAAGCAGTTATCATCCGTCCACGCACTGTCCCACTGCGTATGCTTGTTTACAAGCCGTCCGTTGTCATCATAGGTGTACACGCGTTCATCTGCTATTGTGCCATCCGGCTCAGATATAGTCTCGCGCACAAGCTTTCCGTCAGCGTCATACTCAAAGCGGCGGGCGCGCGTCTCTCCAAACTCGTCTGTTGAGCGGCGCTCTATAGTGTCGCCGCCTTTAATATAATCATACTCTACCGTTGCAAGCAGACTGCCCTCGGGTCGGTCAATATGCGTGGTGATAATGCCGTCATGCTCTGTATAGCCCTTTGCGTCCAGCGGCACATTAAACACGTCAAATATGCTGACGCCCAGCATATAGCTTTGTGTCCGGCCATAGATAAGCACCAGATTCTCGCCGGTATCGGGCGCATACACAAGTGCTGACCTGCCATCGGCATAATCAAGGTATATCGGGTTCCACTCGCTGCAATCTATTCTGCCGCCCGGTATCGGGTTAAAGCGGAGCATACGGCCAAGCGTGTTCAGCGCGTCAGGGTCTGTGATTGTATACGACTCACCTGTTGACTGCACATACATCTCCGCGCTTTTCAGCTCATCCAGCGGTGCACCTATACAGCGAAGCGCCGCCGTGCTCTCAACACACTGCTGTTCAAGCTGCACAGGGTGCATATCAAAGCCCGCGCCGCATGACCACTCAGCACCGTCACGCTTTGAAAGATTGACACTGCGGCAATACACCCGCTCACCGTTTTCCTCGGTATACGCCCAGTCCAGCGGCGCTTTCGCCACACCCGCAAAGCGCATCCATCCCACGCAGTTGTTCACCCCCTGCGCTACGATGCAATCTATCAGCCTGAATCCTGCGATATATTCCTCTATCTCCTCGGCATATGTCAGCTTGAGGAAGTACAGCTTACCTTCATCACCCTCGGCGGCTGAATAGTCTGCCGCCTTATCCTTAACGGCGATCAGCGCCGCTGCGTCAACACGCGCGTTATATACACGCTCAGTAAACTCTCCATCCATCCCGCGCGTCTGGTCTGAAAACGCCTCCCAGTCAAAGCACTCTGCCAGTAATTCAAGCTCAGAATCGGCAATGTCAAAGCTGACATACTCATCGCCTATTCCGTCTATAACGCCGTCACCGTAATAATTGGCGTACCCATCGTGCATGAAGTTGACGGTTATAAATGCATCGGCAGTATCAAGGAAGATGAACGACTGCTTCGTGTCGGCCTCCGGCGCGGTATTTGCCAGATGCAGTGTTATGCCGCTCTCCGTTACATAGTCCCACTCTGTAAAGCTGTTTATGTCGGCCGCGCCTAGGTTTACATAATCCATCACACCCTTTTTCGCATTCCTCAGTTGATATCTGATATCATATGGGTGCGCGTCCGTATATACGTCACCCTCCATGTGGAATGTGCCGGATGAATACACATAGGAGCTTAGATATTGGTTTGCATAATCATCATGCTTTCCTGTCAGGCGACCTACACCGGCGCTTTCGCAGAAAGTGCGCTCGTCCGTTTGCGTGACTGACGTGCCTAGAAATTGCAGGGAATATTTATCGCATATTTCTTTCAGCATATCCAGATCTTTCTGATTTGCAACGCCATACGTCCCGTACTTTTCCGCCGCAGACTGGGCAAGCTGATCGTTATACTCGCGTTGTGAGTTATTTTCTTCGTCACGATAGTCCAGCCATTCGCTTGCGGCCTTACTCTCTGCCGTGTCGGATAATCCTTGCAGTGAAATTCTCGCCATGCCGCTGCCATTAAAGTCATCGGCAGTTTTAAGCCCACCGAGACCAAACCAACCTGCGGCAAATGCCGTTGCCGTGAGGAGCGCCGCTATTATCGCCGCGATAAGCAGCGTGCGCATGATTTTGCGCGGCGTGCGGCGCGGTGCGGTGTCATTCCGAACTATACTGTCATTGCAGCCAAGCGCTGCACCGGCCTCGTCTATATATGCGCTGTCGATAGCGCCCATACCGTCTAAAAGCTGACGCGATGTCATACATAACCCTCCTTTTCAAGCGCTGTGCGCAGTTTTTTGCGTGTGCGCAGCAGCATACTGGCCGTTTTGGAACGGGTAAAGCCGAATTTGGCCGCGATCTCATCTACCGGTGCAATGAAGAAATACCGCGCAACGAACACACGCCGCTCATCACCGGACAGTGTGGAGAGGAAGGTGTTTAGCGTGCGGGCAAGCTCACGCCGCTCCAGCTCCCGCTCGGCGCTGACGCCGCCTGTAACATCGCCCAGCTCGTCAAGGGCAAGCATCACCTCACCGCCGCCGCGCTTCTGGCGCGTGTCGGCTATCGCGCGGTCAATTGCGCGGTTGCGCGCTATCCTGCCCAGATAGGGTGACAATCGCTTTGGGCGCTTATCCGGCATGGAGTTCCACGCGCCAACGTAGGTATCGTTCACACATTCCTCCGCGTCCTGCGCATTGCCGAGGATATTAAACGCCACGGTGTTTAGATACGCGCCGTATTTTTTCTCCGTCTCCTCTATGGCCGCAGACGAACGAAGCCAATACAGCTCCACAATTTTTTCATCATCCATATTGGCGACCTCCTTTTATCGTGTTTGAAAGTCCTTTCAGCTATAATAACGATATCTGCGCGAAAATGTTGCACAAAATTCTAAAAAAACAGGCGAACCTAAAAATTAAGGTTTGCCTGTTTGGTGTTACTTATGCTTTTCGGTTCTGCGGCGCTCCGCAATGGCGGCAAGGCGCTTAAACACGCGGCCGCTGTGCTTGCCCTCGGCAAGCTGCGGGTACGCGCGGACAATACGCTCATGCACGATGTTGTGGCTGAGTGTGGCCGCGATTTTGCCCTCAAGCTCAGCTATGCGGGCAGCGCGCGCATCCTCTTTCTCCTTGATGGCGGTGTTTATTTCACTGCGCATATCCAGCACCTCTTTTATCACGCCAACGCTCTTTTCATGCAGTTCCGGATGCTGCTCATCAAAGGCTTCATGCGCACCGCGCAGGCGGTCATATCCCTCATACAGCACCTTTTCGCCGACCGTGTCGGAAACGGCGGTCATCATGCGTTCAAGCTCCTCCACGGCTTTGAAGCGCTTATTCAGCTTCAACAGCTCAATGAGAGTGATGACAGCATCCGCCGCCATGATAACGGCGAATATCCATATGAGCCACCAACCCAGCTTCATTGGGATATGGGCGATGAGGCGGGCAATCGGCGGGTGGAGGACATTCACCACAAGCACGCACGCAAAGCCCCAGATAAGCGAAAATTCAAGGCAGACATAGCCCTTTATGTTAAAGGGATTATCGGAATAGTCCCACCACTTATCGTGGAAGAATCTCTCCATAATAAAGCCGATGAAAAATTCCAGCGCTGTGGTCAGCAGCATACTGCCGAAAAACAGCGGCAGAAAGCTATCCTTAACCGGTGTTAGCAGCGCGAGGACAAGCGCCATGCCAAACCCATATATCGGGCAGACCGGACCGTTGAGAAAACCGCGGTTCACAAATATTCCACGCCGACACGCTGCAAACACGACCTCCGCGCACCAGCCGATGAACGAATACACGAAGATGACCCACGCGATCTCATAAAAGCTCATAAAATCACTCCTGTTATATTTCCTTTTCCTCCATATTTGCGGCGGCGTAGGGTGTATTCTCGACCGAAACGGGCAGTTTGACAACAAAGCAGGCACCCTTGCCTACCTCACTGTTAACAGTTATCGTGCCGCCGGAGGCCGTGACAATGCGCTTGACCAGCGCGAGGCCGAGGCCGTTCCCCTCCCCCTTGTGTGAGCTGTCCACCTGATAAAAGCGGCGGAAGATACTGTCCCGCTCATTTTCTGGTATGCCGGTTCCGGTATCCGCGACGGAGAATGTAACGTTATCGCCCTCTCGTGAAAGGCGAAGCTTTATTTCCCCGCCGTAGGGGTTGAACTTTATGGCGTTGTCGATAAGATTCGTCCAGACGTGCTGCATGAAACTTTCATATCCGAAATACGCCAGCTCGTCCATCTCGATGTCAAAGTCGATGTTCTTCTCCGTCCACTTGCGCTCAAGCGCGAAGATGGATTGCCGTATCTGCTCATCAAGGCGGTATTCTGTCGCCTTGGGACGGATGGAGTTATTGTCCACCTTGCTTAAAAGCAGGATGTTGCCGACAAGGTCGGAGAGCCGCCGCGTGTTGAACATTATCTTGCCGACATACTGCATCTGCTGTTCGCGCGGAAGCTCACTGTCCTGCAACAATGAGGCGTAGCCCTCAATGGCGTTGATGGGGGTTTTAAACTCGTGCGACACGTTGGACACGAAATCCGATTGCAGCGTCTCCGTGCTGGCAAGCGCCTCAACCATGAGGTTGAAGCTGGAGTAGATTTTCTTGATATCGCTGAGTGACTGTTTGCCTTCAAGCCTGATGGTGAAGTCACCGCCGGCAACCTGCTGCATTGCGTCAGCAAGCTGGGCAAGCGGGCGGATAAACGCGCGGTTGAGCACAACGGCCACAGCCACGCCGATCACCAGCGCGCACAAAAGGATGCGCAGCTCCATCTGTGATACGGTGAGCTCCATCATGCTGGGCTTCAGAATACGCCCCATCGAGACAGACACCATCACTGTCAGCACTGCGCCCACCGTCGCCGCTGTGGAAAACTTGAACTGGAAGCCGGCCATCAATCGTCTGCCAAGCTTCTTTCTCTGCGCATCTCCCTTTTCTCTCATGCCTTTTCTACCTTGTAGCCGAGACCGCGCATTGTGACAATGCGGAAGTCATGATTGTCCTTAAACCGCTCTCTCAGGCGGCCGATATGTACATCAACGGTATGGGTATTCGTCTCCGATTCATAGCCCCATATATCGTCCATAAGCTGCTGGCGCGTGAATATACGCCCCGGGTATGATGCCATTTTGTAAAGCAGCATGAATTCCTTTTGCGGCAATACCATACTCTGCCCGCACACGGTTACAGTGAGAGAATCACACTCCATCACCGTATCACCGACAACGAGACGGCGCTCATTTATTATCTGCGCACGGCGAAGCAGTGCTCCCACGCGCAATAGAAGCTCGTTAACGTTCACAGGCTTGACCATATAATCATCTGTGCCGGAGATGAACCCCTCGCGCATATCGTCAAAAGCGTCCTTCGCGGTTATCATCAGCACGGGGATGTTGTTGCCCGTGGCGCGGATAGTCTTTACAAGCTCGTACCCATCCATCACAGGCATCATAATATCTGAAATGATGAGATCATAATAGCTTGTGTCCAAAGCGTTCAGTGCACGCTGCCCGTTATCAACACCGGTGACGGAGTAGCCGTTTTTAATAAGAACATGGCTGAAAAGCTGCCTCAGCTCGCTGTCATCCTCAACAATAAGTATCTTGAACATATATATCCTCCTGCCGCATATTCTCTTGCAAGTGTATTCTACCATGTAATGCTAAACCTATAATCAATTATAAGTCAACAATAGTTTATTTTCAACCTGTTCTGCGCTGTGCGTAGGGCAGAAAAACCATCCCACGAAAGCTGGTATTCGCAGGATGGTTTTTCTTTAGGATTGAGATTATTTGCTGAATTTCAGCGCAAGGTCATTTGCCGGCCAGATAGCGCCTTTTAGGTTGGAGACAGTGTTTGCATCGCCTATTATATGCACGTGCTTGTTCTTCTTGTCATAGAGCGGAGAGCCTGCATTGAAGCCAACCGCGCTGACAAAGCTGTCTGCCGGAATGGTGTGAACACCGTCTGCATTTTCTATCACAACGGCATTATCGCTTATCTCCGTTGTTTTGCTTTCAAGATAGATCGGCACTTTGTGATAACGCAGGAGGTCACGCATCATCATTGAGTTCATTGCCGCAACGTTGATGTCTATAATAACATCCTTTTGCATCTCAACGATAAATGGGTGTTTGCCCTTGCACACAAGGTCATAGGCAAGCTCACATCCGGCAAGGCCACCGCCGATTATCGCCACACGATCGCCCAACTGTTCTTCATCCAGTAACGCCGAGATAACGTCCACGCATTTCTCCCCGCCCGGAACTCTCAGCTTCTTGGGTGTGCCGCCGGTCGCAATTACGATCTCATCGGCCTTAATATCGTCCAGACTATTTATCTCTGTGTTGAAATGTACGTTAACAGGCTGCTTGCTCAGTTGACGTTCATACCACGCAAGCAGGTCTCTGTCCTTTTCCTTGCACATTGGTGCAGCCGCCGCACGGAACGTTCCGCCAAGGGCATCTGTCTTTTCATAAAGATCCACCGTGTGGCCGCGCATAGCAGCCTGTATTGCCATCTCCATGCCGCCTATACCACCACCGATAACGGCTATCTTCTTGGGCTTTTTCGCCTTTTGGACAACGTATGTCTTTTCATGGAATGTGTGCGGGTTGAGTGAGCAGGTTCCCGGCTGTTTTTTGCCTGTGAAAATACCTTTCAGGTCAACAGCCGCGCCGCTGTCTTTCCATACTGCCGCTGGGCAGCAGGAAATATGGCAGGATATGCAGGGGCGTATCTCCTCCATCTCACCGGCCTTGACCTTTGTGAGCAGCTTTTCATCTGTAAGGAACTGTCTGCCTATGCCTACACCGTCAAGCTCACCCGCGGAAATTGCCTCGGCAGCGGCGTCGATCTGCATTTTGCCTGCACAGATAACCGGTGCATCGGTGAACTTCTTTATATGCTTTACATCGTCAAGGTTGCAATTAAGGGGCATATACACCGGTGGATGCGCCCAATACCACGAGTCATAAGTGCCGTTGTCGCAGTTGAAGCAATCATATCCGGCCTTGCGCAGAATCTGTATTGCCTGCTCCGATTCGGCCATATCACGGCCTATCTCGGTGTACTCCTCACCCGGAACTGCACCCACATTGAAGTCAATGACCTTGCTTTCCACGCTGTATCGCAGGGAAACAGGGTAATCCGCACCGCATTCGGCCTTGATCGCCTGAACAACCTCCACTGCAAAGCGCAGACGGTTTTCAAGACTGCCGCCGTATTTATCCGTGCGGTGGTTTGTATACTTCGTTGCAAACTGGTCAAGTATATATCCCTCATGCACAGCATGTACCTCTACACCGTCAACGCCGTTGTCCTTGCACAGCTTTGCGCACTTTGCATATGCATTTACATACTCTGCAATCTCCGCTTCTGTAAGTCCGTGGCACTTATACTGCGGCATCCAAACATTCTGTATGCCCTCGTCCGCTGTAACGAGCATATGGTCAAGATTGATTATCGGCTTAAAAAGTTTACCCGCAAACTTATTGTCGATAAGCTTTGCCATGCCAGTGTTAAGTGTGGTAGAGCGTCCCCAGCCCGCTCCAAGCTGGAAAAACACCTTTGTGCCGTAGGCATGCATCTCGTCCATAAGCTCTTTAACGCCCTTGAACACCTCCGGATGCTCGTGCAGCCACTTGTCACCAATCATGCTTTTCACAGGCGTCATACCCGGAATATACAGTCCTACACCGTCCTTAGCACGCTCAATGAAGAAGTCATGGTGGTCTTTCTCGAACTTGCAGCGGTACAGCCATTCGACAATGGACGTACCCTCCATAGGACACATTACAATGCGGTTAGGAATCTCAACCGCTCCGATTTTCATCGGTGTGAACAAGATTTCATGCTTTGGGTTCATATCTCCGTCTCCTTTTTTTATTGAACAAGTTGTTGATTTTCTTGCAATTGCATTATATAATCATGTTAAAACTCGGTCAATAAACAAGAAAGTGGAAGCTGTTGAATAATAGGCAGAATTTTAAAAACTGTTGAACAGGAGATAAGGATGAACAAAACCGACAAACGTTCTGAGCGTACAGAGGCATTGATACGCAGTGTATTCTTTCAGCTATTGGAGGAGATGCCGGCATATAAAATCACCGTATCTGAGCTGTGCCGCCGTGCTGACATAAACCGCGGCACATTTTACCTGCATTATCAGGACTGCTATGACCTTATAGAAACATTGACGCATGAAATAGCAGAAAAATTTTCACCATTCATAGAGGCTATATGTCAGGACAGAAACTCGCTGAGTGCCAGTCTTAAATTGATGCTGCCGATATTGGCAGAGGACAAAAATATCTCGCTGCTTATAGACAGCTCTGATTTTTGCCGCCAGATAATCACAAAACACTTTCAACACATCGTTCTTTCCAACTGGAAGCGTTTGAGCGACATCAGTGACGAACAGGCACGGCTTATATACGCATATTTCTGCGGCGGTGTATTTGCCGCCATACATGAGCTTGGTGACAAGCAACCACACACAGATGAATACTATGACAGTCTATGCCGCGTTATAATAGGCGGCCTTAACACATTTGTGCAATAGTTCACATTGCAACTTTCAGCTTAACTGCGCCGTTCTCAAGACCGGCGGATATCTCATCACCGGCCTTGGCGCGGCCATCAAGCAGCATTTCCGCCGCGGCATCCTCAATGATATGCTGCACCGTGCGCCGCAGTGGGCGCGCGCCGAATGCGTCATCATGCCCCGCGTGGGCAAGAAACCGCGCCGTCTCCTCCGGCACGTTCAGGTTCAGCCCCAGCTTTACAAACCTGTCGCGCACGGAGGAGAGCATATTTTGCGTAATGGCGTACATATTCTCCTCGCTCAGGCGGTGGAACACGATGGTTTCATCTATGCGATTGAGAAATTCCGGGCGGAAGGTCGCTTTCAGCTCGGTCATGACCTGCTCTTTCATATCCCGCTCTGCACTCAGCGCCTCGCCGGAGAAGCCAAGGCGCGGTCTGCCGCTGGTTATCGCCTTTGCACCGACATTTGAGGTCATAACGATGACCGTGTTGCAAAAATCCACGCGCCGCCCTGTTGCATCGCTGAGATGGCCATCGTCCATTATTTGCAGCAGGATGCTCCACACATCCTCGTGCGCCTTTTCTATCTCGTCAAACAGCACAACCGACCACGGCTTGCGCCGCACCTTCTCCGTAAGCTGGCCGCCGTCCTCATAGCCGACATAGCCCGGCGGCGAACCTATAAGGCGGCTGACCGTGTGCTTTTCCATATACTCGGACATATCCAGCCGTATCATCGCGTGTTCATCACCGAACACAGTCGCGGCCAGGGCGCGGCAAAGCTCTGTTTTGCCAACGCCTGTAGGCCCCAGAAAGAGAAAGCTGCCGACCGGCCGTGCAGGGTCTTTCAGCCCTACGCGGCTTCGCCGTATCGCCCGCGCCACGGCTGACACGGCCTCGTCCTGCCCGACGATACGCTTTTTCAGCTCATCCTCCAGATTCCGCAGGCGCTCACTTTCCGCTTTGTCCAGCCCTGTGACGGGTATATCCGTCCAACGTGAGACAACGCCTGCCACGTCCGCCGCACACACAACGCCATCTGCGCGCGCAGATACGCGCACGGAGGCCGCCGCCTCATCTAGAAGGTCTATCGCCTTATCCGGCAGGAAGCGATCATTTATATAGCGCACTGACAGCTCATACGCCGCCGTAAGCGCATCATCCGCAATGCGGACGCTGTGATGCCCCTCCAGCGCGGGGCGCAGGCTTTCCAGCATTTTTAGAGTCTGGGCGCGGTCAGGTTCAGCAATGCGGACAGGCTGAAACCGCCTTTCCAGCGCGGCATCCTTTTCAATATGGCGGCGGTACTCCTCGGGCGTGGTCGCGCCGATTATCTGCACCTCGCCGCGCCCCAGCGCGGGCTTCAGGATGTTGGCGGCATCTATCGCGCCCTCTGCACTGCCCGCACCGATTATCGTGTGCAGCTCGTCCACAAAAAGGATAACGTCCCCCGCGCGCTTCACATCCCGCAAAACGGCCTTTACCCGCTCCTCAAAATCGCCGCGGTACTTTGTACCGGCCAGCATCGCCGGAATATCCAGCGACACTATACGCTTGCGAGACAGCTCTGCCGGTGCAAGGCCGCGCGCCACATTTATCGCAAGCCCCTCCGCAACGGCAGTTTTGCCGACACCCGGCTCACCAACAAGGACGGGGTTATTCTTTGTGCGGCGCGAGAGGATCTGCACCGTGCGCAGTATCTCATCCTCACGCCCGACAACGGGATCTATCGCACCGGTGAGGGCAAGCTCTGTCAGGTCACGGCTGTATTGATCCAGCGTGCGCGTCTCGGCGCGGCGCATAGGCGTGCGGACAGAGCCGGTCTGCGTGCGGCGGCTGCTGTTATTTGACGCGCCGAACGCGTCCATTATATCAGTGTAGACATCGTTTATGCTGACACCTGCGCGGCGCAATGTCTCCACACCGCCGCTGTCACTCTGGCGCAGGATGCCTATCAGGATATGCTCTGTGCCGATGAACCCCTGCCGCAGTGCGTTCGCCTCTGCCGCGGCCTTTTCCATGGCGATGCGCGCGCGTGTCGTCAGCCCCTGTCCGGGTAAGCCCGGTGCGCCGGAGCCGTCCATCTCGGCCACAATGCGCTTGAGTGCGTCCTCGCGCAGACCGCATTTTGTCAGCACGCGCGCACCAAGTCCCTCTTTCTCCATCATTATCCCAAGCAGCAGATGCTCCGTGCCGACAAAGCCGTGGCCAAGGCTCCCCGCGGCGAGACGTGCGTTCTCTATGGCAAGCTCCGCCCTCTGTGTAAATTGTCCGTTGCTTTTCAAGTGTTACCCTCCTCCAACGCACATTGTTATCATCAATTATCGCCCATACACTGCGCCGAAACAGGCGAATTTGCGTGTGGGCAGAAAAATTATCGCCAGAATTTTCAGATAATATATAAAGAAAATAATTTTTCAATTGATTTTTTGATTTTATGTGTTACAATGTGTTTCGGAAAGGTTTAGCCCGATACAATGGAGCTGAACAAAAAAATACATACGGAGGTACGTTATGGCTTTTGTTATCACCGATGAGTGCCTGTCCTGCGGCTCCTGCGCAGCTCAGTGCCCTGCCGAAGCAATTGATATGGGTGATCTGCACTACGTCATCGACCAGGACAAGTGCCTGGAGTGCGGTGCTTGCGCAGCTCAGTGCCCTGCCGATGCAATCGTTGCAGAGTAATTTGTGTAAAGATCAACGGGACGGTTTTTTGCCGTCCCGTCGTTCTTTATATGCTGATTTTTACCGAACAATCAACTATTTACGATAAGAGGAAGATATGAACACACCTGATTTTGCCCCGCTGTGGAAGGACGGTCCGGTATTTGCACAGGCAGAACACTTCAAGCTGGGGACGGACTGCGTGCTGCTGTCCGACTTCGTGAACACGGCCTCCGCGCGGCGCGGCATTGACCTTGGGTGCGCGTCAGGCGCGATAATGCTGCTGTTGCTTGCGCGCAGCCCGCGCCTGCATATGACAGGGCTGGAAATTGTGGAGGATGCCGCCGCGCTTGCCCGCGCCAACATGGAGGCAAACGCCCTCACCGCGCAAAGCGAGGTGATATGCGGCGATATACGGCGCGTGAAAGAGCTTTTTTCCGCCGGTGCATTTGACCTTGTTGCAGCAAACCCACCATATTTCCGCGCGGGCAGCGGCGCAACGCCGGAAAATACAGCCCGTGCCGGTGCGCGCGGTGAGCTGGACTGCACGCTGGACGATATATGCGCCGCGGCGCAGTGGCTGTTGCGCACAGGTGGCAGCTTCTCCCTTGTCCACCGGCCGGAACGGCTGAGTGAGGTTTTCAACTGCATGGCGGCACACGGCATTGAGCCTAAGCGCCTTCGCTGTGTCCATGCGCGCGCCGGAAGTGCGCCGTCCCTCGTGCTTATCGAAGGGAAACGCGGCGGCAAGCCGGAGCTTAGCTTCATGCCGCCGCTGATACTGGCAAACGATGACGGCAGTGAGAGCACCGAATATCGGCGGATATATCACCGCTGAAAAACCGTATAAAAACAAAAGCGGCTGAGTACGCGTGCACGTCAAAAAAAGCACCGTATTCAGCCATAAAAGAGCCGCAAAGACCGACAGCCGGTTAACTTACCGGCTGGCAGCCTTTTCGATATCGATTTTTCGTCGGGGTTTAGCTTGTAAGATCAAACAAGCTCCTGTAATTTCTTGATGCACTCAGGGCAGACAAATCTTCCCTTATAGGTCATAATGTCCTTAATGCTGTCGCAGAACACGCAGGCGTTATGGTACTTGCGGAGGATAATGTCATCACCCTCGACGTAAATTTCCAGCGCGTCCTTCTCTGCGATGTCCAGCGTGCGGCGCATCTCGATAGGCAACACTATACGTCCTAATTCATCAACCTTGCGAACGATACCAGTAGATTTCATCTTTCTACGCTCCTTTTAAATTCAAGTAGTTGTCGCAATCTTGAGCTGTAGCTGATTCCTGTCTGTCAGCTTCTTTACTGCTCATCTATAAAGTATATCATGAATTTTGATTCCGTCAACAAATTTTTCTCATTTTCGACAAATTTTAAGAATGATTTTACATTTTATTCATGTGTTTTTTATTGCCAATATTTTGGTGTTTAAGCTAAAATTGTATTTTTCTCTTGTAATATTCAATAAATACCTGTATAATGATAATGCTTCAAATTTTGAAAGCGAAATTTCGCCGTCCGTTGGGCGGCTGCCTTACCGGAGGATATAGAGTATGAGCAAGTATAAGCGCCGTTACGGTGACCGTGCAGAGGGTAGGCTGCTGCGTTCGTTGCCGCCGTTCTATAAGTTCATGTCCTACATAATGCCCACGCGCAACGATGCCTGCAACCAGTATGAAGAAAGCTTTGAGGTCACTGCGCTTGACCGCCGCCTGCGCCAGCTTCGTGTGGCGGGGTACAAGGGCATTGGTATACTGCATTTTATGATTGCGGCGTATGTGCGCGGCGTGTCCATGCTGCCGGGTATTAACCGCTTTGTTGTCGGTCGGCGCGTATATGCAAGAGACAATATTGAGATTGTGTTGACAGTGAAGCGCTCTATCTCCATCAACGCGACTGAGACCACGATAAAAGTCGTATTTGAGCCGACAGACACTATTTTTGACGTGTACCGCAAGATGAACGAGAAGATAGACGAGATAAAGTCCTCCGAGGATAACAACAACACTGAGGATGTCGCAGAAGCACTGACGAAGGCGCCGCGTTTCCTGCTGCGCTTTGCGATATGGGTTCTGCGCGTGATGGACTATTTCGGCATCATCCCCCAGAAGCTTCTCAACGCCAGCCCGTTCCACGGCTCTATGATAATCACGGATATGGGTTCATTGCGCATTGGGCCTATCTACCATCATATCTATAACTTCGGCACACTGCCTGTGTTTATCGCATTCGGTGCAAAGCGCCACGCGTATGAAATCGACCGCCACGGTCAGGTCGTTGACAACAAGTATGTTGACTGCAAGTTCGTGCTGGATGAGCGCACTGTTGACGGGCACTACTATTCGCAGTTCCTGCAGGCGTACAGATATATGTTTGCACACCCCGAAATCGTGGAAACTCCCCCGAAGCAGGTCGTGGAGGATATCTACTAAGCGTCAGCTGCATAAAAAGCAAAGATTTTCTGTTCAAAACAAAAATGCACGCTCCCCTAGTCTTTTGTGTAAAGATTCAGTGGGGTGTGCATTTTGCTATCAAGCAGAGGATAGCAGCCTTGGATTATGTGTTAATATTTATACTTCAGCTTCTGATGATGCAGTCAGGAATTTCGCGCTAAAGAAAACCATGCCATGAAATGCAGCATAACCTGCTGCCGCACCGGAAACAAGCTATTTGAAAACGGCATAAGGTATCTTGCCCCATGTAAATTCAGGTGCCAGAACCATAACAGCACCGCCAAAACCGCAGGCAAAAATCAAGCCGGTCAGCAGCGTAACAACGATGATGAATACTATCTGAACACGGATTTGGATGATATCGCGGCGCAGACAAAGCTGTGGTTCGACATAAAAATAAAAGAAACGCTGGTTGCTGAGTGTTAACCATCATAAGCAGGGAGGGTATATCAAAAAACATACCCCTATGTAATTTATACAATTTTCAAATACCGGTGATGTCTGTTATAATCATGTCAAGAAATCGTTAATGATTTATTTATCACCTAAAAAATTATTTAGTGAGGTTATTGATATGGAACTCATCTCCGGTACTATTCTGACTGTTTACGGCGCACTCGTTCTTGTTTGTGTTGCACTTGGCATCAAGGACTCCTCCCGCCGCACCGAACGCTGAATCATTTCTTTAAGCCCTTCCTATAATGAAAAACCACCCGCTTCGCGGGTGGTTTTTTCGATAAGACAGTATGGGAACATTACTGACATAGGGTAGCTGCCGTACAGGAGTGCGACAAGAAAAACTGGCGATACTTGGTTTTCACAACTAGGTATCGCTTTTTTCTATCTTTAACAGAGTGTTTGAATCTTATTGGAGGTACTTATGAAGCAGGAACTGAACTATATCCGTTGTGGTGATTATCATATTCCCGATATTCGCTTACCAGAGGAAATCAGACCGATTGGTCGTTGGGGCGTATGCACAGAGATTATATCAAGAATCATAACCCTATCCGCTTCATTGATCTTTGTCTCAGCAGAGAACTGTGGACATATCTGGCTGATTTGAACGAGCAGTCACAGAAGTGTCCTAATCTTATCATTGAGCAAATGAAAACCGCTGAGGGTGTGACAGAACACATGAAGCAGCACGATCAGAAGGGATGGGTAGGAACTATAAACAGTATCCGCAACCCAGCTGAAGAAATTGTAAAAAACGAACTGGTTTATAACTGATGCCGCAGTGGGACTTGTGTTCAAGTTGAGCACAAGTCCCTATTTCTACCTTTACACATACTTGGTAGAAGTTTTTAGTGTGTAGGAATTTAAGCAGTTCTATTGAAAAATTCACGATTTCGTGATAATATAACAGATAATGTTAGGAGGAGATTATTATGGCTGTTACCTATAAAAAATTGTTTCACCTGTTAATCGACAAGGGCATGACTAATACCGAGTTGATGGAGAAAGCGGGCTTTAGCGCCAATATTATTACTCGCATCAAGCGTAACAGTTACATTTCTCTTGATAGTATTGAGAAAATTTGCAAAACTCTTCAATGTGGCGTTGACGATATTTTGGAGTTTATTCCGGATGATAAATCATAAAACGCATATAACGATAATTCGCAAAATTTACAGCCTCTCTTATAAGGATTGCGAATAAAAACAGCGTATGGGAGAAAAAGAAATATGAGTACGAAAGATTCAACACATACAAGTGCCAAGCGTATTATTACTCTGATGGTGGCGACAATTTTGATGTTTATCACTTTTGCGACTACTAGCTTTGCTGCATCGGACAAAACGGAAGTGCCTGGACAAATCTACGAATTTGGTAAAGACAGCCATTATGAGTTTTCAGACAGCAAGAATTTTGTTTCTTCAGAGAACGCTGATACATACGGGATCTTCTCAATCAGTGGGGACATATCTGATGTGATTACTAAAGATGGCATCCCTGCGTACGAGGTGACCGAGGGTAATTTAAAGTTCTTCTATAACTACGGGGATAAACTTCTCAATGCCGAGGAAGATTCTTGGCATCTGATTAAAGACCAGAGCAAAAAGATTGATAGTCTGAAGTTAGATGAGAATATTCTGAACGGAGCAATTATTCTTCAAACATCAACCGATAGATTGAACTGGGTCGATGTTATCAGCATGACTGATGCGTTTAGCAAGACTCCGATCAGGACAGAATCTATTTATGAGACCAAGGATGTTCAGTTAATAAATGGCTGTTGTTACAGAGTTATTGTAGCCTACGAATTGCGTATTAGAACAGAGAATAGCAATATCCTGTTTATCAACACGGACAAGCATGATTACAAAAAATGCGTAGAAGTATATGAGTTCTACGCTTATACCGACACGAGCAGCGCAAACACAGGTACATCTAATGAAACCTATAATCTGGGTTCCAAGGTTCGTGTAGCTGATTTTGACAGTTATTCCGGTGAAGAAACCATTACCAAGGGTGATGCGCATTATGGTTGGGATCTTGGCAATTTCTTCGTGAGTGGATACACCGATGAAGTCAAAGGTTCTGATGGAAATATGGTGTTTTTGAAAAATGTTGGTGACAAAGTGACGCTTTGGTTTCGATTAAATCAGGACATCAATAAGCTGAATGGCAATGAAAAGCTGTCCATTACAGCGGACGGGACTGGAAGCGATCAGTATTTTGAAACTCCTACCATGGATTTCGGTCGTGGTACTTTGATTATCCGTTATACAGACCATAACAATGTAAAAGCGGAACCAACAATCTACACCAACTATCTGGAAGCCAACACTTCTATCGGCGCTGATACAAAAGTGCAGCTATTTGAAGAAGGCGACTACGAAGTGGCTCTGGATTATCAGATTACTGATGACCAGTTGATTGATAAAACAGGTCATTACAGAATCTTCTTCAAGTTCTCAATTCGTAATGGAAACTGTATGGTATATCCCTTCGATGTGGCAACGGAAAGCGAGTTGGTAAACAGCTCCACAACAGAAAATGGATTCCGTTTGGATCTGGCAAAATCTCGTTATCTTAAGGTCAATTTGAAAAGAGAAATGTTGACTGAGGGCGCTGACGGTCTCGTAGAAGATACCCGTTTTAATGGGCCTGCACGAGATGGTGCGGAATATACCGACCGAGGGCATCTACACCATTACCGTCACAAATGAATATACTGGTCAGTTTACGGTCAAGAAGATTTATGTGGGTACAAACAATGTGCTGAGTGCACACATGATAACAGGACTTTCTATTCCCGAAATCAATAATCTTGTGGAACAAGGAGCTACCATAGCTGATGATGGTACTATTCAGTTGGCAACTATCGTACAGACCACACCGGAACTGGATGAAAGCGAGGAGCAAATAGAACCTTCGACCATACCGACAAATCCATCTGAAGATGTTAATATACCTGCGGAGGATGAAAATCAGTCGGGAAGGTTTCTAATTCCTGTCTTTGCCGCAATTGGAGCTTGCATCCTTTGTGCTGTTTCATTAACTGCACTGAAGAAAAGGCGGGGATCTGTGGCCGCTGAAAACAAAGAAAAAGCTGAAGGAGGTACGGAAGAATGAAACGTATAATTGCCCTTCTCCTTGCATTAACGATCGTGCTGACCGGATGCACTCACCCCCAGACCAAATCTTCGTCTACAGAGCAAACAACCGAACCAATAACTGATGTTGTTTCTGTGCCAGCTGAATGGATTGAAGTTCAGCCAGAATTTGATTCGTTAAGTGATGAAGACCTACTTCTTCAGGTTGAAAATCTCGTATATAGAGAAACCGTGCAGGCTTTGAACAGCGAAGATTATGTTGTAGAAAATGTAAGTGCAGTTTATATCTCGAAGGAGTATCTTGAAGAAATTGCGTTTAACTCTCAGTCGAATGTGTACTTCGGTTATACTCTAGCTGAATTGGATGAAGTGTTCCAAGGAACTCTCTACATCTTTACGCTTGGAGATGATGGAAACACTACTGTTCAGCAACTTCAGGCGATTGATGATAATGCAACTGAAACGATGCTCAAAAATGTTGCTATCGGCACAGGTGTCATTCTTGTCTGTGTTACTGTTTCTGTTGTGTCCGCAGGTGTTGGCGCACCGGCAGTAAGTATGATTTTTGCTGCTTCTGCAACGACCGCAAAAACCTTTGCGATTTCTTCCGCAGTCTTTGGTGGCATCTCCGCAGGTGTTGTAACAGGTCTTGAAACAGGTGACTTTGAAGAAGCCCTAGAAGCAGCGGCGCTTGGAGCAACTGAAGGTTTTAAGTGGGGTGCCATCAGTGGCGCTGTGATCGGAGGTGGTAGTGAAGCATTCTTGTTGAAGTCAGCTACCAAGAGTGGACTGACTATGAACGAAGCTGCACT
The DNA here is from genome assembly GCA_964495355.1 of uncultured Oscillospiraceae bacterium. Classification (GTDB taxonomy): domain Bacteria; phylum Bacillota; class Clostridia; order Oscillospirales; family Oscillospiraceae; genus Limivicinus. The sequence continues at coordinate 26,727 of CAZBVU010000007.1, forward strand.
TATTCAGGCAGGCTCAAATCTACCGATGGATGTTATCTCTCAGCTACATAGCATGGACGAATATCTTGTTTACAAAAAAGCAGGATTGACGCCAGTTATGGTTAATGGCAGAGTTGCCCTTGTCCAGAACATTGATTTGAACTATGTAAGCCAGTTGCCTGATGGAACGGAAGTGACTAATCTGGTGCGTATGCAAAAGGGTTATGCACCTTTAGACCCCGCAACCGGAAAAGCATATCAGCTGCATCACATTGGCCAAAAGGCAGATGGTACATTGGCTGTCCTAACCGAACCTCAACACCTAGGCAATTCCGCTATTCTCAACATTGCTGATAAGGCATCCGAAATTGATAGACCTGGATTTGGAAATACCAGAAAAGAGTTCTGGCAATATGTTGGTAATTATGTGTTTGGAAACGGAGGTGTGTAGTGCATGAGCGATATTATTGAAGCATTAAAATGCGCTCCTGACTATATCGGAGGTTCAGGCAGAACGGAAGATGAAATCCGAAAGGCAGAGGAATTGATCGGTGTTGAATTTGCTTCCGATTACAGATGCTATCTTAAAGAAATCGGGCTGGCTTGCCTTGATGGACATGAACTGACCGGCATCTGTAAATCTACCCGATTGAATGTTGTGGATGTTACTCTGTCAAAACGACAGCATGTTTCAGAAGCCTACGCTTGGTATGTTATTGAAGAAACTGGCATTGATGGAATAGTAATCTGGCAGGCTCCTGCTGGCTCAGTTTATGAAACAACACCCAATTCGAAGCCTAAGAAGATAGCAAACTCCATCGCAGAGTATCTTCAAATCTGCCTGTTTGAATGACGGTGAGCTGGATTCTCTGCGGCTTGCCATTCGGCATCCACCGGATGTGCCTTTGGATCGTACCGGGTGGCAGCTCTCTGGGAACGAGCATTGCCCTGTTTGCGTTGAACTTCATCATTGGCGGCGTGATCGGCGGCTTCGTTCTGGTGTGGTGAATGATACAGGGATAAAAAATTCAACCTCTGCCCTGGTGCAGAGGTTGAATTTTTTGCTTGTTATTTAATTTTAGCTGCGGTTAAAGTGCTTTTGCAATACGGCCTCAAACGCAAGGCCGTACCAGTGGCTGGGCTGATGCTTGACCGTCTCCTGTATACATTCATCGCAAAAATCCGCCGCCGCGAGAAAGCCCTGGCGCTTTTCCGCGCCGGAGAGGTATTCGCCGCACAGCGCAGACGTGAACACGTCCCCCGTGCCGTGCATGACGGCGTGAAGCCACGGGCGGTAAAACTGCTCTCTCACCTCACCAAACCGCGCCTCGTACCCCACGTTCTCGCCGCGGCGCACACCGGTCACGATAACGTTCGGCACATCCAGCGCATCAAGCAGCGCATCCGCTGACGCGTCCATATCCAAGCCGGAGAGAAGCGCGGCCTCGGTATGGTTGGGCGTTATAACATCCGCCATGCCGCACAGCGCACGCATACTGTCGATATATTCCGGTGTGAAGCCGTTGTACAGTTTGCCATTATCGCCCAGAACAGGATCAACCACCACAAGGCAGTCCTCCCCGCCGAAGTCGGTGATAAACTGCCTAGCCAGCTCAATCTGCTGTAGTGAGCCGAAATAGCCGGTGTATATGCAGTCAAATTTGACGTTCATGCTTTTCCAATGTCGGGCAAAGGCGCGCATCTCGTCCGTCATATCGCGGACAACATAGTTTTCAAAGCCGCCGGTGTGCGTGGACAGCACCGCCGTCGGCAGTGCCACACCCTCCACGCCATAGGCCGACACTATAGGAAGCGCCACACTGAGCGAGCATTTGCCGATGCACGACAAATCATTTATAAGCGCGGCGCGCTTCATCCCTGTGGAATTAAGATCAATCATTGCTAACTATCCTCTTACAATAATACGCTTACGAAAGATAAAAGACAGTCTATATTATAGCAAGCTGACACGCCCATGCCAAGTAAAATATTTTCACAGCGGGTATTGTGATTTTTTACAATGGTTTTCGCAGGGAAATACGGCAAATTTCATCTCGCTATTTCCTGCATATTTTTTCGCGCATCAATCGGGAATTTTCATCAATTTTCATTATTTTTGCGAGCGGTTTTCTTTAGCGATTAAAATCGTTAATACGTTGTGGTAAATATGCCTCAGTTCAAGTTTCGGCGTGTTTTATCGGTTTTTCACGTAGTCAGCGAATTATTTTGTGCAATTTTTATGAGTGAAAGCTATTGACAAAGTAATTTTGAAGTGTTATAGTACCGCCATACTTGGAAAGGAGAACAGAGTTTGCCATGAAGCTTATCCACCGTATTGCAAATCGATTTTATTACTATTACTCCTATTTTACAGAAGTAATAGCGATTTGTGATGCACACATTCGGATATTCGCTTGAGTTGGCGCTGTTCAATTTTTCAAGCAAGCGACCGTGACAGAGTTTTGCCGTGTGGACCACAAGTTCATACGGCTTTTTGTTTTGCCCCGTATGGGCTGTGTCACTCCCCTGCTGCGGCCAAGAAATCATTTTTTGTGTATGAAAAGAAAATGGAGGTCAAAGAACATGAAAACCAAGAAATTCTCCGCTGTTGCCCTTACAATAATCCTTGTTCTGGCAATGTGCATGTCCCTCACCGCCTGCGGCAGCTCCGCCGCACCCGCCGCAACTGAAGCTCCCGCCGCAGTGGAATCCGCTGCCCCCGCCGATGACGGCAAGGTATTCACCGTTGGTGTGTGCCAGCTCGTTCAGCACGATGCACTGGACGCTGCAACACAGGGCTTTATAGACACGCTGACTGAGAAGTTCGGTGACAAGGTTGTTTTCGATGTGCAGAACGCCGCCGGTGACACCGCCGCGTGCAGCACCATTGTTAACTCCTTCGTGTCTAAGAAGGTCGATCTGATCCTTGCAAATGCAACGCCGGCACTGTCTGCTGCATACAACGCAACTGCTGACATCCCCATCCTCGGCACTTCTATCACTGAGTACGGCGTGGCACTCGGCATTGACGGGTTCACCGGCACTGTCGGTGGCAACGTGTCCGGCACGTCCGACCTCGCCCCTCTCACTGAGCAGGCCGATATGATACTTGAACTCTTCCCCGAGGCAAAGACCGTAGGTCTGCTGTACTGCTCCGCCGAGGCAAACTCCGAGTACCAGGTACAGGTTGTTGAGCAGTACCTCACCGAAAAGGGTCTGACCTGCAACCGCTTCTCCTTTGCCGACTCCAACGATGTGGCATCCGTAACCACCAAGGCCGCCGCAGATAGCGACGTTATCTACATCCCCACTGACAACACCGCCGCCTCCTGCACGGAGACCATCGGCAACATCGTCCTCAACGCAAAGACCCCTGTTATCTCCGGTGAAGCCGGCATCTGCAAGGGCTGCGGCGTGGCGACTCTCTCCATCAGCTACTACGATCTCGGCTGCACCACCGGCGAGATGGGCGCAAAGATCCTCTCCGGCGAGTCCGATATCGCCACCATGCCCATTGAGTACGCAAACGCAACCAAGCAGTTTAACCCCACCATCTGTGAGGAGCTGGGCATCGCCGCCCCCGAGGGCTACGAAGCCATCGCCGACTAACCACTGATAATAACTGATAACTAATCACTAACAACAACTAAAGGTCAGGTGTGAATTATGCTAATTGATTTGCTCGGCGCAATGCCCGGCGCAGTCGCGCAAGGTCTCGTATGGGGCGTTATGGCAGTAGGCGTCTACATTACCTACAGAATATTGGACATAGCGGATCTCACGGTCGATGGCACGATATGCACAGGCGCTGCTGTGTGCACGATGCTTATGCTTGCCGGTTTTGACCCATGGGTGTCAATACTCTTTGCGGTGCTTGCCGGACTTGCCGCCGGTGCAGTCACTGGTCTATTTCACATCATGCTCGGTATTCCCGCAATCCTCGCGGGAATACTGACCCAGATGATTTTGTGGTCTGTCAACCTGAAGATACTGGGCAAGGCGAATCAGGCGCTGTCCGCGCGTTCTAACCCTGTTATCCTGTCGCAGATGGATATCCCCTCGGCGCTCGTGGTGCTGGCCATTTTTGCGGTGGTGCTTATCGCGGTGCTGTACGCGTTCTTCGGCACTGAGCTGGGCTGCTCTATCCGCGCCACCGGCTGCAACAGCGTTATGAGCCGCGCACAGGGCATCAACACCAACATCACCAAGCTTATGGGACTTGCGATATCAAACGGCATTGTGGCGCTCTCCGGTGCACTGCTGTGCCAGTATCAGGGCTACACTGACATCAACATGGGGCGCGGCGCTGTGGTTATCGGCCTTGCCGCTGTGGTCATCGGTGATGCGATAGTCAGCCGCATTTCGCAAAACTTCGCCGTGAAGCTCACCGGCGTTGTTGTGGGTGCTATAGTCTACTACCTCGTGTACCAGACGATAATCTTCGTAGGCTTTGACACTGACCTGCTGAAAATGTTCTCGGCAATAGTAGTTGCCGCATTCCTCGGTATTCCTTATCTGAGAAAGAAGCACGCAAAGGGGGCAAACAGCCATGCTTGAACTGCGCCACATAACCAAAATATTCAACCGCGGCACCGTGGATGAAAAGAGAGCGCTGAACGACCTGTCACTGACGCTGAATGACGGCGATTTTGTGACCGTAATAGGCGGCAACGGCGCAGGTAAAAGCACCATGCAGAACGCCATCTGCGGCACCTGGCAGCCCGACAGCGGCCAAGTGATACTTGACGGCATTGATGTCACCTCCCTGCCGGAGCATAAGCGCGCAAAATACCTTGGCCGTGTATATCAGGATCCGATGATGGGCACAGCGGCCAATATGCAGATTGAGGAAAACCTCGCCCTCGCCGCACGGCGCGGAAAGAGAAGAACTCTGCGCCCCATGATAACCAAGGACGAGCGCGAGAGCTACCGTTTGCTTCTTGAAGAACTGGGGCTTGGGCTGGAATCGCGCCTTTCCGCAAAGGTGGGTACGCTTTCCGGCGGCCAGAGACAGGCGCTGACCTTGCTGATGGCCACGATGCAAAGCCCGAAGCTTCTCCTGCTGGACGAGCACACCGCCGCACTCGACCCGAAAACCGCCGCCCGCGTAATGGAATTGACAGAGAAAATCGTTGCAGAGACGAAGCTGACCACGCTGATGATAACGCACAATATGCGCGACGCTATCCAGTACGGCAACCGCCTGATAATGCTGCACGATGGCCGCGTGATACTCGACATTTCCGGCGAGGAAAAGGCCAAGCTCACCGTGCCGGAGCTGTTGGAGATGTTCTCCAAGGCCAGCGGAGATGAGTTCTCCGACGACAGAGCGATACTGTCGTGATAAACGATAGATTATAAATGATTACAGCCACAACGCAAAAATACGTTGTGGCTGTTCTTTTTAGGATTTATTTTTACAACTGATTACATTCAACTATTCCCTCGCTCAGAATGAGCCGCCGTGCGAACCGTAGGAACGGCCGGAAGAGCTTGAGGAGAAGCTTGTTCCACCACCGCCGGAATTGTTGTCATTGGGCTCAGGCCGTCTTGTCTTGGTGATAAAGCTGTTAACAAAGTGGTCATGACTGCGCACGAGGTTGAAAGAGTTATCGCGCACATAGTTTGCCGCGCCCCTCTGCGTCTGAACCGTTTTGAGCTGACGCTTCATAACGGACACCGGAATAAGCCCAAGCACGATGCCGAATATGAGGTCAATAACGACCCACATAAGCACGTTGGATTCCTTGGGCATATTGTCCACATCATACGGTGCGCCGCCATCTCTTGCGCCGGACAGCAGCGTTTCAACCGCGGAAATGTACGCCTCGCCCGCGTCTGCCCAGTCACTGTCTTTAAGGTGCGGGAGATAGTGTTTCTCCAGATACTCCTGCCCTGCATCCGTGACGGCATACGCGCCGTAACCGTGCGTAATGCATCTGAACTGGCGGTTAACAACGTCAATCAGCAGCATAACACCGTCATCATTACTGCCGTAGCCGTAACCGTTCGCCTCATAGAAATCAAACGTGAAGTTTTCAGTATCGCGCCCGTCCGTATCGGGGACGAGGATATACGCCACATCGCACATATACTGCTCACTTACAGCGGCGGCTGCGGCGTTGAGTGAGGCAAGCTCCTCCGCGGTGAGCACACCGGCGTTATCCACCACATAATCAAGCTGGCGCTCTGCCGGTATATACGACCCGTCCGGCAGGGTGGTCATGCCCTGCGGCACATCCTCCACTGTGACATAGGCAAGAACCTCGGTTGCCGCGCTGAGATAGGCATTGACGCTTTCAATATATGTACTGCCGCCGGCATAATAGGTGGTACACAGCGCGGTGCAGCTTTCATCATTGATAAGCTCCTGCGCGCGGCCTGCGCGGTAGATGTAGTAATCCGTAGCCTCGGTACAGTCATAGAGAAGTATGCCGTCACTGTAGGCGAAATACTGCTCATACACGGTGCGTGCAAGCTCCGGCAGGGTCATACCGTTTAGCGTATCTGAGGTGGCGTAGCACACTGCAATGCCATATTCATCATACAGCTCCTGCGCGCGGAGGTTTGCATCGTCCACACTCGGATCAACGCCAAGGCCGAGGATGAAGCTGCCGCCGTCTGCCCATGCGGGGACAGCACACAGCGAAAACGCGAGGACGAGTACAGCGAGGATGGAAATAATTCTTCTTTTCATCACAGTCCCCTCCCCCTCATATTATATTCATCAGCAGCTCTATCACAAAGAGCGCTGCGGCGAATATGCCGGTGTAGGCAAGCTGATATTTAAGCTTTAGCGAATTATCGCACGGGAGATTGCCGACAAATTTGCCGGTCTGACCGTTCATTGCAAAGACGTACTTCTCGCCGCGCCATGTGGTGTTCAGTATCCACACCGGAAGCAGGGCATAGCGCGCTTTGCCGTTTGTGACGTGGACACGGCTGGACTTCACGCTGACGTTGGTGAAGCCGGCTGTCGTGGAGTTGAAAACGTCCTTGACGCTATCCTGCATACGCGCATTGGCACGCTTGACGCTGTCTGCGGCGGACACATCGTATTTATCCGCAAAATAGCCTGCAAGATACGCCATCTTGAAATCAACCGCCTCTGAAACGTCAAAGGGCTCGATAGATTCCATCAGCTCATCTGCCATTTTTTCAGACCCGTCCACCGGAACATCACAGAATGAGAGTGAGCCGGAGCGCACAAGGTCAAATATCTCAGTCTCCTGATAGTCATACTCACTGTCTGACCAGGCACTGTGCCTCTCACCGCGATAGATAATATCTGCATCGGCCTCGGCATCAAAAAGCCAGAATGGGACGTACACACCCTTTATCTCATCAAGGTGGTTTTCCTCGGAAAAGAGCTTCGGCAAAAGCTTCTTCCCCTTTAGATGCGCACGGAAAGCATCCTTGGCCTGCTGCTTATCCAGCTTGAACGGGATAACGCAATCCGGCTTCATACCGTCCGTCAGCGTTGCGGGGATTATTGTGGGATTGTCGCAGTATGGACAGCTTGTCGCGGCGGTGGTCTTGTCGCATATAAGCTCCGCGCCGCAGCTTGGGCAGTTGAACACATTCAGTGCCTGCGCGTCATCACCCCAAGGTGTACCTGTATCATCAAGCTGCCAACCGTCAACAGCATCGCTGTCAGCGGCAGGCTGCTCCGCCTCTGCCGCCTCTGCCGCGGCAACTGCGGACGCGTTTTTCTGGGCAAACATCGCTTCTATCTCCTCGACAGTAAATATACTGTCGCAATAGTCGCATTTCAGCTTGCCCGTGTCGCTGTCAAAATGCAGAGGGCCGGTACAGGCCGGACATTTATAGTTTGTAACCTGATTGGGCATAAGCATCCTCCATGCGGCATAGCCGCAAAAAAGTTAATTTGGATGTAGCGGCATCCCCGCGCCGTCACTCACTATCGGGGGTGACGGTGGGTATATCGAGGTGGTCGGGCATAGCCTCACCCGCCTCTATCATCGGGAGATACCAATCTAGATAGTAATAAGGAAGATTCTCCGGTGCGGTCAGCTCAACATCATCCCAGCGTATACCCCACGGGCGGAGAAGCAGCATATAATCAAAGCTCCCCTCCTCAGCGGAATAGTGGCCGCTGATAACAATTAGGTTTTCCGCCTCGGTAAGTGCGGGGTCAAGCGTCCATTCGCCCTGCGCTATCGGCGCAAGCCAGAAGCGGCCGCCGGTTGGCACGGCTGTGCCCATGCTGTCATCCTCGCCCATTGAGGCAAGGATATCCACCTTGCCCATCGGGGAAGCCTCGCTCATCTGTTCATCCCAGAGAGTAAGCGTGCCGACACCGGACGGGTCAACGCTAATGCGGGCAAAAAGATCGTAGGTCTGTCTATCCAGCGCAAGCCAGTCCCCGTCAGCATTTGTGATTGACCACCAGCCGTACCAGCCGCCGTTCCACGCCGCTTGCAGGGGCGTTTCATCGGCGCGTGCGTCATTCTCCGCGTCAGCGGGCAGCTTCGCCCCATCACGCAGGAAGGTATATTCTACACCGCCATTGGAAAACGTCAATTTGCACACGCCGTTTGCGGCTGTGCCGGTGGAAACCTCATTGCCAAGGGTGAGCGTGAGCTTATCCCCGTCAATACTCCACCTGCCGCTAAAGCTATCCGCGCCGAGTGCAAGCTCCGCCCCGCCGCCATAGTTCAGCGCGAGGCTGGGCGGCGCGTCATAAAGTGCATCGATCGGTATGATCTCACCGTCTACCACGATTTCGGCGCAGGTGTACACGCCCTGATTCTCGTTTGGCGCAAGTGAGCAGCCCGACAGCAGGAATATACTTAGCGTGAGCGCAAATATACGCAATATATGCTTCAAATCAATTCTTCTTATCACCATGAATTATCGCCACGCCGCAAAACAGCGGCAAAAGAGAGTTTATACAATATCGCCGTTGTCGAACGGGTCACCACATTCGGGGCAGAAGCGCGGCGGATGTGCGGGATCCTCAGGCGTCCAGCCGCACTTATCGCACTTATACTGCGGAACACCGGCGGGCTTCTTCGCGCCGCATTCAGAGCAGAACTTGCCCTTATTCACAGCGCCGCAGGAGCACACCCAACCATCGGCGGGCTTCTTCGCGCCACACTCGGTGCAGAACTTGCCGCTGACAGTCGCGCCGCAGCTTGCGCATTTCCATGTGTCTGCCGCAGGTGCAGCAGCCGGTGCAGCGGCAGGTCTGGCCGCGGCCTGCTGTGCGCCCATCTGATAGAGGCTCTGTGCATTCATCCCACCGGCGTTTCCGGCCATGTTCATGCCCATAAACGCCATCGCAGAACCGGCGGATTCATTGGCTGCCGCTGTCTGCATTGCGGATGCCTGTGCACCGACAAGGTGAGCCGCCGCCATGGTCGGGTCACGGAAGGCTGCATTGCGCTGCAGCTCCTTTATCATCTTCTCGTCCTCTTCGCTGGCCTTCACGCTGGAAACGCCGAAAGAGACGATCTCAATACCGCGCATATCGCGCCACTTGGCAGACAGCACCTCATTGAGTGCCTGTGCCATCTCCATGGTGTGGCCTGGCAGGGCAGAATAGCGGATGCCCATGTCGGAAATCTTTGCAAATGCGGGCTGAAGTGCGGTGAGCAGCTCCGTCTTGAGCTGGCTGTCCAGCTTATCACGGGTGTAGGCGCTGGTCACGTTGCCACAGATATTCGTGTAGAACAGCAGCGGGTTTGAAATGCGGTAACTGTATTCGCCAAAGCAGCGGATGGCAATGTCAATATCAAGACCCACGTTGCGGTCAACCACGCGGAACGGTACAGGAGAGGGCGTGCCGTACTTATTGCCGACAAGCTCCTTTGTGTTGAAGTAGTAAACGCGCTGATCCTTGGGGGCAACGCCGCCGAAGGTGAAGCGCTTGCCGATGTTTTTGAACACTTCCAGTATGCTTTCACCGAGGTTGCCGGAAAAGATGCTGGGTTCGGTAGAGCTGTCATACACAAACTCGCCCGGTTCGGCGCAGACTTCCACGATTTTGCCCTGCTCCACGATCAGCATACACTGACCGTCTGCAACTGCAATAACAGAACCGTTGGAGATTATGTTGTCCTCACCGCTTCTATTTGAGGAGCGGCCTGTCACTTTCTTTCTGCCCTTTACTGCAAGGACATCCTCTTCCAGCGCGTCACAGTAAAAATATTCTTTCCACTGGTCGCCCAGTACACCACCGGCAGAGCCGAGAGCAGCTTTAATTAAACCCATAGTTTTTTCTCCTTCCAAACGTTCATTTTTTGTATAAAAGCAGACAGCAATCGGTATGTGCGGTCTGCTATATATTACAGTATTTTATTCGGGTATTTCCGACGCGGTTTTTGCTTCTAGTCCTTTGAAAAATACCGTCAGCGCATCGCCCCAGCTTCCCGCTGTGTCAGCCGACAGCACCGTGCCGTCGCGCAGTTCCAGCTCGGTATGATAGGTTTCATTGTGTGAAAGCTCAATACGCGGCGGCTTATACGCCTCAAGATATGATTTCACACCATACTGCGCGGCAAGCTCACGCGCCTCGGCCATATCCGTCTCCTCGACCGCCAGCCCTGTGTGCTCAACACCGTCAGCAGCAGCGGAAAAATAGTACGCCTCGCCAAGCTGATAAATGCTGTAGGAATACGCGCCCTCACCTGAAGCGCCGGAGAATGACAGCGTTATGCGCACAACATCCCCCTCGCCTGAAAGCGCGGCTTTGTCGGGCACGGATTGACCGCACCCGACAAGCATAGCAAAAAGCATTATTAACGCCGCGATAATAAGCGGGCGCTTATGCTTCATGGGCGTTCTCACTCTTCGCCCTTCTTTTTCATGAGGTAGTATGCGCCTGTGCCGCAGCCGACAAGCACCAGTGCGGACACGGGGATCAGCCACCAGCCGGAGCTGTCAACGTCCTTGCTGACAACGCCCTTATTGTCGCCGCCGTCAATGCCAACACCGGCAACGTCAGAGCTGCCGCCGACAGTGCCGCTGTTGTTGGCAGTGGGTGCGGGTGTAACAGCGCCGACGGTGAGGCCGGTCTGCTGGCCGGCAGTATCTGTTCCGGCGGCTATGATCTCGCTCTTATTGGCCTTGCACACCGTGCAGGTGTACAGGCGTGAGCCATTGGAGGTCTCGGTGGGCTGCTTGGTGATAACGCCTTCATCCCATGTGTGGTCGCTCTTGGGGACAACCTCGGTCTGCGTGTCGCCGCAGCCCTTGCAGGTGTGAGAGCGCAGACCCGTGGTGACGCAGTTTGCAGCCTTGGTGACTATCCAATCGTCATACTCATGCACATGGTCGGCATCGACCTCGGTGCTTTCACCGTCAGCACCTGTTCCGGTGGTGTCGGTGTTGCCGATCTTATCGGAAGAGCCGCTGGAAACGCTTATGTAATAGGATGCACTGGACATACCGTAATTAAGCTCAACCACGACCTGACCGGCAGTCTCCGCCTTGGCGGGGTACATACTCAGGCCATTGCCGTCATAGGAATCCCAGTAGCTGCCGTTGGCGTCATACACGCGCACAACAAGACCCTTGAGGGAAATGCTCTCGCCCACGGCGTAGCTGGTGCGGGTGGGCATGGAGATTATCTCAATACCGCTGTAGGTGACAGCGACCACGTTGGACATGACAACTGCACTGCGGTAGTTACCGGCCACAGCGTACACGCCGACGCAGTAGTAGGTCGTGCCGGCAGTCTGAGAGGGAGTGTAGGTTGCGCCGGTTGCACCTGGGATAGCGGTGTAGGCGCTCAGCCCTGCAACGTCAACCGCATACCACTGGTAACACAGTGTGGAGGAGTTGTTGGTGTAAGCGCTGACGGACAGCACACTCGGCACACCGCCTATGCTGCCGTTTATATCCACCGGCTGGAAGTTGATAACAGGCTTTGCCACAGAGGAGGATTCAATAAAATCGCTCGCAGAGCTGCTGGCACCGGATGACCATCCGGATTCGCTGTCGCTGCCGGTGAAGTACGAGTCAGGCTGCGGCAGGCCGTAGTCATAGGAGTCGGGCTGGGGCAGTGCGCCCACGGCAAATGCGGATGTCGGCATCAGGCTGAGCGCCAGCACCAACGCGAAAATTATTGCTGTGATTCTTTTCATATCTTTTCCCTCCGGATGATATCTTCTTTTATATTATACAACTATATTTCTTCACTTGCACTAATTATTTTGACAAACTGGATGAAAAAATGTTCCCATCGTTTCATTTTTTACCGCGTTTCTTTTCAACGCGGCGTTTTGTCGCCTCGGCGAGGGTCTTTGCCCCGCCCTTTTCGCCGTTTACCAGCATCAAAAGGCCGTCCAACTGCTCATCATCCAGCCGCCCCGACATTCGCCCAAGGGCGCGGTACGGCATATTGGCAACAAAGCTGACGTTGGTTGCGGTCTGCTTCATGCCCAGCACCTCAAACGCGTCCTGTACAGTCGTCATCGTGCGGTAGAGCGGCCGCGCCAGACCGTGCTGAACATACTCGCCCTGGCTGATATTGTCGTTCATGCCCAATCTATACTCTCTGCGCCATTTCGCGTGCGGAACTTTATAGCCCAGCAGTGCGCGGAAATGCCTCTTATGTATTCTGAACACATCGCACTCATAATACGGTGCAAACTCCTCGCCCTGATAGGGGTTCTCTGCCGCGTCACCCTGCATATACACGCTTACTGCAAGGCGAATATCCGTACACGATGCCCCAATAAGAATGTTATATGGGCCACTTTCCACCGTCCAACGGTTCTCGGCAACGTTCCACGCTGCAAATGCGCGGTCGTTGATTGCGATCTCAACCTCGCGCTCCTCACCGGGTTCAAGCTCCACGCGTGCAAAGCCTTTCAGCTCCTTGGCTGGTCGGAACATTCCATCCGTCTGCGGCTGGATATATAGCTGCGCGATCTCTGCGCCCTTAACATCGCCGGTGTTCTTTATCTTAAAGCGGACAGTGCCATTATCGAGTGAAATATCGGAATATGCAAAGCTTGTATAGCTCAGCCCGAAGCCAAACGGGTACATTGCCGGAACGCGCGCCGACTCATAATAGCGGTAGCCGACATACACGCCCTCGCGATGCTCTGCCGTGGCCTCACGCCCCGGGAAATACGGTGAGGACGGCACAGCCGCAAGGTTGAGCGGAATTGTCTCAGCCATCTTGCCGGAGAAGTTCGCCCTGCCTGTCAGCAGCCGCGCCACGGCCATTGCACCAGCCTGACCGCCGAGATAACCATGCACGATTGCCTTGGCGTATTTATGCCACTGCATTTCAAGCACACACCCGCAGGACAGCACCACAACAACATTCTCGTTGACCTTGGCCACCTCGCGCAGCAGCGTTATCTGGTTTGCGGGGAGCAGCATATTTTTTCTGTCCTCACCCTCAGCCTCACAGCTATCAGGCAGACCGAGGTACAACAGCGCAATGTCACTCTTTTCTGCCAGGGACACAGCCTCGTCCAGAAGTTTCTTGCTCGCGCGCCCGCTTTTTTCAAATCCGGCGGCGTAGCCCTTTATGTTCATGCCGCACAGGGGAAGAGCCTCAAACGCGGTGTCCATCAGCGTGGGGTTTATGTGTGAGCTGCCCGCGCCCTGATAGCGCGGCTCTTTCGCGAATGCGCCGATAAGCGCAACCGACTTTTCCCGCCCCTTTATCGGCAGGAGTGCGCCCTCATTTTTCAGCAGCACCGCCGTCTCCTCCGCGACACGCTGGGCGAACAGATGATGCTGGGCGCGGTCATAGTCCACCGGCGGTTTGCCGGTGCGGTCGGTTGAGAAAACGAAGGTGAGCAGCCTGTCCACCTGTTCATCCAGCAGCGCCTCATCAAGCTGACCACTGCGGACAGCCGCCACAATATGCTCATCCGTGATGCCGCCGCAGGAGGGCATCTCCAGCGTAAGGCCGGCCTTAATGCCCGCAACGCGGTCGTTATTCGCGTTCCAGTCACTCACGACCAAGCCCTTATAGCCCCACTCGTTATAGAGGATATCGCGCAAAAGGTGCTCATTCTCGCTGGCGTACACGCCGTTTATCTTGTTGTAGCTGCTCATAAGCCCCTTTGTGCCGCCCTCTTTGACAGCTATCTCAAAGGCGGGGAGATATATCTCCCTCAATGTGCGCTCATCCACAACGGAATCAACCGTCATGCGGTGCAGTTCCTGCGTGTTCACGGCGTAATGCTTGACACACGCGTACACGCCCTGCGACTGTATGCCGCGTATCATGGCCGCCGCCATCTTTCCGGCGAGCAGCGGATCTTCCGAGAAGTATTCAAAATTGCGCCCGCCCAGAGGACTGCGCTTTATATTCACGCCCGGCCCCAGAACCATGCCGACATTCTCCGACACAGCCTCCTTGCCGATGTGTTCACCAAGCTGTTCTATCAGCGCTTCATCCCAGGTGTTGGCAAGCCCTGCCGCCGTGGGGTAGCAGGTCGCGCGCACAGCCTTGCCAAGGCCGATATCCGCACCCTTGCCGACCATTTTGCGCAAGCCGTGCGGCCCGTCGGTCATCATCGCGGCAGGTATGCCCAACCGCTCAACCGGCTTGGTGTGCCAAAAGTCCGCGCCCGACATCAAGGATGCCTTTTCTTCAACAGTCATGTGCGAGATCAAAAAGCTGTATTTCAATTTGCCGCTCATGCTATAATGCACCTCCTATGCCGTGTATATCAGGTATAAATATGTCCGCCCTCCGGAGTTTTAGGCGTTGTGCTGAGCTTAGACTGATGTTTGCGTGGGAAAAGATATGCGAAAAATGCGCGGCGCTTAAACGCTGCAAACGCTTTCCGCTGTGCGCGGCGCTCCCCCTCATCCAGGGTGAGGATGCTGCTTTCCCATGCCTCACGTCTCAGCTTCTCTGCAATTTTGAAGGCTTTTTTCTCCTCCGGCGTTACATAGCCGCGCTTGATCGCGGCGTACTGACGCGCAATTGCGGCAGCTTTCTTTTTATACAGCCTATCCCGTGCGTCCATAACACCCCTCCGTTATTACAATCTGCATATAAATATACATTTATATCATACCATACCCGCGCAAGCTTGGAAAGAGAAATTTTTCTTTTTTACTATATTTGTGCGCAATTTTTCTATTGAATTTTCATTTGGGGCATGGTATACTATCCTAGCACGCAGGGTTGGTATATCGGTATTACTCCAGCTTCCCAAGCTGGCTAGGCGGGTTCGACTCCCGTACCCTGCTCCAAAAAAACACCTTTTGTCTTGTAGACAAAAGGTGTTTTTTTTACGAAATTTGCCCCTGCGGGCAAGTGAAATTCCGCTGACGCGGAGTGAAATAGCTGCGCTGTGAAATTTTCGCTGGGGCGAATGTGGGCAAATTTCATTTCACTGGATGCTATAGCATCCAATTTCACAATGACCAACGGGCATTATTACACATCCAAAGGATATTTCACTCTTCATTCTCTCGTGACTGCGTGATTTGCCGTGCAGGTAATTGACATTTTATGTGTCTGTTGTTATTATTTAATTATAATGCTTGCAAACTTCATGGAGTATTTCCTGCTTGCCGGTTTGCATATACATTAACAGAGCTACAGACAGCTTCAATTCTGAAGCTATTATCTCCACCCACGAGCTCTATATCTCACCCTATTTATACGGACGTGTATGTATAATGTGCTGAAATTCCACTACTTGTTTTTGTTTACATCCGACAAAAAATTATTTTGGTATTGACAAAAAACTCGCAAACAGATATTATGTGCTTGTAAATATACTGGGATGTATGAAAAGGAACTACAATGCGACAGACCGTTCAGGAAACAGAGGCGCTGAAACTACTCATCTTAAAAAAGGCAGAAGAAGTTTTTATCTCCAAAGGATATGCACAGACAAAGATGGAGGATATCGCGTTGGCGGCGGGTACGACACGTGGGCCGCTGTACTATCACTTTTCGAATAAATTGGAGTTATTTAATACAGTCGTTACAGCCAAATGCTTGCGGCAATATGAAATAACATCCGAGATATTTAAAAGCGACAAAACTCTTTTTGAGAAGATTTATTTAGACCTCCGCTGTATTGTCAATGAGGATCAAAGCAAGTTTGATGCCATGTTGCAGCATGCAATCCTCGTTCAGGAAGAAGTATTGCGGACTGCCAAAAGCGTCCAGCAGGAAATGATCAGACGATTGTTTGATTTAAAAATAGAGGCTGCCCGACAAGCCGTGGAAAGCGGCGAGTTGAAAGCAACAACAGACATTCGTAAGCTGGTAAACATTATAATGTGTTCATACAGTATGTTTTCAAAAGATTATAAGGATGCGTTAGAATCTACGCAAAGCCCCAAAGAAAGACTTACGAATGAAGAACTGCTAGAATATGTTATGAGTAGTATCAAACACGAATTTTTTAACTGAATATAAAATAAAAGTCCTGTGAAAGAAACAGGATTTTTATTGGGAGTTAATTATACATAGGCGTATGTATAATTAACTCCTTCAAAAGATAGTTTCTTTGGTATATAAGCAATGTGACTGCAGCACAGTGCCTGTATATAAACAAAAAATGAAAGGAACGGATTCTATGGATATGAATTACTCCGCACATTATACCCACAACTATATTGAGGGCAATGTGTATGCGATCACCGGTGCAGGTAGCGGCTTTGGTCGTGAAGTCGCCCTGGAGATTTTGAAGATGGGCGGCATGGTCGTGATCAATGACTATCTGGAGGGTAGACTGAACGAGACCGTAAAGCTGATTGAGGAACTGGGTAAGGCTGATAAGGCCGTCGCCGTTTTGGGCAACTGTGCTGATATTGAAATCTGCAACAAGATGGTGGCCGAGGCTGCCGAGAAGTTTGGAAAGCTGGATTGCTTCTGGGCGAATGCGGGTATCATGCCCCATGCGCAGATGCAGGAGCATGAGGTGGCTCTGCCGAAGTGGGTCGAGTGCATCGAAACCCTGATGAAAGGCTGCCTGCATGGTATTTGCGCTTCCTACGATCAGTTCAAGGCGCAGGGTTATGGTCACTTCATGGTGACGTCCTCTATCTCCGGCAACTGGTCCTCCGCAGGTGCTGGCGTGTATTCCTCTTGCAAACGTGCGGTCCGCTTTATGGCCCAATGCCTGCGAATTGAAAACCCCGGCCTGATCAAGGTCACGGTCATCAATCCTACCGGTGTGGACTCCACCAACCTAATGAGTACTATGATAAATCCGGACACCGGCGACCAGATTGGTCAGTTGAACAGCCAGCGCATGATGCAGAAGATCGGTATGCTGCAGAGTGGGCAAGCGCCTGAAATGATGGATCCCAACAGCCCGAAGTACTGGACGTTCGATACTGAGGACATGTCCCGCTCCATCATGTATGCATTGAACCAGCCCAAGGGTGTTTCCATTGGCGAAATCACGGTCCGCTATACCAACGAGGACTTCATTTGCTAAGATAATTTATAAAAATAGAAAGGAGCAACTTATGTATAACATCTTGAAGCCTCTTCAGATTGGCAGTCTGACTGTAAAGAATCGCATTGCATATCTCGGCATGGGTAAGATGCTGAGCACTCCCGATAATTTTATTACCGATCGTGAGATCGCGTATTATACCAAAATGGCCAGAAATGGCGTTGGCATGATGACGACAGGCGCTTGCATTGTATTTGAGGATTATCCCTCTCAGCTGCCTTGCGAGCCTGGCCTGTATGATGACAAGTTCATTCCGGGGATCAAAAAGCTGGCCGACGCTGTTCATGAATATGGCGCAAAGTTCTTTATGCAGCCCTGGCACCCCGGCATCGGCGCATATGGCTGCGACCCCAGCGAGTGCCGTGGCCCTGCAGATTTCACTGTAGATGAAATACATGATGTTCAGAGACGCTTTGTCGATGCTGCTGTCCGCGCGAAAAAAGGCGGCTGTGACGGTGTCGAGTGGCATATGGCCCACAACTATCTGCCGGAGCAGTTTGCTGTCTCCCTGTTCAACAAGCGTACCGATGAATACGGCGCGGACACTGTGGAAAGCGGCGCCCGCTTCTCCAAAGAAGTGATTGAAAAGATCAAAGAAGAATGCGGCAAGGATTTTCTGGTCAATCTGAAGATCAACGCATGGGATATGGGCTTTGAGGGTGGAATGACCCCCGAGCGCTGCGCGGAGATCTGCAAGATTCTGGTTGCTGCTGGCGTCGATCTGATTTCTGTGAGCGCCGGCGGCGGCAGCACGGATATCACCGGCATGAGCGGCGACGGCTACCGCGCTGAGGGCTGGAAGATCGACTTTGCCGCGACGATTAAGGAAGCGGTGAATGTTCCTGTTATGGCTACCGGCAGCATCCGTCATCTGGATGTCATGGAGAGCGCGATCCGCGACGGGAAGTGCGATATGATCGGCATGGGCCGCGGTCTGCTTGCCGAGCCGGAATTTGTGAAAAAGGTTGCAGAGGGAAGAGAGAACGAACTACGTCACTGCATCTCCTGCATGAGTTGCTTTACGATTATTCCCGACGAGACGATGAAACCGCACTGCTCTATGAATCCCACCGCAACTTGGGAAATCGAGGAAAAGCCGCTTGCCGAGGATGGCGCCGGCCGCAAAGTCGTGATCGTTGGTGCCGGACCTGCCGGTATCAATGCGGCGATCGTTCTGGCAAAGCGCGGCTTCAAGCCCGTCATCTATGATAAGGCTGCTTACCTTGGCGGTTCCATCCGCTATGCTTCTGCTCCCGACGGCAAAGCAAAGCTGAAATGGGCAGTGGATTACTATCGTGAAGAGCTTGAGCGGCTGCAGGTGCCCGTCTATCTGAATACGGAAGCAACTGTGGAAATGATCAAGACAGAAAAGCCCTACGCCGTGTTTGTGGCGGCTGGCTCCGATCCCATTCGTCCGGCGGCGATCCCCGGCATCATGGGCGACAATGTCTTGATGGCGCGCGATGTTCTGGATCATGTGATCCCGCCCTACACTGATGAAGAAATCGTCGTCATCGGCGGCGGTATGGTTGGTATGGAAGTGGCAACTACATATGTACACAAGGGCTGCAAGGCCACCATTATTGAAATGCAGTCGCCCGACGCCATTCTGAACGCAGCTTTCACGAACGTGATCGCGTTCATGCATATGCAGCCTGCTGGCGTTGTTCCGATGTACATGCACAAGGTGAAGGAAATCACGGATCACAGCGTTGTCGCGATTGGACCGGATGGCAGTGAGGTGGAAGTACCTGCGACGAAAGTGATCATTTGCATGGGCTTCACCCCCAACAACAAGCTGTATGACGCGCTGAAGGGCGAATTTGATAACGTCGTTCTCATGGGTGATGCAGAGGGTGTTGATAACATTGCAAAGGCTTGCCAAGAGGGTTACGTTGCAGCTGTCGCATTGAAGTAAAGTATATAGAAAACGAAGAAAGGAACTTGTATTATGGGTAAACATTATACCGATTCCATTGCGGATAACTATATCCAGGGCAATGTATATGCAATTACCGGCGGTGGTTCCGGCTTTGGTCAGGGCACTGCCATTGAGATCGTGAAAATGGGCGGTAAGGTTGCAATTATGGGCCGTACCATGGCAAAACTGCAGAACACTCTGGATGCCATCAAGGAACTGGGCAAGGAGGATTGTGTGCTCGCTTTCGAGGGCGATGTGGCCAAGTATGAGGATAACGTTGCTTTTGTAAAAAAGACCGTTGACAACTTCGGAAAGCTGGATGCATTTTTCGCAAATGCAGGCATCATGCCCAACGCTCGTTTCTGCGACCACAAAATTGCACTGAAAGACTGGGATAAATGCATTGACATCAACCTTGTAGGCAATCTGTATGGCATTTGCGCCTCCTACGATCAGTTTAAGGCCCAAGGCTGGGGACATTTCCTGACTACATCCTCCATTCATGGCAACTTCCCCACTGCCGGCGCCGGTGTGTATGCTGCGACGAAGGTTGCCGTTCGTTATCTGGCCCAGGCTCTGGCTGTTGAGAACAATGGCCTGATCAAGACGACCATTATCAATCCTCCCGGCATTACTACGACCGGTCTGTTTGACACGGTTGTTGATTCGGAGAACTCCAATGGTATCATTGGCGATATGGCGGCCTTTGGGGCTACTATGCAGAGGCTCATGAGCGGAGAAGCCCCTGAGATCGGTGACGTCAACAGCATCCAGTATGCCACCCCCAACACCGCTGATATGGTGCGTTCCATCATGTACGCTCTGAATCAACCGAAGGGCGTGTCTATCTCGGACGTTACCATGTATGCTGCAAACAATTTCTTCATTACCTGAGCAACGCTTGTCCTATTGTCTCTACTGTAAAGCAACAACACCGGGAACGACGAAAATTCGTTTCTCGGTGTTGTTTTACAATAGTGACGCTGTTGCAGAAGGAAAAGCATTTGTTGCTTTTCTTGCTTTAACTGTCTGTTCTTCCCTATGCAATTCGCTTCATGGTTGAACATAAATTTACGTTCAAGAAAGCACTTATGGAACTCGACAAGGCCAACAATTCCATATATTCATATATCTAAACGACAGAGTGTAACAGCCCTGTCGTCCTTTTTGCCCTTGCCCCTGTCGAATATACTCGCAAAAAATTTTGTTTTGGGAAATTCTCGCCATTTTTGCGAATATCCGCCTTTTGGGGGCTTTGGCTGCCTGTTAGAGAGTAGAGAGCAAAGGAGAGCCAAACATGAACGAATCGCAACGCAGGTGTAGTTTTCTGCCATTTCTGCACCGAAATACAAGCGTGTGGCCGCCTACGCCAGGGTATCCAGCGGCAAAAAGAACGCCGACAAATCCGGGCCGATGCCATAAGCGGCTGCCTATTTACGTTGCAGGAACTGGATTTGCTGCAAGTCCAATTCTCCGATGCCCTGTGGGAAGCCACTGTGGAACGTGTGACGGTGTACGCCGATGAGCGGCTGGTGTTCCGGTTTAAGAATGGGGCGGAAGTTGGGGTGCAGATATAGGGGAAAAACTATTAAGATACAGCCCCTGAATTGATTCAATGGAGTCAATTCAGGGGGCTGTTGTGGCATATGGAAAACAGTTCTTATAGAAATAAAATTTTCAGCTGAGTTCCCTTCTGTAATGCTGATTATACGTCTGCTGTGTTGTTGATATACGTGATGTAGGTAATACGAATGAGTGATTCCTCCGCAAACCACTCGCCCCGTTCGAACTGTGTTTGACCATTGATGGAAATCTTAGATATCGCGCCTTCTCTACCAAACAGACCCTTTTTAACTTTGCATAGGGATTCTGTTACAATGTTTACAAATCCAGCATTTTCCAGCTCCGATACCACTTCGGGGTAGACACGATTTATATACCGCCTGGAGGAATCCGGAGCACGATGCTGTCCGGGATGTGCGGCAGCAACCTCATCCTCTGTTTCTGCTTCGTAGAATTCAATGCATATTTTGGCATCTACAGGATACCATCCGTGTTTTTCAAACCCCTCCTGCCCGTTCAGCGTAATACCCATTACCTGACCAGGTTTCACAAGCAGACTCTTTTGCGTGACCTTAACGAGTTCTACATTTTCAAAGCCGATGCTGCGAAGTATCTCCGCAACTTCGTCTGCATTTTTTCCAACATAAGTACTGGCGGATTCAATCATGGGCAGTTCCTTGAGATACATACTAATAACCAAATTGCCACTGGTGGCTTCGCAATTTATGTAATCCCTCATAGCAGCGTACCGATCTGTGGTACCCCATTCGTGACACTCTTTTGCGCGAACTGCATTCAGTGGATGATCAAAATTACTCGACATCACAAATTCCAGCGTTTTATCCCATTTCGAGTCGGAAATCATTTTCTGATAATCGTCTGCCTGGTTCATGAACTCGTCAATATTTATTTCTCCGCCAATATCTTTATCGAAACCAGCAAAGCGTAGACACATTTCAACTACCTTATCGGTATAGCCATCACACAATGCTGCCGCACGGTCCGCAGATAGTTCGCTACACCGCATCCAGTAAGAGAATGCCATCTGAATTGGAAGAATAGCCAGACCATCTAATCCCAACAAGGAAACTGCTTCGCTCAGAATGATGTTACCCATTGTAGTATACAGACAGTGATGGCAGGCAATGTGACCGCACTCATGAGCTAGTACAGTCGGAATCAATTCATCAGGCAGAGTTTCAAGCAAGCCGGAAGTAATAACAACGAAAGGTTTGGTGTCGCCTGCAGTATATGCGTTGGGAACAACATCCAGCTTCAGATAAAATTCTGGTACCTCAATACCTAATTTTTCACAAATGGGAGGCAACATATTATACTTCTGATGAGACATCGCTTGGAATACTGCCATCACTTGGTAAGCGCCTTGCACCGTCCAAGGAAGCATTTAATCCTCATCTGATGAGATACCGGAGAACAGGGTGATTAGCGTCAGCTATGCATCGGGTCTCCACCACCCAAGGATGAGGATTATATTATCGCTATCAAGTTCAGTTTAGTGTTGATGATGACGCTGATTTAACATCATTCATCTGACTAATATCAACTATCTATTCAAGCCCCGAAGATGCGGTTTTCCAAGCACCCGATAGAAGAAAAAAACATGGAAGTAAACAAAAGAAGCACACAAACAGCAAAGCGACAACTACAGGTGCGTAAAAAGTGATGTCAAGTGCTTTGAAGCCCAACACGCTTCGGGGCTGAATATTCAATTAATATAAAGAAGCTGCGGCAGTGAAAACACACTATTTGCCTGTGCTGCTATCCGAATGGAATAACGTTTTTCTGTCCTCTTTCAGCATTTCCAGTATATAATTGCAGTATTGTATCTCCTCTACATAAAAAGCTTTGAGTTCAGAAGAAGGTTTCTCTGCAAGACGTGCCTCATAGAAACGGCACCAATCTTCATACACTTGTATCTCAAGCTCATGTGCTTGTCTAGGTGTAAATATGCTTGGGTCACTACGGCGCTCGTCATCATACTCGTCAAGAGTTTCTTTCATTCTGCTCATATCACTGCTCCATCCTTAACATTATATTATAAACTCACCAATAGTAACTATATCCATAGCAATCGCCGTATTCGCGGCATTGCCTTTCCTCCTCGGTTTCCTCGGGTTCGACAATGATGTACTCTTTCGGTGCATCATTATTTTTTGGCTTCAACGCGTAATAGATCAGAAGTATCAGCATATAGATCCCCGCACCCATCAGCACTGTACCCATGATAAGCGCAAATAATATTGTCAATACCATATTTACACCCTCCTTATTTCCGATAAACTCTGCTTTTTCCTTACGCATTTATATTAGCACATCAATAGTCCCATAATCAGGACAATAAATTTCTTTCAAAGTCCTTTTTATCGTACATCGTTTATGGTATAATATGAAAAACGAAAATCGGGGGTGTTATTTCATGCCTAAATCCGCAAACCAGAAGCTGAAGCTGCTCTATCTAATGCAGTTGCTGCTGCAAAAAACTGACGAGAACCATCAATTAACCGTGCAGGAGATGATAGACGAGCTTGCACAGCATGACATTTCTGCCGAGCGCAAGAGCATATACGCCGACCTTGATGCACTGCGTCTATTCGGGCTGGACATTGTGCAAAGCAAGGGAAAAACAACCGGCTACTATATCGCAAGCCGCGAGTTTGAGCTGCCGGAGCTGAAGCTGCTGGCGGACAGCGTGCAGTCCTCCAAATTCATCACGCACAAAAAGACTCTTTCGCTGATAAAAAAGATTGAAAATCTCGCCAGTGTATATGATGCACAGCTTTTGCAGCGGCAGGTATACGTCCGCAACCGCGTGAAAAGCATGAATGAGAGCGTATATTATAATGTAGACGAGATATCCAACGCCATAACGCGCGACCGCATGATATACTTCAAATACTATGAGCTGGATGTCAACAAACAGCGCCGCTATCGCCACGGCGGAAAGGTGTACGAAATAAGCCCGTTTGCGCTGATGTGGGATGATGAAAACTATTATATGCTGGGCTATGACGCGGAGGCGGAAAAAATGAAGCACTACCGCGTTGACAAGATGGCGCAGATAAAGGCCGCTGACGCTGTGCGTCTGGGCGGCGCGGTGTTTAATCAGCTTGATATGTCGGCCTACTCCAAGCAGGTGTTCGGGATGTTCACCGGCAATGAGCAGAGTGTGAAGCTGCGCTTTGACAACAGTCTTGTGGGTGCGGTGGTTGATCGCTTCGGGAAAGAAATTATGCTGATACCGGACGGTGACGGGCACTTCACAGTGAGCGTTGATGTGGCGATAAGCCCGCAGTTCTACGCGTGGCTGTTCGGCTTTGGCACACTGGTTGAGATACTGTCTCCAGAAAGCGTCCGCGTGGAGATGGCGCAGAAAATCGCGGCAGTAAGCAATATATATTCTTAAACTTAAATTCCGCAAAAGGAGGCATCCGCACCCATGAGCGCTGACGACAAGACCATGAACACTACGCCAACGCCGCAGAGGAAGCCGTTTCCGTTTATACAGCTGTTGACGGCGGTTCTGGCCGTGGCATTGATCGCCGGAGCTGCACTTGCCGCATCCAACCGCAGCAAACAGCGGACAGCGATATATGAAACGGCGCTTCAAGAGCTGGCAAACGCTGACTACATCGCGGCAGAGCAGCACTTTTTATCCGTCCCCGGCTATCGCGATTCGGATGCGCTGTCCGTATACTGCAAGTATGCCGCGCTGTATGACGGCCGCACAAGCTATGCCGGCGGCGAACGGGAGCTTTCCGCGCTGACACTGCAATACGAGGTCAAGTGGCAGAAGTATATTGACGCGCTGGAAAGGCGCATTGAGGTATACAAGGAGCGGAAGCTTGCCAAAGAAAAGGAGCGTCAGCTAAAGAGTGCGGCACAGGCCGCGGCACGGCGCGAAGATCAGTTGGAGGAGAAATATACCGACACACAGCCCGCGGACGGTATACCCTTGGACGCGCTGAAATACACCACCATCGGTGCGCCGGACAAAATAGAAAAGTGCCAGTTTTATGACAGCATGGATGAACACCGCCGGTACAAAATACTGCGCTGGTATGATGATAACGGCCGCGTCACAGCATCTTGCCAAGCGCACATACCCAAGGGCGAGGATGAGGAAATTATATACGCCTTCTCCTACACTCTGCCAGCACCGGCAAAGGGCAATTCCGCGCCGTCAAACGGTAATTCTTTCACCTCATCCGACAGCGGCGGCGGTATATGGGATGATTACGACAGTCCGGAGGATTTCTGGGAGGACAACCGCGACATATACGAGGATGAGGACGAAGCGTGGGACGAATGGTACGATTACTGATAAAGCTGTCATCATGGACATAAAAATACTGCTGCACAACGACAAACGCTGTGCAGCAGTATTTTACATTGGGCAATTCTCACTCATACTTCTTGCCGACGATATAAATTGGGATAAACAGTCCTCCTATATATAATAGCAGCGTGAGATAGAGATCAATCTGTTCGCGCGCATGGCCGGTGAAAAACAAAGTCAGCACATAGCATATCACAGGATAGGCCAGCATCAGTGCCACCGACCAGATGCGTCCAACCTTTAATATCTTACCCCAGTTGCTGTTATTGAACGACAGCCCGGGCATATTCATCCTGAACACTCCGTCAGAATATGCGCAAATGCGGTTTTCATCGTAATACGTCGGCAATTTCTCCTTTGCGAAAAAGCAGAAATACGCCCCGAAAACCGCGCTTAATATCATGGTGACCAATAGTCCGGTCGTAAAGCCCCCGTTCATGTACACAAACAGCACTTCAATGCAGGTAATAAAGAGAGCGATAAGATATGCTATCCCCCATTTCCCCTTGCCGCGATATGCTCTGGCCTGCTCCTCTTCCGAGCAGGCAATCGCCGCTTTTACCACCTGCTCTACCTGCGTTGTGCTGAGTGCCTTATCCTGCTGCACGCGCTGACACATCAGCAGCTCCGTCACAGTGACGCCCAAGATATCCGCAAGCGGTATCAAAAGATCTATGTTAGGCACGCTGACAGCCGTCTCCCATTTGCTGACGGCTTTGTCAGAGATGAACAGCCGCTGTGCCAGCTCCTTTTGCGTGATGCCTTTTTCCTTGCGCAGCGCGGCAACAAACGCTCCGAAGCGCTGCTTATCAATGGTATACATCGCCTATCCCCCCTTGTCGGCTTTTGGCTATCCTTATTTTCGCACTTTTTCACCGAAAATGCAACCGAACAGCAGGAGAATCGGCCACTTTTAAGGTAACGCAGGTGTAGAATCGGCGGTTTGTGGCTTGGTTTGCGGTCAACTGCGTTTTATGTGTACTATATTATGTAACCTATAATATGTAGCTTAATTTATGTTGCTTATATTATGATGTATGTGTTATGTAAATTAGATTATGTTGCCTAGTCTGTAGATATTCTGATATAGAACCGTGAAAAGCGGCTGTACTCCTCTGCCATAGAGGAACATTTGTTTATTTAATGACAAATTGTCTAGTGACAAATGATAAATAATATGGTATCTTATATTTTAGGTATGTGGAAAATTTATTATCAATATCTGGAGGAGACAGACATGGTAACAAATAAAGAAAAACTATTTGCCCTTGGCAAGAAAATGACCGACCGCATCCCCTACAAGCTGGGTTTGAAGAAGATTGATGAGAGCTGCCCTGAGTATTTCGGGCTTGTCAATGTCCTTGACGACGATATGGTTGACATCGCGCTGAGCATGAAGCAGCGTGAACCCATGCGCCTTGAGGAGATCATGAAGTCCAGCGGCTGGACCGACGCAAAGGCTCTTGAGGACAAACTGTTCGAGATGAGCTGCATTGGCCTTTTGGAGTATAACTGGGAGAACGATGAGCACATCAAGCAGTATATGCTGCCGCTGTTCGTCCCCGGTGCGGCGGAGTTCCTCAATATGCGCGGTGACTTTGTGCGTGAACATCCCGAGGTGGCGCAGATGTTCCACGACATGGCGCGTCTCCCGCTGGAAAAGGTCACACCGATGGTGCCTCCCGGAGGCGCGGGAATCGGTATGCATGTTATCCCCGTTGAGAAAGCTATCCCCAGTGGGTCAAAGTCCGTCAGTATTGAGCATCTCTCTCACTGGCTGAAAAAGTATGATACATACGCCGTTGGCGTGTGCTCCTGCCGCCGCGCACAGAGTGTGCTGGGCGAGGGCAGCGGTGACGTTGAGGATATGTGGTGCATCGCTGTGGGTGACTGCGCCAAGTATTGCGACGAGACCGGCAAGGACGGCAAGCTTATCAGCTATGACGAGGTTATGGAGATTCTCCAGCGCGCCGAGGATGAGGGCTATGTCCACCAGATAACGAATATTGACGGCGAGGACAAGATATTTGCAATATGCAACTGCGCACCCGGCGTATGCTATGGTCTGCGCACGTCTCAGCTCTTCAACACGCCGAATATGTCGCGCAGCGCGTACAGAGCGCACGTTGACGCGGCCAACTGCGTCGCCTGCGGCAAGTGCGTTGAGGTCTGCCCGGCCGGTGCTGCAAAGCTGGGTC
The DNA here is from genome assembly GCA_964495355.1 of uncultured Oscillospiraceae bacterium. GTDB lineage: Bacteria > Bacillota > Clostridia > Oscillospirales > Oscillospiraceae > Limivicinus. The sequence continues at coordinate 54,174 of CAZBVU010000007.1, forward strand.
AGAAGCTGTGCACAAAGAACGGCCCCATTGAATACCCCAAGCACGAGCTTCCCGATGATACCAAGTGGGGTCCCGAAAAGTGGGACGAGAATTACCGCGACAACAACATGATTAACTGCTACGACACCGGCACAGCCCCGTGCAAGACCGCGTGTCCGGCACATATCGCGGTTCAGGGCTACATCAAGATGGCCGCCGAGGGGCGCTATCTCGATGCACTGAAGCTTATCAAGCAGGATAACCCGTTCCCCGCAATCTGCGGCAGTATATGCAACCGCCGCTGTGAGGATGCCTGCACGCGCGGCACTGTCGATGCCCCCATTGCGATTGACGAGATCAAAAAGTTCATCGCCGAGCAGGAGCTGCACGCGGACAAGCGCTATATCCCCGAGCGCCGCACACGCAAGGCGACCACGGAGGACTACGCAGAGAAGATCGCCGTTATCGGCGCAGGCCCTGCCGGTATGAGCTGTGCATTCTTCCTGTCCAAGATGGGCTACCCCGTGACCGTTTTTGAGAAGAACGAGATACCCGGCGGTATGCTGACTGTCGGCATCCCCTCTTTCCGCCTGAGCAAAGACGTTGTCAACGCTGAAATTGAAGTACTGCGCGAGATGGGTGTTACGTTCAAGTGCGGCATTGAGGTCGGCAAGGATGTAGCCATTGACGAGCTGCGCAAAGAGGGCTACAAGGGCTTCTTCCTTGGCATTGGCGCGCAGAAGTCCGCACCTCTCGGCATTGCCGGTGAGGAGCTTGGCGGCGTTTTCGGCGGTGTGGAGTTCATGCGCGAGGTCAACCTCGGCAAGCGCCCCGAGGTCGGCAAGAAATGCGCCGTTATCGGCGGCGGCAATGTCGCAATGGACGTTTGCCGCAGTGCTGTGAGACTTGGCGCGGAGGAGACGTACATCATCTATCGCCGCTCCGAGGCGGAGATGCCCGCAGACAAGGCCGAGGTTGCCGAGGCTGTTGAAGAGGGCGTTCAGTTCAAGTTCCTGTGCGCACCGGTCGAGGTCATCGGCACGGACGGCAAAGCTACCGCACTGAAGGTCGAGCTGATGGAGCTGGGCGAGGCTGACGAGAAAGGCCGCCGCAAGCCCGTCGGCACCGGCAAGTTTGAGGTCATTGAGGTTGACTCCGTCATTTCCGCGATTGGCCAGAAGGTCGATCTGGGCGGCATTGCGCCCGAGGGTATGACCTTTAACAAGAACGGCACTGTCATTGCTGACCCGGTCACACTGCAAACCCAGCAGAGCGACATATTCGTTGGCGGTGACGCGCTGACAGGTCCGAAGTTCGCAATTGACGCGATCGCTGCCGGTCGCGAGGCGGCAGAGTCCCTGCACCGCTATGTGCACGAAGGACAGAGCCTCACCATCGGCCGCAACCGCCGCCAGTTCATCGAGCTGAATAAGGACGATGTTCTCATCCCTGTTGAAAGCTTTGATAATTCCAGCCGTCAGGTTCCGGCCACCGATGCATCCAAGGTAAAGACCTTTGATAATTCCCATATGACCTTTACTGAGGAGCAGGTCAAGCGCGAGGCTTCCCGCTGCCTTGGCTGCGGCGCAACCGTGGTTGACGAGAACAAGTGCATCGGCTGTGGTCTGTGCACAACGAGATGCGAGTTTGACGCGATACATCTCAGCCGCGACCTGCCCGAAGCCTCTGTCATGTACAAGGCCGAGGACAAGCTGAAAGCCATCCTGCCCTACACCATTAAGCGCGAGATAAACATCAAGCGCAACAAGAAGAACAAGTAATGCACGAGCTTGGAACCGTAATATATGTGATCGAGACCGTGGAGAAGCTTGCCGAGGAGCATCAACTGACTAAAATCGGCTCTGTGACGCTGGAAGTCGGCGAGGTCAGCGGCATCATCCCCGACTATCTTTCAGACTTCTGGCTGTACGCGCGCAAAAGTCATCCCCTGCTTGCCGAAGCGGAGCTGAAAATAGAAGCCATCCCCGGCGTTACCTACTGTCAGGATTGCAGGAAAACCTACTCCACCGTTCAGTACGCGAAGGAATGTCCATACTGCCACAGTGTGAACACCTTCCTTGTGACCGGTAATGAGTACAACATCAAAGAAATAGAAGCCATGTAAGGCACAAGGAGCTGTAGCAAGACGCAAAAATGCTACAGCTCCGTTTTTTTTGCTTCCCCTCGGGGCACTGTAAGGCTGAATGTGACGGAGGCAAGCGGCCTAGTCATTTATAGAGCGTTACTTGCTGGCTCCCCTTGCAGACCAAGGGGAGCTGTCTTGCAAAGCAAGACTGAGGGGATGTGAAGTGCTACAACATCTCACCTCATTTAGGCCGTTGGGAATGTGAAGTAAGAATATTGCCGCGGGCACTTGTTGGGGCTCTGATCCCCTCCGACTTGCTTACGCAAGGCTGCGACGGACGCGAAAGCGACCTAGTCCTTTAGGGAGGGAGAGAGAATTTGTGATAAACTTTATACCGATGCTTCCCTCTCCGTCACAGCTTACGCCGTGACACCTCTACCATGGGGAGAGGCAAGTGGGGTTGGAGATAATCGCGCCGCTCTGCTCTTGGCTCTCCCTCCGTCAAAAATCGCAGATTTTTGACACTTCCCTCGTCAGAGGGAGGCAATGAGAACCGTCATACATATAAAGTGAAGAGGGCTGCAGCGATTTACCTTTTCGCTGCAGCCCCTGGAATTTTTATATTTCTTTCATTTTATCATGCAAAAAGCGCTTTTCGTATTTCAAGCGGGCGTAGTCGGAGACCTTTTTCATATAAACCGCATCGTATGCGCCGCCTACAGCGCCGACGATGGGTGCGCCTTGCAGGAACTTCATATACAGAAGCTCGCCGGACAGTCCAGCGCTCGCACTTTTGACGCAGGAATCAAGCGCACAGCCATCGGCAAGGCGAGGCGCACATATAAATGCGTCCACCGCGGCGTTGACGCGCGAAAGATGCTCACCACTGGCAAGCGCCCCCTCGATAATAAGCAGGATAAAATATCTCTCCTCCGGTGTATCATAGGCAAAGCCGTACCCGATGGCGATTTCATACACGCATTTGAGCAGCATCGCCGTGAAAAGCGGGATATCCGGCAAGCCGATACCGAGAAGTCCCAGCCCCACGCCGGATGCACCGGAGATAAGCAGATTCACACCGCCTGCACGCTTTGCGTCCTTGGAAAAGGCGCGGAGAGTTTTGCGGCTGCCGGTATAGTTATCGGCGTAGGAATTCAGCTTATACCGGTTTTCAAGCCTGGTTTTATTATAGGTCTTTTCAATAATGCCTGTGCCCTTTTCAAAAATGAGCATGAACGCTTTTTCAAAGGCCGCATCCAAGGTCTCCTGAAGCTTATCCGGCACTTTGTCGGCAAGGAGCTTATTCAGCGCCGAATCCTTTCTGCCGCTTTGCCGGTTCAGATATGCTGTCTCCCTTTTTATAAGCGCGTCCCACTCCCTTTGCAGGGCGTTTTTGCGCCGAAATTCCGCAATAGTCATTTTTACCTCACAGGTTTATGTTGATAACTCATTATAGCTGCAAAATACTGCAAAGGCTGCCGCAATAATAACGGCAGCCTTTTTCCGTATGTTTATTCTGTGCGCAGGGCTTCGACAGGGTCTTTCTTCGCGGCAATGCTGGACGGGATAAGGCCGGCAATGAACGTGAGAACCACGCTGATAATGATAAGCCCAACGCCGCCGATCCACGGCAGGGACGCTTGCAGCACCATAATACCGGTGAGATCCCTGACGATCATGGTGATCGGGATATTCAACAGCACCGTGACGACGATGCCAATCACACCCGCAGTCAGGCCGACGATAAAGGTCTCAGCATTGAACACGCGCGAAACGTCCTTCTTCGAGGCGCCGATAGCGCGAAGTATACCGATCTCCTTGGTGCGCTCAAGCACGCTGATATAGGTGATAATGCCAATCATAATGGACGAAACCACAAGCGAAATCGCAACGAACGCAATGAGAACATAGCTGATAACATCAATTATCGTGGTTATGGAGCTCATAAGCAGGGCGACCATGTCGGTATAGGTTATCTCGTCATCCTCGGACGCGGCATCGTTATAGCGCTCTATCGCGTCGGAAATAGCGTCCTTATTCTCAAAGGTGGAGACGTAGATATTTATCTTGCTGGGGCTGTCAAGGTCAACGTAGCCCAGCTTTTTCAGGTTGTCCTTATAGGTGGAATCGGAGTAGACCGGCGGCATGGCGTTATTGTATATCCAGAGATAATCATCATCCTCCAGCGCAAGCAGATTGAACTCGCGTGCAAGCTTGCTGTCGGAGAGGTTGCGGTAGAGCGCCTCCATCTGTGAAGCGTATATCTCCTTTATCTGCTCGCCTATCATCTTATCCACATACTCAAAGAGGGTATCATCATCCATCTTGCTGAGCATGGAGGAATACTCCGGATAGCTGTCGAGAACCATGTCCTCAATGTCGGCGCGGGTCATGCCCTCGGTCTGCTCATCTATAAGCTCCTGAACGTAATCATCCTCAGGCACGCTCATATACTCAACATACACATCGGCAAGCTCGGCATCCGTGGCGTTGGCGATATACTCCTTGGCCGCCTCCGTCTTGCGGGAGTTTGAGAACGCCTCGTCATTATCCTCAAGGAAGGGCAGACCGTTGAACACATCGTGCTGCGGGTCATCAAGCTGGCGCTTGACAAGATCCTTGGTGGCCGCGACCTCAACAACGTGCTCCACCAGTGCGTGGGTATAGCCGATAGAGCCGGTTATCATGCCGGAAATCGCGTCCTCATTCTGGCGGATTATACCGACGATCTTCACGTCCATGCCGTTATTATACAGCGTTTTCAGACCCAGCTCTTCATCGGCAAGGTCGATATACTCGCCATCCTCCTCGCTGTAGCTGTACTGGTCAGCGGGGTAAATGTAGCGCACGACAAGGTCACAAATCTCCTCATACGTCCAGCTTTCAATCTCGGTGTTGAGATTGTCCTGATCGATGAAAGTCTGCATATCGTCAGACAGGGAGCTGCTGGATTTAAGGCCAAGTGCGTACAAAACAAGGTCGGATACCTCGTTATTCTCATTGACAGTCAGCACGACCTCATTATATTTCTCCGGCCAACGGCCATATATGACATCATACTGCTCTTTCAGAAGGGGATTTATCAACTCGCCATTCTCGCCGGGCAGCATCTCCTGCCACGCGTCCGCAACGGAGTAATAAGAGCCGAAGGTGGAGAAGTAAGAGCTGTAGTCACCGCCGAAGGTCGCACTCATGGCGGCCTGAATAAGCTCTGTTATATCGGTTTTGACAATATTATCGTCAATATCCCGCGCGTAGAAGTTCATATCCAGGTCGTAAGAGTACAAAATGGAGCTTATGTACTGCTGCACGTCTGCATCAGATTCCAAAAACGCCTTAAAGGGCTTCAGGTTATTAACCTCTTTATCGGCGGAAACCATGCTGTTTATCATGTCGTAAAGGATGGTGTTGGAATACACAGCATCCTTATCATGCTTATAATCCGCCGCATCTGAGTGCACACCCATCAGGGATGTCATCATGCTGGTCATATCATAGCTCTCCGCTTCTATAGTCAGCGGGTAGCTGGAGAGTGTATCCTCCTGCACCTTGTCGATATAGTTTTGAATACCATTCGACAGGGACATTATAAGCGCAATGCCTATTATGCCGATACTGCCGGCAAAGGCGGTAAGTATCGTCCTCGCCTTTTTGGTGAGCAGGTTATTGGTGGACAGTGCAAGCGCGGTGAAAAAGCTCATAGAGGGCTTTTTCTTTTTCTCGTTGGCTGGGGCTATCTCCTCCGCTTCGGAGTTATACGGCTGAGTGTCGCCAACGATAAGACCGTCCTTCAGGCGGATAACACGGCTGGCATACTCCTCTGCAAGATCGGGGTTATGCGTTACCATGATGATAAGCTTATCCTCAGAAATTTCCTTGAGGATGTTCATTATCTGCACGGACGTGTCAGAGTCCAGCGCGCCGGTCGGCTCGTCTGCGAGGAGAATGTCAGGGTCATTGACAAGGGCGCGGGCGATGGCCACGCGCTGCATCTGACCGCCGGACATCTGGTTGGGCTTTTTATATATCTGGTCGCCAAGGCCGACTTTGTTGAGCGCATCTATCGCGCGCGCCTTGCGTTCTGCCGGTGCGACGCCGGACAGGGTGAGCGCAAGCTCAACATTTGAAAGCACCGTCTGGTGCGGAATGAGGTTGTATGACTGAAAAACAAAACCGATTGAATGGTTGCGGTAAGAGTCCCAATCGCTGTCGGTAAAGTTCTTGGTGGACTTGCCGTTTATCACGAGATCGCCCGAGGTGTAACCATCCAGACCGCCGATAATGTTCAGCAGCGTGGTTTTGCCGCAGCCGGAGTGACCCAGAATCGCGACAAATTCGTTTTCCCTGAATTCAAGGTCGATCCCTTTCAGCGCGTGAACAACAGAGTCACCCGCCATATAATCCTTTTTGACCTGCTTTAGTTTCAGCATACGTTTCCCCTCTTTGGATAAGTCTGCCATACGGCGTGAATTTCATCGTTGACACAACGGCGATTCTGCGGTAGAATACTTAAGCTATAAATACGCTTCCGTAGCTCAGCAGGATAGAGCGTCCGCCTCCTAAGCGGAAGGTCGCGCGTTCGAATCGCGCCGGGAGTGCCAACATTCAGCGGAGTCCGCATGGGCTCCGTTACTTGTTTTTTTTGCCCAATTATGCCTAATCATGCAAATGCTATAGTAACACTTTCATGGCAGAAATTTATTGACTTTTCGTAAATTTTAAGCCTTGAATACATAGGACATTAACAGCGCCGAGGGGCGGGGTCATCATCCCCGTACCCTCGGCGTATTTATTCCGCTAGATGCGAAATCAGAACAGCTTCTTACCCGCGCCCAACTCAAAGTGATACTTGACAATGCCAAGGTCGACCTTCGTGTAGAAGCCGGAGCCGGGCTTTGCAATCACCTTATCGTCCTTATATTCAAAATAGAACTTCTGCTGGTTCATGGCAGTGGGCGCAAGCAGCGCAGCGCGCACACCGGCGGCAAACCAGTCAGGCGTTGTGTCAGACATGTTGCTGACATCATAGGGGGACTTGGACTTATGCTCAACACCCTGCGTACCACCGTAACCGATGGCGATAACGACAGTCAGCTTCTCGCCGCTGTTGACGACAAATGCACCGGGTATCTTCTTATACGTAAGCGCGACCCAGCAGAAGTTCAGGCCGAGGCTCTGCGCCTTGAGTGCGATACGCTCACCGTAATAGCCGCATTTTTCATCAAGCTGGGCATCCTTCTTGCCGACAAGCGCGATATAATTCTTCACACCGCTGAACTTGCCGTAGTGCGCCATAAAGCTGTCGAACGCCTTGGGCTCGTCCTGCACAAGCTGGATGTGCAGACCACCCTCTTCATTGCAGAGTGCAATCTCCTCTTTCAGTGTTTTTATCACGTCCGCATCTATCGGCTTATCCGTGAATGTGCGCACACTGTGTCTAAGCTCCATCGCCTGCATAAGATCCATAGATTTATTATCCTCCATTACTTATTTATTCGCCGCCCCTGTCAGGAAGGCTTTTTATGATATTGTTGGCGTGAGTAAGCATTTGAAGCAGGCTTTCCATTGCATCGGTATCCTCTGCGAAATAGTAATAATTCCGCGTCCCCTCACGGCGCATTTTGATTAACCCCGCCTCTTTCAGTATTTGCAGATGATGCGACACTGCCGGGCGGGAAAGGTGCGTTCTCTCCGTTATCTCACCCACGCGCACACCGTTGCAATTACCGATTTGTATCATCTCCAATATGAGATGCTGGCGGTTGGCATCACCGATGGCGTTGAGCGTCTTTCGGCAAGCCCTAAATTCCTCCGCGAGTTTAATGATCTCCTGCAAAGTATTCACCTCTCCACTTCTTTTGTTTACTTACTTGAACCATTATAGCATATATTTTCGGAATTTCTACATTGGTAAAGCAAATCAAGACGAACGTGGATTATGTAAACTGCAAGCCGGTTTCAAAAATGAAAAAAAATGAAAAAATTTACGATTTTGAAAGCGAGGTGTTGCATAAGTATCCCCGCACAACAGCAAAAAGGGCCACCTGAGACGGTGACCCCTTGCGAAAAGAGAATTATTTAAGTCGGACCGGTAAGGACACTGCCAAAACCGGTATTGCTGTAAGCAGCATATACAGCAGGATGAAGCCAAGGCCGATGCTGCCGGTGGTGATCATCTTGAAGAACACGACCAGAACGCCGAGAACCGCGCTCAAAACAGCGACAAGCATATTAATGGTGGTTGCGTTGTACATCTTCTTGCCGACGTTCGCCACGCTTGCAACGGAGTCAAGCCCCTCATTGCATATAACCGCGGATACCTTGCTGTTCTCATCGGGCTTGGTATTGGTTATTTTGTAGCGTTCAACAAACGGCGGGAAATCGTAACCATCAGTTGCGATGTTGAAGGTTCTGCTCAGCATCTGCGGTGTGATGCAAAAATCACGCACGGCAAAAATCGGGTGGCGGTTGGATTCCATCAGCTCGCGGAGTGCTTTGCGCGTCTTGCTCTCGCGTGTCTCGGGCGCTTTCTGCGCATCCTTCACCCTTGCGGAGTCAGTTTTATATTCCATGCGGAACACACCGGAAAGCTTTCCGTCAATCGCCAGCAAAACCGTTGTCGGGTCGATCTTGGTGGTTCTTATCTGCACATTCATCAGACGCATAAGGTCACTGCATCCGCACAGGACAACGTGGCCATCAATAATAGCCTCCATGCCGCCGCCGGAGAGATATTTCAGCGTGGAAACATGGCTCGTCGGGATATTATTCAGCACAAGCTTGCGTGCAAATGCGCTGCTCATGGAGTTTTTTGCGGCCATCATTATTGAGCACGCATAGGAGACCACCTTATCCATATCCGCACCTTCAAATATGCGGATGTCGCCGATCTCCACAGTTCCCTCGGGGAACAGGTCGCGGTCAGTTACGATAAGGTTGCTGCTCTGGCCGATATCGGATGTGCCGGACCAGCCCGCAATTGCTCTGCCCTTTTTGAAGAGCTTCACCGCGCCAAAGCAGTACGGCAGTGCAAAGCACAAAAGTGCCGTAACAGGGATTGCGGGAGAGAGCAGCGCGGAGAAGATGTAAACCACATCGTAAACGTTCTTTGTCACCAAAGATACGATAATCGTCAGCACAAACACGCCCAGCAGCAGGAACGGAGAAAGCTTTGTGAACAGCGTTTCATCGGGTGCTGCTTCTTCACAGCGGCGGATAAAGCCGGTTGCGGTGCGCTCTGTGCGGAGGATGGTAGTACCGTCACCGCTGATACCGCCGGAGCATATGATGGTGTTCGGATTTTTAGATATCTGCGGCACACGAGCTGACAGGTACAATGCGCGGGCACTCAGATAGGACGACAGCATCACACCGAAAAGCGACAGGCTGGACAGTGCGCAAAGCGGGACATGGTTACCGGCAGAGCTGCCGAGGGCGACCATTGCCGCGTCAACCGACGTTATAAGGCAGGCAATCACGGCCAGACTGTCAGCACCAATGCGCAGATGTGCGATTTTCAAAATGCCGTTTGTGACGATATCAAGCGCCAGCAGCATGATTGTGAACTGCACCGCCATGCACATGGCAGAAGCCACAGGCAGATACGCAAGCATACCCGGAACAGGACAGCCGAGTGACACATAGACCATCAGTGCAAGGAGAAGTCCGGCAATCTTCAATCTGCGGCGAACAGGTGCGCAGTAGGCTTTATAATACGCATATGCGACCTTGTATTCAACCTCTTGGCCGAGTTCCTCTTCCTCATCCTGCATGGTTGCGGATGTTGTGCCGCGGCGCGTTCCCTTGATACGGTAAAAGAAGCTGGCAACAAGTGAGGAAAGATATTCCCTGAACGTCGGTGGGGCATAGTTTTTATCTTCTATATCTGAGGGGTAATCACCCTCGTCAACGATGTCTATCAGGCAACCACCGTTATCATCCTTATCGGTGAACCTGGTGAAGTGTGCATCGTCATTCTCCTCTTCCGTCTTGCGCTTTTCTTCATAACGCGGCTTGTAAGAGGTTTTTTCGCTCTTTTTCTTTCCAAAAGGCTTGGTTTTTGCCTTTTTTCTCTTGGGCGGCTCGTCAATGTCCACATCATTGTCATCTACCGGCGCGTCATTGCGACTGATCGGCACAGACTCAGGTTCATCCTGCGGAATATCATCCTCGCCCATATAATACTGCGGGTCACGCGGCTGCGCACTTCTTCTGCGCTTGGCGTTGCTGTAGAGGCGCTGCACCTCGAGGTCATACTCGTCAGGTGCTTCCTCCTGATAGCTTGACGGCTCACCGTAGTCGAAATCCTCTGCGCTGAACAGAGCTTCGTCATTGCGAATCTCAGTTAAGATGCTGTCGAGATCAAAGGGATCGTTACCGTATTCATTTGTATTGCTGTAATTACGGCTCATATCTTCATCCATCCAATCCCGCTCATAGCCTTGCGATTGCGCGTCCCAGTCAGCGTAAACCCTGTAAACGGGTTTTTGCAGGCGGCGTGATGCGCGAACCATAGGTCTGGTGCGCATTGGCGCGCGCTGTGCCCGCTCAACCGTCAGGTATTCATATTCCACTGATCGCTCACCACCCTCACAAAGTAATTATACCGAAAAAAAATTAAGTCCAGATTATTGCATAGTGCGCTGCCGCAAAACCTCATACATTGTTATTGCGGCGGCTGTTGACGCATTCAGCGAGCTTACCTGCCCGCGCATGGGCAGGCTGATAACAAAGTCACAGCTCTCCGACACGAGGCGTCCCATGCCATCCCCCTCAGAGCCGATTACCAATGCAATCGCACCGCTGAGGTCGGTGTGCCACAGGTCACTTTGCCCTGTGGCGGCAGTGCCGTACACCCACACACCGCGCTCTTTCAGCTCTTTAATCGCGGCGGGCAGATTCGGCACACGCGCAAGCGCCATATGCTCTGCCGCACCGGCAGATGCCTTGTCCACAATTGCGGTCAGGCCGGCACTGCGGCGCTTGGGGATGATAACGCCATGCGCCCCCGCACATTCTGCCGAGCGGATTATAGCGCCCAGATTATGCGGGTCGCTTATCTCATCACATACTATAATAAACGGCTTCTCGCCGCGCTGTTCGGCAATGGCGAATATATCGTCTATCGTGCAGTACTCTCTCACAGCGGCCAAGGCCACAACGCCCTGATGTGCGTGGGTCTGGCTCATATAATCAAGCTTGCGCCTGTCAGCCTCCACCACGACTATGCCCGCCGCACGCGCCTTGGACGCGATATGGCCAAGCGTCTTATCCACGTCGCCCTTGGCGATGAATATCTTATCTATGGCTCTGCCTGCCCGAAGCGCCTCTATAACGGCATTGCGCCCTTCTATAATGTCATTCTTCAGCTCTCTGTCTTCCATGCTTTAGCTCCAAAATAATATAGCGAACATAATCTCGGTTACATAACGCCATAGGGTTTGGTTACATAATAACACAACGTTATGTAAATTGAAAGTCTTTTTTTCGTTTTTCTCATTTATTTTTCAAAAATTTTTCTTGCGCGATTGTTCAAAAAAAATTTAATGGACTTTATCGGGCGTAAAGGGTATTATATAAGCAGCGGTTATACAGCTTAATCCACGGTTTTTTACGCCGTGCAAAAAATATCAGCGCCATGTTGCTGCGCAGAGAGGATCATTATTGATGAAAAACCCCAGGACATGGATAGATCGTTTCAGCTATCAGCACCCGAATTTCGGCATACCCAATCTGATGAAATACATTGTGATTGCAAATGTGGTATTCTGGCTTATCGGCGCGGTGAACCCAACGCTTATGAGCTACCTCACCTTTAACCCTGCGCTTATCCTGCGCGGTCAGATATGGCGGCTGGTCTCGTTTATTCTCTACCCGCCCAGCAGCGGTGTGCTTGCGTTCATCGCGTTTTATTTCTACTACCTCATCGGCACAACGCTGGAGCAGTACTGGGGCACGCCGCAGTTCAACATTTACTTTTTCACCGGCATCATTCTGACCGTGCTGTACGGCTTCATTCTCTATTTCGTCACCGGTCTTACATTCAACCTGACGGCGGAATATGTGTACCTCTCAATGTTCTTCTCCTACGCCACCCTTTTCCCGAATATGCAGGTGCTGTTGTTCTACATCATCCCGATAAAGATAAAGTACCTCGCCTATATTGACGCAGCGTTTTTCGCATACAGTGTGATTGCCACGCGCTTCCCGATAAACCTTCTGCCGGTCGTGGCTGTTGTCAACTTCCTCATCTTCTGCGGCGGTGATCTGCTGTCTGCCATTCCGAAGCGTCCAAGCGCCAACACTGTCAACTTCCGCAAGGAGTCGGCACGCATCCGGCGTGAACAGCAGGCCAACCTCTACACGCATAAATGCGCCGTGTGCGGCCGCACCGATACAGACTTCCCCGACCTGGAGTTCCGCTACTGCTCCAAATGCGCAGGCTACCACTGCTTCTGTCAGGAGCATATTTATAACCACATACACTTCACGGAGTGAGCAAAAAAATTACAAACGGCTGGTGAAAATCGCTTCACCAGCCGCTTTTTACTATCTACTATTCACTTTTCACTATTTCAGTCTTGCTATGACCTCTGCGTATTCCGGTACGCTTGATATGCCGCCGTGCCGCGTCGTGGACAGGCCTGCCGCCGTGCACGCAAAGCGGACAATGTCCGAAAGCTCCTCATTATTAAGCTGTGCAGGGGCTTTCTGCGTTTTCAATATGCCGTACATTGCACTGCCGCCGAAGATATCACCCGCGCCGGTAGTGTCAACCACATTCAAGCCCGAAAGCGCCGGCACGAAGCCAGAGGCGGTCGCCGATTCATAATAGCAGCCATCTGCCCCGCAGGTCACGAACACAAGCGCCGCGCCAAACGTGCGCACAATATGCCTCGCGCCCTCCCGCGGTGAAAGGCCGAAGAGAAAATCAACCTCTTCATCGCTTATCTTCACAACATCGGCGTGTTCAAGTCCCCACAGCATTTCTCTTTTGGCCGCGTCAAGGCTTTTCCAAAGGGGCTTGCGGAGATTAGGGTCAAAGCTGATAAGCTTGCCGCCCGCCTTTGCATACTCCACCGCCGCACAGGTCGCGCTGCGTGCCGGTTCATCCGTCAGTGACAGCGTGCCGAAATGCAGCACACGCGCGGAGTCAATTATATCGCGGCGCAGCTCGCTTTTATCAAGGCGTGTGTCCGCCCCGGGCTTGCGCGCAAAGGAAAACTCCCTGTCGCCGCTGCTGTCCAGCGTGACAAAAGCCAGCGTTGTAAAGCAGTCATCATCGGTGATTATCCCGTCCGTGCTTATCCCCGCTTTATTCATGGTGTTGACAAGGAGATTGCCGAACGCGTCAGCGCCGACCTTGCCTAAAAGCGCCGTTTTCACGCCGAATTTAGCAAGCGCGGCGAGATAGTTTGCCGGTGCGCCGCCGGGGTGAGCGGTCATGGTCGGGTATCCGTCAGCGTCGGTTGAATCGCAGGTGAAGTCTATCAAAAGCTCACCTATTGCGGCCACGTCAGTCATATTTGCCCCACTCCTCATATCAGTCATAGCGGTGGTCAATAACGCGCTTTGTTTTCTTCTCACTGCGGGCGAGGGTGTTGCGCGGCGTGACCTCCACCTCCGGTGTCATACCTATGCGGCTTTTGAACACCTCGCGTATATACGCCGCCAGCGCCGGGCGGTTCGCGCCGTCCTCCGCTTCAACAATAAGCTTCATGCTGTCGCGGTTCTTCACATCATCGCGGAAAATTTCTATCCTGTACTCGCTGAGAACGCCGTTGATCGATTCGAGAAGCTCCTCCACCTGACGTGGGAACATATTCACGCCGCGTACCTTGAACATATCGTCACTTCTGCCCTGGATGATATCAAGGCGCGGGTACTCACTGCCGCAAGAGCATTTTTCCGGTATTATGCGGGAAAGGTCACGCGTCCTGAATCTGAGCAGCGGTGCGCCCTCTTTCACGAGGGTGGTTATCACTATCTCTCCGCTTTCGCCGTCCGGCACAGGCTGACCTGTCACGGGGTCGATTATCTCTATATAAAGGTAATCATCCCAATAGTGTATGCCGTGCTCGCGCTGGCAGTTAATGCCGATGCCGGGGCCGTATATCTCCGTAAGGCCGTAGATATCGTAAAGCTCGATACCGAGGTCGTTGTGGATACATTCGCGCATACGGTCGCTCCAGCGTTCTGAGCCGAATATGCCCTTTTTCAGGTTAATTTTGTCGCGCAGTCCCCTCTTGCGCACCTCCTCGGCCAGCAGCAGCGCATAGGACGAGGTTGCCGTGAGGACGGTGGATTGCAGATCCTGCAATATCTGAAGCTGCTTTTCAGTGTTGCCGGGTCCCATGGGTATGGCCATCGCGCCAAGGCGCTCTGCCCCCGCCTGAAAACCACTGCCCGCCGTCCACAGTCCGTAGGCCACGGCGATCTGCACGCGATCCTGCGCGGTCACGCCCGCCATCTCATAGCAGCGTGCGAACATGATGCTCCAATCCTCAACATCCTTTGCGGTATAGGGGATGATAACCGGCTTGCCCGTTGTGCCGGAAGATGAATGGATGCGCACAACCTCGCTGTCATCAACCGCCTGAATACCAAGGGGATAAGCGTTGCGCAGGGCGTTTTTATCCGAAAAGGGCAGGCGCTCAAACTCCTCCTGCGAGGTGACGCCAGTTATGCCCAGCTCTCTATAAATAGAGGCGAAATAATTATCCGAGCGAAGAATACGCTTGACCTGATTATCGACAAGCGCAAGCTGTCTGTCATTTAGCTTCATAGGTGTTTCTCTTTTCTAATTGAAATTTCACACATTATAGCACGCTTTTATCAGGCTGTCACCATAATTCGCGCTGTCTCGGGGCTGTTTATCTGCACACAAAGCAGTGCCATTCCTCCTCCGCGCTGTGGCTGACAATGTCAAACCCCGCACGGATAAGCGCCGCGCGAACCTCGTCCACGCGCTCATCAATTATGCCGGAGCAGATGAACACCGCGTCATCGCTCATAAACTGACGCGCGTGCGTGGAAAGCGAGATTATAACGTCCGCCACGATGTTGGCCAGCACGAGCTGATACCCGCCGCCAAGTCTGCGCCGCAGGGATGCATCCTTGATAATATCACCTGCGCACACGCTCATCCTGTCTGCACCGATATTGTTCAGCGCGGCATTCATCATAGCCGCCTCGGGTGACTTTGGGTCAACATCACATCCGGTGTTCGACTGTGCACCGAGAAGCAGTGCGCCTATACCGAGGATACCGCTGCCGCAGCCAAGGTCAAGCACGCGCGTATCGGGCGTGACGTAATCCTCCAGCGCGGCAAGACAAAGCTTTGTTGTGGGGTGACTGCCCGTACCGAAGGCGATACCGGGGTCAAGGCGGAGCGGCACGCGGCCATTGTCGGGTACGTCCATCCACTCCGGCACAACGACCAGCCGCTTGCCGACATTTATCGGCTCATAGCAGTCACGCCAGCTGTTCTCCCAGTCCTGATCCGCCGTGTAGCCGGAAACTGCATCAGGGAACGCATCCTTTATACGCGCGAGTATCTCCTCGCCCTGTGCATCGTCCATGAGATAGAGCTTTATCCGGCTGACGCCTGAATAAGCCTGCGCCAGTCCCTCGTCCACATAGTCCCAATACTGCTGATTATTTTCGAGGAAGTCTTGGAAATCCGCCTCATTCTCAATCACAAAGCCCTCCGCACCAAGTGCGCAAAGCTGCTCACAGCGAGCATCAATCTGTTCTGCCGGTGTGTCAATACTGACTTCTATATATCGCATATTACTCTCCTGAACAAAAAATTTTGTTTATTTTAACTCATTGCGGCGCGAATGTCCAGCCCATTACAGGTTTTTTTGACGGTATTTTCGGCAAAATAAATAAACTTAATGTGTTTGACAAAAAAATCTCAAATTCTGCTTGACAAATCACAAACAAAGAGCTATACTATGCTCGTAAGTTAAATAAAAAACAAACAAGTGCTAAACGTACAATGATTTATATTTATAGGAGGATACAGTTATGAAGTGCCCTTGCTGCGGTAGTGAAATGGTTATGGACGCCCACACCAAGATCGATAAGTTTATGTGCTATGATTGCGGCTATGTTGAGGGTCGTCCTGTTCCCGTGAAAGCAACCCCCGCAAACTATACCCACCACGGTTTCCACTTTGGCAAGCTGACCAAGCTGTTTGATCGTACAGTTGCATAAGATTATAATCTTACTATTAGATATTGTTTTATTTTACTCATTCGTCTCGTTTCCTTTTCATACACAAAACACCCAATGCACAGGCATTGGGTGTTTTGTGTATGGGCGTGTGCTGCTTAGCATTAGTGATGGGAAGTGTGCCGTTGGGTATGGGGAATACAAACTCCACATCCTCTCCTGCCCGCTTTGCGGGCTTCCTCCCCTTGACCGCAAAAATGCATTTTGCCGTATTTATAATCTTCTCTCCCCCTGGCAAAATCAAAGATTTTGCCACCTCTCTCATTAGAGGGAGGCAAGAAAATGTGCTGTAGCGAATTTTCTTTTCGCTACAGCACCTTTTAATATAACATATTCTTTTCAGCTTATTTTCAGCGTTTCCCAGAGGGAGTT